>NZ_JBQHDD010000002.1:0-896183 GCF_052068055.1 Micromonospora sp. L32 | reverse complement strand
CCAGTCCGGGGTATAAATCATAATTGGCACTGGCTTTTCAAGCACCCTGTTGAGTTCTCAAAGAACAACCACACACCGCCCGGAAACCCCCCGAAGAGGACCCCCGACCCGGGGCATTTTCGCTCTGTCGTGACCGCCGCTCTCGCGCCGGGCACTTTTACTACGTTACCTCACCGTCTTCCCCGTGTCAACCGGTGTGTCCCGGTCTATCACGCTTCGTACGGGTTGGCGCCCACGACCACGCGCAGCGGTCACCCGCAGCGCTTGATCATCGGATTTGGCAGGCCGGCCGCTGCGGTCTCCCGCAAGCTCGCCCGGTGCCCTGCCGGTCGACAACCTTACCCGGTCGGTTCCGCCTCGCCAAATCCGCCTCGCAGCGTCTTCGGGGCACCGCCCGGTCCCAGGTTCCGAGGAGTACGACCCTCGTTGCCGGGAGCTCATTCCCGCGCTCCGGCCTCCAGGTCTTTCGCCCTGTTTCGTCCGTTCCGCGCTGGCAGAGAGAAAGTTACGCGTCTGCGGGTTTGATCGTCAAATCCGGGGGTAGCGTCCCCCGTCACATCATCTTCCCTCAACTATCCCCGCAGGTCAGGCGTTTCGCACCGGCCCGCCGGAGGTCGAGGTCCCGCCGACAGGGGTAGCAACACACAGGGTGGACGGAAGATTCCGGGGCGCCGCTGAAGGCATGACACCGCGGGTGATCGAGGGACCAACGCGACGCGGCTCCAGCGCGGCATGTGCCAGCGCGGCGTCCCGGCGGGCGGGTCAGACGGACCGCCGGCGGGCGGCGAGCCAGCCGCGTACGCCGAGCACGCCGACGGTGGTCCCGATCGCCAGCGACGTGGCGATCAGCAGGGCGTGCACCCAGAGGAAGCTGGTCGGTGTGCCGTCGCCGACCGTGCCGGTCGACCAGGCGCGCGGGTCGTTCCAGATGGCGACCGCGAACCGGGGCCAGATCACCCAGCTCCACACCCCGACCGCGACGAGGAAGACGGACCAGCCACGGGAGAGCACCATGGCTGGCCAGTATGCCAGCGGACGACGCCCGGCCGACCGGTACCGGCAGGTCAGTAGGCCGCCCACCGGTGCGAAGGAGCGGCCGCTCAGCCCCGGAGCCCGCGACGAGCACTGGACCCCGGGGACCCGGAGCGGTCAGAAGCAGGTGCCGATGCCGCCGATCGCCGGGTTCGCCCGGTCGTGGTAGTGCACGGTGCCGTCCGGGTCGGCCATCAGCGCGCCCCAGATGATGCAACCACCGCGGACGTACGCCCGGGTGGGACCGGCCGCGTACAGCCGGTTTCCGTCGTCGGTCTGGGTGGGCAGGTACTGGGCGGCGAGGTAGACCTGGGTACGGGTCAGCATGCCGACGTACGCCGCCTTCACCGTCACCGTGCAGCCGTACCCGGTCACCGGGTGGTAGAGCAGGTGCACGGTGCCGAGCCGGGTCCCGGTCGTCTGGTTGCGGATGGGGTCCTGGTCGATCTCGGTGTAGCCGAGACCGCAGAGCGACTGCGCGGTGTACGGGTTGACCGCCGCCTGCGCCGACGCCCCGCCGGCGCCGACGAGACCCACCGCCAGGGCCGTCACGATTCCGATACGCCGAATGGTGCGAAACATCTGCGTCCCCTTTCTCGGTGCTGCCGGATGCCGGACCAGAATCGTCGGCGGCACCCGCCGGACGAATGTGCCAAGTGGACACTGCCCCACCCCGCCGGGTGTGCATGGAAACGATCACAGCATCGCTGACCAGCGGTTCGACGGCGGAATAAATAGACGCTCGCCGAATATGGCGTACTTCGCACCGCGCGCACTCGCGTGAACGAGGAATTGCCGTAGCGTTTCCCGCGCGCGCGGGCGGGGCACTTCGGAGGTGGACGACGACGAATCGGAGGTGTCCGCAGATGCAGCCGTTCAACCCGTGGACCTGGCGCGATCCGGCGGCGCTCGCCGGCGGGTACGACCGGGCGGACCCGGGCGAGGAGCCCCGGCGGCGGAGCGAGCACGACGGGCCCGACGCTCCCGGCCCGGGGACCCCGGTGGACCTGGTGGGCTACCGGGTGGAGGCCACCGACGGCCGGATCGGCGCGATCGACGAGGCCAGCGACGACGCCGACGCCCGCTACCTGGTGGTGGACACCGGGCCGTGGATCTTCGGCCGCAAGGTGCTGCTGCCGGTGGGCACGATCGCCCGGGTCGACCACCTGGAGCGGGTGGTGCACGTCGACCGCACCCGGGAGCAGGTCAAGGAGTCGCCGGCCTTCGACCCGGACGCGTTCGGCGAGCCGGACTACCGCCGCCGGGTGGGCAGCTACTACGAGGAGAGCTACCGCAGGGGCTGACCCGATCGGCCGGGCCCCACGATCCGCGTCGGTGCGGTTACCGTGGACGCATGGTCCGGCCGGTCATCCTCGCGCCGGAGGCCGTCGACGGCCTCCCGCGTGACCTCCTGCCGTCCTTTCCGAGCGGCCCCGACGACGGCCGGGAGCGGATCCTCGACGTGCTTCGTGCCGGTGGGTTGCGGTTCCGCGCCGGCGCGCGATGGCGGTTCGTGCTCTGACGAGCCGACCCCACCGACCCTCAGGCGACCACGCCCCGGGTCGATCGCGCGCGTGCGCGTCCCGTCAATCCTCGGCACGAAAGGCCCATCACCATGTCCGTTGCACGGATGCTCACCGGGGACCGCCCCACCGGGCGGCTGCACCTCGGTCACTACGTCGGCAGCATCGCCAACCGGGTGGCGCTGCACCGGCGGTACGAGAGCTACTTCATCATCGCCGACCTGCACATGCTGACCACCCGCCACCGCCGCGAGGACATCGCCCAGGTGTCCCGTAACGCCCGGGAGATGGTCACCGACGTCCTGGCGTGCGGGGTCGACCCGACCCGGGCCACGTTCTACCTCCAGTCCGCCATCCCCGAGGTCGGGGACCTGAACACGCTGTTCCAGAACCTGGTGACCGTGCCGCGCCTGGAACGGGTGCCGTCGGTGCGGGAGATGGCCCGGGACGCCGGCCGGGCGGAAATCCCGTACGGGCTGCTGGGTTATCCCGTCCTCCAGGCCGCCGACATCCTCTGCATGAAGGCGCAGGTGGTGCCGGTCGGCAAGGACAACGCGGCGCACGTCGAGGTGACCCGCGAGATCGCCCGCCGCTTCAACCACCTGTACGGCGAGGTCTTCCCGGTACCGGAGATGATCGCCTCCGACACGCCCACCCTGGTCGGCACCGACGGTCAGGGAAAGATGAGCAAGAGCAGGGGAAACGCCATCGCGATCGCCGACGACGCGGCGACCGTGCGCCGCAAGGTGATGGCCATGTACACCGACCCGAACCGGGTCCGCGCCGACGTGCCGGGCACCGTCGAGGGCAACCCGGTCTTCGCGTACCACGACGTGTTCAACCCGGACCGCGCGGCGGTGGGGGAGCTCAAGGACCGCTACCGGGCCGGTCGGGTCGGCGACGTCGAGGTCAAGGAGGCCCTGGCGGCGGCGCTGAACCGGTTCCTCGACCCGATCCGGGAGCGTCGCGCCCGGATCGAGGCTGATGCCGGCCTGGTCGACCAGCTGATCGTCGACGGCACCGAGCGGACCCGTGAGCAGGTCCGCCGGACCGTGGTCGAGGTCCGCCGGGCGATGGGGCTGACCGGGGCGTACCAGCAGGTGCGGCGCCGGGCCGAGCGCGCCCGCAAGGCCGCCGCCACTGCCTGACGGCGACGGTACGGCCACCGGGCCGGCCGGGGAACGCGGTGTACGCGTCGCCGGCCGGCCCGCTAGGCTCTCCGGCATGACCAGCGCGCCTGCCCACACCACCGGACCGTCCTGTGACGTCCAGGTCGGTGCGGAGCGACGCCGGCGATCCGTCGCCCGCCCGCGCTGACCTTTTCCCTGCGACCGGCGGATCGAGCCGCCGGTCATCGCCGTTCGTCCTCGGTCCGCCCACATTCTCCCGTGTCCAGATCCGCGTGACCGCGCGGATCCGAGCGAGATCGGCGTACCCATGGATCTTGAAAGGCTGCTCACCGACCGGCTGGCGCCGGCGTTCGCGACCGTGGCCGGCGGCCCGGTCGACCCCCTGGTGCGGCGCTCCCCGCGCGCGGACTTCCAGTCCGACGCCGCGCTGGCGCTGGCCCGGCGGCTCGGACGCCCGCCGCGCGACATCGCCGCCGCGGTGCTGGACCAGGCGGAGCTGGACGACGTCTGCGCGACCGCCGAGGTCTCCGGGCCGGGCTTCCTCAACCTGACGGTGGCCGACCGGACGCTGGCCGCGCTGGTCTCCGGGCTGGCCGGCGACGACCGGCTCGGCGTGCCGGTGGCGCCCGCGCCGGAGACCGTGGTGGTCGACTACTCGGCGCCGAACGTGGCCAAGGAGATGCACGTGGGGCACCTGCGCTCCACGGTCATCGGCGACGCCGCGGTCCGGCTGCTCGACTGGCTCGGGCACCGGGTGGTGCGGGTCAACCACCTGGGGGACTGGGGCACCCCGTTCGGGATGCTGATCGAGCACCTGGTCGACCTGGGCGAGGCCGAGGCGACGCAGGAGCTGTCGATAGGCGACCTCGACTCGTTCTACAAGGCGGCCCGGGTGAAGTTCGACGCCGACGAGGCGTTCCGGGAGCGGTCGCGGCAGCGGGTGGTCGCGTTGCAGGGCGGCGACGAGCGGACGCTGCGGCTGTGGCGGCTGCTGGTGGAGCAGTCCGAGCGGTACTTCCTGACCGTGTACGAGCTGCTCGACGTGACGCTGACCCGGGACGACTTCCGGGGCGAGAGCGCGTACAACGACCGGCTGGGCGGGGTCGTCGACGAGCTGGACCGGCTCGGGCTGCTGCGCCCCAGCGACGGCGCGGACTGCGTCTTCCCGCCCGGGTTCACCGGCCGGGACGGCGAGCCGTTGCCGCTGATCGTGCGCAAGGGCGACGGCGGTTACGGCTACCCGGCCACCGACCTGGCGGCGCTGCGGCACCGGACCGACGACCTCGGCGCGACCCGGCTGCTCTACGTCGTCGGCCTGCCGCAACGGCAGCACTTCGCGATGGTCTTCGCCGTCGCCGAGGCCGCCGGGTGGCTGCGCCCGCCGACCCGGGCCGTGCACCTCGGCTTCGGCTCGATCCTCGGCTCCGACGGGCGGATGCTGCGCAGCCGGGCCGGCGGCTCGGTGAAGCTGGTCGGGCTGCTGGAGGAGGCGGTCGCCCGGGCCACCGAGCTGGCCCGGGCCAAGAACCCCGAGCTGGACGCCGAGGCCGCCGCCGAGATCGGCCGGGCCGTCGGCGTCGGCGCGATCAAGTACGCCGACCTGGCCACCGACCGGGCCCGGGACTACGTGCTGGACTGGGAGCGGATGCTCTCCCTGGACGGCAACACCGCGCCCTACCTCCAGTACGCGTACTCGCGGATCCGGTCGGTCTTCCGGCGGGCCGGGACGGACGCGCGGCCGGACGCGGCGGTCCTGCTCACCGAACCGGCGGAGCGGGCGCTGGCGTTCGAGCTGCTCGGCTTCGCCGGGGTGGTCGCCGAGGTGGAGCGGAGTCTGGAGTTCCACCACCTGGCCGGCTACCTGCACCGGCTGGCCAGCACGTTCAGCGCCTTCTACGAGCGCTGCCCGGTGCTGCGCGCCTCCGGCGAGCTGCGGGAGAGCCGGCTGGTGCTCGCCGACCTCACCGCCCGGACACTGCGGCAGGGGCTGCACCTGCTCGGCATCCGGACCGTCGAACGGATGTGACGCAGCACGGCGGGCGCGTGGTCACGGCCCATGATCCGGCCGTGACGCAGCGATGGGCGACGCTGGCGGAGATCGGCGCGGCGCGGGACCGGTTCGAAGGTGAGCTGCGCTGGCGACGGCCGGTGCTGCACGGCATCGGCTTCCCGTCGGTGGACCTGGCGTATCCGCGCTCCCCGGAGGACATCTGCTTCCTGCGGGTCAACGGCGCCGGGAACGTGCTGCCCGCCGCCGTGCTGGCCACCGTCGTCGGCTGGCACGGCGGCACGGGCTCGGTCCGGGTGACCCAGGAGCAGCTCGGCCGGGCGATCGCCCTGCTGGCGCCGGCCGAGGCGTGCACCGACGTGCCGCACCCCAACCTGGCGGTCTGGCGCGAGGTGTACGGCTGGTCGTGGGGTGACGACGGCGAGGACCTGGTGGTGGTCTTCGACGCCGACCCGGACGAGCCGACCGACGACCCGTACGTGCGGACGCTGCGCGAGGTGGCGGCGTCCGGGCGGCAGGACGTGCCGAAGGGCGAGGTCCGCTGCTGGCCGCAGGACGGCGGCGGGGAGCTGCGGGCCGCCTGGGAGGCGCGCTGGCCCCAGCTCCCGCCGATCTTCCGTTCCCTGCCGGTGGAGCCGGAGCGTTGGGTCCGCTTCCACTCGCTGCCCGGCTCGAAGCGGTACGCCGACACCGCCGAGGAGTACGCGACCATCCTGCACCGGCACGACACGGTGCTGGCCGAGCTGGGCGCCACCGACCTGGTGGTGATCACCGTTGAGGTGCTGGGCACCCCGACACCCGGCCGCCGGCAGCCGGTCCTGGCCGAGCTGCTGCCCGAGGCGGAGTGCTGGTCGGTCTTCTCCTGGCCGGATCTGGAGCCCGAACTCTGCTTCGGCCACGCGTACGCCAGCCGGGTCGACTGGCGGCCGGGACGCCTCGACGACCTGCTGCGCCGGGTCGCCGACGACGAGGTCGACCACGTGATCATCGCGCCGCCGGACCTGAGCTGGCTCTACGCGCCGTACGACGGCGGGGCGGACGTGCTGCTGCCCACCCGGGAGGGCCGGGACGAGCTGCGGGAGCGGCACCCGGACTGGCTCTCGGTCCACCCGTCGGGGCGGTGACCGGGCGGGCAGCCTAACCGGCGGAAAAAGCCGGGAAATGAATTCTTTAAATAGGCTGACACAATCGCAACAAATTGCACCGGTCGCACTGTCCGCTTGGGACTTACGGCCCATGGATCGGTTGTCGCGCCGGTGCTAGAAATGTCGCGACAAGGAACGGGCGAACGAGCCGGCCGACAACAACCGGCGGCCCGTTACGGGCATCGCGACCGCTGATTCCCGGATCCGCCGCGTTCCACCATTCCCACGAGGAAAGGGGTTCAGCCATGTCTGCCATGCTGCGCGCCATCGGCCGGATCATCACGGCGTTCGCGCTGCTCACCGGGGCCGGAGCCGGCACGCTCGCGGCCGCCGCGCCGGCCCGGGCCGCCTGGAACGACGCCTACCAGGTGACCGTCGCCCGCACCGGCGGATTCGCCGGGGTCAACGAGCAGTACCCGGTTTCCGCCGGCACGGTGCACATCTACACCGCTGATCTGCTGGCCACGGCCAGCACCCGCGAATTCCGCCGCCTCTCGCCGGCGTACCCGGCGGGTCCGGGCGCCGACCGGTTCCACTACACCGTCACCGTGACCTACCGCAACGGAGTCACGAAGACGGTGTCCACCGAGGACGGCGCGCCGGCGCCGGAGGTGCTGTGGCAGGTCATCGACATGACGATGCAGATCAGCCGGGAAATCGCGCCGGTGAGCTGATCCCCTGCGGCGCGCCGGCCGGTCCGTGGCACGCGGACCGGCCGGCGGTTCACCCGCTCATCGGTCGGCCGACAGGAAGCCCTCCACCGAAGAGGCGAAGGCGGTCGGGTCGTCGACCCAGGGAAAGTGCCCCGCCCTCGGCTGCACCAGCACCTCGGCGCGGGCGAACAGGCGGGCCAGCTCCCGCACCGCCGTGACCGTCGGCCAGATGTCGTACTCGCCGGCCACCAGCAGGGTCGGCGCCGGCAGGGTGGCCAGCCGGGCGGGCAGCGCCGGGTCCGGGGTGAAGCCGGCGTAGAAGCCGTCGGTGGCGGGCGCGGAGAACTGGGCCGGCTCGGCGGACGCCTGCGCCCGGGCCGCCGCGTCCCACCGGCCGTACAGCAAGGGGGCGGCGAGCCAGCGGTAGCGCTGCTGCTCCTCTTCGGTGCTGGCGTCGGCGTGCAGCGCGGCCACCGCCTCGGCGTACCAGGGTTCGTGCGCCCGCTTCGCGAGGACGTCGGCCACGGCGAGGTCCGACTGGATGTCCACCACCCGCAGTGACGGCGCCACCAGGACGAGGTGGTCCAGCCGCCGCGGGTGCCGGTCCGCGTAGAGCAGGCAGATGCCGCCGCTGGCGGAGTGCCCGAGCAGGTCCATCCGGTCGAGTGCCAGGTGGCGGCGCAGCGCCTCGACGTCGTCCACCAGCCGGTCGACGCGGTAGCTCGCCGGATCGGCCGGAACCTCCGACGCGCCCGTCCCCCGGTTGTCGAGCAGGACCAACGTCCTGGTCGCGCTCAAGCCCCCCAGCTCGGCCAGGTATTCGACCACCTGGCCCGGCCCGCCGGGGACGCAGACCAGCGGTGGACCGGAACCGACGCGCCGGTAGGCCAGTTCCGTGCCGTCTGAGGATCGAAAGCGCTGCATGGCGCCCCATCCTGCCAGCGACGGCTCGACGGCTTGCCCGCCGTGGGCATCAGCGCTACCTGCCCCACGCGGTGCTGGCAGGCGGGCGCGCGCGTCGTCGTCGTCGGAACGCCGGCCTCGATTCGAGATGCCCGGTCAGGTACGTCAGGGACGCGGTGATGTCCTCGCCGGTGCCGTGCGGTCGGCGCAACTCGCCGACGTAGACGGCGATGTCGGCGAGCTTCCACCACAGTGGGTAGAGGTCGAGAACAGCCGGCGTGAGGTTCGGGCCGGTTGCCCGCGCGTAGCGCGCGAGGATCTCCTCGTCGTCGCCGACCGGGTCCTCGCCCACCATCCGGGCGAGGGCGCCGGTGAGCATCCACAGATCCCGTTCGGCCGGGGCGATCCGCACGGTGTCCCAGTCGATGAGCCGCAGTCCGTCGGGTGTCCGCATGACGTTGCCGGGATGGAGTTCGCCGTGCGTGAGCACCCAGTCCGCCGCGGTGGCGCGTACCCGCTCGACGCGCCGGTCGAACTCGGTGAGCAACCCTTCGACGTGCCCGGCGTGGGCGGACAGCAGCTTGCGGGCGGATTCGCCGTACGGCCCGCCGGCGTCCCGGCCGGTCTGTCTCTCATGCGCCGCGATTCTGCCCCGGCCGGGCGCACCGTCGCAGGTCGATTTCCCGTGGGTCGACCCCGGGCCGGGCCTAACGGCTCGGAGTCGCCTTCACGCCCGGGCTTGCCCCTTGGCCCGGGCCGGTCACCACGGCGCCCACGATCCCGACCACCGTGGCGAGCAGGATCGCCCCGACGGCGATCGCCACGGCCGCGAGCATGCCCCGTGGTCCCCGTCCGGTGGGATCGAGCGGGTGACAGGTACGGACAGCCGGTGCCCCTCGCCGCGCACCGCCTGCCTGGGCCGGGGTCGGCCCGGCCTCCGTCGCCCGCGGCCAGGTCAGCGCCGAAGCGGGCGGGTGCACGACCGGCGTCGGCTCGTCGTACGGCTCGGGAGCGGGGGACGGCGCCGGTTCCTCGGAGTACCGGTCGGCAACGTCGACGAACCGGCGGACCAGCGAGGCACCCCGGAAGTCGTGCTCGGCGGCGCAGTGCAGGCAGACGTAGTCGGTCGTCGACCGGTCACAGCGCGGACACAGGCCCGCGGGGTTCAGGGCGTCGTCCCGGTCGGGCAGCGCGTCCCACCCGGGGCGGCTGTCATCGGTGGAACCCGTCACCTCGTCCTCACCGTACGGGCCGGGAGCGGCCGGCGCATCGACGGCGATCCGCTCGCACCGTCCGTCCCGCGCACCGTATCCCGCCGGATGCGGGGCCGCCATCCGTCAATCCCGCTGGCCGGGACGGTGGAGGTGGACGGTTCATGTGGCGAGGGGTGGGCTCGCGTCGATGTAGCGATACCGGTGGTTGGCGGCTGTCGATCACCGCCTTACCGTGTTGGCCGTGAGCGTGTTCGACGGAGTCGACTGGGAAGCGCGCCCGATGGGCCGGTATCGCGGCCTGCACTCGGTGCCGGGCGGTCTCGGCCTGAGCCTCGCCTACCTGACGCTCTGCCTGACCGGCATCGCGGTCTATCCGTACCTGTCCGACGCACAGCGGATGGTCGACTACCTCGTCCTGTCGTTCGCTACGGTCCCCGCCGTCGTGGTCGGGCTGAACCGGACACCCGCCGACAGCCGCAAGCCCATCTGGTTCCTACTCGCCGCGCTGGTCAGCTTCAACGCCGGCAACGTGGCCTGGTACTGGTACGTCTTCGCGATGGGGCTGCCGAGCGGCGACGGCACGATCGCGGGAATCTTCGCGGCGCTGGCCCAGGTCTTCATGTTCTCCGGCGCGATCACGATCGTCGCGCGGCGCGGTCGTGACGACGTCGGCGGGTTGATCGACAGCACCATCGTGGCGATGGCGGTCGGCGGTGTGATCTGGAGTTTCCTGCTCCTGCCGCAGCTGCGGGAGGTCGCCGCCGCGCAGGTGTCGCAGATCGCGACGTGCGTGACGGTCTTCATGCTGACCGGCATCTTCGGTTGCCTGACCCGGCTGCTGCTCACGGCCAGGGAGTTCATTTCTGCGCTGTGGTTCCTGGTCGCGGCGATGGGCTTCTCGCTGGCCGGGGTGATCACCGTCGCGCTGGTGGTCGTACCGGGATCCGGTTCGCGACCCGCGTACACCGACATGATCTACCTCGCCGGCTACACGGCGGTGGGGTTGTGCGGCCTCGCCCGGTCGGTGGTACGCCTGCTCCAGCCCGGTCCGGCGCCGAAGGACGACCTGAGCAAGGGGCGGCTGGTCTTCCTCGGGCTCGCGCTGTGCGCCATGCCCGCCGTGGGCGCTGCCAGTGAGCTGTCCGGCCGGGACGTCGACACGGCCCTGCTGGCCGTCAGTACGGCCGCGGTGACCCCGCTGGTCATGCTCCGGATCTGGGGCGTGTGGTCGGAGCGGATGCGGGTCCTCCGGTACCAGGCGAGCTTCGACCCCGTCACCAACCTGCCGAACCGTCACGAGTTCGCCAACCGGTTGGACGCCGCGCTCGCGGTCGGTCACCCGGTGGTCGTGCTCTTCTGTGATCTGGACGGGTTCAAGGCCGTGAACGACCGGTACGGCCACACCGGCGGCGATCAACTACTGATCCAGGTGGCCGAGCGGCTGGGCCGTTGCCTGCGCCCGGGCGACACGGTGAGCCGATTCGGCGGCGACGAGTTCGTCGTCCTCTGTGTCGACATGGAGCGCTACGACGCGACGGAGCTGTGCCTGCGCATCGAGACGGCCTTCCGCGAGCCGTTCGCGGTCGACGGTGAACCGGTCGTGATCGGAGCGAGCATCGGCATGGTCTGCAACGACCGCGCCGAGAACGGTGAGCAGTTGATCCAGCGGGCGGACGCCGCGATGTACACGGCCAAGCAGGGGCGCCAACAGGTCCCCGGCGTACGGACCAGCGTGGCCTGACCCGGGCCGGCTCCGGGTGGGTGATGCCGGTTTGCCGAATGTCATCGGCACTGGGCTTTCGGCGGCAGAGGTGACGGCAGGAATTGGTGGTTGTTGGCGCTCGAGGTGCCCGGTATCCGCTCCGCAATAACGTAGGGACAACACTTCTCCGCAGCATCCACTATGCTCCGACGGGTCGCGCCGGCGGCGGCGGGGAATTGACCCGCGCGATTCATGGTCGGCATCGACCAATCAGACAACCGGAAGTCACCGCGTAACCTCGGAACGTTCGGAGGCCCTCAACGATGGCCCGCCCAAGGACGCGACGGTCCGTCGCGATCATCGCGCTCGCGCTCTCACTCGCCGGCGTCGTCTCGGTACCGGCCCCCGCCTCGGCCGCATTCAGCCAACCCCTTTCCATATCACCGGCGGGGTACGACTCCTACGATCAGCAACAGACCTACGACCGGCAGGGCGACGCGCTCTTCGTCTGGGTGCGTGAATCCCACACCTATCCGCACCCGCGGTACGTCGAGTTCAAATCCCGCAGCTACAACGGCCGATGGGGCACCACGACCACCCTGTCCCCGGCCGGCCAGGCCCCGCACAGCCCACAGGTCGCGGTCGATGACGACGGCGACGCGATCGTGGCGTGGCGCGCGTACAACGGCGTCGACAACAGCATCTATGCGCGGAGAATCGCCAAGAGTGGCACCCTCGGACCGCTCATCACGGTCTCGGCGGGCGGGGTGCAGGCCCACGGCACCAACGTGGCCATCGACTCCGACGGCGACGCCGTGGTGACCTGGGCCGAGTGGCACGACGACGGCAGGGTCCTTCCGATGATGCGTCGGTACAGCAGCAGCGGGTCGCTGTCGCCCGCCGTCGTGCTGGCGTCGACTCCGGCAGATGCGGAAACGCCGGCGGTGGCGTACGACCGCGAAGGCGACGCCGTCCTCGCCTGGGCCAACGACAACGTCGTGCAGGCCCGCACCCTCAGCGCTGACGGGACCATCAGTGAGCTCAAGACCGTGTCCGCGCCCCTCTCGCCGATCGACCGTCACTTCACGGCCAAGGTGACGGTGGACCGGGACGGCGACGCACTCGTGACCTGGCGCCACTGGAGCGACCAGGGTCAGAGCACGTCGGTCTGGGGTCGCTGGGTGGCCCGCGACGGGACCGTCGGCAACGTCCGTCGGCTCACCCCCGCACTGCACACGGACGTGGTGAACCACTCGGTCGCCGGCGACCTCGACGGCGACATGCTGCTGACCTGGGACCTGTTCTCCACCGGGCACCTGTACTCCGTGGCCATCAGTCCGGCGCAAACGGTGGGGCAGCCGGTGCTGCTGTCGACCTGGGGCCGTCTGCACTCGGTGCGCGTCGACGACGACGGTGACGGCATCGTGGTCTGGCAGGGGAAGGGCCTCAACAACTCGGTCGGCAGCGTGGAGGCACGTCGCGTGACCCGGTCGGGCACCTTCGGCACCACGGAGGTGATCGTGGGGATCGGTGTCGATCCGACAGTCGCGGTGACCCCTACGGGACGCGCTGCCGTCGCCTGGGAACGGCGGTTCCAGGTCGATCTGCAGATCCAGGTGAGCGTCGACCCCTACTTCGTCACCACTCAGGGAATCCGTTCCTAGACCGTCTTCTGGGCTGTCGATGGAGAGGGGTCCGGCCGGACGGCCGGACCACTTCCGCTGTCCCTGGTCCGGAGAGACGTGTGGCTACCCGAGCGGCTGTCTCGACGTATCGCCCATGGGCTTGGTACACAGCACGTCGGGCATGGGCAGATACCCGAGTGTCTGCCAGAACCTGCTGCGGCGGCCATGTCCCGTGCGCTGTTCGGGCAGTGAGGCACCCGGTGGCTCCCAGCCTGGCTCCCACGCCCACTCGAAGCCTGGCGGACACGAAGAAGCCGTCAACCCTGCCGTTCGGCTGGTCGAGGGCTTCTTCCTGCTCGGTGCGCCCGAAGGGACTCGAGCCCCTAACCTTCTGATCCGTAGGAGCGTTCCGCATCCGCTGCTACCCGCCTCGCCTGCCCGCTGGCTCGTGGCCGGCGTTCATCCGGTGGCGGCTGTGGGCGTCGTGCTGGGGTCAGGCTGGGGTCAGAAACTGGCAGCTTGGGAAATCGAGCGAAGCCATCATGAAGGCATCTTCGCCGCGTGTAAATGCCTCGACCAATGCCCGCGGGTGACCGTGGTTTACCCGCCCTAATGGCACGAACCAAGGTGTACGGGACGAGCGGCTTGGAAGTCTTGAGCGAGGGTCAGGAGCCGGTCCGTATGAACAGATTGCGCACCGATCAGTTTCCTCCGCTCGACTGGTCTAGTCTTCCGAGACCGACTGACGGAAGGCATGGCGCTATGCGGAAACTGATCTACGGCATGAACCTGACCCTGGACGGCTACATTTCCGCGCCCGGCGACGACCTCGGCTGGAGCGGGCCGAGCGATGAGCTGTTCCAGTGGTGGCTCGATCAGGAGCGGGTGATCAGCCTGTTTCTGTATGGGCGCCAACTGTGGGAGACCATGAGCGCCTACTGGCCGACCGGCGACCAGCAGCCGGGCGCCACCCCGGCGCAGATCGAGTTCGCGCGGAACTGGCGGGACACGCCGAAGGTGGTGTTCTCCTCAACGATCGACAAGGTCGACTGGAACACTCGCCTGGTCACCGGCGACGCGATCGCCGAGATCACCCGGCTCAAGGCCGAGGACGGCGGGCCGATGAGGGTCGGTGGCGCAACGCTCGCCGGGGCGGTCATGCGGGCCGGGCTGATCGACGAGTACGAGATCGTCACCCATCCGGCCCTCGTGGGCGGCGGCACACCGTTCTTCAGTGCGCTGGACGGCTGGGTGAACCTGAACCTGGTGGAGACGCGGACGTTTCCCGGCGGCGTGATCCTGACCAGGTACGAGACGAAGCGCTGAGCGCGATTCCTTCACGAAAAGCTTGTCTGAGGGAGCGAAGGCCCTGCGGATCTCGCACCGGTACCGGCCGAAGTTCACGCCGTGGACGGCTGACGAGGCCAAGCGGTTCTTGAAGGCGGCGCGGGATGACCGGTGGTACGCGCTCTACTCGGTCGCCTTGGCCCTTGGGCTTCGCCGCGGTGAGGCGCTGGCGCTGCGATGGGTCGACGTGGACATGGTCGACAACGTGCTCCGCGTTCGGCAGTCGCTGCAACGCACCGGCGGTGAGCTCCGGTTCGGGCCGGTGAAGACGGACGGCTCGGAGCGGGCCGTGGTTCTGCCGCTCAGTCTGGTCGACGTGCTGCGCGGTCATCGGGCGCTGCAACGGACGGAGCGGGAGGCGGCCGGGGACCGCTGGCAGGAGCATGGATTGCTGTTCACCACGAAGATCGGCACTCCGATCGAGCCTCGCAACATCAATCGGCACTTCGACCAGTTGTGCGAGCAGGCGGGAGTCCGGCGCATTTCGTGCGCATGACCTGCGCCATTCGTGCGCGACGCTGCTTTACGACCAGGGCGTGCCGCTCGAACGGATTCAGGACGTGCTCGGGCACAGCTCCCCGACCGTCACCAAGTCGATCTACGTGGAGGCCACGCGGCGTGTACAGCAGGACGCTGTGGACCGGCTCGGCTTCCTGTTCGACGCGTAGGCGTAGGGGTCAGCCGTGGGGGTCAGAAAGATCAAGGGCCGGTGTCCCGTGATGGGAAACCGGCCCTTGACCTGCTGTGCGCCCGAAGGGACTCGAACCCCTAACCTTCTGATCCGTAGCTCCGGGCAGTGCGACCTCTTACGGTCTCCCGCGATGTCGACTAGCTCCTGGTCGTCGTGTGGCAGCTTTTGCGGCTCAGTCGGTTGCTGTACTTCGCTGCTGTACTGCTGGTCCGGCCCTCCTGGGTGCGCGGTTTGCTGTCACCTTCGTGTATTGCGATCGGCTGGCACTCTGTGCAAGTGGATGACATGTGGCCGGTGCTCGTCGGGGGCGTGGTGGCGCTGCTGGGCACATATCTGGGGAGCCGATGGCAGGCGAGGCACAGCGCGAAGGTGCAGCGGGCGTCGCTGCTGCACGAGCAGCGGATCGCCTTGTACGTGGACCTGCTGGCCGAGTGCCGCGACCGTCGGCGCTGGCTTGAAGACCTCACGAAGGAGTACGGCGCTGTGCGCGGGCAGCGGAAGGACATCCAGTACCAGCCGGCTGTACCGGTGGAGGTGCGTGTGGACCTGCTTGCCCCACCGCGTACCAGCGCCGCATGCGAGGAGATGATCGCCGCGTTTGCCGTGTTGGCGTATGAGTTGCAGGAGCAGGGCTACCCGCAGCACGAGTGGGATGTCGTCCTACCGGAACAGGGGGAGTGGGTGGCCGCGGTGGAGGCCGTGGGGGTGCTGAACGCCGCGATTCGCGCGGACTTGGTTGACCCTTCGGATAGCGGCGGCCGTCGTCGGTGGTGGATACCCTCCTGGTGGCCGACGGCCGGCCGGCGCAGAAGCGGGCAGGACGTCAAGGGCTAGGGCTTTGTGGTGATCTCCCCTCCGTCGTCTCGCCGACGGAGCTTGACCTTCTCGTCCCGAACGTGATGTTTCGACGGCATCCATCCCAGCTGCCGTCCAACTGATAGCGCTAGACGTCCCCCTGACCAGAAAGATGCACCGATGAGATTTGATCGGCGATCCCTCCTGCTTCTCATCGGGAGCGGGGTATGCATTCTCACCGCCTCGACCCTAGGCATGGCCTTCATCTCGGTGACTTACCGTGCCCCTGTTGGAGAAGAGCAGCCGAAGGTCACAGACTGGATGCAGGCATGGGGAAGCGTCATGGGCGTCTTCACCGGGTTGGTGGCTGCCCTGGCCGCGACATGGCTTCTGCTTCACGAGCGACAGCAAACCCGTGAAGCACGGGCTGAACTCGCCGCAGAACGAGCTGAGGCAGCGCTGGCTCTGGCCCGTTCCGTGACCGTTAGCGCTGCACGCTTCACGGTCGTCAACGGCCTCGTACGTGACGTAACTGTCCACGTACACAACGACAGCGCGGGTCCGATTCGACAGGTGCAGCTGTATGTAGACGTACCGGGGCAGCGTCTCTCACTACCACCCATCGAGGCCATCCCACGTGGTATGGGCCAGGAGTCCCGGCGTCGGTACTCACCGCCAGTAGAACTCGGCGACGACGAGTGGTCCCCAGAGGGAGGAACGGCCCCTGCAACAGCCGTGTTCGTCGATTTTACTGGCCAGCGATGGCGCAAGACCGATGAAGGAGAGCCTGAGAAGTGGCGGGACACTTCTACCACCGGCTAGAGCAACCCCAGGCCCTGCCTTGCAAAGATCAAGACGTTGTCGGCCAGCGTCGGTGGCTGCCGCTGACCTGCTCGCCTGTCAACCTCCGCGGATCTCAGACTGGTCCCGTCGGCTGGCTTGGCTGTACGGATGGCTGCAAAGCCAACGACCTCTTCGTCCCGAACGCGGGCACCTGGCACCGTCACTTGTCACCCGTGCGATGCTGCTGGGCGTGGCCGTCATGCTGACCGGCGCCGGACATTGTCAGTGACTGCCGGCGGTTTCGATGCCTCCTTGCTGCCTCTGCGCCAAGGGTCAGCGCCATCAGCTTGTTGGAACGCAGGTTGCACAGCGACGTCCTACTATGGCCGAGCATCGCCAGCGTCAACGAGCCTCTGGGACGGACATTGCGCAACTTCACCTGGGAGGAGTGGGCCGGGCCTATCGAGAAGGCGGCGGTAACCGCTCTCGGCCAACCCGTGCTGTCGTGGGCTGTTGGCGTGCTGCGAGGCCTCTTCGGTGAGTCATGGTTGGCCGATAACGCGGCCAGGAACCAGACCATCCCACTGCTGCATCTGGATTGGTACCCCCTGGCCAATCCGCGTGCGGTCGTGCGAGTGCTGGAGTTCGCGGCGCGAGTCGCTCTGGTCAAACACCAGGAGGGCGCCGAAGCCCTGCTCGCCCAAGCGGGTGAGATCCGATCCAGGGCGGATGCCGCCCTCCGCGAGTTTCAGCATCTGCTGCTCGGGCTCGAGGTCGCAGCGTTCGCCGTCACGGATGGCTGGAAGGTGAGTTACGAGCAGCAGCTCCCCTCCGGCCGGAAGCCTGATCTGTGGCTGAGCCGAAACGGCCTGAACTACTTGATCGAGACCACGGTCATCGGCTTCGACCGTGACTTTCGGTCAATCGAAGGTTGGACGGACCGCCTACATCGGGCTCTCCAGGTGTTGGAGCTACGGCACGAGATCGAGACCGTCGCCCAGCTTGACGAGGTGCTGGGTGAGGCAGAGACCGAACAGTGGGTCCTGAACATCGCCGCCGCAGCTCTCGCTACTGGCGAGGATGGAAAGCAGCGCACCGTGCGGGCCGGCGAATGCTCTGTGCAGGTCTTCGCAAAGGGCGAGCGTCCCTCCGGACCAATCCTGACCGGCCCCGCCTTGACGAACGACGCGTGGTTACGCGTGGCGGCTCGGCTAGCCAGCAAAGTTAAGCAAACCTCGGGAGGTCCGCCTGCCTGGCTGCGCATTGATGATGTAGGAACCCTCTTCCGCCTTACTGACTGGAGCGCTCGCCCGCTTGCTCAGCGTCTATACGAACTATCGCTGAACATCGGAGTCGCCCTGGCCGACGCGCCCCACGTCCGCGGCGTCATCCTCTCGGGAGGGCTCCAATACGCCGCAAGCGGTGCCGCTGGCGAGACCGCCTGGCAAGACGTGGGAAGACTGCTAGGCCAACCGCCTCAGACCGGAGCCAGTCGGCAGCAACTCGCGCACGGCCCCGCAGCACTTCGTCGGATACTTCCGGGGCGACGGCAGCGCCTCACCTTCGTGATGCCCACCCCGCACACTTACCTCGCGCTCCCTGCCGGAACCGGGCTCGAACCTGGCCTCTGGTACAGCGAGGAAGCTTCTTGGCTGGAGACGGCCCTTCGCCGCCTGGGCCATCCGCCTTTGGCTGCAATCATCCGGGAGCCAGCTCGTCCGTAGGCTATGGCGCTCCGTTCGGTCTGGCCCGATCGTCATCGGTCGGGTCCAGTCCGTCGCGCGCCCAGGTAGTCCGGCCAGCTGCTCTACTGCTGCATCTGCTCCAGTGCTCGCGAGCGGTCCGGGGCCTGCAACGTTCCGTCCGAATGTGGGGCGTTCGAAATCCAACAGGTGCGCTCTTGTTTAGGCACTCTTCCGATCAGCCTGCGACCCCGGCTGTGGAGCCGTGACCGAGAAATCAATCGGGAGGCGCTGCTCTAACTCGTGAATTTTCGCTTCGGCTACATCAAGGTATTGCTGGGAGACGTCTACGCCAATTACGCGTCGACCGAGGGTTAGCGCAGCTACGGCAGTGTTGCCTGACCCGACGAAGGGATCAAGAACGACGTCGTTTGCATTAGTCGAGATCGAGATACAACGTCCCGGCAAAGCGACGGGAAACTGCGCCCCGTGGCCGTCACCACCGGACGAAACGGGAATCACCCAAACGTCCGAAAGCTTGTCGCCCTCGTAGAGGGTGTTGCGGCCGCCGAGGTTGGCGCCAAGCCTGCGGTATGCGCCCTTGTCGAAGGTCGGCGCGCGCCGGGTCGAAAGGTGCAGCACGTACTCGAGGTTGCGGCTCACCCGGGAATTTTGGGGCTCAGGCAGACTGTTGATCTTCGCCCAAGTGATGATGCTCTTGGTGTAGTAGCCGATGCGGCTAGCTCGCTCTGCTACCAGAGCCGGGATACCGCATTGCTCGCCATCCTTGATGTAGGAATGCCCAGCGCTGTACCGGTGATGATCGTGGTCCCCCCACTTCATCCGGTTGCGACCGTCCATGGCCTGGAGGGCTTCGTAGGCGTTGCCACGGATCTGGGTCCGCGTCATGTAGGTGTCCATCAGGTTCCACCACACTGACGCTGACTCCGTCAGGACTGGGCGCAACCTATGCAGGATCTCGACCGTATGCCGGATGAAGCCTTCCGGCGTCTGCTCGTGCCCAAAGGCGCACTCTTCGCCATCCGCCCAGCGCACGAGGCGGGCATCCTTGTAGATGCGCATGCCCCAGTACGGGGTCGAGGTGACGACGCATTGGACGCTTCCCTTGGGTAGGGTGCCAACGACCTGGAGGAAGTCGCCGTGGATCAGCTTCCACTTCTCATCCTTGGCGAACTCAGCCGAGCGCACGCTCGCGTCGAGCTCAGACAGCAGGTAGTCCAGGACGCGGCTACGAGGAACGAAGGTCTCAGAAAACGCGTCCTGGTCGAGGAGCTCGAGGACCTGGTCCACGGTGAGCTTCCGCTTGTTGCCGAAGATCCGTCGGATGAACGACTCGGCCATCCCCACGACGGGCGCGACCTCCTCGACGGGGAAGGTCTCCGGCCGCCCCTGGTAAGCGCCGCGATCCAACTTCGCGATGGCGGTACGCGGGTAGATGTTCGGCAGCTCAGGGGTCGCCGGCTGCGCCACGCGCCTGCGTTGCTGCGGGGTCTGAGGGGGGCCTCCGGTGCTCATGCACCGAACTCTAAAGCCTACCCCCGACGGCCCGTCAGCGGCTCGCGGGCTTGACGTATCCAAGAGAGTTCGTTAGGGGGTTCGGCCCCCCCGGATCGAGCCCACCTCAGCGAGGGCGACGGCGACGGCCAGCCCGGGCAATGACATCGACTGGCATCTGGCAGCATGCTGGCTGACCATCTAACCCGCTGCCGAGAGGATCCTGCTGGATGCGACTCAGCGCTGAGGCGATGAACGCGGCGCTCGCCGACTTCCAGGGACTCAACTACCAGACGAAGGTCGCGTCTGCGTACGACGTGTTCCTCACGATGAAGTGGCTCGCCGCCAATCGCCCCGACCAGGACCCTTGGCAGGCCGTTGCAGAGGCCGTAGATGACCTCTTTGGGGTCTTCCCGAACCGCGAACTCGGTCGGCTCCGCCCATGTCGTTACGACTGGTTGGTACTCAAGGACTCCGGGCGGAAGACGGTGTGGAACAACAACACCCGTGGGGTCAAGCTTTCGTCTTCGCTTCTCGTGAATAACCACATACGGCACGGTCTGCTCCCAGCTGCTTCCTCGGTCCTGGCCAGGGCCTTACCGCCTCACCGTCCTTCTTGGCAGTCCCTGGCTGTGCTTGTGCTGCGAAACTATGACTTCTCCCCGGAGGCAGATTGGTCGACGGCACGGGCGGAGTTGCTGCAGAAACTGGGATTGACTACGAGTGAGCTGGAAGACATCACCTCGCCCACGTCCCTTGACGTTCCGCTGCTCGGCGAAACTGAGTGGGACGAAACCACGATCCCTGAGGCACTTCGCCCCCCAGAAGCCGTGGTCGTGCGGGCCCCCGAGGTGCAGACGCCGCTTCCCGGAGAGCAGGCGGCTTCGCCGGCCGCCCCCGTCTCGATCAGCGTAGATAGGCGAGTCGAGCGCATGCTGCGCCTCGCACTCAAGACGACGCCTTCGATCCTCCTGGTCGGCCCGCCTGGCACTGGCAAGGGAACACTCCTCAAGTGGGTATTGAGTGAGATCGCTGCCGAACCAGAACGCTACGGCTTCGAGGCTGGCTTCGATCCGAACCCACTCTGGCGCACGCCGGACGAGAGCTGGACGGCGTACGACCTCATCGGCGGCCTGAGCCCCGATTCCAACGGCGTACTCGCTTGGTCGACGGGCGCGCTTCTAAATGCAATCGAGGACGAGCGGTGGCTTATCCTCGATGAGGCCAATCGTGGCGATATGGATAAGATCATGGGGCCGTTGCTGACGTGGCTTTCCGATCAGGAAGTCGAGGTCGGGCGCTCGGCGGCTCACAATGGCAGTCCCCAGCATGTCGGGTGGGGTAACGAGCGCCGGTCAAAGGTAGATGACAACGGCCACGTTCGTCGCTATCTCGCGGGCACGGACTTTCGCCTGCTCGGGACCTACAACCCGCAAGACGCACAGCGGGTTTTCCGGTTTGGTCAGGCGCTCTCCCGTCGCTTCGTCGTTATTCCGGTTCCCGCCATTCAACCAGGACAGTTCACTCAGCTGCTGGAGAAGTCATTTCCTGATCTCGGCGGGGACGCGGTTATCGCCATCGCGGGCTTGTACTCAGCACATCTGGCGGATGACAGCACTGCGCTTGGACCGGCCGTTTTCCTCAGAATGGCCAAGTATCTGCTGAGCGGGCGGCCGAAGGTAACGGATGGGGCCACGGCACCCACGGCACCAGCCGACTTTGAGGGAGAGGGCCCGAATGCTGACGAAACGCCGCTCCTCGCGGAGCTCCTCGCCGAAGCGTACGTTACGGGCATCGGCCGGTATTTGGCTGGCTTCGACGACCGCGTCTTCGATGCTCTCGGCGAACGGATCGTCAACGACGAAAACGCGCTACCACAGGGGCAGTGGACATGGGTGAGCTCCCAGCGACACGTCCTGAGCTAGCTGCTCTGACCCTTCCACGGCGCGGCCTAGAGCAGCTGCTCCGTGGCTGGAGTAGTGACGGACAACTGTTCGATGCGCTCAGTGCTGTTACGGCCGACGAGATAGAGGTCCAGTGGTCCGCGGCCGCCATCAAGCTACGAGCGGCACGCGTGTTGCTGCAAAAGATAGAGAGTGCCCTTCTTCTCCTCCCGGGTGACGTCAGGACATGGCGCGAGAACCTACCGGTCACGACGACGTCAGCTCGGGAGGTGTCCGATCGTCCGCTCCGCCCCATGGACTGGGCGACAACGGGGAGACGTTATGGCTGGCCACCGAAGGCTTTCGTCGGGCATCCCCGATCGCGGGTGAAGGACGAGAGCGCACTGCAAACCTTGGCGTGGACGGCGCGAAAACTCGAGCGAATGGCGAGGGACGTGCGTCCCATAGCACCGCTCCTCGTCGATCGTATCGAGCATCCAATACTCACCATGGTCGGCGTAGTGAAATCGGATCTCCAGGATGTCGAGGCGCTTCCCCCAGATCGACTTGATCTCCGTTCGCTTGCAAACTCCGGTCGCCCATGGTCTTCGCTGGCCATGGTGGCAGCGTCACTGGTGCGATCCCTGACCGATCTGGACTTCCTCGCGTTCGAGCTCATCGAGCCGGATTCCCAGCTGGATTGGCGCCTATTTCATCTCTCTGTGTTGGGAGAGGTGCTCGCCACCGTGCGGTCACTGGGAGGGCGTGTCCGATGGAACGCACCACTGAGTGCCGGCGAGTCGTCAGGGCCCCAGTTTCAGCTCAGGATCGGGCAAGACATCTGGGATCTGTGGTTCGAGGCTTCCGCAGCCGCTCGTTACTACCAGGTCCCATCACCGTACAAGGCAGCAACGACCGGCGTGAGTAGCGTTCAGAGGGCCATTGGAGCAGATATTCTACTGTGCCTGCCGGGCGAGCGCGCACTGATGCTGGAATGCAAATGGAGCGCTCTCGGAAGCTATGTGGGTCGAGATGGTTATCACCAAGCGTCGTCATACCTGATCGAGGCGCAACCTGGGCTCGTCGACAATGCGTGGTCCTACGTAATTGGGCCCGAAGAAGTCGTCAAGAAGCAAAGCGAGGCCAAGCTAAATTGGTCGGGAGGAACTTCTGTGGTGGGCGTCGGTAGCATCGAGCATGTAGCCGGCCTCGTTCGACTTGTCATTGGTGATTCTCGATAAATGCTTCCTCCGTGCTAAGGACGCGCCAAAGGGCCGATACTGCCATCCCGTCTGCCGCCGACCCACACTCCGTGGAGCGGGCCAGGGCCAGGGTGACAAGGTGGAGCGCCCTACCGGACGTACGACCTTGTCGCCCTGGCCCTGGTCTGCTCGGCTTGCCTGGGTCGGTGGCTGGCGGGATGGCATCCCACCTCAACCACCCACCTACCGAAACCGTTCGGCAACTCCATCTCGGAGTCGTCTGGCCCCCGCCGGAGGCACAGCTCTAACCCGGTCCTCTCCCCTCACCTTCCACCCCCACACGGCCCCGCTTCCTTCCTCCCCGGGGGCGCGAGAGACCTGCGCCATCGTTCGGCAACTTCGTCCGCCTCGGATCGCCGGCCAGTTCTCGTGGCGCTGCGGGATCGTCGGAAACGGATGGAAGCCTGTCCGCCTGGCCCAGGCCGTCCTTCGGGACTCGTCGCCGGGTCACCTGACTGACCCAGGCTGTGACGCGCGGGGCGGGGCGTGGGGTTCGGGCCGGCTGACTTTTCCGCCCCGGCGCCACGGCGTCGGGGCGGCGGCTCCGCAGGAGCCGTTTGCCGCGCCCCGGCCCGCGCCGCGCGGAGCGCGCTTGATCTAGTACAGGCCAATTCGGCAACAGATCACAGGAAGCGATCCGAGTGGACCTAGCCGGGCACGAACACAACGTCCACCCGGGCCGCCCTCGTCCGGTGGCCGTCTCAAGGATCGCTGTGGCTCATCCTCGCGTGAACCCTTGCTGCCTTCCGCTCCGCTCGTGGTCGCCTGCCCCGCCTTCTCTTTCACTGGCCCGCGCGTTCCATCGTCCCGGCTCTACAGCTCCTCCCCTCCTGCCTCACGCCACTGCTGAGTCACGCGGACCGGTTGTCCGGATGGGCGAGGAATGCCTCGTACCACTCGGCCTCGATCCGCACCACTTCTGGCGGTGTCGTACGTGCCTCGGCTGTCGGTCCGGTCACCGGCCTCAGCGGACCCCATGCGGCATTGCGCCGCCGCCGGAACTGCTCGTCTAGCAGCGGCCACCGGACGTGCGGCTTCCTTACCAGGTCTTCTTCGCTCATGGCTACCTCCTTCTTGGGACTCGCTTGTCGCGTCCCATACTTCACATATCGGCGGAACCCGTCGCCAACCCCCTAACCGCACCGCTCCACTTCTTAGAACACTTGTACGATCACTTGGGTGGGCAGGGAGCTGGTAGCGCGCTGGTGGAACGGGACATGGGGACGGCTCACCCGGCGTGACGTGTGGCTCGCCCGAGAGGTTCGGTGGCACGTCGTCGCCAGGGCCGGTGACTCCGAGACAGGCAAGGTGCTCCGCTGGGAGTTCGACACCGAGGACGAAGCCCGGCGGATGGTTCAACGGCTCATGCACGCTGACAACGGCCGGTGGCGCGAACACACGGGCGAGGCAGCCACCCGGCCCCCGTCGTAGCCCCGCGCCGTCAGTGGCACAGCTCCGCTCGCACGTGGACACCGCACCACGCCGGCAAGTCAGCCGACCAAACGCGCCACCCGCCGCCGTCCTTGCGGACTTCCCACCGCCACGGGTGCTCCGTGCCGGCGAGAGACGTTGGCCCCTGCCACCACACCGCCCGGATCTGCTCAACGACGGATGCGCGGTCGTCGCCCTGGCGCTCAACGACACTCGGTCCAACTGCCTCGATCTTCGATGGCGGGTTACCGGAGCGGGTCATCTGGGCGCGGTAGTCACGCCACTGGGCCAGCAGCTCGTCATGCCGTTCCTCGGCCAGCACGCGCGACACGCCCAGCTCCTCGCCGGCACTGAGCTGCAACCGCCAGACGGCCACGGCCGCCTCCGGCGAAGCTTCGCCCCGCTCCGCCTCAAGCTGCTTCCGCATCGCCCATGACGCCGGTATCGCCACCAGTCCGGCGCAGAGGATGGCGACCAGGGCCATGAGCAGCCACGGCCATCGCCGCGTCGCCTTTCCCTGCCCTCTCGCTCGGTGCGGTCGCCATCCCGGTATTTCCTCCCCCATGGTCATCACTGCACGATACGAAGCAACCGCGGACGATCAAGACGCCGCATCCCCACCGGTCGGGTCATCCGTGAGGATGAAGGGCATGCTTCGATCGCCTCGCGCTCTCCTGTTGGATTTCGGCGGCGTCTTGGCCGACGCTCCACGACAACCACCGGCTCCACCAGACCTGGTCCGCCGGCTGTCGCAGATCGTCGCCGGGACGGTGCCGGCCGAGCAGATCGCCGCCGACCTTGGCAAGGGCGCACGGGCCTACGCGCTGTGGCGCGATGACGTCGGCCGCACCGGTGAGCCGGTCGAGCTGCCACACGCTGAGGTGTGGGCGGACTTCGTGACCCGTACCTGGCCGCAACCCTCCCGCGACGCCGTCGAGCGGGAGGCCACCCCGCTGGCGTACGCCTGGACCTGGCGCCCAGAGTGGGAGGTCCGCCCTGGGATCGCGGACGCGTTGCACGCTGCCGCAAACGAGGGTCTTCCGATGGCGGTGGTCAGTAACACCCTCTGCGGGGCTGCGCATCGGGACTTCCTCGCCGCCGCTGGGCTGTCCGGCCTGTTCGCCGCCGAGTTTTACAGCGACGAAGCCGGACCTCGCAAACCCAACCCCCGGCTGGCCCAGCTGGCCGCCGACGCCGTCGGCGTACCGATCGGGGACTGCTGGTTCGTCGGTGACAGCGTGCACCGCGACATCGCTTGCGCCCGCCGGGCCGGTACCGGCGCCGCGATTCTCATGCGGTCACCCCGCACCGACCGCGAAGCACCCCACCCTGACCTGGAACCGGACGCCCGGGTTGAGGACGGTCACGGGCTGCTCGCTCTACTACATCAGAGCAGGGGTACCGGTGAGCGGTCGTCGGCCAGGACGTGACGATGGATGCGCTTCGCTGCCACGCGCGGGGACACGGCGGCGGTGTTCAGACTGAGATCGGCCTCAGGTAGCGGCTCGGTCTCATCCCATGCACGTAAGCGCGCATCGGCGTCGCCGGTCCGGCGAGAGATGATCCGCTGCGCCGCCACCTCTCGCGGACACCACAGGTAGACCACACACCAGCGGACATCAAGGACGGCCGCGGTGACCGCAGCGACGGCGGGACGCTGGCCCAGGTGCACGACAGGCACCCCGCTCGACAACCTTTGCATCAGGGACGGGCGGTCCACGACATAGCGCGCGCCGTACCGCTGGTTCTCCCAGACGACTTCGCCGTTGCGGCGTAGCCGGTCAAGGGCGGCTTCATCGGCTATGCGGTATCCGCTCGTGCGCCCCGGGCCTACCTTGAGGCGCGGGTACAGGGCGTACTTGGCATCGAGGTCGTGCAGGGCGCTTGTGATCGTGTCTTTGCCGGCCGCTGGTGGACCGTACAGAATGACGCCTCGCATCACAGACCCTCGTCCGCAAGGATGCCCTTCACCAGCTCCTTCGCCTGTTCTTGCAGCGGCCGGCTCGATGCGCAGTTGTCCAACACGAGGTGCGCGCCCGCCGGGCGGAAGTCAAGGTCGATGGTGCCCAGGTAGCCGGGCCAGTCCGCGAGTTTGAAGGCGTCCCGAGCGGCGCCACGACGGCGCACGTAGGTCAGCATGGTGTCCGCATCGCAGTACACCCACACCACGCTCGTACTCGCCTTCGCTGCCTCGTAGAACGCCCGGGTCCGGGCCATCCAGGCGGCGTCGCCGAACTCCCGAATGAACGGCGCGGTCACGATCACGCTGTTGCCGCACTGAATGTTCTCGCTGGCCGCGTCCTGGAGGGCTTCGTACTCGCGCGGGCGGATCTGGCTTAGGTAGGTCTGCGACTCGCGGTCATGCGGCGACTGGCCCAGCGTCTCTAGCGCTGCCTCCACCACGGGGCGGGTCAGCGTGTCCTTGTCGAGGATCGGCCAGCCTGTTTCGCGGGCGAGGATGCGGCCCAGCTCGGTCTTGCCGCTGCCCGCATAGCCGCCGATGAGGACAACGCGGGGACGCTGCGGGCGTACCTCAGACCGGCGCAACTGATCTGGGGCGTGGACGACTCGCTTGGACCGGGACTCGTTGATCACAAGCCCCTCCTCAGCAAGCACCTTCATCGCCTCGTTGATCGTGAAGCCGCTGACGCCCCACTCCTCCGCAAGCTTCCTCGTGGACGGCAGGGCAGTTCCGTGCACTAGCCGACCCGCCTCGATCTCGTTGCGGATGTTGCGCGCGACCTGCTGATGCCTGGCCTCCGGCCGCTCCGTGCGGCCCCGGGGAGAGGTCATGGCGGTGCTCCCTGCTGGTCGGCGTCGCGTACGGGTGAAGGTTACCAGTCACCTAACAGATGAGAGGTCTTCTGCCTGCTCAGTGACGCACCGCGACGAAGTCGGACCTAACAGTTGACCGATCCACCTATCAGTTGTTAGGTTACCGGCATCACAGAGGCCGGAGCGCCGGCCAAGTCGCATCAGCGAAGGAGATCGTCATGGCCCTCAGGGGTGGGACTCGGTTCACGGTTCCGTTTGAGGCAGTGTTCCCGCACGGGTGCGTACTCGTGCCGGACTCGATCGCGGAGGCGCAGGACTTCAACGAGGCGACCCGGCAACGGACGCCGTCGAAGGACAAGCTGACGGGTCAGCGGGTGTGGCAGTGCCGGGTCATGGACATGGACCCGGAGCTGGGTGCACGGTCGCGCGAGGTATCGGTGAAGATCCTGGCGGATGTGCAGCCGGTGCCGCCGGTGGGTCCGTTCCAGCCGGTGGAGTTCGAGAACCTGACCGTCACGCCCTACGTGGGCAGCAACGGCCGGCTGGCCTACTCGTTCCGAGCGACGGCGCTGGCCGCGCCGAAGACTCTGGCCGAGTCCCACGGGAAGGCCGCGTGATGGGCATCTTCGGCAAGCGTCCCGACCCGGAGCCGCCGGTGCGCAAGGACCAGGTCATGCGGCTGATCAAGCTCGGCATGGCAGAGACCGACGCCGCCGACCGAGACATTGACAGCCCGGTATTCGACAAGGCCAAGGCGGCCCTCGACGCCGCGTCTCGCAACGCCACGAAGGCGGAGCAGAAGGCGGCCTACGACGCCCTGAGGCGGCACGGCTACTGAGCACTTGTTGTGGCGCGGGGCGGTCTCGGCCCTAGGAAAGCTTGACCGCCCCGCTGCCCTCTCAACCCTCTTGGCCTGGAAGGGCAGGTTCATCATGCCAATTTCCCTGGACTGGACGTGCGCCGGTGGTGCCGGCGAGTCCGTCCCCTGTGTGATCTGCGGGAAGCCAGCGGTCTGCCGTAGCCCCTCCGGTAAGCCCGTGCACAAGCTCTGCGCGGAGGCGTGGACGCAGCAGCACTCCCGTAAGGCGGCGTCCTGATGCGCGCGCCGCTGGTGAACTTCCGCCGCCTACAGATCGCCACTCCGTGGCCGCTGGTCTGGACAGTCACCGTTCTTCTGCTGCTAGTTCGGCTGCTCGTGCTGATGGCGCGCCTGACTGTGGTGGCGGTGCAGCACTGGCGGGCTTGGCCGGCTGTCGCCCTATTCCTGGTCGCCGTCGACGTGCACCGGTCGTCGGGTTGGTGGCCTCACCTCCTGGTCCTCGGCGTCCTCGCCGCTGGTGCCGGGCTGTGGTGGTGGCGGGGACGTGAGTCGTTCCACCGCCTGGTCGCGCTGCGACTGCTGTCGTCGTGGCGGCGGTTCTGGGTGTACCGGCGTCAGTGGCACGAGGCCATGACGCTCTGCGGGCTGGCCAAGAAGTACGACGGTGGCGAGAAGCTGCCGCAGCTGCTGTCGGTGCGCTGCTCCTACGCCACGGATGAAGTTGTGCTGCGGATGCCTCGGGGGCAGAGCCCGGAGGTCTACCACAAGGTGGCCCGGGATCTGGCGTACTCGTTCGGCACCCGGCACTGCCGCGTGTTCTCCGGCCGCCGTCAGGCACCCCCGGCCCGTACCGGCCGCCTGGCGTGGCTGCTACGCCGGGTCGACGCGATCCGGTTTCGTGACCGGCCTCGGCATGTGTGGCTGGTGTTCATCCGCCGCGACCCGCTCACCCGCATCGTCAAGCCGCTACCCGTGCCGGCCCGCCCGGACTTCACCGCACTGCCGCTGGGCCTGCGTGAGGACCTGGCCGTGTACTGCCTGCGTCTGCTCGCGACTCACGTCCTGATCGGTGGGGCGACGCGGATGGGCAAGGGCTCGGTCATCTGGTCCCTGCTGCGCGCCCTGGCCGCTGGTATCCGGTCCGGCCTGGTGCGGGTGTGGGCGATCGACCCGAAGGGCGGGATGGAGCTGGCCATCGGCGGTCCGCTGTTCTCCCGGTACGTCGATGACGACTGGTCGCGCATGGCGGACATGCTCGACGACGCCGTAACCCGGATGCGCGCACGGCAGCGGGTCCTCCGCGGCAAGGTCCGAGTCCACACCCCGACCGTGGATGAGCCGCTGATCGTCATCGTGATTGACGAGCTGGCCACGCTGCTGGCATTCCTACCCGACAGCGAGATCCGCAACCGGATCACGCAATCGCTGGGCGTACTGCTCTCGCAGGGCGCCGGGCTCGGCGTCTTGGTCGTCGCCGCCACCCAGGACCCCCGCAAAGAAGTCGTCACGGTCCGGGACTACTTCCCTACCCGCATCGCCCTCGGGCTGACCGAACGAGGCCACGTCGACCTGCTCCTCGGCGACGGTGCCCGCGACCGCGGCGCCCTGGCCGACCACATCCCGCTGTCGGCGAAGGGCGTCGCGTACGTCTTGCTGGACGGCCAGCCGGAACCGGCCCGCGTCCGCTTCTCCTACATCGATGACGACCTGATCCGCGAGATGGCCGCGACCTTCGCCGCCCCGCCCGAGGTCCAGCCCGAACCGGAACCCGCCCCGGCCCCGCTGAAGCCCGCGCGCACCAACGGCAACGGCCGGCACACCTACCGGCCGACCCCGCCCCGGCAGGCCGCGCCACTGCTGCCGCCGTCGCTACTCAACGCCCTCGACCTCGACGCCACCCCGAACGGAGGCGACCCGCAATGACCGCCAACGAGCTGCCCGAGGACATCCCGGCCCGGATGCCCTACGCCGACGAACCCGACGAGCCGACCCAGCAGGCGCGCCGCTTCTACCGGCTGCGCGCCCCGCACGTCGACAAAGCCTCGGTGCCGGTCACGGTCCGGGTCACCCCCGACGCCGACCTCTACGTCGCCGTGGGCTCCGGCCGGCGCCGCATGTACCTCACCCCGAACGAGGCGTGGGCGCTGTGGCGCTGCCTCTCCGAAGCCGTCGCCTCGACCGGCGAGCCACCGGAGTGGATCCGCGTGCACATCACCCCCACCCACCGCTGACATTCCCCCGCTTGGAGCTTGCGTGATGCGTACCCGTCGACTCACCCGCCGACCCATCCGCCGGACCTGCCTCGACCTGGCCCACACCGACGCCGACCAGCAGTGCCCGTACTGCGCCCCCGACACTGGCGCCGCCGCGATCCTCGACGCCGCCCTGCGGCAGCACGCCGAGATCGCCGCCGAGGATGCCGAAGCGTGGGGGTGGGCAGCATGAAGCGTGCCTCCGATCGGCTGGAAGCCGTCGCCCTGGTGCTCATCCTCCTAGCGGTGGGTGGCATGGCCGGTGCAGCGTCGTTCACCCACGTCAAGGACTGGACCATGGACCACGCTCCGGCCGGCACCGGGCAGTGGTTCGGCTGGTCCAACGCCGTCATCTCGGAACTGACCCCGGCCGCCGCGCTGCTGGTCATCCGCCGTCGTCGCCGCCGTGACCCGCACGCCCCGGTGCTCTACCCGCTGTCGATCCTCGTCGCCGCGGTGGCCCTGTCCCTGGCCGCACAGATCGCGGTGGCCAACGACAGCTTCTCGTCCCGGCTGCTGTCCTCGGTGCCCGCGCTGGCATTCCTCGCCCTGTCCAAGCTCATCCTGTCCGCCCCCGCCAAGACGCCCACCCCGGCCCCGGCCCCGGCTCCGGTGCGGCCGTCGCCGGCACCCGCCGCCGTCGACCTGGACGACCGGCCCGCGGATCCCGCCCCGGTCCTCGTCCCGCCGGCACCCGTCCCGACCCCGGCCCCGGCTGCCCCGGTGGTGCGGTCGGCCCTCGTCTCGTCCGTCGTCCAGACACCCCGTAACGGTCAGGTCTTCGCCTCGGAGGTGACCCGATGACCCGCACCCAGCTCACCCGCGTTCAAACCCGCCGTCCCACCGTCGTCGCGCGCCGGATCGTCGGCACCCCGGCCGAGGTCGCCGCCACCGTCGCCCTGGTCCGTGACTCCGGCCGCCTCGTCTCGATGACCGCGCCCCGGCAGGTCCCCGGTGACTCCCGCGTCACGGTCACGGTCCGGTTCCTCAACACCGGCCGCCCGGCCCCGGCTCCGGTCCGCCGGCTGCGCCCTGGCCACGTCATCGCCGCCGTCACCGTTCCGACCTTGGGTGCCGTCGCCGTGGCCGGGTACCTCGCCGCCGTGCACCTCGCCCAGGCGGTGCGGGCCGCGTTTCCGCTCATCGCGGGCGTGGTCCTAGTCCTGGTCGCCATCGTCCTGCTGTTGCGCCGCTCCGGCCGGTGCTGCCCCGGTCTGCACTGCCCCGGCTGCGGCCACTGACCGCCATGGCTGGCTGGCCCACCTACTGCGCCCGCTGCGGTGGGCCAGCCATCGCACTGGTCGAAGCCGGCCACCCCGGCAGCGGCCACTACCGCGCCGAAACCACCTGCCACCGCCACACCGCCGCCGCCCACCGCTGGGCAGCCCACGTCGGCCCGACCCGCACCACCCCCCTCGGTGACATCCAACCCGCCCTGTTCGAGCTACCGGAGGTGACCCGTTGACCGCCCCGACTCTGCCCGGCCTCACCCCCGACGAACCCGCCCCGGCGACCGTCGCGCCGGCGGCGAACTCTCGCGCTGCCCGCCTCGCCCTGCCCATGTCGCGGCAGGTGTTGAAGGAGATGGCCGCTGAGTACGGCGTCTGCATCCGGCCCGTGACCCTGCGCCGCACCGACCTCGCCACCGGTCAGACGGAGGTGGTCGACCTTCCGTGCGGCAGCACCCGAGAGGACAAGTGCCCGCCGTGTGCGCAGCGTGCCCGTCGGCTGCGGCAAACGCAGATCCGCGAGGGCTGGCACCGCACCGACGAACCCGCCCCCGCCCCGGACCCGGCCACCGACGCTCAGCGGGAGTTGATCCTGCTGCGGGCGCACCTGGAGTTCGCCCGCGAAGAGGCACAGCGGTCGGCGCAGTTCGATCAGGTGCCCGGCATCGATCAGGCGATAGCCGAGGTGGAGGAAGCCATCGCGGCCGAGGGCCTACGCGGGCAGATCGCCCCGCCCCACGACGGAGAAGGCTCCGAGGGTGGCCGACGCAAGCGGTCGACCCGACGCCGGCAAGACGCACCCGACCTGCCTCGGAAGAAGGTGGAGCGGCGCACGGTCGGCCGGGTCTACACCGCCCCGGACGGCACCGAACACCGCCCGTCCATGTGGCTGTCCCTCACCCTCGACTCCTACGGGCGGGTCCTGCCGGACGGGACGCCAGTCGACCCGGACTCGTACGACTACCGGCGCGCTGCCTGGGATGCGGTGCACTTCGCGCGGCTGCTCGACCGGTTCTGGCAGAACCTTCGACGGTGCGTCGGGTGGAACGTCCAGTACGCCGGCTGCGTCGAGCCGCAACGCCGCCTGGCGCCGCACGCGCACTTCGCCATCCGCGGCACCATCCCCCGCGCCGTGCTGCGGCAGGTCGCCGCCGCCACCTACCACCAGGTGTGGTGGCCACCGGCTGACGAGCTGGTCTACGAGCTGGAGCACCCGCCAGTCTGGGACGACAGCCGCGGTGCATGGGTGGACCCCGACAGCCGGGAGCCGTTGCCGTCGTGGGCTGACGCCCTGGACCTGGTCGACGCCGCCCCCGACGCCCAACCGGCCCACGTCGTCCGCTTCGGTCGCCAGGTCCACGCCGAGGGGGTCACCCCCGGCACCGTCCACGCCCAGCGGACCATCGGCTACATCACGAAGTACATCACCAAGAGCGCCGCCGACTGCCACAAGGCAGACACCGACCGGCAGCGGGACCACCTCGACCGGCTCTGGCAGCAACTACGGATCACACCGTGCAACGAGCGGTGCGCTAACTGGCTGCTCTACGGCATCCAGCCGAAGAAGGCCCACGGTCGGCTTCAAGCGGGACGCTGCAAGGGAAAGGTGCACCAGCGGGCCACCCTCGGCATCGGTGGGCGCCGCATCCTCGTCTCCCGCGACTGGTCCGGCAAGACCCTCGCCGACCACCGCGCCGACGCCCGCGCCTGGGTCCGCAACCTGCTCGGCATCAGCACGGGCGCCGACGACGCCGATCCCGCCGGCCCGACCGCCTACGCCTGGGAAGTCGCCCGCCCCGACGACCCCGACATCCCACCCCTGCAACACCGACTCCTGCGCGCGCTGTCCCAACGCGCCCAATGGAAAGCCGCCCTAACCGCCGCGAGAGACAGAGCATCACCCGTTTCCGCCCTGCCCGCCCAACGGCCCGCCTGACGGAGAGGACGACATGAGCACCCGTTCCCAGCCCCTGGCCCCGAAGTGGTACTCGCCCGCCGAGGTCGCTGCTCTGCTCGGCTTCGGCTTGTCCAAGGTAAAGATGAAGATCGCCACCGGTGAACTGCGCTCGGTAAAGGACGGCAAGTACCGCCGAATCCTGCCGGAGTGGGTCGACGAGTACATCCGCGATCAGGTCGAGCGGCAGGAGGCGGCCTGATGCCCGGCCGCACCCGCGCCAATGGCGAAGGTTCGATCTTCCCCTACCGCAACGGTTACGCCGCGTATGTCTGGGTCGACAAGCCGGACGGCAAGCGCGATCGCAAGTACGTCTACGGGCAGACCCGCGAGATTGTCCACGAGAAGTGGTTGAAGCTGCACCACCAGGCGAAGGCGGGGCCGGTGGCAACCCGCGTGCCGACGCTCACGCGCTACCTCGGGTACTGGCTGGAAGAGATCGTGAAACCGAACCTCGCGCCGGCTACCTACGTCTCGTACGAGGGCTTCACCCGGCTCTACATCGTGCCGGGCATCGGGGCGAAGCGGCTCGACCGTTTGCAGGTCAAGGATGTGCAGACCTGGGTCAATAAGGTTGCTCGGACGTGCCAGTGCTGCGCCCAGGGCAAGGACGCCGCCAGGCCGCCGGCCAAGCGACGCTGCTGCGCGCTCGGCGCCTGCTGCAACGCTGTCCCGTCCGACAGTGCGATCAAGGGGCTGCGGGCGACGCTGCGAGCCGCGCTCTCGCAGGCCGTGACCGAGGAGCTGGTGAGCAAGAACGTGGCGGCCCTGGTCAAGCTACGGGCCACTCGCAAGAGGCCGGGCACGGCGTGGGACAGCGATGAGGCACGCCGGTTCCTGGAAGCAGCGCGGGCGGACAACGATCCGATGTACGCGGCGTGGGTGCTGCTCCTGGTGCTCGGGCTGCGCCGCGGGGAACTCCTCGGCCTCGCCTGGGACGACATCGACCAGGAGGCCGGTGAGCTCAACGTCGCCTGGCAACTCCAGCGCATTGGAGGGCAGCTCGTGCGCCGTGAGACCAAGACGGCGGAATCCGACGCGGCAATGCCCCTACCGGACATCTGTCGGACCGCCCTGGTCATCCGTCGCGCAGAGCAGTTGGGAGACATGAAGGCTGCCGGCGAGGTGTGGCAGAAGTCGCCGCTGGTGTTCACCACCCGCTTCGGCACGCCGATTGAGCCTCGGAACTTCAACCGGGCCTGGGAAGCTCGCATCCGCCGCTACGGCCTACGGGAGATCACTCCGCACGGCGCCCGACGGACCTGCGCCAGCATCCTGGCCGATCTCGACGTGCACCCGCGGGTGGCGATGCAGATCCTGCGGCACGCCGATTTCAAAGTGACGATGGAGGTCTACACCCGGGTCAGCTCGAAGCAGACCCGCGAGGCGTTGAAGCGCCTGGGCGACCGGATGAACGGCACGGAGTCGGCATGACTGCTGCTGTACTTTGCTGCTGTACCGCACGAAAAAGGGGCCGTTTCGGTTTCCCGAAACGGCCCCTCACCTGCTGTGCGCCCGAAGGGACTCGAACCCCTAACCTTCTGATCCGTAGTCAGATGCTCTATCCGTTGAGCTACGGGCGCTCGGTGCTTGGCCAGTCTACACACTCGGCTTCCGCGCGGAGACTCCGGGATTCGAACCCGGGAGGGGCTTTAAAACCCCAACCGCATTAGCAGTGCGGCGCCATAGACCAGACTAGGCGAAGTCTCCCTGGTGGCCCCTGCAGACCACCGCGCCCGAGGATACAGGTCCGCCCCCACCGGGGGCAAAGCGACTACCGCAGCGAGGTGTTTTCACCGTGTGCGTCGTCACATTCGCGACTACGCTCCATCGACATGCAGGAGCAGACGCCGAGCGATCCGCCCCGCCGCGAGCCCGCCGAGGGGGCCCGCCGGCGCTCTCCGAAGGCCACCTTCACCCCACCCCCGGCCCCACCGAAGGCGGCCGGACCGGGCCAGGACGAGGGTACGGACGCCGCGCCGGGGAAGCGCCGTCCAGCGAAGGCCGCGCCCGCGGTCCTGTTCCGGCCACCCACTCCCGATCAGCCGCTGCCCCGCCAGCCACGGCCCGCAAGGAAGGCATCGGGTAGCGCCGGCACCCCGACCGAGCCCGGCGGGACCGACCCGGCCGACGTACCTACCGGTCGAGAGGGAGCCGGTGCGAGCCCCAGCGGCGGCACGGCGGCCGACGGGGCAGGTGAGCAGGAGATCGCCCGGCAGGTGACCGCCGACACACCAGCGGCGGACCGCGCCCGGAAGGGGAGCACCTCGACAGCCCGACAGGCACCCCCGGGGCGACAGACGCCTGTTGCCCCGGTCACGCCGGGCCCGGCCGAGCCGACCGGTCCGGTGAGTTCCGGCACGACGCCCCCAATCTCGGCGGCAGAGCCCGACGACGCACAGCCGAAGAGCCCTGCCTCGCCGACGAGGCGGAAGACCCCGAGGAAGGCCACCCCGCGCAAGGAAACCACCTCCCGCACGGGCACACCGGGCGAGAGCCGCACGGGTACCGGAGGCGAGAGCGCCACCAGCACCTCAGGCGAGAGCCACCCGACCATGCCGAACGAGAGCCCGCCGAGCGCGCCCGGCGAGAGCGACACCAGCACCCCGGGCGAGAGCTCGATGGCGGAGAACCACAGCCAGACGATCGTCCCCGAACAGAGCCGCGCCGCCACGCGGCCCCGGAGCCGGACGACCGCCTCGGGCGAGCGCCGCACCGCCGCGCCGAGAAAGACGGCCACGCCCAAGAAGGCGACCCCACCGAAGAAGGCCACACCGAAGAAGGCGACGCTCGGGCCAGCCCCGACGACGGTCGAGCAGATCGAAACCACGGCGGACGCCCCCGCACCGACCGCCGACACCGGCGACACCGCACCTGGACCCGGCACGGCCCGGCCGGCACCTGACCTCGCGATCAGGACCGAGCAGCAGCCGGCGGCTCCGGTGCGTACCGGGGAACTGGACCTGGCGGAGATCCGGAGCCGGCTGCTGGAGCATCCCGGCTTCGCACCGGAACTGCTCGCCCTGGCCGCCGTGGCGGGGATCGGGCCGCGCGCCCACGACTGGGCGCAGCGGCTGCGGGCGACGTACCCGGATGCCGGACCGGACGGGCTGGCCCGGCTGGCCAGCCGGCGGTTCGTGCGGGTGGCCGGGGCCGGTGGCGCGGCGGCGGCGGTGGCCGGGCTGTTCGCGCCGGTGGCGGAGCTGGCGGCGGTGCTGTGGAGTCAGGCCGGCCTGGTGCTGCACGTGGCGGCGGCGTACGGCCGGGACCCGCTGGACGCGGAGCGGGCGGTGGAGCTGCTGGTGCTGACCCAGGTGCACCCGGACGCGGCGAGCGCGCGTACCGCGCTGGCGGCGGCACGGGCGGCGGACGGGCCGGGGGACCGGCCGTGGCCGCGCGCGGCGGAGGCCGCCTGGCGGTTGGCGGCGCCGCTGGCCGCGCAGGCGGGCGGTTGGGCGGTGCTGCGGCTGGCGTCCCGGCTGCTGCCGGGGGCGGCGGTGCTCGCCGCGGCGGCGGGTGACGCGGCCGCCGCCGAGCGGCTGGCGGCCCGCGCGGTGGCCGCCTACCGGCCGGTCAGAGCCAGCTGAACCACTCCCTGGGCAGCGACGCGTAGCCGACGAAGGCGATCACGTCGAGCAGGGTGTGCGCCACGATCAGCGGCATCACCCGCCGGGTGCGCAGGTAGAAGAGGCTGAACACGACGCCCATGATCGCGTTGCCGACGAACGCGCCGAAGCCCTGGTAGAGGTGGTAGGAGCCGCGCAGCAGCGCGCTCGCCGCGATGATGGCGGCGAGCCGCCACTGGAGCTGGCGCAGCCTGGTCACCAGGTAGCCGACCACGATCACCTCCTCCAGCACGGCGTTCTGGACGGCGGCGAGGATCAGCACCGGCACCGCCCACCACAGGTCGGGCAGGCCGGCGGGGACCAGGGTGGCGTTGATCCCGAGCTGCGCGGCCGCCCAGAACAGCGCCAGGCCGGGCAGGCCGATCAGCGCCGCCAGGCCGGCGCCCCGGGCCAGGTCGGATCCGGGTCGGCGCAGGTCCACCCCGAGCGTCCGCGCCGGGTCGCCGGGGTCCCGTGCCAGTAGGTGTACGGCGAGCAGCACCGGCAGCAGCGCGAAGAGGATGCCGAGGAGCTGGTACGTCAGGTCCAGCCACGGCCGGGCCGACTGCGAGGTGTTGAGCGCGGCGGTCTGCTTCGACAGCGGTCCGTCGGCGGCCAGCTTCTCGATGATCAATACCAGCGCGTACACGGCCGACTGGCCGAGGGAGAGACCGAGCACCAGCAGGGTCTCGGTGCCCAGAACCCGGCGGGTCACCGGGCGGATGAGCTCGTCGACGGTCACCGCACCACTCTGCCGTACCGCCGGGGCCGGCGGCACCGGTCGCACAGCCTGTGCGACCGGTGCGCACACTGCGTGGACATTCTATGCGGGCCCGATCCGCCGTCAGGAGGAGGAGCGCGTCCCGTGGACAACTTCGCACGGCTACTGAAGGAGAGCTGGATCCTGGTCGAGGAGGACCGGGACCGGCTGATAGGTCACTTCTACGCCCGGCTGTTCCTCCTCGACCCGGACCTGCGCAAGCTCTTCCCGGTGCAGATGGCCGCCCAGCGCGACCGGCTGGTGGAAGCCATCGTCACCGCGACCCAGGTGGTGGACGACCCGGAGAGCTTCGACGAGTACCTGCGCTCGCTCGGCCGCGACCACCGCAAGTACCACGCGACCGCCGCGCACTACGAGACGATGGGCGTAGCGCTGCTGGACGCGCTGCGCAGCACCGCCGGCGACGGCTGGAACCTGGAGTACGACCAGGCCTGGCGGGACGCGTACGCGGCGATCAGCGAGAAGATGCAGGCTGGCGCGGCGGCGGACGACGATCCCCCGTTCTGGCACGGCGAGGTGCTGACCCACGAGCGGCACGGGCCGGACACGGCGGTGCTGACCGTCCGCGCCCTCCAGCATCCGCTGCGCTGGAAGGCCGGGCAGTACGTCAGCATCGAGGCGCCCCGGCACCTCCCGCGGGTGTGGCGGACGTACTCGGTGGCGAACGCCCCGAACGACGACAACGTGCTGGAGTTCCACATCCGTACGCCGGCCGGGGCGGGCTGGCTCTCCGGCGCGCTGGTCCGCCGGACCAGACCGGGCGAGCTGCTCCGGCTGGCCGCGCCGATGGGCTCGATGACGCTGGACCGCGAGTCGACCCGGGACATCCTCTGCGTGGCCGGCGGGGTCGGCCTGGCCCCGGTGAAGGCGCTGGTGGAGGAGCTGACCAGCTGGAACCGGACCCGCTGGGTGCACGTGTTCTACGGCGCCCGGCACGCCGACGACCTGTACGGCCTGGCGGGCCTGGAGGACCTGGTGGCCGCGCACCCGTGGCTGTCGGTGACGCCGGCGTGCAGTGACGACCCGGACTTCGACGGCGAGCACGGGGAGATCTCCGACGTGGTCACCCGGTACGGCCCGTGGACGACGCACGACTGCTACGTCTCCGGCTCGGCCCCGATGGTCCGGGCCACCCTGCGGGCGCTCGCCGAGGACGAGGTGCCGCCGCCGAACATCCGGTACGACACCTTCGGCAACCTGTAACGACTTTCCTCCCCCCGAAAAAACCGGGTCGCGTGCCCCCGCCCCCTGGGGCACGCGACCCGGTCCCCGTCCGGCCCCTGACGGCGTCCCGCACGTGCCCCCGGGCGCTTGTCAGGGGCCGGTCTCCCGGTATTCCTCGACCGGCACCAGCGGCACGCCCGGCGCCATCCGGTCGGTGTAGAGCCGCCCCTGGAGGTGGTCGACCTCGTGCGCCACCAGCCGGGCCATCCCGTACGCGAACGAGGTGATGATCCGGCTGCCGTCCCAGCGGGCGTGCTCCACGTCGATGCGCAGCGGCCGGGGCACCAGACCGCGGTGGTCGGCGAAGGAGAGGCAGCCCTCGTACTGCTCGTCGGTGTCGGGGCTGGCGTCGACCACCCGGGGGTTGAGCAGCACCACCGGCTCGGCGGACCGGTCGGCGGGGCGGACCACGGCCGCCGCCGCGTCCATCCCGACCTGCGGGGCGGCCAGCCCCAGGCCGGCGCTGAACGGGTGCAGCTCGTCGACCCGGGTCAGCAGCGCGGTGAGCCGGTCGACCACCTCCCGGGCGGCGGTCTCGTCGCCGGGCAGGTCGAACGGTCGGGCGGGCCGGCGCAGCAGGTCGGCGTCGTGGGGCAGCACACCGAGGGCGCGCAGCCGGTCGCCGGCCCGACCGGCCGCCGTGGCCCGTTCCGCGTCGGCCGGTTCGCTCCGGAACCGCCACTGGAGGCGGTAGCGGGAGTTGAGCGGCGGGTCGTCGGTCGCCCAGTCGAAGATCGCGCGGTCACCGCGGTCGTGCCGGCGGATCGGGGTACGCAGCGGGCCCTCGTCGGCGGAGAGGGAGGTCTCCACCCCCCAGACCCGGGGGTCGAGCGCCACCGGCAGGTCCAGCCGGACGGCCAGGTGCCGGGTGGGCAGGCGGACGGCGCGCTGGAACCAGGGGCCCCACTTCTCCCGGCCGACGTGGTACGCGTACTCGATCTCGACCCGTTCACCCGGGTGCAGCGGGAACGACCCGTCACCGTTCTCGAAGAGCAGCCAGATCTCCTTGTACGCGTCCCGGTCGTGCTTGGCCCGCCAGCGCATCGGCTCGCGGCTGCCACCGTCCTCCCGGTACGCCCGCAGCCGCAGCTCGGCGAAGGTGAGCGGGTGCTCCCGGTGGTGCCGGTTGGAGCGGCCCGGGTCGTCGGGGTAGCGGTCGACGGCGACCCGGACGAGGTGGCGGGTCACCGGCTCGGTGCCGACGTTGTGCAGCTGGCGGCGCACCACGCAGTGGTAGCCATCGTCGGTGTGGGTGAGGGTGGCGGTCTCGCGCTCGACGACCAGGCCGGTGCCGGGGGGCAGCCACTGCCCGGGCGGTGGCAGCTCGCGGTGCGCCGGTACGGGGCGGGCCTGGCGGAGCTGGTCGTACTCCCGGAAGCGTTGCCAGATCGCGCCGCTGGCGTCGAGGACGGCCTCGGCGCGGCGGGCGAAGTCCTCGGTGGGCCGGTGCCGGCGCCCCTCGACGTGGCTGACGTAGGACGGGTCGAAGCCCATGAGCGTGGCGAGTTGCTTCTTGGAGAGTCCTCGCCCCGTCCGGTGCCGGGCGAGTTCCGCGGCGAAGGACTCGGCGGCCCGCTCCAGGGGGGAGGTCGTCATCAGCTTCCTCACGGCCGGGACGACAAGTCTTCACGTTCGACCACCCCGGCCGCACCTGAACTGGCACTTTGCCGACATTTGGCTTGACACCACGCGCGTTTCCACCTTCACGAACCGGGTAGTACGCGGAGCCCGGGCGGTTCGTCGCCAGCGCCGTCGACGGAGTGACCCGGGCCTCTCGGTCCACCTTTGGTGAGGCTTCCCTTATCCGGAAGGCTGTGGTTAGGCTAGCCTTAGCTGGACGGACGGCACTTCGGACAAGGGGACGGACCAGGTGACAGCGGTGATGCCAGGGTGCGAGCTCGCCCCGCCGCTCGCCCCGGTGACCACCACCCTCCGAGCCATGTTCGGCACCGACGACCTGCCCGGCCTCGCGCCGGGCCTGCTGGTCGTCGACGAGGCCGGCTGGAGCCCGGCGACCGGCCTGATCGACGGCACCCGCCTCCCCGAGTTCCTCGCCGCGGCGTCCCGCCGCTGGGGTGGCACCCCGCACGCCTGCGCCGCGCTGGCCTGGAAGTCCTACAGCTACTGGACGGCCCTGCCGGTGGTGCTCGGCTGGGCCTCGGCGCGCCGGGTGCCGCTGCTCGACCCGGCCGACGTGCTGATCCACTTCGAGGACCACCACCAGTTGCTCACCATGGGCCTGCGCGGCTCGACCGCGGTCGCCGTGCTGCCGAACGACCCGCTGGCGCTCGCCGGCCACCCCGAGGTGCGGGTGGTCGCCGACGAGGCGGAGCTGCTCCGCGTGCTCCGCGCCTCGCTGCTCGACGCCCACCTCGCCCCGATGATCGCCGCGATCCAGACGGAGGTCCGGGTCGGCACCCGTACGCTGCTCGGCTCGGTCGCCTCCGGCATCGCCCACGGCATCCTGCGCGCGGCCGACACCCTCCCCGGCTCCTCGGTCCGCAGCATCTCCACCCTGCTCGACGCGCTCGACCTGGCCGACCTGGTGGAGCTGGTGCCCGGTCCGACCGGCGAGCCGACGGTGCAGCGCCGGACCTGCTGCCTGGCCTTCACCCTGCCGAAGCCCAAGATCTGCCAGGGCTGCTGCGTCCGCCCGTCCTGACCGCGCCTACCCCGTCAGCGGCCGCACGTCCCAGAGCCACACCCCACCGGTGAAGGTGGGGGTGATCCCGGTCAGCTCGGTCATCGCCCAGCGCAGCGCGTCGGCGTTGCGGTGCAGGCCGAGGACCACCGCCCCGGCCCGCCAGTAGCGCAGGTCGTCCACCGCCGCCGCCCGGTCCTGCCGGGTGATCGGCGGGATCACCCCGGTCCGGGCGACGTGACCGAAGAAGTTGCTGGTCCGGCGGAACGGCGCGGTGAAGAGGGCGACGTCCGGTTCGGGCGCCGACGGCCGGGTGTCCGGCGCGAGGAAGTAGCCGCGGGCGATCGGCATCTCCAGCCGGGTCCGGGACGACCAGCGCAGCGGGTCCGCGTAGGTGTTGTCGGGCAGCGGCAGGGTGACGATGCTGCGTCCGCCGGCGACGTACGGGCGCCACGCGCCGGAGGTGACGAACGCCGGGGTCGGGTCGAGCCGGGTGACGGGCAGCGGGGTGGGCACGTTCGGCAGCAGGGCCATGACCAGGACGGTGACGGTGGCGAACCGGATCTGGGTCCGCGTGCCCGGGTACCGGCGGGCCAGCTGGCGGGCGTGTTCCGCGCCGAGCGCGAGCAGCACCCCGATGACCGGCGTGACCGCCAGCGACCAGCGGGTGGGCACCACGGAGTGCAGCAGCGGCAGGTCCTCCAGCAGCGCCCACGGGGCGGGCACGCCGGTGTCCCGGCCATTGAGCTGGATCTCCCGGCCGAGCGAGAGCACCGCGAAGAGCACGGCGAGGACCGCCAGGCCCAGCACCAGTGCGCTGCGCCGCAACCACCAGACCAGGGCGACGGTGAGGACCACCAGCGGCCAGCCGAAGAAGGCGTTCTCCTCGGTCGCGTTCTTGGCGAGCGGCCTGGCGGAGCGGACGTCACCGGCCAGCGACTCGCGCGAGTACGCCACGAAGGCGGCCAGGTCGGTGCGGTAGCCCCGGATCAGCCGGGACAGCCCGTGGTACGAGCCGGGGCCGAAGAGCTGCACGTAGAGCGGGTACGCCAGCAGCACGACGGACAGGACGGCGGCGACCCCGAGCCCGGCCAGGAAGGTGCGCGTGCCGCGGCGCAGCTCGGGCCGGCCGATGGCGAGCGCGGCCACCACCACGCCCAGCGCGATCGCGGTCATCAGCAGGATCTCGAGGTTGAGGAAGGCCTGCCAGACGATCAGCAGGCCGAGCAGGAGGCCGTTGCGCAGCCACCGGCCGGCCTCGGCGAGCCGCAGGGTCCGCCAGGCGATCAGCGGGACGACGAACTGCGACACGATGTTCGGGTGGGCGTTGGCGTGCGACACCATCGCCGGGGCGAACGCGCAGAACGCGGCGCCCAGCCACGCCGGGCCCCGGGACCGGGTCATCACCCGGGAGAGGAAGAAGTACCAGGCGGTCCCGGTGGCGGCCATTCCCAGGGTGAGAAAGAGCAGAAAAGACCACTGCGGTCCGAAGAGAACGGTGACCGGCGTCATTGGTATTGAAATGGACAATACGGAGGTATTGGCCATCAGGTTCACGCCGTCGGGCACGTTCATCTGCTCAGAAGCGAACGGGTAGGCGAATTCGGTCACGACCCGGGCACCGTGGGCCATCATCCACTCGAACTGCGACTGGTCGGACCGGTTGTCCCGCAGCCCACCGCCGGGGCGTGTCCAGAGTCGCAGGGTTACCCAGAGTGCCAGCAGCACGAAGCCGAGCACCGCGGCGACGTCCCGCCGCCAACCCTCCCGCCACCGTACGCCGTGGTCGTCGCCGACCTCGGCGTCCCCGACGCCCGGTCGCTCGACCTTGGGGTCCGAATCGGGAGTAGTCATGACAATTCGGAGCGTAGTTGGCTTATCGCGCTGACGTGACATGTTTCGGAGGACTGCGTACTATGTGCCGGGTTCGCCGACCCCCGATCACGTGCCCAAACCCGACCGCATTTCGGCCACCACGGTGCCCCGTTTCCTCCGCCGCTGACGCGGATGATTCACTCTGTCGGTCCAGGCGCGGGTCGAGTCATATCGTGAGGAATCGACGCATGGCAGAAATCACTGGGGATCAGCGCGTCCAGTCCGAGGTCCTGGAGGGCCTCGCGACGGCGGTCAACCACCGGAGCTGGTTCGTCGAGCTGGCCGTGCCCCACCTCGGCGACAACCCCATCGAGATCGGCAGCGGCCTCGGCGACTACGCGCTCGAGTGGTCGCAGCACGTCCCCCGCTTCACCGCCACCGAGGCCGACCCGGACCGGCTGGTCCAGCTCAAGGAGCGGCTGGTCAACGAGCCCACCATCGAGGTACGGCAGATGCTGCTGCCGCACCCCGAGCGCGGCGACTACAGCGCGGCCGTCTCGTACAACGTGCTGGAGCACATCGAGGACCACGTCGGCGCGCTGCGCAGCATGCGCGACCTGGTCCGGCCCGGCGGCGCGGTGATCATCATCGTGCCGGCCTTCCAGTTCGCGATGAGCCCCGCCGACATCGCCACCGGGCACGTGCGCCGCTACACGAAGAAGACCCTGGCGGCGGCCATGACCGAGGCGGGGCTGACGGTCGAGACCATCCACTACGCCAACGCGCTCGGCCTGATCGGGTACTTCATGGCCACCAAGGTCTTCCGGCTGATGCCGAAGGAGGGCCCGATGGTCAAGGTCTACGACACCCTGGTACTGCCGGCGACCAAGGCCGCCGAGCAGCGGATCCGGCCCCCGTTCGGCCAGTCCGTGTTCGCCGTCGCCCGCGTCCCTGACTGACCCGTCCCGCCGGACGCCGTCCGGCCTCGTGGGGGTCGGCTCGCCGGCCGGGACCGCGGACGGTGGTGGCCTCCCACGGTCAGGGGGAGGCCACCAGGTCCGGTTTCAGGCGCGCGCACGGCCCGCGCGGGTCACTCCTTGATCTGGTACGTCGGGCGGATGACCGCCCGGGCCAGGGTGTGGAAGGCCAGGTTGAAGCCGACGTAGGCGGGGCTGGCGGTGGGGCCGACGTCGAGGCGCTCGACGTCCAGCGCGTGCACCGCGAAGACGTACCGGTGCGGCCGGTCCCCGGGCGGCGGGGCGGCGCCGCCGTAGCCGGTGTCGCCGTAGTCGTTGCGGACGCTGAACGCGCCGCCGAGGTCGGCCTCCTTCGCCCCGGTGGGCAGCTCGGTCACCGACGCCGGCAGGTTCGCCAGCACCCAGTGCCAGAAGCCGCTGCCGGTCGGGGCGTCCGGGTCGAAGCAGGTCACCACGAAGCTCTTCGTCTCGGCCGGGAAGTCCGACCAGGCCAGGTGCGGGGAGACGTTCTCGCCGCCGGCGCTGCCGTGCGCGTACCGCGCGTCCATCGGCTCGCCGTTGTGCACGTCGTCACTGGTCAGGTTGAACGACGAGACGGTCGGCAGCAGCTCGTACGGGTCCGGGGCGATCGGTCGTTCCAGGGTCATCGGGGGTCCTTCCGGTGCGCGTGATGTCCTCCGCCCTTCTTACCCCGCCGCCGCGTCCGAACGAACCGAAAGCCACGCCACGTCCAGATCGCACCCACCCTGCGACACGAAGTGCGGCACACGGAGTTACGGCCCGACAACCACATTCGCGAGCGGCTCGCCCGCCGCGTACCGCCGGACCTGGTCGACCAGCAGCCGGCGGGCCCGGGGCGCCAACGCGGCGGTCAGGCCGCCGACGTGCGGGCTGATCAGGACGTTCGGTGCGGACCACAGCGGGTGGTCGGCGGGCAGCGGCTCGGGTTCGGTGACGTCCAGGGCAGCGTGCAGCCGGCCCGCGCCGAGCTCGGCGAGCAGCGCCTCGGTGTCCACCACCCGCCCCCGTGACACGTTCACCAGCAGGGCACCGTCGGCCATCCTGGCGAGGAAATCCTTGCTCACCAGGCCCTCGGTCTCCGGGGTCAGCGGCGTGGCCAGGATGACGACATCCGCTCGTGGCAACAGCTCCGGAAGTTCGGAAACCGGCCGTACGCCGGGGCGGGCGTTCCGGGCCACCCGGCTGATGTCCACCTCGAACCCAGCGAGCCGGCGCTCGATCGCGGCGCCGATCGAGCCGTACCCGACGATCAGCACCCGGGCGTCAGCCAGCCCGGTCGACCAACCCGAGGCCCAGCGGCCCGCGCCCCCCGCCCGGACGAAGTCCGGCAGCCGGCGCCGGGCGGCAAGGGTGAGCGCCACGGCCAGCTCGGCGGTGGCCGCGTCGTGCACGCCCCGGCCGTTGGCCAGAGTCAGGCCGGGCCGCAGGTACGGCAGGACATGGTCGTAGCCGGCGGTCACGGTCTGCACCACTTTGAGCCGGGGCATCCGGGCGATCGGCTCGCAGAAGCGCGGATCAACAACCCCGTACGGAACCGCGTAGAACTCGACGTCGTCCAGCTTCTCGGGCACGGGTTGAGTGCCGTCGTACAGCGCGACGTCCAGATCGCCAAGCTCGGCCAATGCGTCGGGGTGAGAGATCAGGTAGCGCACGGCGACAATCATGCTCGATCGGGCCGAGCGGCCGCGCCCGCAGCCCCCTGACCGGCGTCTGCGCTGTTCAGGGGGGTTTCTGCTGTTCCGGCGGGCGGAGGGTGTGGGATTCGAACCCACGAGGACGTTGCCGCCCTACCGGTTTTCAAGACCAGCGCCATCGGCCACTAGGCGAACCCTCCCGGACCGTCACCCTCGGGTGTACGGCCGGTGCCTAGTCTGCCACGGACGCCGCACGCGGGAACGGGCCTCCCACCCCTATTGCGAGAATGCCCCGATGTGAGAGACACCGACGATCGTCCTGATCAGCGCGATCGCGGCGGCCGACCGCGTCCACAGTGGCTGGAGCTGGCCCGACAACCGTCCCGCTCGGCGCGGACGGTGGACGAGATCCGGGCCCGAGCGTCCGGCGAGGGGCGGATCGGGTAAGACTGGGCCATGCACGCGATCACGATTCCGGAACCCGGCGGACCCGAGGCACTCGTCTGGGCGGAGGTGCCCGACCCGGAGCCCGGCCCGGGTGAGGTGGTCGTCGACGTGCGGGCCAGCGCGGTGAACCGGGCCGACCTGCTGCAACGGCAGGGCCACTACCCGCCGCCGCCGGGCGCGCCCGCGTACCCGGGGCTGGAGTGCTCGGGGGTGGTCGGCGCGGTCGGTCCGGGCGTGACCGGGTGGGAGGTCGGCCAGGAGGTCTGCGCGCTGCTGGCCGGCGGCGGGTACGCGGAGCGGGTGGCGGTGCCGGCCGGGCAACTGCTGCCGGTGCCGGCCGGGGTGGACCTGGTCGACGCGGCGGCGCTGCCGGAGGTGGCCTGCACGGTCTGGTCGAACGTGGTGCGGCTGGCCCGGCTCGGCAAGGGCGAGACGCTGCTGGTGCACGGCGGTGGCAGCGGGATCGGCACCTTCGCCGTCCAGCTCGGGGTGGCGCTCGGCGCGACCGTGGCGGTGACCGCCCGCGCGGCCAAGCACGACCGGCTGCGGGAGCTGGGCGCCGCGCACACGATCGACTACCGGGAGCAGGACTTCGTGGCGGAGCTTCGCCGGGCCACCGACGGCCGCGGCGCGGACGTCATTCTCGACATCATGGGCGCCTCCTACCTGGGCCGGAACGTGGCGGCGCTGGCCGACGGCGGTCGGCTGGTGGTGATCGGCATGCAGGGCGGCCGCAAGGCCGAGCTGGACCTGGGTGCGCTGCTGGCCAAGCGGGCCTCGGTGGCCGCGACCGCGCTACGCTCCCGCCCGCTGGACGACAAGGCGGAGATCGTGCGGGGCGTCCGCGAGCAGGTCTGGCCGCTGGTGGAGGCCGGCAGGATCCGGCCGATCGTGGACCGGCGGCTGCCGATGACCGAGGCGGCGCAGGCGCACCGGCTGGTCGAGTCGAGCGACCACGTGGGCAAGGTGCTGCTCACGGCGCCGTGACGGCACCACTCCCCGGTCGCGGCAGCACCAGCCGGGCGCCCGGCCCCTCGCCCGCGAGCGAGTCGCCCGGGTTGTAGAGGCTGCAGCGCTGCAACGACAGGCAGCCGCAGCCGATGCAGCCGTCCAGGTCGTCGCGGAGCTTGCCGAGCAGCCGGATCTTCTCGTCCAACCGCTCCCGCCAGACCCGGGACAGGGCGGCCCAGTCGTCGGGGGTGGGGTTACGGGAGGCGGGCAGCGAGTCGAGCGCCTCGCGGATCTCCTCCAGCGAGATGCCGACCTGCTGGGCGATCCGGACGAACGCCACCCGGCGCAGCTCGGTGCGCGGGTACCGGCGCTGGTTGCCGCCGGTGCGTTCGGCGCGGATCAGGCCGAGCCGTTCGTAGTAGCGCAGCGCGGACGGGGCCACGCCGCTGCGGGTGGAGAGCTGCCCGATGGTGAGTGATTCGTGCATCAGTCGCCTTGAGTTGAAGTTGACTTCAACTTGCAGGCTAGCCGCATGACCACCACGACCGCCACCGCCCCACCCGTACCGGGCCCGGTCGCCGCACCGCTGGAGCGGCTGCGCGCCGGCCGCGAGTTCGGCCCCAACGTGTACTCGACCGTCGACGTGCTCTGGGTGCTGTACGACCGGATCCTGCGGATCACCCCGCAGACCGTGGACGACCCGGATCGGGACCGCTTCCTGCTCTCCAAGGGGCACGCCGTCGCCGGCTACTACGCGGTGCTCGCCGCGAAGGGCTTCGTCCCGGCCGACTGGCTGGACGACCAGGGCGGCCCGGACAGCCGCCTCGGCGACCACCCGGACCGGCTGCTGGTGCCCGGCGTGGAGATCGGTTCCGGCTCACTCGGCCACGGCCTCGGGCTGGGCGTGGGCACCGCGCTGGGGCTGCGCGCCCAGGGTCGCACCGATCCCCGGGTGTACGTCCTGCTCGGCGACGCCGAGCTGGACGAGGGTTCCAACCACGAGGCGATCGCGTACGCCGGGGCGACCGGGCTGGCCAACCTGACCGCGATCGTGCTGGACAACCGCTCCGCCAGCCACGGCTGGCCGGGCGGGGTGGCCAGCCGGTTCACCGTCAACGGCTGGACCGCCGCCACCGTCGACGGACGCGACCACGACGCCCTGCACGCCGCCCTCACCGGGCACGAGAAGCACCGGCCGCACCTCGTCGTCGCGGTCGTCGAGAACGGGGAGTGAGAGCATGCGGGAGACCTTCGTCGCCAGCGCGACCGAACTGCTGGCGGATCCGCGTACCACCATCGTGCTGGCGGACATCTCGGCCGCCGCGTTCGCCCCGGCCGCCCGCCGGTACCCCGACCGGGTGCTCAACGTCGGGATCCGGGAACAGTTGATGGTGGGGGTGGCCGGCGGGCTGGCGCTGACCGGGCAACGCCCGATCGTGCACAGCTACGCCCCGTTCCTCGTCGAGCGGGCCTACGAGCAGATCAAACTGGACCTCGACCACCAGGGGGTGGGCGCGGTGCTGGTCAGCGTCGGGGCGTCGTACGACCGGGCGGCGGCGGGCCGGACGCACCTCAGCCCGGCGGACGTCAGCCTGCTCGACACGCTGAACGGCTGGACCGTGCACGTGCCCGGCCACCCGGACGAGGTGCCGGGGCTGCTGCGCGACGTGGTGTGCGGGCAGGACTCGGCGTACCTGCGGCTGTCGACGCAGCGCAACAGCCGCCCGTACGGCGGGGACGGTGCGCTGCGGGTGCTGCGGGACGCCGGGCCCGGCGCCGCGCTGCTGGTGGCCGTCGGGCCGGTGCTGGACGCGGCGCTCGCGGCGGTGGCCGACCTGCCGGTGACGGTGGCCTACACCCACCGGCCGCGGCCGTTCGACACCGCCGGCCTGCGGGAGCTGGCCGGCACGGAGGTGATCCTGGTCGAGCCCTACCTAGCCGGCACCTCGGCCCGGGTGGTGTCGGAGGCACTGGCCGACCGCCCGCACCGGCTGCTCAGCCTCGGCGTGGCCCGGTCGGACCTGCGGCGCTACGGCACGGCGGAGGACCACACCCGCTGGCACGGGCTGGACGCCGACGGTCTGCGCCGGTCGGTCGACGGTTTCCTGCGGACGGCGTCAGCGCGGGGCTGAGCCGGCGGGACGGCGGCGGGTGCGCTCCCGGCCGAGGATCCAGAGCGCCTCGACGCCGTCCTTCCAGGTGATCTTCTTGCCCTCCTCGCGACCGCGCGCCCGATAGCTGATCGGCACCTCGTACGGGCGGATGCGGCGGCGCAGCAGCTTGCCGGTCACCTCCGCCTCCATCCCGAAGCCGCGGGACCGGACGTCGAGGGAGCGGTAGAGCTCGACCGGCATCAGCTTGAAGCAGGTCTCCAGGTCGCCGATGTAGGAGTTGAACAGCACGTTGGCGGCCATCGTGACGCCCTTGTTGCCCATCACGTACCAGAAGCTGTAGGCGCTGTGGCTGCCGAAGGTGCGATTGCCGTAGACCACCGTGGCACGGCCGTCGAGCACCGGGTCGAGCAGGCGCGGGATGTCCTGCGGGTCGTACTCCAGGTCGGCGTCGAGGATGACCATGTACTCACCCTCGGCGCTGTCCACGGCCGTCCTGATGGCCGCGCCCTTGCCCGCGTTGCGCTGGTGGGTGATGACCCGCAGCCGGGCGTCGTCGGCCCGGCCGAGGATCTCACCGGTGCCGTCCCGGCTGCCGTCGTCGACCACGACCAGCTCGATCTCGCACGGGTAATCGACCGCCAATGCCTGCTTGAGGGCATCCGCGATGCGTTCTTCCTCGTTGTAGACCGGCATGAGGATCGAGAGCTTCACGGGGATCTCCACGGTGGCGACAGTAAGTCGGCCCTAGCCTAGCCTGGCTGCTCAGCGCCAGGGAGGCCGCCACCACGGCCAGGGGGCACCCACCCTTCAGGAGCATGGTGTTAACTTCCGCCCATGTCGGCAGCCGGCTGGATGGTCGTAGTGGCGCCCGTCGCCGCGTTCGTGGTGCTCACCTCGGTGCTGTGGAGCCGCCGCCCGGACGCGGTCGCCCCGCTGCGCCTGGCCGTGGTCCGCGCCGCGCTGCTGACCGGCGTCTTCGCCGTACTCACCGTGGAACTGCTGGGCGCGCTGCGCGCGCTGACCCTGCCGGCCGTCGCCGTGGCCTGGCTGCTCTTCCTCGCTGCCACCGTGGCGGCGGCCCGCCCGTGGCAGCGTCGCGCGGCCGTGGCGTCCGCCGCGGTGGCGCCCGCCACCCGGGCCGGGACGCTCGTCGGGGCGGCGACCGGCGCCCCGGCGTCCGGCGCCGGCCCGGCCGCCACGCCCGACTCCCCCGCCGGCCCGCCCGACGCTGTCCCGCCCCCGGCGTCCGTGCCGGGCGGCCTGGCGTCGGCCCTGGCCGGCGTCCGGGCCCGGCTGGCCCACTTCCGGGGTACGGCGAGCCGGGGCGAGCGGCTGCTGGCCGGCACGGTCGGCGGGCTGGTGCTGGTGGAGCTGCTCGTCGCGCTGCTGGCCGAGCCCAACAACTTCGACTCGCAGACCTACCACCTGCCCAAGGTGGAGCACTGGGTCGCCCAGGGCAGCCTGGACTTCTGGCCCACCGCGATCCACCGGCAGGTGACCATTCCGCCGGGCGCGGAGTACCTGCTGCTGCACCTGCGCCTGCTGACCGGCGGTGACGCGCTGCACAACCTGGTGCAGTGGGCCGCCGCGCTGGGCTGCCTGGTGGTGGCGACCCGGGTCGTCGCGCAGCTCGGCGGCGGACGGCGGGCCCAGCTGCTCACCGCGTTCCTGCTGGCCACCACGCCGATGGTGGCGCTCCAGGCGACCAGCACCCAGACCGACCTGGTGGCCGCCGCCTGGGCCGGCTGCGCCGGGACGCTGGCGCTGGACGGACTGCGCCGGCGCGCGGACGTCGGGAGCCTGCTGGCGCTCGGCGCGGCCACCGGCCTGACCGCGCTGACCAAGACCAGCGGCCTGCTCGCGGTCGGACCGCTGCTGGTGCTCTGGGGAGTCGCCCAGCTCCGGCTGGCGTTCCGCCCGGCGTCGACGGAGGTGGTTCCAGTCTCGGAGACCGGCGGCGCGGGCTCGGCGTCGACCAGCCCGGTGCCGGCGGGCTCGGGCTTGGCGGGCTCGACGCCGACGGGCTCGGCGTCGGCCGGTTCGGGGTCTGCCGGGGAGGGGCGTGGCGGCGCCGGGGTGGTGCGGACGGTCGCCGGATCGCTGCTGGTGCTGTTGGTGGCCGCGGCGGTGGTGGGCCCGTTCCTGGCCCGGGTGACCGTCGAGTTCGGTCACCCGCTCGGCCCGCCCCGGCTCCGCGAGTCCATCCCGATGGAACGGCACGACCCGGCGTCGATCCTGGTCAACGCGCTGCGGATTGGTCACACCGCGTTCGACACCCCGCTCGCGCCGCTGCGCGCCGGCACGGCCGGGGCGATCGCGGACGGCTCGCGGGCGATCGGCGTCGACCCGCAGGACCGCGCGATCACCTTCGGCCGGGAGGTGTTCCCGGTGCCGGCCTGGTACCCGGACGAGGACCGGGTGGCGTTCCCGCTGGCCGGCACGCTGGCGCTGCTGGGGGCGCTGTTCGCGCTGGCCCGGCCGGCCCGGATCAGCCCGACCGGGCCGGCGGCCCTGCGGGCGTACGCGGTCGCGGTGGTGGTGGCCGTCGGGCTGCACACCGCGACGATCAAGTGGCAGCCCTGGGGAAACCGGCTGCTGCTCTACGCGCTGGTGGCCGCCGTGCCGCTGGCCGGGCTCTGGCTGGACGCGCTGCTGCGGCACCGGCTCGACTCCGGGCGGCGGTCGGTCGCGGCCGGGCTGGTGGTGAGCATGCTGGCCGCCTCCGCGCTGGCCGGCGTGCTGGCCCTGTCGTACGGCTTCCCGCGCCGGTTGGTCGGCGCCGGCTCGGTCTTCACCACCTCCGAGTGGGACACCCGCTTCCTGCGCCGGCCGCAGTGGGCCGAGGAGTTCCGCTGGGCCGCGGCGGCGGTACGGGCGAGCGACGCCCGCCGGATCGGCCTGGTGCAGCAGAACGACAACTGGGAGTACCCCTGGTGGCTGCTGCTCCGCGACGTGGAGGGCCGCTCGCCGGAGCTGGTGGCGTTGCAGTCGGTGCTGCCGGAGCGGCCGCCGGCCGACCCGGCCTCGGTGGACGCGATCGTCTGCACCGGCAGCCGTACGGCGTGCGCCAAGCTGGTGCCGGCGGGCTGGACGCTGGAGTTCCGCGACTACGTCGGCTACGCCCGGCCGCCCGGCCGCTGACCGCCCCACCCCACCCGACCGCCCCGCCCACCGCCGCGCCGCCCGACCACGTCCGCCGGCGCGCTTTGCGGCGGGTCGCGGTGTCCGACGGCCGGGACACCGCGACACGCCGCAAGTCGTGGCGGAGGCGAGTGGTCCGGCGGTCGGGGACGCGCCGCGCAGATGGCGGAAACCTTTCCGAGACATATTCACATCCATGCATCGCCCACGTTACCGTCCGGTAACTCGATCGACATCCCGCGATCGAGCCGAAAGGAGTGCGTCGATGCTTGGCACCCCCACCAGGCGCGCACCGGGGATCCGACGGTGGGCACTCGCCGTCGTCTCCGCCGCCGCCCTCGTCCTGCCCCTGCTCCTCGGGCCGGCCTCCCCCGCAGCCGCCGCCGACCGCCCGACCGTCCAGCCACTCCCGACGAACCTCGAAGCGATCCGCGCCGCCGAGGCCACCGCGCTCTACGGCGCACCGGAGATCCGGCCGCTGGAGCAACGCCGCACCGCCCTGGTCACCATGGGCGACAGCGAGATCTCCGGCGAGGGGGTCGGCAACTACGTGCCCGGCACCCACCAGAACGGCAACTGGTGCGACCGCTCGTACGACCAGGCGGTGTTCCGCACCGGCATAGCCGCCGACGAGAAGTACAACATCGCCTGCTCCGGCGCCACCCCGTGGAACCTGATCCGGGGCGGGCCCACCCAGCACAACGAGCTCAACCAGGGTGACTACCTGGCCATCAAGGCGCGCAACACGCACGTCAGGTTGATCTGGGTGGTGGTCGGCGCGAACGGCGACGGCACCATCCAGTTCGGTCCGGTGGCCACCGACTGCACCATCCGCCGGGTCTTCTTCCAGGGCCCCTGCTACCCGACCTACACCGACCAGTGGACCATCCGCACCGACGGCAGCCGGCGGGCCGTCGAGGACGCGCTCACCGACATCCGGCGGACCATGACCGACGCCGGCTACCTGGGGTCGGACTACGAGCTGGTGCTGATGTCGTACCCGAGCCCGGGCAGCCCGGACGTGGAGGACAACCCCAACTTCCCCGGCTGGTACGCGGGCGGCTGCCTGCTCTACCTGGCCGACGCCGCGTTCGCGCGGAACAAGGCGGTGCCGCTGTTCGAGTCGGCGCTGCGGGCGGCGGCCACCAACACCGGCACCCGCTACCTCGACGCCAGCCGGCTCTTCCACGGCCACGAGGTCTGCACCGACAACACCTCGGTCCGCGGCCTCTACATCGAGGTGGGGATCTGGGACGAGAACGCCGCCCGGCAGTCGTTCCACCCCAACATCCGCGGGCACGGCATGTTCGCCCAGTGCATCACCCAGTTCTGGAACGCAGGCCTCCAGCGGGCCACCTGCGTCGACCCGGCCAGCACCGGCACCGGCCTGCTCCAGCCCGGGCTGCTGGAGTTCAAGCAGTTGCGCAACGCCGCCACCGGCACCTGCGTGGACGGCAGGGGATACGACTCACGCAACGGCACCGTCCAGCAGTCGTACGGCTGCCACGGTGGCCGTAACCAGGGCTTCTGGTACGACCCGGCCCGCCGGTCGCTGCACTCGGAGCTGTCGCACGACCGCTGCCTCGACGTGGCGGGCGGCTCCCTGACCGCCGGCACGGCAATCAACATTTACGACTGTCACGGTGGTGCCAACCAGAAGTTCGTCTTCGCCGGCAACCAGCTCAAGCCGGCCGGCGCGACCAACCTCTGCGTGGCGTTCGACAACCCGTGGCTGGGCACCCCACGGCTGCGGCTGGCCGGCTGCTCCACCAGCAGCCGGCAGCAGTGGTCCTTCGAGTCCCGGTCGTTCGCCAACCCGGTCGGGTACGGGCACGACGACTTCATCGGGTCCCGGGTCTACTGACCGCGCGGAGCCGGCGCGGTGGTCCGCGCCGGCTCCGTCCCGGGTCGCCCGAACTACTGCTGCTTGAACGGCACCACGATCAGGCGGGCGACGGTGGCGTCGCCGTCCTTGGCGCCGGCCACCCCGATCCTCGTGCCGACCTTGACGTCGCTCGACTGGATCGTCGTTCGCCGCTCGATCACCCGGAGCTTGTCGCCGAACGTCCAGGTCAGGGTGAAGCCGTCGGTGGACTTGACGGTCACCGAGTCACCGTCGACCGCGGTGACCTCACCGCGCTGCACCACGACCGTCTTGGTGCCGCCGTCCTTGGTCTGCACGACGGCCTCGCCGTGCAGGGTGTTCTTCCGCAGCAGCACCCGGGCCTGGCGACGCTTGCGCCACTCCTCGGCCCGCTCACCACGCTTGCCCTTCGGGCCGGCCTCCGCCTCGGCCGATCCGGAGGCCGACGGCGCGGGAGCGGCCACCAGCTCCAGCTCGGTCGGGTCGAAGCCCATGGCGGCGAGCGCCTGTCCCTCCACGCCCATCGCCGCGGCGACGTCGACCGCGGCCTGCTGGGCGGTACCGTCGGCGACCTGGGCCGGGCCGCAGCCGGTGAGGCCCAGCGCGACCGCCGCGAGCAGCGACGTGGTGGCGACGGCGAATCCCTGACGTGCCATGACACTCCCTCTCGTCCGTGGTGCTCTCAGCGTCGCGCGGCCCGATGGGCGCCGCGTCAGGCCGATGTTCGGGTCAGGTAAGGATGGGCGGGCAGCCGGACGGTGAACGCCGCCCCGCCCTCGGCGGCGTGCCCGGCGGCGATTTCGCCGCCCAGCCGGCGGACCAGGCCGGCGGCGAGCGCCAGCCCGAGTCCGCTGCCCACCTTGCGCACCCCCCGGTAGCGCTGGTGCAGCGCCCCGCGCTCGAAGGCCACCGCCAGGTCGTCGTCGGTGAAGCCGGGCCCGCCGTCGCGGACCTCCACCACCCCGCCGGCCGCCGGGTCCGTGCCCGCCGGCCGGACCGCGAGCACCACCGGCGCCCCCGGGGGTACGACCCGCAGCGCGTTCTCCAGCAGCCCGTCCACCACCTGCCGGATGCGTCCCGGATCGGTGTACGCGGGCACCGGCGTGTCCGGCGCCTCCAGCCGGAACGGCACGCCGACCGCCGCGCACCGGTCCGACCAGGTGCGCTCGGCGTCGGCGGCCAGCCGGGTGAGGTCGACCGGGACCGGTTCCAGCGGGAAGTCCGCCGCCTCCAGCCGGGCCAGCGCCAGCAGATCGCTGACCAGCCGGTCCAGGTGCTCCGCCTCGGCCAGCATGGTCCGCCCGGTGCCCGGCGCCTCGTCCGCGCCGATCACCCCGTCGGCCAGCGCCTCGGCCCAGCCCCGGATCGCGGTCAACGGGGTGCGCAGCTCGTGCGAGACGGAGAGCAGGAACTCCCGTTGCCGTCCCTCGCTGGTGGCCAGCGCGGCGGCCAGCCCGTTCAGCGCGTACGCCAGGTCGGCCACCTCGTCCGGCGGCTCCACCGGTACGCGTACCGCCCGGTCGCCGGCGCGCAGCCGGGCGGCGGCGTCGGCGGCGTGCCGGATCGGCCGGGCCAGCCGGCGGGCGAGGAGCAGTCCGGCGGCGACCCCGGCGGCGAGCCCGGCGAGCAGCGGCAGCCAGAGACTACGCAGCACTTCGCGCCAGGGGCCGCTGGTCGTGGCGCGGGTCAGCACCACGCCGTCCCCGTCGGGCAGGGCCCGCCCCTCCACCAGGGCGCGCCGGCCGTCGACCAGCCGGCGACCGGAGACGTCCTTGCCGGCGGAGATCCGGTTCACCACCTGCCTGGGCAGCCCGGGGCGGTCGACCGTGCCGGCGCGCACGACGTACACCTCGATCTCCTGCTGGCGGAGCTGGCGGATCAGCCGGTCGCCGGCGGCGTCCCGCTGCCGCACCGGGCGTACCCGCAGCACGTCGGCGGCGAGGCGGGCCTGCGCGGCGAGCGCCGCCTGGTCGCGGCGCTCCGCGCCGCGTACCGCGAGGGGGACCGCGACCAGGGCGGTGACCAGCACGGAGACCAGCGCCACCGCGCAGGTGACCAGGACCGCGCGGGCGGTGAGGGTGTCGGTGATCCGGCGACGCCGGGGCGCGGGGGCGGGCCGGGGCCCGAGCACCGGCAGCGCCACGGTGGGCTCGTGCGGCCGGTCGGGGCGCGGTCGGCCGGGGTCAGCCATCGGCCGCGTACCCGACGCCGCGGTGGGTGCGGATCACACTGGCCGCGCCGAGCTTGGCCCGAACCTGCGCCACGTGCACGTCGACGGTGCGGGTGCCGGCGTGCGCCGCGTACCCCCAGACCCCGGCCAGCAGTTCCTCCCGGGTGAAGACCCGGCCCGGTCGGGCCATCAGGTGGGCGAGCAGGTCGAACTCGGTGGAGGTGAGCTGGACCGGGGCGCCGCCGGCGGTGACCGTGCGGCGGGCCGGGTCGAGGGTGACCGCGCCGACCGTCCGGGCGCGCTCCACCCCCTCGGGCACGCCGGCCGTGCGGCGCAACACCGCGCGGACCCGGGCGACGAGTTCGCGGGGACTGAACGGCTTGGTGACGTAGTCGTCCGCGCCGAGTTCCAGCCCCACGATCCGGTCGACCTCGTCGTCGCGGGCGGTGAGGAAGATGACCGGCGTCCAGTCGCCGGCCTCGCGCAGCCGGCGGCAGATCTCCGTGCCGGCCAGGCCGGGCAGCGTGATGTCGAGTACGCAGGCCACCGGGCGCAGCCGGCGGGCGGCGGCCAGGCCGGCCGTGCCGTCCCGCTCCAGGTGCACGCCGAAGCCGTCCCGGACCAGGTAGAGCCGGACCAGGTCGGCGATGGCCGGCTCGTCCTCCACCACGAGGACGAGTCCGCGCTGCGGGGCGTCGACGGTCACCGGCCCATGATGACCGACGGGCGGTCACCGGCGACGTACGGCCGTGTTCGGGTCAGGTAAGGATGCGGTCAGCGGGCCGGTACGGGCCGCAGCGCCGGACCACCGGCGGTGGCGGGCGCCTCGCCGATGGTGGCGACGACCCGCTCCTTCGGCGTGCGCAGCCGGGTACGGAACGCGTGGTTGAGCAGCGTGTCGAGCTGCCACACCTGCTTCGGGTGCTGGGTGTGGATGACGAACCGCTCACGGACGCCGTCGATCGCGGTGGCGGCCAGGTCGACCGACTGGGAGCGCGGGTCCGGGCTCCAGGTGACGTTGCTCAGCTCGCGCAGCTCGGTGTTGAGGTGCAGGCGGAGCCGGTGCAGCACCCGGGTCTGCTGGGTGACCACCATCCGGCGGTGGGTGAGCAGGAGAAGGTATTCGCCGGCCACCGGCCGGTCGGGGCGACCGCACCGGGCGACCAGGATGGTGGCGTCGCCGGAGCCCACGCACTGCCGGAAGATCGGCATGTGCCGGCTCACGGTCTGGACCGCCAGGCCGGTCTCGGCGGCGGCCGGGAGGAACGTTCGGGAGAAGACGTCCATGACCTGCCCAACGAGCCGTGACCTGGGGTGATGTGGGTCACTGCCGACTTTTGGAAGTTCCACGACCCCCTGTCGCACCGCCTGTCCGTCATCGGAGCGACAGACGCGAGAGCGGCTCGGGTCAGCGGGTCGAGCGGGTCATACGGAACGGACCGAACCCGGCGGCGCGGGAACTGGGCCGGGTCGGCGTCACCGTCGCCGACCGGTAGCGGGTCATCGGCACCTCGAGGTCGAGGTAGTTGCTGTCGATGTTGAGCCGGACGCCGCCCCAGGTCTCGTGGTGGTCGCCCTGGTACTGCTTCATCCGCCGCTTCGGCACCCAGTAGTTCGCCGGGATGGCCGGGTCCGACGTCGTCTGCACGCCGTCCCAGTTGGCGAAGTCCACCACGTCCGGTCGGATGTGACCGGGCTGGGAGTAGGCGCCGACGTGGTCCTGGAGACCGGCGGACCGGGTATTGGTGTAGAGGCCGGACAGGTAGCCGTGGTCGTGCAGGCGGGCGGTCCACGCGCTGGTGAACTTCAGGACCGCGGTCGAGCAGGCGGCGTCGCCCGAGGGGTAGCGCTCCATGTCCAGGATGATCGTGCTCTGCACCGGGAGGCCGAGGCCCCGGGCCCTGGTCACGGCGTCGTCGGCCGCCGCCCGCCCCTGCGCCGCTGCCTGCGCCGGGTCGATCTTCCGCTGGTACGTCGAGCACGGTGCCTGGAGGCCGACGTAGAGCGGGAAGAACCGCCAGCCCTTGGCCTGCTGGTTGGCCACCCACTCCCGGGTGAGGTTGGCCTGCGCGCAGCCCCGGTTGACCCCGCCGATGTAGATCCCGATCGCCCGGTACGGCGACTGCAGCCAGGCCGTCATCTGGGCGCCGGTGGGCGCGGCGCAGGTGTCGAAGCCCAGCCCGGTGAAGGTGCCCGGGTGCGGCCCGGTGTAGCCGGCGGCCCGAGCCGGGCGGTCGGTGGCGGCGATCCCGGCGGTGGCGAGGAGCATCCCGGCCACGGCGGCGGTCAGCAGCCGGTGGGCGGCCCGCCGCAGACCCGACGGAGCGGAGGTGATCGTCACGGGTTCCCCGTTCTGGTGAGGGTCGTCGGACGCTGGGAGGGCTCGGGTCAGCGGGTCGGCCTCACCACACCGGACCGGTACCGCGTCGGCGGCAGCTCCAGGTCGAGGTAGTTGCTGTCGATGTTGATCGTGACGCCGCCCCACGTCTCGTCGTGGTCGCCCTGGTACTGCTTCATCCGCCGCTTCACCCAGTACGTCGCCGGGATGGTGGGGTGGGACACCGTCTTCACGCCGTCCCAGTTGGCGAAGTCCAGCAGGTCGGGAGACACGTGTCCCGGCTTCCCGTAGGCGGCCACGTGGTCCTGGAGACCGCCCCCGCCGCTGCTGGTGTAGAGACCGGAGAGGTAGCCGTGGTCGTGCAGGCGGGCGCTCCACGCGCTGCTGAACGAGAGCACCGCGGCCGAGCAGGCGGCGTCGCCCGCGTTGTAGTACTCGATGTCCAGGATGATGGTGCTCTGCAGGACGATGCCGAGGTTGCGGGCGTTCGTCGCCGCGTCGTCGGCCGCCGCCCGACCCTGGGCCGCCGCCTGCGCCGGGTCGATCCGCCGCAGGTAGGTCGTGCAGGGCGCCTGGAGGCCGACGTAGAGCGGGAAGAGCCGCCAACCCTTCGCCTGCTGGCTCGCCACCCACTCCCGGGTCAGGTTGGGCTGGGTGCAGCCCCGGTTGACCCCGCCGATGTAGACGCCGACCGCCCGGTACGGCGACTGCAGCCAGGCGGTCATCTGCGCGTCCGACGGCGCGGTGCAGGCGTCGAAGCCCAGCCCGGTGAAGGTGCCCGGGTGCGGTCCGGTGTAGCCGGCGGCCTGCGCCGGCTCGCTCGGTGCGGCGACCGCCGCGGTCGCGAGAAGCATCCCGGCCACGGCGGCGGTGAGCATCCGGCGGGCGGCACGGCGTAGGCCCGTCGGAGCGGAGGTGATCGTCACGGATTCCCCGTTCTGGTGAAGGTCGTCGGACGGCGGAGCGGGCGTGGACACGCGCTCAACACCGACCGGGGGGAATCCTGCCTGGCCCACGGCGTGCTGTCCACCCCGTCGGCGTCCATTCCGGAGCCTGCCGGGATATCAGTCCCGCGCGCCGGGCAGCGGACGGTCAGACCGGCAGCGGCGCGAAGAGCTCCCCGAGCCAACCGGGCACCGCCTCGGCGTACTCGGCGCGGGCCGGGTCGGGGGTGACCAGGGCGCGCTGCCAGGACAGCGCCCGGCTGACCGTGGTCACCCGCATCGCCAGCTCGGCGGCCTCGCGCAGCGCCGCCCGGTCGTACCGGTCGGTCCACGCCTCCAGGTACGCGTCCCGCAGCCGCAGCAGCGCCGGGTCGTCGGCGGACAGTTCGCCGGCGTACGCCACGGAGCGCAGCGTCACCAGCAGCGTGCCGAAGGGGTGGGCGACGGAGGCGTCCCCCCAGTCGAAGAAGCGGTACCCGTCGGCGGCGACGAAGACGTTGCCGTCGTGCAGGTCGTCGTGCTGGATGCTCGCCGGCACCCCGAAGTCCGCCAGCCGCCCGCAGAGCGCCCCGAACTCCCCCCGGTACGCCCGCAGCCGCTGGTGCAGTTCCGGGTCCATCCCGTTCTCCGCGCCGAGCAGCAGCGCCTCCTCGTCGTCCAGCAGCACCTCGAACCGTTCCGGCAGCCCCGCCGGCCGGTGGTCGGGCACCCCGAGGGCGAGCAGCCGCTGCGCGTGCGGCGCGACGGTGAGCTGGAGCGCCGCGTACCCGGGCAGCAGCCGCTCCCAGCGGGACAGGTCCGGCGCGGCGGCGAGCGTGTCCCGCAGGCTCGGGCCGCCGTCGGGCAGCAGGGACCAGCCGCGCCCGGTGTCCACGGCGATCGGGTGGAGCACCCGGTCCGGGGTCAGCCGGGCCAGCTCGGCCACGAGCCCCGCCTCGTGCCGGGTGCCCGGGTTGTTGGCCTTGAACCAGACGTCCCCGCTGTCGGTGGGCACCCGCCAGACCAGCGACCAGGGCCGCATCCGGGGTTCGACGGGCCCGGTCACCCGACGACCGCTCCGGTCGAGCCGGTCGGCCACCCACTCCAGGACGGTCGCCTGCCAGTGCGGGTCGGCCCAGTCGGTCCGCGGCGTCGAGGTCTCGGTCACGCCGCGAAATCTAGGCCGTCGCCGGTGGCGGAGTCACGCGTATTCCGCCCGCCCCGGCGAGGACCCGTCGTGGTCGTGGCCGTCAGAGCAGCTCGACGATGGTGGCGTTGGCCATGCCGCCGCCCTCGCACATGGTCTGCAGGCCGTACCGGATGCCGTTGTCGCGCATGTGCTGGAGCATGGTGGTCATGATCCGGGCGCCGCTGGCACCGAGCGGGTGACCGAGGGCGATCGCGCCACCGCGCGGGTTGAGCCGGTCCGGGTCCGCCTCGGTCTCGGCCAGCCAGGCCAGCGGCACCGGGGCGAACGCCTCGTTCACCTCGTACACCCCGATCTCCTCGATGCCCAGCCCCGCGCGGCGCAGCGCCTTCGCGGTGGCCGGGATCGGCGCGGTGAGCATGGTGACCGGGTCGTCGGCGGCGACCACGGCGGTGTGGATGCGGGCCAGCGGTCGCAGGCCGTGCCGGCTGGCCCACTCGCTGGTGGTGACGGCGAGCGCGGCCGCGCCGTCGGAGATCTGCGACGCGGACCCGGCGGTGACCACGCCGTCGGCGCGGAACGGGGTCTTCAGCTCGCCGAGCTTCTCCAGTGAGGTGTCCCGGCGGATGCCCTCGTCGGCGGCGAACTTGCCGCCGTCGGCGAGCGCCACCGGGGCCAGCTCGGGGTCGAACGCGCCGGCGTCCTGCGCGGCGGCCGCCTTCTCGTGGCTGGCCAGCGCGAACTCGTCGAGCTGGGTACGGGAGAAGCGCCAGCGCGCGGCGATCAGCTCGGCGCCCACGCCCTGGTTGAACGGCAGCGGCTCGTCGGCGGCGAAGCCCTCGACACCCCGGTAGCGGTCGCGGAGCTGGTCGCTGAAGGGCATCCCGCCGGCGACGCTGGAGCCCATCGGCACCCGGGTCATCGACTCGACGCCACCGGCGACCACCAGGTCGGCCTGGCCGGAGGCGACCGCCGCGGCGGCGAAGTGCAGCGCCTGCTGGCTGGACCCGCACTGCCGGTCCACGGTGGTGCCGGGGACCGACTCGGGCCAGCCGGCGGCGAGCACGCCGTTGCGGGCGATGTTCCAGGACTGCTCGCCGACCTGGGACACGCAGCCCCAGACCACGTCGTCGACCTGGCCGGGCTCGATGCCGGTGCGCTCGGCGAGGGCGCGCAGCACGTGCGCCGAGAGGTCGACCGGATGCACGGCGGACAGGCTGCCCTTGCGCCGCCCCACCGGGGTGCGTACCGCGCCGACAATGACTGCGTCACTCATATCTACTCCCCGGTAACCTGGCTGCCGTCGATACTACGTCCTCCGGGAGCCGGTGTCGTCCGCCCCCGACAGTGGCCCCGTCCGGCTGGCATGCTGGACCCGTGCAACCTCCATCGTCCCCGTCCCACCAGTGGCGGGTGCCGCCGGCCCTGCCGGTGGTGAAGCTGGTCGGCGCGGTGCTGCTGGTCGCGCTCGGCCTGCTGCTCGCCGACGGTGACCGGGTCCAGGCCGTGCTGACCGTCGCGGTCGCCGCCGGCCTGGTCGGCTGGGCGCTGCGCGACCTGCTCGCCCCGGTCCGCCTCGCCGCCGACCCGGCCGGGGTCACCGTCATCCACGGGTACGCCGGCCGGCGGCACCTGCCCTGGCCGGCCGTCGAGGCGATCACGGTGGACCGGCGGTCCCGGCTCGGGCTGTCCACCGAGACCCTGGAGATCGACGCCGGGGAGTCGCTGCACATCTTCGGCCGGTACGACCTCGGCGCCCCGCCCGACGAGGTGGCCGAGACGCTCCGGTCGGTCCGGGCCGCCGCTCGCCACTGAGCAGCGGCTCAGCCGACGAGCATCGGGCAGCGGCTCAGCCGGTCAGCATCGCGGTGCGGACGATCACCAGGCCGAGCAGCGCCACCAGGACGACCGCCGTGCCGCCGGCCTGGAAGACCGATCGGCGCATGCGCGGCGCGTACGCCAGCACCCATCCCATCGCCGCGCCGGTGACCAGGCCGCCGATGTGGCCCGGGATGGAGATGTTCGGCACGGTGAAGGTGAAGATCAGGTTGATCACCAGGACCGGCACGATCGCCGAGGTGTCCCGGCCCAGCCGCCGCATGATCACGAAGACCGCGGCGAAGAGCCCGAAGATCGCGGTGGACGCGCCGGCCGACGCCGCGTTCGGTTCGCTGAACAGGTAGGCCGCGACGTTGCCGCCGAGGCCGGCGACCAGGTAGAGCCCGAGGAAGCGCAGCGGCCCGAGCAGGGCCTCCAGGTCCCGGCCGAGCACCCAGAGCGCCCACATGTTCAGCAGCAGGTGCACCAGGCCGTAGTGCAGGAACATCGCGGTGACCAGGCGGTACCACTCGCCGGTGGCGACGCCCTCCACCGGGAACTGCGGCGGCCACTGCGCGAGCACCGCGCCCCACTGGGTCAGCGGGGTGCCGCCACCGAGCAGCCCGCCCAGGCCGGAGCCGCCGACCATCGAGTCGCCGCCCCGGTCGCTGAGGATCGACAGCACCATGGCCAGCACGTTCAACGCGATCAGGGTGCGGGTGACGAGGCCGCGGCGGCCGGCGGCACCGCCACCGAAGGCGGTACGCGCCGGCCGCACGCTGCGGCGTCCCTCGTTCACGCACTCCGGGCACTGGTGGCCGACGGAGGCCTCCCGCATGCACTCCGGACAGATCGGCCGGTCGCAGCGGGTGCAGCGGACGTACGTCTCCCGGTCGGAGTGGCGGTAGCAGACCGGAGTGGTCGGCACCGGCCCGCCGGTGGCGTCGCCGGCCGGCCCGGGGCGATCAGTCATGCGTGCAAAGGTACCTCGCCAGGGCGATCAGGCCGGGGTGCGCTCGATCTCGACCCGCTCGATCACGACGTCCTGCAGCGGCCGGTCGCTCGGGCCGGTCGGGGTGTTCGCGATCGCGTCCACGACCTTCGCCGACTGCTCGTCGGCGACCTGGCCGAAGATGGTGTGCCGGTTGTTCAGGTGCGGGGTCGGCGACACCGTGATGAAGAACTGCGAGCCGTTGGTGCCCGGCCCGGCGTTCGCCATCGCCAGCAGGTACGGCCGGTCGAAGCGCAGCTCCGGGTGGAACTCGTCGCCGAACTTGTAGCCCGGGCCACCACGGCCGGTGCCGGTCGGGTCGCCCATCTGGACCATGAAGCCGCTGATCACCCGGTGCGAGATGGTGCCGTCGTAGTACGGCCCGCTGCCCGGCTGACCCGTGCGCGGGTCGGTGTATTCCTTGTTGCCCTCCGCCAGGTCGACGAAGTTGCGGACGGTCTTCGGAGCGTGGTTGGGGAAGAGCTCCAGCCGGATCGAGCCAGCGTTGGTGTGCAAGGTGGCGTAGACAGCCTCGGCCACGGGTACTCCTCACTCGTTGGTCAGTTCCATGCGGATCCTCCCATGTGCCCGATCTGGCAGTGCGGAGGCATCCGAAGGTGGAGGATGACGAAGGAACAACTCCCAGGAGGTGGGACCGTGTTTGGAATCGGGCGGCGCAAGACCCAGGGGCAGCTCGCGAAGGCTGAGCTGAACCAGGGCATCGGTCACCTGAGGCAGGCCGCCACGTACGCGGCGAAGGGTGCCGGCGCCACGGTCGGGCCGCGGGCCGTCATCGCGCGCGACCGGGCGTCCAGCGGTTTCGCGTCGACGGTCGCGGCGCTCGCGCCGCTGGCCCTGGCGGTCCGCAACGCCCAGGCGCAGACGGCGGGCAAGGCCCTCACCGGCCGGAAGGCCGCCGCCACGCAGCCGGCGATGAGCAGGAAGGCCAAGGCCAGGAACCTGAAGGCCGCGAAGAAGAAGCAGAAGAAGAGCGGGTCGATGATGACCGGCCTGCTGGCCGCCGGCGCGGTCGCCGGCGTGGCCGGCGCGATGGCCATGCGCCGCCGCCGCGAGCAGCAGGAGTGGGCGGAGTACGACCCGACGCAGGGCGTGGAGACCGTCCGCGACGAGGTGGACACCCTGGTCGTCGAGACCCCGTCGGCGAACGGAGGCAAGGTGACCGACTCGTCCACGATGTCCAGCGGCGCCGGCACGGCCGGTGGCCCCACCGGCGCGGGCAGCTCGGCGGTGGCCGGTGGCGACAGCGCCTCGACCACCACCCCCGGCACCCAGCCGGTGATCCACGCCAACGACAAGGTCCCCTCGGTCGCCGAGGGCGCCACGGACGTCTCCGGCCGGCCGGCGGACGACCTCAGCAAGGCGATCGGCAAGAACGGCGCGAAGTCCAGCAGCCGTCGCTGACCAGGCGGATCGCCGGCGGCGCGGGAGGCGACTCCCGCGCCGCCGGCGTGTCCGGGGTCGGTCGCGCGCCCGCCGGCCCGGACCGGCCGCCGTCGGCGTGCGGGTCAGAGCCAGCCGTTACGGCGGAACCAGCGATACAGCGCCAGCGAGATGGCGAGCATCAGGGCCAGCACGCCCGGATAGCCGTACGTCCACTTCAGCTCGGGCATGTTCTCGAAGTTCATCCCGTAGACCCCGGCGAACGCGGTCCAGACCGCGGCGATGGCGGCCCAGGCGGCGATCTTGCGCATGTCGTTGTTCTGGTCGACGGTGACCTGCGCCAGTCGCGCCTGGAGGATGGAGTTGAGCAGGTCGTCGTAGGAGTTGACCTGCTCGACGGTGCGGCTGAGGTGGTCCTGCACGTCCCGGAAGTAGCGCCGCACCTCCTGCGGCACCTCCCGGTTGACCTGCGCGGTGAGGGTCAGCAGCGGCCGCTGCAACGGGATCACCGCCCGCTTGAACTCCACCAGCTCCCGCTTCATCTGGTAGATCCGCTGGATCCGGCCGCTGCTCTGCCGGTCGAAGACGTCGGCCTCCAGCACGTCCAGGTCGTCCTCCAGCTGGTCGGCCACCTCCAGGTAGAGGTCCACCACCCGGTCGGTGACCGCGTACGCCACGGCCCACGGGCCGTGCAGCAGCAGGTCCCGCTTGGCCTCCAGGTCGGCGCGGACCGGGGCGAGCCGGCAGGCGTCGCCGTGCCGGACGCTGATCAGGAAGTTCGGCCCGATGAAGAGCATCACCTGGCCGGTCTCGACCACCTCGGAGTTCTCGGTCAGCTCCGCGTGCTCGCAGTAGCGGGCCGTGCGCAACACCAGGAAGGTGACCTCGCCGAAGCGCTCCAGCTTGGGGCGCTGCTGGGCCTTGACCGCGTCCTCGACCGCCAGCTCGTGCAGGCCGTACGTCTCCGCGATGGCGGTCATCTCGGCCAGCTCCGGCTCGTGCAGGCCGAGCCAGACGAAGGCGTTGCGCTCCCCGCGGGCCGCCTCCAGCGCGTCGGCGTAGTGCCACTGGCCGGGCTGGCGTTCCCCGTCGACGTAGAGGCCGCAGTCGACCACGCCGCTGCGCCCGGGCCCGGCCGGGGCCGGGATGCGGGGGGAACCGTCGGCGTTGAGGATGCGGGACATCGCCCGGACCGGCGCCGTCCAGGCCCGGGGGCTGAGCACCCGCCCGGTGTGCTGGTTCGTCGACCGCTCCCGCTGGACCCGGTCCGTCATGGCGTCCCCCTCCCCACGCTGCTGCGGCTTGCAGGCTACGCCTCCGCCGGCCGCGCTGCCCCGCGCCGGCCGGCCCGCCGGCGACTTCGTGATCACGCGGGTGTGCTGCCAATACGCCCCATCGGACGGAATCCGCCGCCACCGGCGCAAGATCACGAAGGGGTGGCGCCGGGTGGGCGCGCCGCGTTCAGGGGGGTGAGGGGGCGACGCGGCCCACCCGGCGCCGGTGGGGGCGGGGGGCGATGCTGGGCGGCGTCGCGCGTACGGGCGGCGCGACCGGTGACCCGGCCGCGCGTGGGCAGGTGAGCGACGCTCGCAGCATTGTGAGCCGCCGGCCGGCCCGAGGGGTGCCCCGGGCCGGCCGGCATCGCCAGATTGTCGGAAACCCGACAGATATTCAGCCCCGGACGGCGGCCACGGCCTCCGCCAGCCGGCGGACGCCCTCGTCGATCCGGTCCGCGGTGACGGCGGAAAAGGCCAGCCGGAGCGCGTGCTGCCCGCCATCGACCATGAAGTCGCTGCCCTTGACCACGGCGACGCCGCGCTCGGCGGCGGCCGGGGCGAGCCGGGCCACGTCCACGTCCGCCGGGAACTCCACCCAGAGGAAGTAGCCGCCGTCCGGCTCGACGAAGCTGGCCTCGGGGAGGTGCCGGCGCAGCGACTCGGCGAGCACCCGGGCCCGCTCGCCGAGGGCGGTCGACACGGTCTCGATCGACCGCTCGATCTCGCCCGAGACGCAGAACTGGTGCACGATCGCCTCGGAGACCATGCCGGGCGAGATGTAGAGGCTGGTCGCCTTCTTGGCGATGTCGGCGATCAGGTCCGCCGACCCGACCAGGTAGCCGACCCGGACGCCGGGGCAGACCGTCTTGGTGAAGCTGGAGGCGTGCACCACCACGTTGCGGGTGTCCAGCGAGAGCATCGACGGCAGCGCCTCGCCCCGGAAGCGGATGTCGGCGTACGGGTCGTCCTCGAAGATCGTGAACTCGTACTCGACGGCCAGGTCGAGCAGCTCGCGGCGCTTCTCCAGGGAGAGCGTCACGCCGGCCGGGTTCTGGTAGTTCGGGATGACGTGCGCCAGCCGGGGCCGTACCCCGGACTCCAGCAGCTTGCGCAGCTCGGCGGTGTCGAGGCCGTCCGGCTGGATCGAGACGCCGTGGATCTCGCCGCCCATCCGCTGGAGGTTGAGCAGGGTCCGGTCGTACGTGGGACGCTCCACGACCACCGCGTCACCGCGGCGGACCAGGTGGTCGAAGAGGAACGCGTCCGCCTGGAGCGAGCCGTTGGTGATCAGCACCTGATCCGCCTCGACGCCGTGCTTCTCGGCGATCCACTTCCGCAGGGGTGGGTACCCGACGGAGGTGCCGTACGCCGTGATTCCGGCGGGGTCGGCGTCGAAGGCACGGACGGCGGCTGCCTTGAGACCCTCGACATCGACGATGTCCAGCGAGGGAGCTCCACGGGCGAACGAGATCAGCTGCTCGGCGGTCATGCGCACGAGCCTAGGGCCTGTCCCGGCCGGTCCGACCGGCATACACGCCAAGTTCAACATGCGGGCAGATGATCGACCGACGGACGTGAGCGGGACTCTCGTCGACGGGGGAGTTCGGGCCGGTCAGGGGCCGCCGCGACAGGTGCGGACGACCCCCGGCCGGGACTCAACCCACGGTGAGCCGCTGCTGCGACCAGACCCGCATGAGGTCGCGCACGGAGATCACCCCGGCCACCTCCCGGCCGTCGAACACCACCAGGTGGCGGAAGCCGCCCCGGGCCATCGCCGCGGCCGCCTCCTCCACCGTCCAATCCAGACCGGCGTAGACGACGTCCCAGCTCACGTGCGCCCTGGTGCGTTCCACGTCGCAGTCCAGCCCGGCCCCGATCGCGTTGAGCACGTCCCGTTCCGTCATGATCCCGACCCCTTCGGAGTCGGGGTCGATCACCACCGCCGAGCCGACCCGGCGGGCCGACATCATCTGGGCGGCCTGCCGGAGCGTGTGCTCCGGACCCACCATGAGCACCTCGTTGGACATAGCTTCCCGAACCTGCATCACGCATCACCCCTTTGGGACGGCGGCACCCGGTACCCACATGGTGGGCCCAGGTGGCAGACCGGGACAAGACCGGGCATCGGCGCGACCGACGCCCGCTCGCTACTGTCGGCACGTGCCCACCGAGCCTCTCCGCTGCGCCGGCGCGCTGATCGTGGACGACGACGGCCGCCTCCTCCTTCAGCGCCGATCTCCCGAGCGGAGCCTTTTTCCCAACGCCTGGGACATCGGCGGCGATTATCTGGAACCGAGCGAGACCGCCGTCGCCGCGCTGCGGTCGATCGGTCGGTGAACTCCGACGTCGAGCTGGCGCCGCACCGGTTCGCCGGGCTGGTCGCCCCGGCGGTCGACCGGACCTTCGTCGCCGGCATGCTCGCCGGCCGCGACGGCGGCGGCGCCGAGCTGAGCCAGCGGTACGGCGGGCCGGCCGCCACCGGCTTCCTGGTCGAGTTCCGCACCCGGCTCGCCGCGCCGGGCGGCACGGTCGACGGGGCGGGCTTCGCCGCCGTCACCCGCTACCGGGATCCGGCCACCTGCCAGCGGGCCCTGGACAAACAGGTGGCGCACGGGATGATCGTCCGCCGGCCGGACGGCGGCTTCGCCGCCACCGAGCGGGGCACCGACTTCCTCACCGAGATCTACCAGGTGCACGGCGAGGTCACCGAGGAGCTGTGGGCCGGGCACGACGACCGGGTGCTGCGGCTGGTCGAGGCGTTCGGCCGGCTGCTGGCGTACGCGCTGCTGCTCGCCGGGGAGCCCGACGCCGAGCCGACGCCCGCGTTCGCCACCATGGCCCCGCCGTACGAGCCGGACGGCACGCCGCCCGGGGTGCTCCTGCTGAACCGGCTCGGCACGCTGCGTTACCACCGGGCCGACGCGCATGCCGCCGCGTGGACCGCCGCCGGGCACACCGCGTCGAGCATCAGCGAGCTGCCGGCGGGGCCGGAACGCCGGGCGATCGAGCTGGAGACCGACCGCCGCGCCGCCGGCCCGTACGCGGCGCTCACCGCCGAGGAGCGGCTCGCGGTGCTGGCCGACCTGGCCGCCCTGCCCGGCTGACAGCCCCTCTGGCCCCGGTTGGCGGCAGCCCCACCGTCACGCGGGGCTATCCTCCACGGTGACCTGGAGTCGTACGAGGGAGGACCCCGCATGATCGGGATGGTGCTCGCGGCCGGTGCGGGGCGCCGACTGCGCCCGTACACCGACACCCTGCCCAAGGCGCTGGTGCCGGTGGACGGTGAGATCACCATCCTGGACATCGCGCTGCGCAACCTCGCCGAGGTCGGGCTCACCGAGATCGTGATCGTGGTCGGGTACGCCGCCGACGCGGTCGTCCAGCGCCAGGCGGCGCTGGAGGAGCGCTACGGCGTCCGGCTCACCCTCGTGCACAACGACAAGGCCGAGGAGTGGAACAACGCGTACTCGCTCTGGCTGGCGCGCGAGCACTTCGCCCGGGGCGTGCTGCTGGTCAACGGCGACACCGTGCACCCGGTGAGCGTGGAGAAGACCCTGCTCGCCGAGCGCGGGCCGGGCATCCTGCTGGCGATCGACAACATCAAGGCGCTGGCCGAGGAGGAGATGAAGACCACCTTCGACGCCGCCGGCCAGCTCACCCGGATCACCAAGATCATGGACCCGGGCGAGGCGTACGGGGAGTACATCGGCGCGACGCTGATCGAGCCGCAGGTGGCCGACGCCCTCGCCGACGCGCTGGAGGCGACCTGGCGGCGTGACCCCGACCTCTACTACGAGGACGGCTACCAGGAGTTCGCCGACCGGGGCGGCGAGGTGCGCGCGGCACCGATCGGCGACGTCTCCTGGGTCGAGGTCGACAACCACGCCGACCTGGCCCGGGCGCGGGAGATCGCGTGCCGCTACTAGCTCGTACGGTGCTGACCCCGCTGCACATCGACGTGCGGCGCGGGGCGGTGGCCGACCTCGCCGCGATCCTCGCCGACGGGCGGATCTCCGCCGGCGGCGACGTGGCGGTGGTGGTGGGGCCGGGGCAGGGCGAGCAGATCGCCGAGCTGATCCGGCCGTCGCTGCGGTCGGCCGACGTGTTCACCGTCGCCGGTGGCACGCTCGACTCCGCCGACGACCTGGGCAGCAAGCTCCGTGCCCGCTCGTACGACGCGGTGGTCGGCATCGGTGGCGGCAAGACGATAGACGTCGCCAAGTACGCCGCCACCCGGCGCGGACTTCCCATGGTCACCGTGGCGACCAGCCTGGCCAACGACGGGATCGCCTCCCCGGTCGCCAGCCTGGTCAGCGAGGGGATCAAGGGCTCCTACGGCGTACACATCCCGATCGCGGTCATCGTCGACCTGGACTTCGTGGAGAGCGGCCCGGAACGGCACAACCGGGCGGGCATCGGCGATGCGGTGAGCAACATCAGCGCGCTGGCCGACTGGGAGCTGGCCCGGCAGGTCCGGGGCGAGCCGGTCGACGGCCTGGCCGCCTCGCTGGCCCGGATGGGCGCCGAGGCGGTACTCAACCACCCGGGCGACATGGCCGACGACGCCTTCGTCACCGTGCTCGCCGAGGCCCTGATCTCCAGCGGCCTGGCGATGGCGGTCTGCGGCACCAGCCGGCCGGCCAGCGGTGGCTGCCACGAGATCATGCACGCCGTCGACGCGCTCTACCCGGGCACCGCCTCGCACGGCGAGCTGGCCGGCCTCGGGGCGCTGTTCTGCACCTGGCTGCGCGGCGACCGGCGGCGCTTCACCGAGATGTCGGCCTGCCTGGCCCGGCACCAGCTGCCCCGGCTCCCCGCCGAGGTGGGGCTGACCGACGACCAGTTCGTCGAGGCGGTGCAGTTCGCGCCGGCCACCCGGCCGGACCGGTACACCATCCTCGAACACCTGGCGATGACGCCTACCGAGACGCGGGAGCGGCTGGCAGACTACGCCGGTGCAATCCGCGACCACTGTGGCTGAGCCCCGTCCCACCGTTGCCGACTTCCACCGGGTCAACCGGGGCGGCGGCCTGTTCAGCGAGTCGCTCAGCCAGTGGCTCGGCGCGGTCTTCGCGCTGGTCGCCCAGCGCCTCGGGCTGCGGCCGACGGCGCTGACCATCGCCAACCTGGTGCTCGGGCTGGCCACCTCGGTGGCCGTGGTGGCACTCGCCGACCCGGTCGCCGCCGGCGACGTACCCGCCTGGGTGGTCGGGCTGGTCGCGCTGGTCGGCTGGCAGGTCGCGTACTCGTTGGACTGCGCCGACGGTCAGCTGGCCCGGGTGACCGGGCAGGGCAGCGCGGCGGGCGCCCGGGTGGACGTGCTCTGCGACGTGGCCGCCCAGATCGCGCTGGTGGCCGCCCTGGCGGCGACCGCCGTGGCGCAGCGGCCGGAGACGCCGACCTGGCTGGTCGCGGTCTTCGCCGGCACCTGGATGGTCAACCTGGTGACCTCGGTGATGCAGGCCGGCCCGAATGCCGCCAGCATGGTCACCTCGACCTCGCTGCCGGTACGCCTGGTGAAGCTGGTCCGCGACTACGGCGCGGTGATCTTCGTGGCCGCGCTGGTCCTGATGCTCGCCCCGGCCCTCACCTACTGGGTGATCATCGCCTTCACGATCGTCAACGGCGGCTTCCTCCTGGCCAGCATCGCCTTCTCCGCCCGCGCCTCCCTCCGCTGACCCCCTCACCCCCACCCGCCCCGCCCCCGCCTCCTCGCCGCCTTCCCTGGCCGCACCTTCAGAGAAAGCGTGGCTATCCGAGCCGGAATAGCCACGCTTTCTCCGAAAGTGCACGCGAGAGGCCGGCGAGGGGCGGGCGGGGTCAGGGGCGGGTGATGGAGGCGTAGATGTCTAGGAGGCGCTTGGTGACGACGTCGGGGTGAAAGGTCTGCTCGTAGCGGAGGCGGGCCGGCTGGGACAGGGCGGCGGCACCGGCCCGGGCGACCGGGAGGGCGGCGGCCATCGCGGCCGGCTCCGGCGGGACCACCCAGCCGGCGGCGCCGGTCACCACGCCGGCGGGCAGCGGCGCGACGCCCCCGCCGGGGACCGCGGAGGCGATCTCCGCCGACCCGGTGCCGGCCGGCTCCCGGGGACCGTCCGCCCCGACCAGGTACGGGATGCCGCCGAGCGCGGTGCCGAGCACCGGCCGCCCGCTGGCCAACGCCTCGATGATCACGGTGGGCAGGACGTCGTGCCACATCGACGCGGCGATCACCACCGCGCTCGCCTCGACCGCGGCGCGTACCCCGGCCCGGTCGAGCTGGCCCAGGTAGACCACGTCGGCGCGCTCCGCGGCAGCCGCCTCGACCAGCGGTCGCAGCTCGCCGTCGCCGGCGACGCGCAGCGTGCCCAGCGTGCCCACCGGGTGCCGGCGCCACGCCTCCAGCAGCAGATCGAGGCCCTTCTCCGGGGTGAGCCGGGCCATGTAGAGGAACCCGTCGCCGAGCGGGGCCGGCCGGCCCGGGTCGGGCACGGAGTTGGGCTTGACCACGATCCGCTCGTCCGGGATGCCGTAGTCCCGCAGGTGGTCGGCGATCGCCGAGGTCAGCGCGATGAACCGGTCGACCGAGCGCCAGGTGCCGCGGTGCACGGCCAGGGTGGTCGCCATCAGGGCGCTCTGCGCGCGGGAGTTGCGGTAGCAGCGGTGCACGACCGCCGGCACGCCGAGCGCCCGGCCCTTGCAGTCCTGGCAGATCATCCCGTCCCGGAAGTAGATGCCGGAGGAGCAGACCTGCCGGTAGTTGTGCACCGTCTGCACCACCGGCACGCCGTGCCGGTGCGCGGTCCGCACCACCCAGGGCGAGATCAGCGGGTACGGGTTGTGCAGGTGCAGCACGTCGGGGCGGTGCGTGGTGAGCAGCCGGGACAGGTCCTCCTGGGCGCGCGGGGCCCAGATCGGGGAGATCGGCAGCAGGGCCTTGGCCGCCTTCGACATCGACGGGATCTCGTCCGAGCTGCGGATGAACGGCAGCACCTCGACACCGGCGTCGGTCAGCTGGGCGATCTCCGAGTCGACGATCGTGTTCTCGCCGGAGGGCTGGGCTTCCCGGTACCGGTTGTGCGCCACCACGATTCTCACGGAGCTCGCCTTTCGTTCGCGACTGTGCCGCTCTCTGCTCACGACTGCGGGGCGCGCAACGCTCGCTCCTCGCACTCGCGGCGGGGACTCGCAAGCTCGTTCCTCGCGCTCACGGGAAAGAAGGCTACCGTTGGAACGTGCCCGAACTACCGGAGGTGGAGGCGCTCGCGGGTTACCTGCGTGAGCGCGCGGTGGGGCGGCGGGTCGACCGGGTCGAGGTCGCCGCGATCAGCGCCCTGAAGACGTACGACCCGGCGCCCTCGGCGCTGTCGGGCCGGGCGGTGGTGGACGCCCGCCGGCACGGCAAGTTCCTCGACGTGGTGGTCGACGGCGGCCTGCACCTGGTGGTGCACCTGGCCCGGGCGGGCTGGCTGCACTACCGGGAGGCGTTCCCGTCCACCACCCCGCTGCGCCCCGGCAAGGGCCCGGTCGCCCTGCGGGTCCGCCTCGACGACGGCTCCGGCTTCGACCTGACCGAGGCGGGCACCCAGAAGAAGCTGGCCGTGTACCTGGTGACCGATCCGGCGCAGGTGCCCGGGGTGGCGAAGCTGGGGCCGGACGCGCTCGGTGCCGACCTGCCCACCTTCGCCGAGCGGCTGCGCAGCCGGCGGGGCCAGGTCAAGGGGGTGCTGACCGACCAGGCGGTGCTCTCCGGGGTCGGCAACGCGTACTCCGACGAGATCCTGCACGCGGCGAAGCTCTCGCCGTTCGCGATCACCGACCGGCTCACCGACGACCAGCTGGCCGCGCTGCACGCGGCGACCCGGGCGGTGCTCGGCGACGCGGTCCGCCGCTCGCTGGGTCAGCGGGCGGCGGAGCTGAAGGGCGAGAAGCGCTCCGGTCTGAAGGTGCACGCCCGGACCGGCCTGCCCTGTCCGGTCTGTGGCGACACGGTGCGGGAGGTGTCCTTCGCCGATTCGAGCCTCCAGTACTGCCCGACCTGTCAGACCGGCGGAAAGCCCCTCGCTGACCGTCGGTTGTCCCGGCTCGTACGGTGAGTGATGACACTCGGCGATTACGGAGAGGAATCGTCCCGGGCGCGTGGAAGCTGCCCGTCCGCGCCTCTACCGGGGCCGCCATCCATCGGTATAGTGGCTCGGTCCCCGGCTTCGAAAACTGACGTGGAGCCGGCCGGATCCCTGCTGGCAACGCCAGGCGCAATGTCCTTCGGGTCAGCGTCCGGCCCACTGGCAGCGTGGGAGACTGGAACGGTGGGCGACCCGCGCCCCTCACCGCGAGTGAGCGGCGCGTGTCATGCGGGAGGACATGGGTGAGGTGACGACAAGCCTCCAGCGCCCGGTAACCAACACAGGCCGGAGCAAACTCGTGCGGCACGTCGACAGCTTCGAGATCCAGCCGCCGACACCGCCGTCGCACAACGGCGTCCCCCGGTCGGGGTGGGCGAGGGCCCGTCGCCGGGTGTCGCGCTGGCACCGCCCGTACACCATCGCCCTGCTGCTGCTCGACTTCGCCGCCGTGATGCTGGCCGACTGGATGGCCCAGGAGGCGTTCGGCCAGGCGCGGGCGGGTTTCTACAACGCCCAGGAGGACCCCACCTGGTTCTACACGGTGGCGTTCCTGCTGCTGCCGCTCGGCTGGGTGGTCATCCTCTGGGGCAACCGCGCCTACGACCGGCGCTATCTCGGCCTGGGTCCCGACGAGTTCAAGCGGGTCATCCGGGGTGGGGTGGCGGTCGCCGCGACGGTCTCCTTCATCGCGTTCGCCACCAAGACCGACCTTTCCCGCTACACGGTCGGTTTCGCCCTGCTCGGGGCGTTGACGCTAGTCCTGGTGGGCCGGCTGACCGCCCGCTTCCTGCTGCACATGGTCCGTCGCCGGGCCGGTCACGCCGGGCACCGGATGGTGCTGGTGGGCACGCTCCCGGAGGCGCTGGAGGTCTACACCGCGGTCACCCGCAACCCGGGCGCCGGCCTGGTGCCGGTCGCCATCCACATCACCGACGGGTACGCCGCCGCCCGGGGCATCGAGACCCCGGTGCCGGTGTACGCCGGCCGGGACGTCCTCGCCCTGGTCCGCGAGGTCGGCGGCGACACGATCGCGGTCTGCGGCTCGGCCAGCGCCGAGCCGGGTGAGCTGCGCCGGCTGGCCTGGCAGTTGGAGGGCTCCGGCGTCGACCTGGTGGTCGCCCCGCAGCTGACCGACATCGCCGGCCCCCGGGTGCACATCCGCCCGATCGAGGGCCTGCCGCTGCTGCACGTCGAGGAGCCGACCCTGTCGGGCCCGGCGCTGCTGATGAAGAGCCTGATGGACCGGGTCGCCGCCGGGCTGGGCCTGCTGCTGCTCGCCCCGCTCTTCGCGGCCATCGCCCTGGCGATCCGGATCTCCGACCCCGGGCCGGTCTTCTTCCGGCAGCCCCGGGTCGGCCACGAGGGCCGCACCTTCCGGGTCTGGAAGTTCCGGACCATGTACGTCGACGCCGAGGATCGGCTGGCCGGCCTGGTCGACCAGAACGAGACCGACGGCATGCTGTTCAAGATGAAGCAGGACCCCCGGGTCTTCGCGGTGGGCCGCTTCCTGCGCGCCTCCTCGCTGGACGAGCTGCCCCAGTTGATCAACGTGCTGTGGGGGGAGATGTCGCTGGTCGGGCCGCGTCCGCTGCCCGCCGACGACGGCGACTTCCTGGGTGACGTGCGGCGCCGGCTGCTGGTCCGGCCGGGCATGACCGGGCTGTGGCAGGTCTCCGGCCGCTCCGACCTCTCCTGGGACGAGGCGGTCCGACTGGACCTCTACTACGTCGACAACTGGTCGCTGGCGTACGACCTGAGCATCCTGTGGCGGACAGTGGGCGTGGTACTGGCCCGCAAGGGCGCGTACTAGTGCGGTGTCCACGAACGTTCACCCGGTGTCCGGTGAGGGTTGTGGATCCTCGCCTTTCGGGCGAGCGACTCCCCACCGGATGGTGGGGCGGGCCTCCGCGGGCCAACTGATCCTCCCGCCACCGGGGCTGGGCGGCGGGGGTCACGCCGGGACCGGCCGGCACCGGGCAAGTGCCGTCCGGCTCGACGGTGCGTGAGCACCCCGGGCAGCACAACTGCGGCTGTGGGGGTGGTGGGTCCGCCGCCCGGGATGCGGGTGGCGATGATGGCGGCCGCGACCAGGTCGCGGTGCCCGGTGAGCTGGCAGTGCGGGCAGGACAGGCTCCGCCCACGCGGTTTGGGTATCCGCCGCCGGCAGGCGGGGCAGGTGGAGGAAGTGCCACGTTGATCCACGAGGTGGACGGTGATACCGGCCAGGGTGGCCTTGTCGGTCAGGACCTGCATGAGCCGGCCGACCTGCCATTGCCGCAGCCGCAGGTTGTGCCGCCGCCCCGCCGGTACCTCGAGCACGCCGCGGGGGTCCCCGACGTGCAGCACGCCCACCCGCTGGCGGACCGCCCAGGACACGACCGTGGCGGCGGCTTCGTGCTGGGCCTGACGGACCCGACGCCGGTGCCGGCCCTGCACCAGACGGGTCCGGCGGCGATACTTGCGCCACCGCCGCGACCCCCGCTGACCCGGCTTCGGGGCGCGGCGGGCGACCGCGCGGCCGCGGGCTTTGCTGTCGGCCAGGTGCATGCGATGCTCGGCGCGAATCGCCCGCCCCGACACCAACAGCCCCTCCCCGTCCGGGCCGGCCACCGCATACGGGTGAATCACACCGAGGTCTACCCCCGCCACCCGACCCGGGTCCGGCCCCTCACCCGGCGGGTAGGTGGCGACCGGCACCTCGGCGGTAACGTCCAGGAACAACCGGCCACCCTCACACAGCAGCGTGACCGACCGGACCTGCTCGGGCGGGTACGGCAGATCCCGGGCCAACCGCACCCACAACGACGGTCTGCCCTTCGCCACCGGGATACGCACCCCGCGCTCGTCCACCGTGAAGGTGCCGTGATACCAGCGCACCGGCACCAGCCCACGCCGCCGCCGCGGGAACCGCGCCGACACGTCACCGCTGTTGCGGCGTTTCGCCGCTGCGAACCACGCGTCGGAGAGCCGGCGCAGCACCGACCTCGCACCCGTGCTGTCCAACTCGGCGAACGTGCCCGGACCCGACGCCGCCAACTCCCGGCACAACTCCTGATAGCCCACCAGCGGGGCGTCCCCGCGGCGACGCCGCCACCCGTTGATTTCCAACAGGCACGCCCACACGTCACCGGCCGAACGCAGCAACCCGAAACACCGCCGCCGCTGCCCCACCGTCACCCGCAACCCCACTCGAGCAGTGCGATACACCACCCGCGGACCGCACGGATCACGACGACGAGGCATACACCAAAGCCAACACCACCCCTACGACACTCTCGCACCCCACACCACCCGGCCAACGTTTGTGGACACCGCACTAGCGGCTCGGCCGCCGCAGACGCCCGGCCAGGGCTTGGCGTGGCGGCCGGCAGCGGCAAGGATCGCTGCGTGGATGGCAACCTCTCCGCCGTCGTCGGCGTCGTCTCGCTGGTCACGGCGCTGGCCGCCGCGCTCTGGGCGGTGCTGCGGCTGCGCGGCCGGCGGGGCATCGCCACCGCCACCCAGCGGGCCACCTACGAGGTGCTGCACACCGCCGGCCTGGCCGCGGAACCGCTGCGTACCGGCCTGACCCCGGCCGGCGCGGCGAAGGCCGTACGTCACCTGCGGACCCTGGTGGGGGCGGTCGGGCTGGCGCTCACCGACTCCGACGCACTGCTCGCCCTCGACGGGCGCGGCGGCCACCACGGCGACCAACTGCTCGCGGCGGCCCGGCGGACGGTGGAGGCGGGCCGGTCGACGGTGCTCGGCGAGTCGGAGCTGCACTGCGACCGGGTCGACTGCCCGGTACGCGGGGCGGTGCTGGCGCCGCTGAGCGCGCAGGGCCGGGTGGTCGGGGCGCTGGTGGCGATCGCCGACGCCCCACCCGCGCCCGGGCTGGTGCAGGCCACCCTGGAGACCGCGCACTGGGCCGGCAACCAGCTCGCCCTGGCCGAGCTGGACTCGTCCCGGGAGCGGCTGGCCCGGGCGGAGATCCGGGCGCTGCGCGCCCAGATCAGCCCGCACTTCATCTACAACGCGCTGACCGCGATCGGCTCGTTCGTCCGCACCGACCCGGAGCGGGCCCGGGAGCTGATCCTGGAGTTCGCCGAGTTCACCCGGTACTCGTTCCGGGCGCACGGCGAGTTCACCACGCTGGCCGAGGAGCTGCGCTCGATCGACCGCTACCTGACCATCGAGCGGGCCCGGTTCGGCGACCGGTTGCAGGTGCGGTTGCAGATCGCCCCGGAGGTGCTGCCGGTGACGCTGCCGTTCCTCTGCCTCCAGCCGCTGGTGGAGAACGCCGTGCGGCACGGGTTGTCCCGCAAGCCCGGCACCGGCATGGTGAGCATCGAGGCCCGGGACGCGGGCGCCGAGTGTCACATCACGGTGGAGGACGACGGAGTGGGCATGGATCCGGCCACGCTGACCGCGGGGATCGCGGAGCTGGCCCGCGCCGGCAGCGATCCGACCGACGACACCGGCCAGCACGTCGGCCTCTCCAACGTCGACGAGCGGCTCCGGTCGGTCTTCGGGGACCGGTTCGGTCTGGTCGTCGAGACCGGTCCCGGCTCGGGTACGAAGGTGAGCCTGCGGGTGCCGAAGTTCCATCCCGGCGTACGGGCGGGATCGTGACCGTGAACCCGACGGCGGGGTTCCTGCGGGTGCTGGCGGTCGACGACGAGCCGCCGGCGCTGGACGAGCTGGCGTACCACCTGCGGGCCGATCCCCGGGTGGCCCGGCTGCACACGGCGGGCGACGCGACCGAGGCGCTGCGGGTGCTCCGCGACGCCGACGTGGACGTGGTCTTCCTGGACATCCGGATGCCCGGCCTGGACGGGATGGAACTGGCCCGGGTGCTGCGCCGGTTCGCCCGGCCGCCGGCGATCGTCTTCGTCACCGCGTACGACGACGGCGCGGTGGACGCCTTCGACCTCGGGGCCACCGACTACGTCCGCAAGCCGGTACGCGCCGACCGGCTGGCCGAGTCGCTGCGCCGGGTGATCGGCTCCCGGGTGGTGCCGTCGCACCCGGCGGCCCTGGCCCGGGCCGAGGAGGACCCGACCATTCCGATCGAGCTGGCCGGGACGACGCGGATGCTGCCCCGGTCGGCGGTGCGCTGGGTGGAGGCGCAGGGCGACTACGCCCGGCTGCACACCGCCGACGGCTCGCACCTGGTCCGGGTGTCGCTGGCGACGCTCGCCGAGCGCTGGGCGGACGCCGGGTTCGTCCGGATCCACCGGTCGCACCTGGTGCAGCTGAAGCTGATCGCCGAGCTGCGCCTGGTCAACTCGGGCTACGTGGTGGTGATCGACGGGACGGAGCTGCCGGTGAGCCGGCGGCACACCCGGGAGCTGAAGGACAAGCTGGTGCGGGCGGCCAAGCAGGATTGGAATCGCTGAGCGGGAATAATCCCGGGAGGCCGTACACTGTACGGTAGGCCCTACGACAACGGGAGGCCAACCGTGCCAATGTTCGACCCCGCCACCGAGTTCGACCGCCAGCTCGACGGGCTGATCCGCCTGGGCTACCCGGAGCTCGCCGGGCTCACCGAAACCGCGTTCCGCGACCTGGTCACCCCGCTGCGGGACGCCGCGGTCAGCGGCGCGGCCGGGCTGCCCGCCCCGACCGAGGCTCGGGTGCCGTTCCTGCTGGTGACCACCCGCGACCTGGTCCCGGTGCCCGACCGGCTGGCGCTCACCACGCTGGCCGGTAAGCGCAAGCCCGGCTTCCTCGACCGGAACTTCCCCCTCGACGACCTGCCCAGGTTCGACCCGATCAAGGAGTTGGAGGCACCGGCCGGGCCGGCGTACCTGCTCTTCGACGTCGATCGGGGCGAGGAGTTCCGCAACCTGGCCCCGGCCGCCGCGATGGAGGGCATGACCGCTCAGGACCGGCTGCCGCTCACCATCGACGAGGGGATCGCCTTCATCACCCACTTCCCCGCCGCGCTGGCCAGCAACCGGTGCTTCTCGCTGGTCGGGTCGCGCTGTGGGGACAAGCGGGTGCCGGCGCTCTGGATCAGCCAGGGCGCGCCGAAGCTGGGCTGGTGCTGGTACGGCAACCCGCACACCTGGCTCGGCTCCGCCACCGCCCGGCCCGAACGGGTCGGCCTGGAGTGACTGCGCGGCGCCGGCAGGGAATGCCTGCCGGCGCCGCCCTGCGGGGCCTTTCCCGGCCCGGTCACATGGGGAGCGGGAAACGGGTCCAGGTCGCGCCATCGGCGGTGCGAAGCACGTGGTCCGCGCCGAGCGCGGACATGTCGTCCCGACCGTAGAGCCAGGCATAACCGGGACCGGCCCTGCTCCACCTGTCCCACTCCCGGGCGGGGCGGAGGTTCCCGACACGCCGACAGGGCGCCCCGGCCGAGCCGGGACGCCCTGTCGAAGGGTGGCGGGAGTCAGCCGGTCGTGCCGGCGCGGCTCCCCGATTCCAGGAGCGCGAAACGCGGGGTTGCGGCGACCTTGGCCGCCGCCGGGTCGCTCGCCGTGCCCGGGTAGAGCCAGAAGGTGCCCACCAGGTCGGCGACCAGGTGCGTGCTGCCCGAGAGGTTGTGCGCGTTGAACGCGTCCTGCGGACCGATCCCGGTGAACACGGCGTTGGACACGATCTGCCCGGCGGCCGGGTTGAGGTTGCTCGCCGTCGGCTTGGGCAGGCCCAGGTCGGCCGGCCACACGGTGATCACGGTGTTGTTGGTCGGGGACACGGCGGTCACGTTGGTCACCAACGCCTCGGTGTCCGCGGCGACCACCCTGGACGGCGCGGTGATCTTCCGGGTCACGTTCGCGCCCAGCGCACCGGCGGTGCCGAGCCCGGTACGGCTGTCCAGGATGCGGGTCGGGCTCAGCGACCGGAAGCGCAGCCCGTCCGGCACCTTGCCGTCGTCCATCACACCGACCAGGTCGACCACCACGTTCGAGGACTGCGACGTGAAGACCGCGAAGGACGGCACGGCGGTCGGCGTGCCACAGTCGGTGCAGAGCCTCGTCTTGACGATGGTCAGGTTCGGCACGATCTTGCCGGCACCGTAGTTGACCGTCGAGGAGGTCGGCACCGGGCCGTCACCCGACCAGACGCTCAGGAATCCCGACCTCGCCGGAGCGACCGCGGTGACGTTCAGGACCAGGCCCCGGACGTGCCCGTTCAGGTCCGGGCCGAAGTCGGCCCAGATCTCGGTCGCACTCCCGGCCGGGATGGCGCCGCCGTCGGTGCGCGAGTCGTAGAGCCGGGTCGGGTTGACCGAGCCGTACTGGCCACCCACCCCGGCCTGGTTTCGCACCGACTGGGCGCCGGCGTAGAAGCCCATCACGTCGACGACCACATCGGTCGAGCCGCTGCGGTTGTAGACGGCGACCCGACCGGCCGCGCCGACCTTCACGGTGACGTTGTTGGAGCCCAGCCAGCCGGCCGGGAAGTTGATCGATGAGGCGTTCGGTCGGCTCTCCCCGGCGGGGTAGACGGCGAGGAAACTGCTCGCCGTCGGGCCGGTCACCGTCACGTTGAGCACCACCGAGCCGACTCCGTCGGCGGGCACCCCACCTCGACCGGCGACATCCAGTTCGACGGTCTGGCCGGCGCCGATCTTCGCCTTCGGTGCGCCCAGCCCGGACCGGGTGTCCATCAGCCGCTGCGGGGCCAACGGGTAGTACATGCCCGTCACGCCCTCGAAGGCCCAGTAGCGCAGCGGCAGGAGGCGCTGGCCGTAGCTGCTGTTGTCCGGCAGCACGAGGTTGCCATAGATCTCACCGCTGCGGCTCGCGCGGGTCGCCACGGTCATCGTGCAGGTGCCGCCCGGCGCGATGGTCCGGCCGGAGCAGGTGTCGCCGGTGATCGCGAACTGTGCCGGATCGGCGCCGCCCAGGCTCGCCTGGCCGAAGACCTCGGACGCGCTGCCCTTGGAGGTGAAGCTGACCGTACGGGTGACCGGAGTGGCCCCGACCTCGACGGTGGTGCCGAACTCGAGGAAGCTCACGTTCGGCACGGCGGCCAGATAGTCCAGATTCGAGTTCCATCGGATCTCGCCCCGGAGCGCCTCGGGCTTGCGTTCACAGTGGAACTCGTAGGACGCCGCGAAGGAGATCACTGCCTGGGTGGCCGGGTCGCGGCCCACTTGCCTGACGGTGATCGAGCCGTAACTGTCGCTGCACCCTCGCCCGCTGGACGAGATGTTCAACATGCCGTTCTCGGCGTCAGACAAGGGAAGGGTCGGGTACGTCTGTCCCGCCCTCCAGGACTGGCCGCTCGGCGGACGCATGCTCGCGTCGACGTACTCCAACCCCCCGGCCCAGGTGGCGTAGACCGAGAACCCGTCGCCCGCGTACGCGTTCATGGACATCTGCGAGTTGCCGGCGTCCCAGACGCCGGAGTCGCGGATGGGGAAGCCGCCCGTGTCGCCGACATCGGCGGTGAAGACCGTGAAGGGCGCCGTCGGAGCGGCGTTCGCCGCTTCCGGCACCCCCGACACCACACCTGCCACGGCGACGACGACGCCGAGCAGGGCGCGGAACATACGCATGGAGACCCCGAGATGTACGAGAGGGGGAAAGATCGGCCCAGGTTAGAAGTCGTGCTCGGCGGATGGCAAGGTGGTGGGCCACATCCGGCCGGAACCGGCTGTTCGGCGGACACGCGGAAGGGCGCCCCGGCCACCGCCGGGACGCCCTTCACCCGACGAACGTCAGCCCGGTACGCCGGTGCCGCGTACGGTGAGCGGCTGCCGGCCGGCCACGCTGGTCGTGCCCGCGGTGCCCGAGTAGAGGTAGAACCGTCCGACCACGTCGGCGACCAGGTTGACGCTGCCGGTGAGGTTGTGGACGTTGAAGGCGTCCTGCGGACCGATCCCGCCCAGCACCGCGTTGGAGACGACCTGCCCGGCGGCCGGGTTGAGGTTGCTCACGCCCGGCTTGGCCAGGTCGGTGTCGGCCGGCCAGACGGTGATGACGGTGTTCCTCGTCGGCGCCACCGCGGGCTGGACGGGCCGGCGCCCGAACCCGCCGGAAGCGGGGAAGGGCGCCCCGGCCGTCGGCCGGGGCGCCCTTCGGTGGTGCGGGTGCTCAGCGGTGGGAGGCGCCCACGAACTGAGGCTTGCTCTTGCCGGCGTCACCGGAGAGCGTGGCCGCCGGAGCGGCCGGGTAGTAGAACGTGCCCACCATGTCGGCCACCAGGTGGGTGCTGCCGCTCAGGTTGTGCACCTTGTACGCCCCGTTCGGCTCGACGATGCTCAGCACCGCGTTGGAGACAACCTGGTTGGCGTACGGGTTCAGGTTGCTGGTGCTCGGCTTCGGGATTTCCGGGATGTCGGCCGGCCACACGGTGATGACCGTGTTGTTGGTCGGCTTCACCGCGGTCACGTTCATGACCGCCACGCCGGTCTCCGGGGTGTAGCCCGGCACCACGGCGCGACGGGTCCCCCCGGCGGGGATGGCACCGACGATGCCCAGGTTGGTGCGGGTGTCCACGATCCGGGTCGGGCTCTTCGGCGCGAAACGCATGCCATACGGCGCGAAGCCGTCGTCGACCGCGCCGACCACGTCGACCAGGACGTGCGCGGAGGCCGAGGTGAAGATCTTGAACTTCCGCGAGCCCACGGTGCACCACTGGAACGGCTCGGCACCGGTGCACGGGGTGGTCTGGATGAACGCGGTGTTCGGCACGTTGCGGCCGGCACCGTAGTTCACCGTGGACGCGGTCGGCTTGGCGGTGGCACCCGACCACGCGGTGAGGAAGCCGGCACTCGCCGGCGCCACCGCGGTGAGGTTGGTGACCAGGGTCCGCATGTGCGGGTTGCGCTCCGGCCCGAAGTCCAGCGCGTACTCGAGGGTGGTGCCGGCCGGCGGCTTGCCCTCCGGGTCGGTGCGGGTGTCGAAGGCGCGTTCGGGCTCGTACCACTCGTACTGACCACCGTTGCGGTTGGTCATCGAGTTGTCCTTGGCGTAGTAGCCGACCACGTCGACCACCACGTCCGTGTAGCCGTTGCGGTTGTAGACGGAGACCTTGCCGCCCGTACCGAGCTTCACGGTGACGTTGTTGGAGCCCAGCCAGCCCTTGGCGAAGTTGACCGACGAGGCGTCGGGCCGGGTCTCGCCCGCCGGGTAGGCGGTGACGAAGCTGTCCATCGTCGGGCCGGTGATGGTCACGTTCAACACGACGGCGCCAACACCGGCGGCCGGTACGCCACCGCGGCCGGCGACCTGGAGGTCGACCTTGGCCAGCGGGCCGATCTTCGCCTTCGGCGCGCCGAGGCCCGCGCGGGTGTCCATCAGGCGGGCCGGGGAGACCTCGTAGTAGGCCCCGGTCGTGTCGGCGAGATCCGCCGTCGCCTGCTGTGGCGCGGCGGCGGGAGCCGCGGATGCCGTACCCGGCACCACGGCCAGTGCACATGCCCCGGCGAGAGTCGCGCCGAGCAGAGTGCGGAATTTGCGCATAGAAACCCCGTGGATGAAGAGGAAACAGGGAATTGCTGCCCCAGCGTAGGGGGCGCGATCAATACCGGCAAGGACATACCTCGCCACAACACAAGGGGTGAACGCGCGGGAACTTAATGCCGTATTAATGTTCAACTCGTGAGTTGTCCACAGGGGTGAAGCGTTCTCCACAGGTTGTCCACAACCCTGGTGGACACCCTTGACATCCGCGCTGAGCAGGCGAGACTGCCCAGGTGACCGCTGCCGACGATCCGGTACCGGCCCCCCGGGCGCCACAGCCACCCGGGCGGGCGCGCATCGTGCTGGCAGAGGTGTCCCGCCGGGACAGCCGGGCCGAACGCACCCGCGTCGAACTCGCCCAGCAGACCCGGGTCGGCGAGGCGCTGGTCCGCGGCCTGGTCCGGGCGCAGCTGGCGCTCGCGCTGCGGATGAGCCTGGTCGTGCTGATCGGGCTCGGCGGCCTGCCCTGGCTGTTCGCGATCGCGCCGGCCGTCGGCCGGGTCACCGTCTTCGGCGTCAACCTGCCCTGGCTGCTGCTCGGGCTCGCCTCGTTCCCGTTCCTGATCGCGGTGGGCTGGGCGTACGTGCGGCTGGCGGAACGCAACGAGCAGGACTTCACCGACCTGGTCCAGCGGCCGGAGCGCTGAGATGGGCAACGGCTACGTCGTCCCGGCCATCGTGGCGGTCACCCTGGTCACCCTCGGCATCGGCTTCTACGGGCTGCGGCTGGCCCGCACCACCTCCGACTTCCTGGTCGCGTCTCGCGCGGTGAGTCCGACCTGGAACGCCGCCGCGATCGGCGGGGAATACCTGTCGGCCGCCAGCTTCCTCGGCGTGGCCGGGTTGATCCTCAAGTACGGCGTCGACGTGCTCTGGTACCCGGTCGGCTTCGCCGCCGGCTACCTCGCCCTGCTGCTCTTCGTGGCCGCGCCGCTGCGTCGCTCCGGCGCCTTCACGCTGCCCGACTTCTGCGAACTACGGCTCGGCTCGCGCCGGTTGCGCACCCTGGCCACCGTGTTCGTGATCTTCATCGGCTGGCTCTACCTGGTGCCGCAGTTGCAGGGCGCCGGGCTGACCCTGGCCACGGTCGCCGGCTCGCCGTACCCGGTGGGTGCGCTGCTGGTCGCCGTCGTGGTGACCACGAACGTGGCGTTCGGCGGGATGCGGGCGATCACCTTCGTCCAGGCCTTCCAGTACTGGTTGAAGCTGACCGCGCTGGCCGTACCGGCGATCTTCCTGGCGTTGCAGTGGCAGGCCGACGCCCGGCCCGCGGTGACCCCGCCCGACGGGCCGGCGTTCCGGACCGCGACCACCGTCGTGGTCGAGCACCGCGCGGCGCTCACCTTCGCCGACGGCACGACCCTCCAGGTACGCCCCGGCGACCGCCTCGACTTCGCCGCCGGCGACCCGGTGCCCGAGGTGTCCGGAGTGGCCACCGACGCGGCCGACTGGCTGCTGCCGGACACCGCCGGGGATGACGACCGGGGCCTCTTCGCCACGTACTCGCTGATCCTGGCCACGTTCCTGGGCACCATGGGGTTGCCGCACGTGCTGGTCCGCTTCTACACCAACCCCGACGGCGCGGCCGCCCGGCGCACCACGCTGGTCGTGCTCGCCCTGGTCGGCGTCTTCTACCTGCTGCCCACCATCTACGGCGTGCTCGGCCGGATATACACGCCACAACTGCTGGTCACCGGGCAGACCGACGCGGTGGTGGTGCTGCTGCCCGGGGCCGCGCTCGGCGACGGGACCACCGGCCGGCTGCTCGCCGCGCTGGTCGCGGCGGGCGCGTTCGCGGCCTTTCTCTCCACCTCGTCGGGGCTGCTCACCAGCGTCGCCGGAGTGATCTCCACCGACGTGCTCGGGCGCGGCTCGGTACGCGGCTTCCGGCTGGCCACGGTGATCGCCGGCGGGGTGCCGGCGGTGCTCGCGCTCAACGTCTCCGGGCTGGACGTCTCCCAGGTGGTCGGGCTGGCCTTCGCGGTCGCCGCCTCCAGCTTCTGTCCGCTGCTGGTGCTCGGCATCTGGTGGCGCGGGCTGACCGATCTGGGGGCGGCGGCCGGGGTGCTGGTCGGTGGCGGGGCGGCCGTGGCGGCGGTCCTGGTCACCGTGCTCGGGCCACCGCTGTCCGGCTGGCCGGCCACGCTCATCGCGCAGCCGGCCGCCTGGACGGTGCCGCTCGCCTTCACCGTGATGGTCGCCGTCTCGATGGCGACCCGCCGGCGGGCCCCGGCCGACGTCGGGGCCACCATGCTCCGGCTGCACGCCCCCGAGGCGCTACGGCTGTGACCCCCGGCCGTGGCGGTGGTGTGGGCTAGGGACGGGTACGTCCCGGGGAGGACGCGCGATCATCCTGCGGCCGGAGCTTCGGCTGGTCCGGCCCGGATACGGTCGGACGCATGACTGGTGGGCACCCCGCGCTCGCGCTGCGCGGCCTGGCGAAGCAGTTCGACGGCAAGGTCGCGGTGGCGGGCGTCGACCTGGCCGTCCCGGCCGGCTCCTTCTACGGTCTGCTCGGCCCGAACGGCGCCGGCAAGACCACCACGCTGTCGATGGCGGTCGGTCTGCTGCGCCCCGACCACGGCCGGGCCTGGGTGCTCGGGCACGACGTGTGGGCCGACCCGGTAGGCGGGAAGCGGCTGCTCGGCGTCATGCCGGACGGCGTACGGCTCTTCGACCGGCTCACCGGGGCGGAGCTGCTGGCGTACCACGGTCTGCTGCGCGGGATGGACCCGGCGGTGGTCGACCAGCGGGCCGCCGAGCTGCTGGACGTGCTGGCGCTCACCGACGCCGGCCGGACCCTGGTGGTCGACTACTCGGCCGGCATGAAGAAGAAGATCGGCCTGGCCTGCGCGCTGCTGCACGGCCCCCGGGTCCTGGTGCTGGACGAGCCGTTCGAGGCGGTCGACCCGGTCTCCGCCGCGCTGATCCGCGACATCCTCCAGCGGTACGTCTCCGGCGGCGGCACGGTGGTCTTCTCCAGCCACGTCATGGAGGTCGTCGAGCGGCTCTGCTCGCACGTGGCGATCCTCGCCGAGGGCACCATCAAGCGGGTCGGCACCCTGGACGAGGTGCGCGGGGACCGGTCCCTGGAGGAGGTCTTCGTCGAGGTGGTCGGTGGCCGCACCGCGACCGGTGAGGAACTGTCGTGGCTGTCGCGGTGACCGTCCCGGCCGAACCGGTCCGGCGAGTCTCCGCCCGGCACTTCGTCCGGCTCAAGCTGCGGGTGATGGGCAACAACTTCCGGGGCCAGGGCTGGCGGATCGCGATGTTCGTGATCGGCGTCCTGGTCGGCCTCTGGTTCGCCGCCGGCGGTTTCCTGGCGCTGGCCGCGCCGGGCTTCGCCGGCGAGCCGCGGTACGCGCTGATGACCGCCGCGTTCGGCGGTGGGCTGCTGGTGCTCGGCTGGCTGCTGCTGCCGCTGGTCTTCTTCGGCGTGGACGAGACCCTGGACCCGGCCCGGTTCGCGCTGCTGCCGCTGCCCCGCCGCACCCTGGTCGCCGGGCTGTTCGCGGCGGCGCTGGTCAGCGTCCCGGTGCTCGCGGTGCTGCTCGCCGTCTCCGGGCTGGTGGTCACCGCCGCCGCGCTGGGCGGCTGGGCGGCCGGGCTGGTCGCGGCCGTCGGGGTGGTCGCGGGGCTGCTGCTCTGCGTCGCCGCCAGCCGCGCGCTGACCAGCGCGTTCGCCACCATGCTGCGGTCCCGCCGGGTACGCGACCTGGCCGCCGTGCTGCTCGCGGTGGTCGCCGCCCTGCTCGGGCCGTTGCAGATCGCGGTGCTGGCGGCGGTGCGGGAGGCCGACTGGGACCGGCTGGCCGGGGTGGCCGAGGTGGTGGGCTGGACCCCGTTCGGCGCGCCCTGGACGGTCGGCGTGGATGTGGCCGAGGGGCGGGCCTGGGCCGTACCGGTGAAGTTGCTGATCACGGCGGTGACCATCGGCCTGCTGCTGCTGTGGTGGTCGCGGTCGCTGGAGTCGGCGATGGTCGGCGCGGCCAGCGCCGCTCCCGCCAAGGGCCGGCGCGGGCCGGCGGGCGGGGCCGTCGCGCAACTCTTCCCCCGGGCGCTGGCCTGGACGCGCCGGGACCGGTTCGGCGCGCTGGTCGCCCGGGAGGCGCGCTACTGGTGGCGGGACGCCCGGCGCCGGGCCAACCTGATCACCGTCGCGGTGGTCGGGGTCTTCGTGCCGGTGATGGTGAACCTCGGCGGCCCGCAGTTCGCCGCCGAGGACGGCCCGGACCTCACCGCCGGCAACTCGTCGCCGGTCCTGCTCAGCCTGTCGATGCTCTTCGTCGGGGTGCTCGCCTCGGTCACCCTGGCCAACCAGTTCGGCTTCGACGGCAGCGCGTACGCGGCGAACGTGGTGGCCGGGGTGCCCGGTCGGCTGGAGCTGCGCGCCCGGATGACGGCCTTCTCGGTGTACGTGGCGCCGATGCTGGGCGTGGTGTCGGTGGTGATCGCGCTGGTGCTGGGCGAACCCGGCTGGATCGGGGTGGCCGGCGGGGCGCTGCTCGCCGCGTACGGGGCCGGGTTGGCGATCAACGGGTTCGTGTCGGTGCTCGGGGCGTACTCGCTGCCGGAGACGAGCAACCCGTTCGCGATGAACACCGGGGCGGGGGTGGCGAAGAGTTTCCTCACCCTGCTGTCCATGGTCGCCTCGGCGGCCGCCGCGGTACCGATGGTGGTGGCCGCGGCGCTGCTCGGGGACGCCTGGCTCTGGCTGGCCCTGCCCCTCGGCGCGGCGTACGGGCTGGGGGCGGCACTGCTCGGCTCGTACCTGGCCGGGGACGTGCTGGACCGGCGGATGCCGGAGCTGCTGGCCACCGTCACCCCGCGCCGCTGATGCCGGTCGTCGAGGCGGTGGCGACCGTCCCGGTCCCGCCCGAGCTGGCCTTCGCGGTGTCGCAGACCACCGCGCCGGTGCGCTACCGGTGGGACCCGTTCGTCCGGGAGCAGCACTTCACCGACGGGGCGACCCGCCCCGGCAAGGGGGTGCGGACCTTCACCCGCTCCCGCCACGGCCTGGTCATGGTCAGCGAGTACGTCTCGTTCGCGCCGCCGACGAACGTCGGCATGAAGATGGTGCGCGGCCCGTGGTTCTTCGAGATGTTCGCCGGCGGCTGGCGGTTCGCACCCGCTGCGGAGCCCGGCCACACCGTCGCTACCTGGCGGTACAGCTTCCGGTGCCGCCCGGCGTTCCTGCGGCCGGTCGCCGACCGCGTCGGCGTCTGGCTGCTCACCCGGGACATCCGCCGCCGGATCGCCGGCTACGCCGCCGGCTGCGCGGACCCGGAGGTACTGGCCGCCGCCCGCCGCTCGCTCACCGCCGACGATCCGGCCGACGGGGGTACGACCTGAGCGCCCCCGCCCCGGGCGCGCCACTCCCGTTTGCGGCGTGTCGGCGTGTCCGACGGGCCGGACAGCCCGACACGCCGCAAACCGGGTGGATCGAGCGCGGGTCAGACCCGGCGCATGAAGGCGAAGAGGAAGTGGCTGCCGGTGACCGAGGCGACGTTGACCAGTTCCCAGCCGTAGTTCGACAGGTGCTCGACGGCCTCCATGAGCTGGGTGACGCTGTTGCCCATGAACCCGGGCCGGGCCGAGACGGCCAGGTGCCGGAACGGGTAGGCGCGGAGGTCGACCTCGCCGCGCAGGATCGAGTCGGCACCGACGGACCGGGACTGGGCGAGCTGCGGCGGCGTCACGAAGGCCATGCCCGGCACGATAGGCCGTCCGGGCGAGGGCCCCGATTCCGACAAGATCGCGGCCCTGCGGACGAGTACGCACCGACCACGGCGCCGGCCAGCGACTCGCTGGCCCCGCGCGACCGCGCCACCGTGTCGGTGATCACCGGTCCCGGGTCGGCCGCGCGGTTCGCGCGAGCCCGACGGCGGACGGTGGTCGGAGGTCCTTTCGAGCTGATGTCGTCAACGACTCAGGCTCCGGGCCCGACGGGTTTGATTCGTTCACAACATCAGTTCGAAAGGGCCTGCAGAGCGCCCTGCCTCGTCCGGGCCGGGCAGAGGTCGGGCCCGGCAGAGGTCGGGCCCGGCGGATCATGCGGGCAGGGCCGGACCTCGATCGGTCGGCGGAGCGGAAGGCGTCTGCGCGACGAATGACCGCCAGGCGTCGGGAGCGAAGGTGAGGGTCGGGCCGGAGCGGTCCTTGCTGTCCCTCACCAGCACCACGCCAGGCAGGTTGTCCGCCACCTCGACGCAGTTACCGCCAGAGTCCGTCGATCGGCTGGAGGTGCGCCAGTGCGGCTTGATCATCGTCATGGCGTCACCTTCAGCTTCCGGATCAAATCCAGCGAGGCGCCTGTGGACAGTGCTTCGCCGAGCAGGCTATCCCACTTGCGATCGATCAAGCCGATCATTTCAGGGTCGTCCATGACGTGTCCCCGAGCGGCATTCTCCAGGTAGAGGGCCCTGTCGCCGTCCGGCAGCTCAGCAAGCACGAACCCACCGCCGAGCCCGACGTGCTCCCCGACGCTCAGCGGAATAACGTGCAGCCGGAGGAACGGCAGGTCGGCCACACCCAGGAGTCGACCGAGTTGCTCATCGAGCACGGCAGGCCCACCAACCGGACGGTGCAGCGCCGACTCATCGAGCAGAAAGACGCAGTGCGGTGGCTCGTCGCGGTGCAGCAGTTGCTGCCGCTCCATTCGCACCGCCACCAACTCGTCCACCATCGCTGGCGCGTGCAGCCCACCGGCCGAGATGACCGCGTGCGCATACTTCTCGGTTTGGAGCAGGCCGGGCACCAGGCAGGCTTCGAAAGCACGCAGTCGAGTGGCCTGCTGTTCGTAGCCTCGCCAGGGCGCGAACCAGGACGGCCCCCGCTCCTGGTCGGCCACCTTGAGTAGTTCGGCGAGGAGGCCGCCGGTGCCGAGGGCCTGGTCGGCGGCGACGGCGAACTCCATGGTCGGCCGGCGGCGGCCGGTCTCGATCGCCGCCACAGTCGACGGACTCCACTTGATCGTGGCGGCCAGCCCCTCCTGGGACACCTCGGCACCCGCTCGGGCGGCCTTCAACGCCCTGACCCACATCTCGACGTTCATCCTTACCTCTCCGGTAAGTACGTGACCCCGCTGCGTAGTAAGCCCTGGCATCCTCCCCTGCGACCGGCCCGCCGTCCAGGGTGGAGAACACGCGGCCCGGCCGGTGGAGGCGTCGACCCGGCGGCCGGTCCTGCGTCGGGTCGCCCCGGTCAATCCCCCGACCGGGGCGACCCCCGAGACCGGGAGGAAGTCAGCGATGTTCGGGTTCATCCGCCGCAGGAACGCCGCGCTGTGGCCGTACCGGAGGAAGAAGGTGGCACCGGCGACCGGCGTGCCGGGCGCGACCGAGCCGCAGGGGTCGGTGGGCCGGCCGAACCAGCCGCCGGCGTGGGCGACCGCGCCGACGGTCGCCCTGCCGCGACCGGGCCGCGCAGGCTGGCTGACCCCGGCGCAGACCTGGCGGGCGAACGGCGGACGGTGGTGACCACCGCCCGGGCGTGTCGCGCCGGGAAGGCGGACACGACCCTGAGCGTGATGCCTCTGAGTCATAAATATGCCTCTGAGTCATCACGCTCGTTGCGGCAAGCGCCTCCAGCCGCCGACACGCCGGAACCCGCCCGGCGTAGCGCCAGCGCGCGGACCGTCGCCGCGCGGACCGCCAGCGCGCGGATCATCGCCGCGTCGGCTATCGCCGTGCCGACCGGCAGAGGGGAACGGCGGTGAGCAGGCGGGTGCCGCATCTGCCGATGCGGCCGCTCTGGCGGTGCCGGGCCTGCGGCGCGCACTGGCCGTGTCAGCCGGCCCGACTCGTCCTGCTGGTCGAGTACCGGCACGACCGGACGGCGCTGCTGGTGTACCTGGGCGGGCTGATGGCCGAGGCCGCCGATCAGCTCGCCCGACTCCACCCGCAGGCCCGACCGACCGACCTGCACGAGCGCTTCCTTGGCTGGGCGCGGGCCCGGGGCGGCACAATGTTTCACGTGAATCATGAGCCGGGTGCCGAGATCCACCACACCGATCCGTTCGCGGTGCCCGCCGGGCAGCGCTCGCCCGTACGCCGGTTGCGGGGTCGGCTGGCGGCGCCGGTGACCCTCTGGACGGCGCCCGGCCCGGCGGGGCTGACCGTCTCGTCCACCCTGGTCGCCGAGGGTGAGCCGGACCGGCTGCTCGGGCTGATCGACGCGGAGTCGGACCTGTGGGCGGCGGTGGAGGGGGCCGGCCGGTTCGCGGTGGCGCCGTTGGGGCCGCCGCACCGGCAGCTCGCCGACCGGTTCGCCGGGCTCTTCCCCTCCCCGGGCGGGCTCTTCGCCACCGGATCGTGGCTCGACACCCCCTACGGCCCGGTCCCCAGCGACGCCGGCGGGTGGGCCGGCTGCCGGCTCGACGACGCCCGGGAGTACGGCTGGGGTCTGCTGGTCGAGGCCACCATCGAGGCGGTCGACCTGACCGAGGAGACCATGCCGCTGCTGCACTACCGGGGCCGGTACCACGAGCTGACCTGACGGCCCGGCGCCAGCACCTGGCGGCCCACCGACCAGCTCGTGGTGGCCCGGCGAGCGCCCGCCCGACCTACCGCTCATCGGAGTGACCTGCGTCACTCGGCGCAACCCGCAGACCGTTCGGCGCAGCCGCCGACCGGCCCCGATCTCGGCCTTCCCTGGATGGGAGCGCGCTCTCTACGGTGCGCGAAACTCCCCAGGCCTGTGAAGGTGGTGATCCACAGATGTCCACGGACACACCCGCGTCCGCGCCCGCCGAGTCGGCGGCGGAGCGGTATCTCGCCGTACAACGGTCGGACGAGTTCGCCGGGTTGCGTCGCGCGTTGCGCGGCTTCGTCTTCCCGATGACCGTCGCGTTCTTCCTGTGGTACGCGCTCTACGTCATCCTCTCCGCCTACGCGCGGGGCTTCATGGGCACGAAGCTCTTCGGCAGCAACATCAACGTCGCCCTCGTCTTCGGCCTGCTCCAGTTCCTCTCCACCTTCCTGATCGCCTGGCTCTACTCCCGGTACGCCGACCGGAAGATCGATCCGGTCGCCGACCGGATCCGCGCCGAGATCGGGGAGGTGACCCATGAACACGGTCCTCGCGGCTGAGGCGGGCAGCACCACCGCCCGCAACCTCACCATCACGCTCTTCCTGGTCTTCGTGGCGGTGACCCTGGCCATCACCATCTGGGCCAGCCGGCAGACCAAGACCGCCACCGACTTCTACGCCGGCGGCCGATCCTTCTCCGGCTTCCAGAACGGCATGGCGATCGGCGGCGACTACATGTCGGCCGCGTCGTTCCTCGGCATCGCCGGCATCATCGCCCTCTACGGCTACGACGGCTTCCTCTACTCGATCGGCTTCCTGGTCGCCTGGCTGGTGGCCCTGTTGCTGGTGGCCGAACTGCTGCGCAACTCCGGCCGGTACACGATGGCCGACGTGCTGGCCTTCCGGATGCGGCAGCGTCCGGTGCGTACCGCCGCGGCCGTCTCCACCATCACCGTGTCGATCTTCTATCTGCTGGCCCAGATGGTGGGCGCGGGCGCGCTGGTCGCGCTACTGCTCGGCATCAAGCCGGGGACGACCTTCCTCGGCATGGACGCGGACACCGCCAAGGTCGCCACCATCATCATGGTCGGCGCGCTGATGATCATCTACGTCACGGTAGGTGGCATGAAGGGCACCACCTACGTGCAGATCGTCAAGGCGTTCCTGCTGATGGGCGGCGCGCTGGTGATGACGTTGCTGGTGCTGGCGAAGTACAAGTTCAACCTGTCGTCGCTGCTCGGTGACGCCGCCGCCTCCTCCGGCAAGGGCAGCGCCTTCCTCGAACCCGGGCTGCGCTACGGCGTCGAGGTGGCCGGCAATTCGACCCAGACGTTCTACAACAAGATCGACCTGCTCTCGCTCGGCATCGCGCTGGTGCTCGGCACGGCCGGCCTGCCGCACATCCTGATCCGCTTCTACACCGTCCCGACCGCCAAGGCGGCCCGCAAGAGCGTGCTGTGGGCGATCGGCATCATCGGCACCTTCTACCTGCTCACCCTGGCGCTCGGCTTCGGCGCCGCGGCGCTGGTCGGCAGCGAGGCGATCACCGCCCAGGACAAGGCGGGCAACACGGCGGCGCCACAGCTCGCCGAGGCGCTCGGCATCGACTTCCTCGGTGGCGATCTCGGCGGGGCCACCCTGCTGGCGATCATCGCGGCGGTCGCCTTCGCCACCATCCTGGCCGTGGTCGCCGGTCTGACCCTGGCCTCCTCCTCCAGCCTGGCGCACGACTTCTACGCCAACGTGCTGAAGAACGGCCAAGCCTCCGAACGGCAGGAGGTAACCGTCGCCCGCGTCTCCGCCCTGGTCATCGGCGCGGTCTCGATCGTGCTCTCGATCTTCGCGCAGAGCCTGAACGTGGCCTTCCTGGTGGCGCTGGCCTTCGCGGTGGCCGCGTCGGGCAACCTGCCGGCGATCCTCTACAGCCTCTTCTGGAAGCGGTTCAACACCTCGGGGGCGGTCTGGGCCATCTACGGCGGACTGCTGGCCGCCGTGTTCCTGGTGTTCTTCTCACCGGTGGTCTCCGGGGCACCGACCTCGATGTTCCCGGACCAGGACTGGCAGTGGTTCCCGCTGTCCAACCCGGGCATCCTCTCGATCCCGTTCGGCTTCCTGTGTGGCTGGATCGGCACGGTGATCTCGAAGGAGCGCGACGAGGAGAAGTACGCGGAGCTGGAGGTGCGGGCGCTGACCGGCGCGGGAGCGCACTGACGTCCACCACCGAAGGGGCCCCGGCGCGCGTGCCGCGCCGGGGCCCCTTACCGCATGCCGCGCCGTATCCGGGGGGCACCCTTAGTAGGCTGGCCGGCATGAAGGTAGCCCCGCGTTTCGGCAGCGGTCATCGCGTCCTGGTCACCGGCGGCGCCGGTTTCGTGCCGTCCCACCTGGTCGACGCCCTCGTCGGGCGCGGCTGCCAGGTCGTCGCGCTGGACAACTTCGTCACCGGTTCGAAGGACAACGTCGCGCACCTGCTGGACAACCCGTCCTTCGCCCTGGTCGAGGCGGACATCTCCGACGGGCTGCCGCCCCACCCGGCGCTGGCCGAGCGGTTCGACGCCGTCCTGCACATGGCCTCCCCGGCCAGCCCGACCGACTTCGAGAAGCTGCCGGTGGAAATCCTCCGGGTCGGCTCGGCGGGCACCCTGCACCTGCTGGAGCGCGCGCTCGCCGACGGCGCCCGGTTCCTGATGGCCTCCACCTCCGAGGCGTACGGGGATCCGAAGGAGCACCCGCAGCGCGAGACGTACTGGGGCAACGTCAACCCGATCGGGGTGCGCGCCGTCTACGACGAGGCGAAGCGCTTCTCCGAGGCGGCCACCATGGCGTACCACCGGAGCAAGGGGCTGGACGCGGCGATCGTCCGGATCTTCAACACGTACGGCCCGCGGATGCGCCCCGACGACGGCCGGGCCATCCCCACCTTCATCTCCCAGGCGCTGCGCGGCGAGCCGATCACCGTGCACGGCACCGGCAACCAGACCCGCTCGATCTGCTACGTCGACGATCTGGTGCGCGGCATCCTGCTGCTGCTCGACTCGACCGAGACCGGGCCGATCAACTGCGGCACCGAGCACGAGATGAGCATGCGGCAACTCGCCGAGACGATCGTGTCACTCTGCGGAAGCAGCTCCGAGGTGACGTACATCACCCGCAGCGCGGACGATCCGGAGATGCGTCGACCTGATCTCACCCTCGCCCGGGAGCTGCTGGGATACGAACCCACCGTGGCGCCCGAAGACGGACTGCGACGCACGATCGACCACTTCCGGGCGCGGCTAGGGTAGCGCTCCGCCCGGCACGCGGGACGCGACGCGGCGTTCGCCTTCGGGCAACGCTCGACCGGCATACGTACGCTGAATCGCATGTCCGCCACATCGTCAGCCGGCGTCCCGCTTCCGTACACGCACCGGAGCGCCGGACGCGCCGCGGTCCCCGGTCCCGACCGGGCCGCCGGGCGCGCCCGGCGGTCCGAGACGCAGTGGTACCCGTCGTACGACGAGGAGCGCCCCCGCTCCGGCGGGCCCGGCGGCCCGGGCGGACCCGGCACGCCGCCGGGGCCGGGCGGTCCGGGTGGCCCCGGCCGGCGTGGCCCCCGCCCGCGCTGGGGACGGATCGGCCTGGTGGCCGGCGTGGCGGTGCTGGTGCTGGCGCTGCTCGGCGGCCTGGGGGCGTGGGTCTACACCGACAACCTCGACAAGGACCTGGCCCGCACGGACCCGTTCTCGGAGATCACCGGCGGGCGGCCGGCCAAGGCGGTGAACGGCGCGCTGAACATCCTGCTGGTGGGCTCGGACTCGCGCGACCCGGACGCGCCGGTGGACAAGCAGAGCCAGTGGCGGGCCGACACGATCATCGTCATGCACATCCCCGCCGACCACAAGTCGGCCTACCTGGTCTCCATCCCGCGTGACCTGTACGTGCCGATCCCGGAGAGTGCCGGCGCGGAGTGCGACTCCGGGCGGCGCGCGAAGATCAACGCGGCGTTCGCGTTCGGCGGCCTCCCGCTGGCGGTCCGCACGGTGGAGTGCTTCAGCGACGTCCGGATCGACCACGTGATGGCGATCGACTTCGGCGGCTTCAAGGAGGTCACCGACGCGCTCGGCGGGGTGGACCTCAAGGTGGAGCGGAGCATCACCTCGATCCACAAGCCGTACCGGAAGTTCACCAAGGGCACCATGCACATGGACGGCGCCACGGCACTGGACTGGATCCGGCAGCGCAAGCAGTTCCCGGAGGGCGACTTCGCCCGGATGCGCCACCAGCAGGAGTTCCTGCGCGCGCTGATGGACAAGGCGGCGAGCACGGGCACGCTGGCCAATCCGAAGAAGCTGAACGCCTTCCTCCAGTCGGTCACCGACGCGGTGACCGTCGACAACGGCTTCTCGCTGGTCGACATGGGTGTGCAGTTCCGCAGCCTGCGCGGCGAGAACCTGACCTTCATCACCAGCCCGAACACGGGCAGCGACACGATCAACGGCGAGTCGGTGGTGGTCTCCGACCGGGCGAAGGCGCTGGCGATGTACAAGGCGATGTCGGCGGACACGATGGCGGCCTGGGTGGCGGCCAACCAGGACCCGGACACCAAGGGCAACTGACCCGGGCGGCCGGTGTTGCCGGCACATTTCGACGGACGTCATCAGAGGTGCGCTCACGTCTGGTTCCATCATCGGCCGCCAACCACCGACCAGACGTATTGACTCATCCGTTCGGTTGAATTGCCGCCGGAAGTGCCGGGATATCCAGGAATTGAGCGCCTGACGATCTCGCCTTGACGGGAAGCGGTACGTAGAGTGGTCCCGCCCCCCGACCAATCGAGCTGGAGCACGCATGCCGGTTCAGACCAGCCCCCGCCCGACGTCGCAGGATTCCGACCCGTACGCACGGCCGTCGACGATCCCGTCCCAGGGCGGTCGGGGCGGTCAGCGCACCGGCGGCGCCAGGAAGCGCACCAAGCGCAAGGACCCGCTCTGGGCCCGCCTGACGGTGATCTTCGGCGCCGTGCTGATGATGACCAGCGGCGTCGCCATCGTCGGCAGCAAGGCGCTGATCAGCCAGGCGACCGGCAACATCTCCCAGAAGAACCTGCTGGGCGGGGCGGGCAAGACCGACGCCGAGGGCGGCGCCGACCTGGATGGCCCGATCGACATGCTGCTGCTGGGCGTGGACGCCCGCGAGCGCTGGGCCGCCGACGACGTCCGGGCGGACAGCATCATCGTGCTGCACATCCCGGCCAGCCACGACCAGGCGTACATGATCTCGATCCCCCGGGACACCGAGGCGCAGATTCCCGCCTTCAAGAAGAGCGGCTACGCCGGTGGCACCGACAAGATCAACGCGGCGTTCCAGGCCGGCGCCCGCAACGGCGGCGGCTGGGAGGGCGGTGCCCAACTGATGGCCCAGACCATCAAGAACATGACCGGGATCAGCTTCGACGGCGCCGCGATCATCAACTTCGGCGGATTCAAGAGCGTCATCGACACCCTGGGCAGCGTCCGGATCTGCGTCAAGCACGAGGTGCAGTCGATCCACACGGTGATGGTCGACGGCAAGCACATGTGGAAGGCGGACGCCAAGAAGACCGGCCGGCCGATGACCCCGGTGGTCTACAAGAAGGGCTGCCGCGAGATGTCCGGCCTCGAGGCGCTGGACTACTCCCGGCAGCGCTACGGCCTGCCCGGCGGCGACTACGACCGGCAGCAGAACCAGCAGCAGCTCATCAAGGCGATGGCCCGCAAGGCCACCGAGAAGGGCATGCTGACCAACCCGGTCAAGGTCAACCAGTTGATCCGGGCGGCGGGCAAGGCCTTCATCCTCGACGTCGGCGAAGCATCGGTCGCCAACTTCATCTACACCCTGCGCGGGGTCAGCGCCAACGAGTTGACGATGCTGCGCACCAACGGCGGCAAGTTCAACGGCAACGCCAACAACCGTGAGGCGCTCAGCCCGCAGACGCTGGAGATGTTCCAGGCGGTCAAGCACGACAAGCTGGGCGAATTCGTGTACGCCAACCCGGCGGTCCTCTCCACCCGCAGCTAACCCCGATGACCGGCCGGCAGTCACGGCGAAACCAGCCCCGAGCGCAGTGACTGACCCGTAGCCTGAAGTGAGCATGTCTCACGTAACGGCCACGGGGAGGGCGTCACGGCCAGGTCAGCGAGGTCCGACCGAGGGCTGGACGGACCGCCACCCGGCCGCCGGGCCACCCGTTGGCCGAGGGTCCTGCTCCGGCTCGGACTCGCCCTGGTGCTGGTCGCCGTCGTCGCCGTGGTCGGCATCAAGGCACTCACCGCGCGGTACGAGCGCACCATCACCCGGGAGCAACTGCTCGCCCGGGACGCCCGGCAACCCCGCACCGACCTCTCCGAAGGGCTGAACTACCTGCTCGTCGGCACCGACCGACGGGGTGGGACCGACGGGCCGGACCAGCGCTCCGACACCATCCTCATCGTGCACGTCCCGCCCGGCCTGCGGCAGGGCTACCTGGTCTCCGTCCCGCGCGACCTGCTGGTGGCCATCCCGCCCGGCGGCAACGGCTACGGCGGCGGGCAAGACAAGATCAACGCCGCGTACGAGCACGGCGGCGGCGGCCAGGGCGGCGCCCAGTTGCTCTCCTCCACCCTCACCCGGCTCACCGGCATCCGCTTCGACGGGGCGGCGCTGGTCGACTTCGCCGGCTTCAAGCGGGTCATCGACCTGCTCGGCGGGATCCGGATGTGCGTCGACACCGAGGTCCGGTCGATCCACACCGGCACCCTCTTCACCCCCGGCTGCGAGCAGATGGACGGCGCCCGGGCGCTGGACTACGTGCGGCAGCGCTACGACCTGCCCGGCGGCGACTACGACCGGCAGCGGCACCAGCAGCAGATGCTGCGGGCGGTGCTGGAGCGGGCCGGGGAGACGAACCTGCGCGGCGACCCGCTGAAGCTGGACCGGGTGCTGCGGGCAGTGGGCGGCTCGCTGACCCTGGACACCAACGGCGTCCGGGTCGAGGACCTGATGGTGGCCCTGGGGTCGCTGCCGTCGGACGCGCTGAGCGGGGTGCAGGTGCCGTCGTACCCGGAGACCATCGACGGGATCTCCTACGTGGTGCTCGACAACGGCGGCAACGGCCTCTTCGACGCCGTACGCGGCGAGCGGGTGCCGGGCTGGGCGGCGGCCAACCCGCGCTGGGTCACCCGGTTGTGAGCGGGCGTACCGGCCGGGCCCGTGCCGATGCCGCCGGTGAGGATCTAGGCTGCTACCCGTGTTCGGATCCCAGGTACCCAGCGTTCCCGTGACCGAGATCGACGACGAGACCTACCTGCTGGACGTCCGCGAGGACGACGAGTGGGTGGCGGGCCACGCCCCCGGCGCCCACCACCTGCCGATGATGGAGCTGCCGGCCCGGCTGGCCGAGGTGCCCACCGACCGGGACGTCGCGGTGATCTGCCGTTCCGGCGGGCGCTCCGCCCAGGTCGTCGGCTACCTGCTCAACAACGGATGGGAGCAGGTGCGCAACGCCGACGGCGGGATGCGCCAGTGGGAGGCCGTCGGCCGGCCGGTGGTCGGCGGGGACGGGCAGCCCGGCCGGGTCATCTGAGAGCCGGCGCCATGGGCGATCCGCTGGTCTTCGCGCACCGCGGCGCGTCGGCCGACCTGCCCGAGCACACCCTCGCGGCGTACCTGCGTGCCCTCGACGAGGGCGCCGACGGGCTGGAGTGCGACGTCCGGCTCACCCGCGACGGGCACCTGGTCTGCGTGCACGACCGCCGGCTGGACCGGACCAGCAACGGACGCGGGCTGGTCAGCGCCCGTACCCTCGCCGAGCTGGAGCTGCTCGACTTCGGCTCCTGGCATCCGGGCTGCGTACCGGCCGACGGCGACGAGGTGCTGGACGAGTCGCACACCCGGCTGCTCACGCTGGAACGGCTGCTGGAGGCCGTACTGGCCGCCGGCCGGCCGGTCCGGCTGCTGGTGGAGACGAAGCACCCGTCCCGCTACGGCGGCGACGTCGAGCGCCGGCTGGTCGCGCTGCTGCGCCGGTACGGGCTCGCCGAACCCGGCCCGGACGACCCGGTACGGGTCACCGTGATGTCCTTCTCCCCGCTGGCCGTACGCCGGGTCCGGGAGCTGGCCCCGGCGCTGCCCACGGTGCTGCTGCTGGAGGTGCTGCCGCGCTGGCTGCGACTCGGCCGGCTGCCGTTCGGCGCCGGGATCGCCGGGCCCGGCATCGGCCTGGTCCGGGCCCGCCCGCAGCTGGTGCCCGCCCTGCGGGCCGCCGGCAATCAGGTGTACGTCTGGACCGTCAACGAGCCGGACGACCTGGAGCTGGTGCTGGCCGCCGGGGTGGACGGGGTGATCACCGACCGACCGGCGCGGACGCTGGCCCGGCTGGGCCGGTGAGGCCCACCGGACGGGGCTGCCCGAACTCCGCCCGAGGGGGCACACTCGGGACATGCCGGAGCGTACCGATCTCGCCGCCCTGATCACCGGCCACAGCGCGGTGATCGAGATGATCAATTCCGGAGACGCGGGCCTGCCCGTCCTCACCCAGCTGCTCCGGGTGGCCCGCTCGGCGGTGGGCGCGGCCAGCGTGGCCTTCGTCGAGTTCGCCCCGACCGGCGGCCGGGTCATCGCGGCCAGCGGCAACGCCAAGTGGATGATCGGCCGCCCGCTGCCCGCGTCCGACCCGGTGACCGTCTGCCTGCTCGCCGGCCCCCGGGTCCGGCAGGTCCGGGTGGACCACCTCCCCGGGCAGCTCGCCGGGGAGCTGGCCGCCCGCGGGCTGCGCCGGATGATCGGGGCCCGCGCCGAGATCGGCGGGCTGACCGTCGGCAGCCTGCACGCCCTCTACGCCGACGGCGAGGACGCCGCCGACCCGGAGGGGCAGGCCGTGCTGGGCTACGTGGCCGCCTGCATCGCCCACATGTACGGCGACCAGAGCGGCCTGCCGGTGCACGGCGACGGCCCGGTGGTCGCGGCGCTCGCCGACGGTCTGGCCGTGGTCGACCGGGAGGGGCACGTGCGGCTCTGGAACCCGGCCGCCGCCCAGGTGACCGGCCGCTCCTCCGCCGAGGCGCTGAACCGGCCGCTGCCCTTCCCGCTCCCCCCGTCCGGCCAGGTGCTCGACCACCAGATGCCGGACGGACGCTGGCTGCGGATCACCTCCGGGGAGCTGGCCGGGCCCGGCACCCAGCGGGTGGTCACCTTCCGCGACATCACCGACCAGCAGCGCCGCGACTCCGAGCGCGACCTCTTCGTCGCGGTGACCAGCCACGAGCTGCGCACCCCGGTCACCGTGATCAAGGGGTACGCGGACACCCTCACCGACCACTGGGAGTCGCTGACCGACACCGACCGCCGGCAGGCGGCCCGGATCATCGGGCAACGCGCCAACGAACTGGCCCGGCTGATCGACCGCCTGCTCTCCTCGGCCATCGACGGCCGGCCCGGCGGTGAGCCGGCCGTGCCGTTCGACCTCGGAGAGGCGCTGCGCGCCACCGTGCCGGACCTCCCCGCCGACCTGCGTCACCGGCTCGTCCTCGACCTGCCGGCCGGCCTGCCCAAGGCGCTCGGCGACCGGCACAGCATGGCCACCGTCCTGACCGAGCTGGGCACCAACGCCGCCAAGTACTCGCCGCCGGAGTCGCCGATCGAGGTCACCGCCGGCACCGACGGGCAGACCGTGCTGTTCCGGGTCAGCGACCGGGGCATCGGCATCCGGCCCGAGCACGTGGAGCGCGCCTTCGACCGGTTCTGGCAGGGCGAGTCCGGGGACCGCCGGGGCTATCCCGGCGCCGGGCTCGGCCTCTATCTCGTCCGCCGGATCGTTGAACAGCAGAATGGATGGGTATCCCTCCGGCCGAGGAACGGTGGCGGTACCGTCGCAGAGGTGCGGCTGCCCCGGGGATGACCTGCGCGGGGCACCGGGGGACGGGGCGAGAAGGAGCGAGGGTGTCGACGCACGCGGTCGAACGTTCGTGGTGCGTGGTGGTTCCCCACCACGCCACCGGAGCGCGGCTGGCCCGGCACCGGCTCGCCGACGAACTCGCCGAGGTCGTACCCCCGGTCCTGCTGGCCGACCTGGTGGCGGTCCTGGCCGAGCTGGTGGGCAACGCCGTCCGGCACGCCGACCCGCTGCCCGGCGGGGTGGTCCGGGTGGCCTGGCGGCTGCGGCCCACGTCGGGCGGCCCGACCGTGTCGATCCGGGTGACCGACGGTGGCGCGCCGGCCGGCCCGCGGATGCGGGCGGCCAGCCCGGACGCGGTCGACGGCCGTGGCCTGCACATCGTCGCCGGCCTGGCCAGCCGCTGGGGAGTCGAGCGGGACGGCCTGGGCCAGAGCGTCTGGGCCGAGTTCGACCCGACCGGCTCGGCCCGACCGGACCTGGTCGTCGCCGGTTGAGCCGGCCCCGGGGGCGGGTCCTCCCCACACCGTCCCGGCCGGGCCTCTAGGCTGTCTCGCCGTGAGCAAGCGTCGAAAGAACCAGCGCGCCGTCGAAGCGACCCCCCGCCGGGAGAAGGTCCGCGACATCTTCGTCCCCCGTCCCTTCGAGGGACTGGTGGACGAGCCGGAGTGGATCGCCCTGCGCGAGCTGGTGCCGGCCGCCTCCGCGCCGCTGCGGCTCACCCCGGAACTGGTCGAGGAGTACGGCGAGCGCCCGGTCACGCTCGCCACCGTGCTGCCGATGGCCGCCCCGGCGATGACCAAGCCGGACGGGCGGGTCTTCATCGGGTTGCAGCGCCACCAGCAGTCCGGTGACGTCTCCCGCGACCTGGCCGAGGCGCTGCTCTGCGCGCTGCGCACCGAGCCGGGCGGCCAGGTGACCGTGCCGCCGCTGCCGGGTCCGGGCCCACGCCTGCAGGACGTCCTGGTGGACGGCCCGCTGGAGATCACCATGCACGACGGCTTCGACTTCTGGCTGGACCCGGGCGCGGCCGACGACCCGTCGGTGCAGGCGTCGCTGGAGCGGGCGAACGCCGCGATCTACCCGACCGTACGGCTCGCCGCCGGCCGGGCCGCCTACTGGTGCCAGGTGCCGGAGAAGGCGCACGTGCGCTGGGTGCTGCCGGAGGACGAGGACACCGCGCTGGACGCGTTGTCCCGGCTCTCCGCCGCCGGCACCCTCACCCTGGGCGAGGGCACCCGCTTCGCCGGCATGTTCCGCGCGCACGGCCGGCTGGTGCCGGTCTGGGACCTGCCCGAGGACGTCCCGGCCGCCGACTGGGAGGCGCCGGCGAGCGCCTTCGCCGAGCGGTACGCCGAGATGCTGGAGGAGAAGGAGCCGCTGGACGCCGCCGGGCGGCGGGCCCGCCAGGGGCTGCTCGGCCGCCAGCTCACCCTGCGCTGACCCACGCCCGACCGGCCGCTTCCGGGCCCGCGACGGCCCGGAAGCGGGGTCAGGGCCGTCGTAGTGGCTCGCGGACCAGCGGGCAGGACATGCAGCGCGGGCCGCCCCGACCCGAGCCCAGCTCGGAACCGGCGATCGGGATGACCTCGATGCCGGCCCGTTCGAGCTGGGCGTTGGTCTCGGTGTTGCGCTCGTAGCCGACGCAGAGCCGGGGCGCCAGGGCGAGGGTGTTGTTGCCGTCGTCCCACTGCTCGCGTTCGGCGGTGACCGGATCCAGCCCGGTGTCGATCACCCGGAGCTGGTCGAGGTCCATCGCGTCGGCGGCGGCGCGCAGGAACGGCGCGGGGCCGTCCACCCGCGGCTCCCCGTCCGGCCCGGCGATCACCGTGTACGCCGACAGGCTGCTGGCGATGTTCGGGTACATCAGCACCGCGTCGGCGTCGACCATCGTGCAGACCGTGTCGAGGTGCATGGTGGCGCGTTCCTGGGCGATCGGCACCACCAGGATGGTGTGCGCCAGCCCGGCGGCGAAGACCTGCCGGGCCAGCCGCTCCGCGCCGGCCGGGGTGGTCCGCTCACCCACCCCGACCGCGAGCACGCCGGGGGCGAGCAGCAGCACGTCGCCGCCCTCCAGGTGCTCCAGCTCGGGGTGGTAGACGGCCTGGGTGCCGACGAAGCGTGGGTGGTGGCGGTAGATCGCGTCGGTCAGGGTGGACTCCCGCCGGCGGGCCGGCATGGCGAGGCTGGTGACCCCGACCCGGTCACCGATCCACAGTGACGAGTCGCGCGTGAAGAGCAGGTTGGGCAGCGGGTCGATGACGAAGTCGTGCCGGTCCATCAGCGTCCACACCAGCCCGCCGGGGCGTTCCGGGCTGATCCGCACCTCCTCGTGGGCGAGCCCGGCGATGAACACGTCGGCCAGCGCCGCCGGATCGAGGTAGGCGAGGTGGTCGGCGACGCGGCGGCGCAGCGTCTCGCCGAGTCGGGGCGAGCGGAGCACCACCTCGGTCAGCTCGGCGCGCGCGTCGGGGACGGCCAGGGTCTCGGCCAGCAGGGTGGCGAGGTAGAGCACCTCCACGCCGCGCCCGCGCAACGCCGCCGCGAAGGCGTCGTGCTCCTCCTGCGCCCGTCCCACCCATGGGATAGCGTCGAAGAGCAACGAGTCGTTGTTGCGGGGGGTGAGCCGGGCCAGCTCGGGCCCGGGGCGGTGCAGCAGCACCGTGCCGAGCCGACCGACCTCGCTGTCCACGTAGTGGGTCACCCTCGCAGCGTAGGGCAGGTGCGAAGGGCGTTCGGGAGAGAAGTGTGGATGAATATGGCATTCATCCGCACTCATTCCGGCGCTCCAACTTGCCGTACCCGGGGGATGGCAACGTAGGGTAGTGAGGACATAACTTCGAGGGACCTTTTGCCGGAGGTCGCGATGACTGTCTTTCCCGCTCGTCGAGCCGTACCCACCCGGGCACTGCCGCCCGTGGCGGTGCCGCACCCCCGGACCGAGGCGCCGTCGGCGCTGGAGCCGGCCCGCCCGACCCCGTTGGAGTGGGCCCGCCGCCGTCGGGCGGAGCGCGGCGCGCGCCGGCTGGAGGCCGCCGGGGCGCGCGCGCTCGGTCAGCTCGACCACCTGGGCCCCGCCTGGCACGTCATCGAGTGGCCGCGTACGGACGTCGCCGACGTGCTGCTCGACCGCGGCCAGGACGACCGGGCCGGTTTCCTCGCCATCGGCCCGAGCGGGCTCTTCGCGGTGAGCATCGCCGACCACGGGCGCGCCCGGGTGCTGGTCGCCGGGGACGTCGTCCAGATCAACGGCAAGCGGCCGCCGTACGTGGCCGAGGCGCGGCGCGACGCCAAGCGGGCGAGCAAGGCCCTCTCCGACGCGGTCGGGCTGCCGATCCCGGTGACGCCGGTGCTGACCTTCGTCGGCTCCGGCGTCATCAGCGTCTACGGCCTGCCCAAGGACTGCCTCATGGCGACCCACCGGGAGCTGGACCGGCTCCTCGTCGCCGGAGGCAACCGGATCAGCCCGGCCACCGCCGAGAAGCTGTCCCGGGTCGCGCAGCAGCCGCAGACGTGGCTCAACGGCACGTACCGTCCCGCCGCCGACTACCGGTGGTACGACGAGGGCCGAACGGCCGCTGACAAGCCGGCCGCCCGCCGGTAACGTCACCGACGACGCCACGGCACCCGGTGTTCACCGAGGTCACCCAAGGTCCGCGCCGTTGCCGGCCGCCCGGTCGTTCCGGGCATCCGATCGTCACCGGCGGCCGGTGACAGCAGCGCGGTACAGCGACCGTCGCGGCGACCGGCTAGCGTGGACAGACCGTCGGTGTACACTAGCGTGGACAGACCGTCGGTGTACATAGGAGGCTCGGTGGCCCACGTCGAACTCTCGCTCTCCGAAGTGTTCGCGCCGGCGTCGCGGACACCGACAGAGCCGGGGTGCGACAACGTCGGGCAGTGGTCGGCCATGGTCTCCCACGCCGAGGAGCCCTGCCTGCTGATCGACGCGGACACCCGGGTCGTGGCGATCTCGTCCGCCGGCTGCGACCTGCTCTGCCTGGGCGCACCAGAGGACGTGGTGGGCCTGCCGCTGCTGGAGGGCGGCCTGCGGCTGCTCGACTTCACCGCCGCCCGGGGCGAGCTGACCGAGCAGGAGACCGACAAGATCCCGCCGCTGCTCGCCCTGCACTCCGGCCGGCTGGCCCGGGGCCTGCTCCGGGTCCAGCCCGCCGGCGAGGACGTGCCCGACGCCACCGTCGACGCCATCTCCACCCCCGTGCTCACCGACGGCTCGGTCGCCGGCTCACTCACCTTCTTCTCCGAAATCTGACCTGCGTCCGAGGTGTGGCGGGCGCCGCACGCCGCGATGCTGGGGCGGGCCGGCACCGACGCCGTAAGGTGCCCTCATGCTCGATGTCGCCCTGCTCCCGGGGGAGTACGCCGTGTGCCGGCTGGCCGCCGGCACCTCCCTGCCCCCCGCCCTGTGGGCCGAGCCGGGCGTCGCGGACGTGGTCACGGTGAGCTGGACGGCCGACGGGATCTCGGTCATCTGCCCCGCCGGCCGGGCGCCCGCGCAGGCGGACGTCGAGACCGACTGGCGGTGCCTGCGCGTGGTCGGGCCGGTCGGCCTCGCGCTCACCGGCACCCTCGCCGCCCTGGTCGACCCGCTCGCCGAGGCCCGGGTCAGCGTGGTCGCGTTCTCCACCTACGACACCGACCACGTGCTGGTCCCGGCGGTACGCCTCGGCGAGGCGACCGGCGCGCTGGAACGGGCCGGGCACCGGGTGCTGCGCTGACCTTCACCGCGCCGCCGGATCCTCCTACGATGGGCTCGGCCACCCCCGGCCGTCCCGACCCGATGCCCACCCGAGGCTCGATCCCCCCGAGGACCGGTCCGTGCCGCCTGACGCACCGCACCGCACCCCACCCCGCCGGCTGGCCGTCGCCGGCGTACTGCTCGCCGTCGTGCCGCTCGCCGCCTGCGGCGCCCCGCCGGAGCCCGCCCCCGCGCCGGTCACCAGCTCCCGGCCGGCGCTCGTCACCCCCGCGGCGCCGACCGCCGCCCCGCCGGTGACCCCGCCGCTGGGCATCGCGCCGACGCTCCCGCCGACGCCCAGCCCCACGCCCGGCCTGGTCGCCGTCGCCTGCGCCGGCCGGCCCTCCGCCGACCGGGTGGTGGGGCTGCTGCGCGGCCGGGTGCTCCCCCGGGGCGTGTCGGTGCGCGCCACCCAGGGGCCGCTCTGCGCGGCCGACTGGCAGTACACCGTGCTGGCCGTGACCGGGCACGAGGAACTCCAGGTGGTCACCCGTACCGAGTCCGCCGCGTTGCGCCTGGTCACCGCCGGGACCGACGTCTGCTCGATCGAGGTGCGGACGGTCGCGCCGCCCGGCATCCGGACGTTGGCCTGCGACGCCGGCACGGGGGCGGTACCCGGTGCGTAGGCTGGGCGACATGCCCGGTACACCACCGACCCGTTACGTCTACCTCGGACCCGAGGGCACCTTCGCCGAGCAGGCGCTGCGCACCGTGCCCGCCGCCGAGCACGGCAGCCGTACGCCGGCGCGCAGCGTCGGCGAGGCGCTGGAGAGCGTCCGGGCGGGGGACGCCGACGCGGCCCTGGTGCCGCTGGAGAACTCGATCGGCGGCGCGGTCGGGGTGACCCTGGACGAGCTGGCCGAGGGGGACCCGGTGGTGATCACCCGGGAGGTGATCCTGCCGGTCGAGTTCGTGCTCGGCGCCCGCCCCGGCACCACACTCGGCGCGGTCCGCAGCGTGGCGGCCCATCCGCAGGCCTCCACCCAGTGCCGGAACTGGCTGCGGAACCACCTGCCCGACGCGACGGTGGTCGACGTGCTCTCCAACGGCGCGGCGGCGGCCGGCGCGGCCGCCGGTGACTACGACGCGGCGATCTGCGCCCCGATCGGGGCCACCCGGCACCGGCTGGCCGTGCTCGCCGACAAGATCGCCGATCATCCCGACGCGGTGACCCGCTTCGCGCTGGTGTCCCGCCCCGGCCCGCCGCCGCCCCCCACCGGGGACGACGTCACCTCGCTCGCCGTCTACATCGCCCACGACCGGGTGGGCGCCCTGCTGTCGGTGCTGATGGAGCTGGCCGTACGCGGGGTCAACCTGACCCGGATCGAGTCCCGCCCGACGGGCGAGGCGCTGGGCCGGTACGTCTTCTTCCTCGACTGCACCGGGCACGTGGCCGACGTACGGATGGGCGAGGCGTTGCAGGGGCTGCGGCGGGTCTGCGCCGACGTGCGCTTCCTCGGGTCGTACCCCCGGCACCGCTGGGTCGACGGGACGGCCGAGCGGCCGGTCCCGGCACCCGCCGGGCTCTCCGACGCCGACTACGCCGACGCGGCGGCCTGGCTGGCCCGGCTGCGGGCCGGCGAGCTGAGCTGACCCGGCGGGGCACCCGGACCGGGCACCCCGCCGACCCGTCAGCTGAGCAGGCCGCCGAGCAGGCCACCCTGCTGCTGCTGCTGGGTGCCGCTGCCCATGACCGGCGGCTCCTCGGAGGGCTGCACCACCACGAAGCCCTGACCGGCGAAGCTCATCGTGAACGCCTCGCCGGTGCTGCGGCCGAGCAGCGTGCCCAGGCCGAGCTGCTCGGCCCGGTGGTAGCCGGTCTGCAGGTTGGCCGACCAGCAGACGGCGGCCTGCGGGTCGACGTAGGTGGGGGCGTCGACGTTGAGCACCACCGGGGTGCCCTTGGTGGTGATGGCGATCCGGCCGTGGCCGCTGAAGACGCAGTTGAACAGGCCGGACGACGAGGCCATGCCGGCGCCGCCGACCATCTTGATGTCGTACGACAGGGTCGAGTCGAAGGCCAGCACGCTGGAGCCGTTGATGGAGAGGGCGTCGCCCGGCTCCAGGTCGATGATGTGCACGTCCTTGGCCAGCTCGGCGAGGAAGACGTCACCCTGGCCGCTGAGCTTCATCAGCGGCACACCCTCACCGGTCAGCCGCTGCTTGATGAACTTGCCGATGCCACCGGAGCCGAGCGCCTGGAACTGCACCTGCCCCTGGTAGGCGACCATCGAGCCGACCCGGGCCATGGCCTCGCCGTTCAGCTCGATCTTCAGCATCTTGGAGTTCTGCAGCCGCATGCCGGGCTGGGCGGACTCCTTCTCGAGGTTCTCCGCGGAGAACAGCGCGCTGCGCATCGGTTTCCTCCTGGTTCGGGGTGTGTCTCACCGGAGGGTAGGTGACCAGCGCAACCGGTCGCATCGGCCGAGCGGGGCCGCCGAGCAGGACCGTCAGCCCCAGCCCAGGGCGTGCAACCGGTCGTCGTCGATGCCGAAGTGGTGGGCGATCTCGTGGACCACGGTCACCGCCACCTCGTCGACCACGTCGTCCTCGCTGTCGCAGATGCGCAGGATCGGGCGGCGGTAGATGAGGATCCGGTCCGGCAGCACGCCGGTGTAGTCCCATCCCCGGCTGGTGAGCGCGTGCCCCTCGTAGAGGCCGAGCAGGTCCTCGCCGGGCGGCGGGTCGTCCTCGACCAGGATCACCACGTTGCTCATCAGCCCGAGCAGCTCCTCGGGCACCTCGTCGAGGGCTTCCCCGACCAGCTCCTCGAAGCGTTCCCGGCTCATCTCGACCGCCACGCCGTCCATTGTCCCCGACGCCGGGCGACCCGCCCGGTCAAGATCCGCGCGGAGCCACGGAAAGGGTGCCGGTCCGGCACCCTTTCCGTCGCGTACGACCGGTCGGGGTCAGGAGGCCAGGCGGGCGGAGAGGCTGATCTGCGCGCCCGGGGAGAGCAGCCGCGAGATCGGGCAGTTCTCCTTGGCCGCCTCGGCCAGCTTGGTGAACTGCGCCTCGTCCATGCCCGGCACCTGGCCGACGGTCTCCAGGTCGATCCGGGTCACGGACATGCCCGCGTCGGTCTTGTCGAAGTGGACCTTGGCAGTGGTGTCCACCGACGAGTCGGTGGCGCCCGCGTCGGCGAGCTGCTTGGAGAGCGCCATCGAGAAGCAGCCGGCGTGCGCGGCGCCGATGAGCTCCTCGGGGTTCGTCCCCTCGCCCTCCTCGAAACGCGACTTGAAGGAGTAGTTCCCCTGGAGTCCGCCCTTGCCGGTGCGGACGATCCCGGAACCCTCGGTGAGGTTGCCCTGCCAACGTGCGGAAGCGGTACGGATAGGCATGCACCCGACGCTAACCGAAACCGCACCGTCGGGCGACCGACCCGGCGTACCCACCGCCGCCACGTCGTGCCCCGACCGGCGCCGCCCGGCGTGTCATGATGCGGTTCAGGCCCGCGACGGCGGAAGGTGGCCGATGTCCCAGGATCTCCCCGTCCCGCGCCAGGAGGACCGCTCCGACGGCACGGCCGTCGTCGAGTGGGGCTCGCCGTCCCCCGCCCCGGCCGGAAGGTGGGGCCGGGCCCTCGGCGGGCTCGGCCGGGACCGCCGGCTGCCCCTGGTGCTGGCCGTCCTCGGCGCGGTCGCGGCGATGGCCTCCCTGGTCGGCGAGTGGCTGGTGATGACGCTGCCCAACGGGGGCCCGGAGGGCAACGTCACCGTCCGGGTGCCCGGCGGGGTGGCCGAGGTCGACGGCTTCGGGGTCGCGTACCTGGTGGGGCTGCTGCTGCTCGCCGCCGTGACGGCGCTGGCCCTGCGCGGCGGCCCGGCCGTCCGGCGGGAGGCGCGGCTGGCCGGTCTGGCCGTGGCCGGCGCGCTGCTGGCGCTGCTGACGGCGACCGCCTTCTCGCTGGACGACTCCGGACAGCGGGCCCTGTTCTACTCGTCCGAGGACGGCTTCCGGGTGGACTACGGGCGGGGCCTGGTGATGGCCTTCGTGGCGACCGCGCTGGCCGGGGCCGCGCTCCAGCTCGCCGGCCGGCAGCCGGCCGAGCGGTCGGAGGAGGACACCGACCCGCAGGCGGAGCCGGTCGACTACCGCCGGCCCGGCCGCGTGGAGGACGACGGCCCGGCCGACCTCACCGTCACGCCGACCGTGCCGTTCGCCCGTCGGGAGTCGGCCGGCTGACCGGCCGTCCCGACCGGGCCGGGGCGGTGCGGCGGCGCCCACCGGGACGGGGCCCGGGCGTCACCGGGCGTTGGCGCCGGATTCGCCGGAACGCCGTGGTCGGGGCCGGTACCGCGAGGTACGGTTGCTGCCCGCCGTCACTCCGGGTCGAGGCACCGATGACCGAAACGGCTGGCTGCGACGGCGGCGGGCGAAGGAGGAACCATGATCCGCCCGGGCCTGCCCAAGCTGATCGCCACCGATCTGGACGGGACGCTCGTCCGTAGCGACGAGACCGTCTCCGCGTACACCCACCAGGTGCTCGACCGGGTGCGGGCCGCCGGCATCCCGGTGGTCGGCGCGACCGGTCGCGGCCCCCGGCTCAAGGAACTCACCCGCAACGACATCCGCGCCGCCGACTTCCTGGTGATGGCCGGCGGCGGCTGCGTGGTGGACCAGAGCGACCCGGCCGGCCCGGTGGTGCTGCGCGACGAGCGGCTGCCCGGTGAGGTGCTGGCCGGACTGCTGGCCGACCTGGAGGCCGAGGTCGGGCCGCTGACCGTGATGGTCGAGGCGTCCGCCGAGCAGGACGCGCCGCTCTGGGGCGACTACCACCCGAGCTGGCCGTACCAGGACCGGTTCGAGGCGCGCAGCCGCGCCGAGTGCCTCTCCTGTGACGTGATCAAGGCGTTCGTCCGGACCGCCGACCACCACGTGGACGAGCTGCTGGCCACCGCCCGCCGGATCGTCCCGCCGCAGGTGGCCACGCTCACCCAGGCCGGGCTGGGCTTCGTCGAAATCTGCCCGCCGGGGGTGGACAAGGCCACCGGGCTCAGCGTGGTGGCCGAACGGCTCGGCGTCGACCCGGCGGAGGTGCTGGTCTTCGGGGACATGCCCAACGACCTGCCGATGTTCTCCTGGGCCGGCTGGGGCCGGGTGGCCGTCTCCAACGCGCACCCCGCGGTCCGCGCCGCCGCGGACGAGATCACCCTGCGCAACGACGACGACGGGGTCGCGGTCTACCTGGACCGGCTACTCTCCCGGTGATGGGAGAGACACCCCGACTGGTCGCGACCGACATCGACGGCACGCTGCTCGGCGACGACCGGACGCTCAGCGCGCGTACCGCGACGGTGCTGGAGCGGATCTGCGCGCAGGGCACGCCGGTCGTGCTGGTCACCGGCCGCCCGATCCGCTGGCTCCAGCTCGTGTACGACCAGCTCGCCGCCCCGCTGCCGGCGATCTGCGCCAACGGCGCCGTGGTGTACGACCCGGTCGCCGACGAGGTGCTGCGGGCCGACCCGCTCGCCCCGGAACTCCTCGCCGAGGTGGCCCGCCGGCTGCGCGCCGCGGTGCCCGAGGTGAGCTTCGCGGTGGAGATCGTCGACAGCCGGCAGATGCGGCACGAGGCGCACTACCCGCTGCGCTGGGACGCCGACCACGACGCCATCCGGGCCGTCGAGTCGCCCGAGGAGCTGCACTCCGTACCGGCGGTGAAGCTGCTGGCCCGGGCCGGGGAGCAGGACCCGGACGTCTTCGTCCGGGTGGTGGCCGGGGCGCTGCAGGGGCTGGCCGAGGCGACGCACTCGTCGTACAGCGGGCTGGTGGAGATCTCCGCCGCCGGGGTGACCAAGGCGGCCGGGCTGGCCTGGTACGCCGCCCGCCTCGGCATCCACGAACGCGACGTGCTCGCGTTCGGCGACATGCCCAACGACCTGCCGATGCTGACCTGGGCCGGTCGGGCGGTGGCGGTGGCCAACGCACACCCCGCCGTCCTGGAGATCGCCGACGAGGTGACCGGGGCGAACTCCGCCGACGGCGTGGCGGCGTACCTGGAGAAGGTCTTCGGGGCGGGCTGAGCGGGCCCGCCGGTCAGAGGTACTGGCCGGTGGGATGCCCCTCGCCGCCCTGCGGCTGGCCGATGCCCGGCATGCCGGGCACCATCCCGCCGGGGCCGCTGGGGAGGGCCTGCCGGCCGGAACGCATCTGCTCCAGCTGCACCCGGGCGGCCATCTGCTGGGCGACCAGCGCGGCCTGGATGCCGTGGAACAACCCCTCCAGCCAGCCCACGAGTTGGGCGTGGGCGATGCGCAGCTCGCCCTCGCTGGGCGCCTTCTCCTCGGTGAAGGGCAGCGAGATCCGCTCCAGCTCCTCGCGCAGTTCGGGGGCGAGGCCCTCCTTGAGCTCGACGATCGACCGCTCGTGGATCTCCCGCATCCGGTGCCGGCTGGCGTCGTCCAGCGGGGCCGACTTGACCTCCTCCAGCAGCTGCTTGATCATGCTGCCGATCCGCATCACCTTGGCCGGCTGCTCGACCAGGCGGGTCGGGTCCTCGCCCGCCTGCTCGTCGGTCTGCACGGTGCCGACCGGGCGGCCGTCGGGGCCGATCACCACCACGGTGCCCGAGTGCCCGGTGTCCTCGGTGCCCGGCTCGTCGTTCTGTCCAGCGGAGTGCGCGTCGGTCATGGCACCCATCTTTACCCACGCCCGCGAGCCGCACGCGGTGGGACCGGTCACGCCCCCCGGCCGGTGACCGTCGCGCTACCGTCGCCGACATGCCCGCCGACCCGCGCGCCGTGCTCACCCGGCCCGCTCCGTCCCCCGATGAGACCCTCGCCTACGGCGACCACCCCGACCAGATCGTCGACCTGCGTCGCCCCGCCGGGGACGGCCCGGCCCGGCCGCTGGTCGCGGTGCTGCACGGTGGCTTCTGGCGCGCCGAGTACGACCGGACCCACACCGGCCCGCTGGCCACCGCGTTGGCGGCGCTGGGCTGGCCGGTGGCGCAGCTGGAGTACCGGCGGACCGGGCAGCCGGGCGGCGGCTGGCCGGGCACCCTCACCGACGTGCTGGCCGGGGTGGCGGCGCTACCCGCGCTGGCGGCCCGCGCCCTGCCCGGCCGGGTGGCCGCCGGGCCACCGCTGCTGCTCGGGCACTCCGCCGGCGGACACCTCGCGCTCTACGCGGCGGCGCACGCCCCGGCCACCGTACGGGGGGTGCTGGCGCTGGCCCCGGTCGCCGACCTCGCCGAGGCGTACCGGCTGGACCTGGACGGCGGGGCGGTGGCCGCGCTGCTCGGCGGCGGCCCGACGGAGCACCCGGACCGGTACGCGGCGGCCGATCCACGGGAGTTGGTGCCGCTTCGGACACGTACCGTGATCCTCCACGGGGTCCAGGACCTGCAGGTGCCGGTAACGATCAGCCGGGGTTACGCGGCTGCGGCCAAGGCGGCGGGGGCCGATGTGAGCCTCGTTGAACTGCCGGAATGCGAGCACTTCGGGCTCATCGACCCGGAGTCGGCCGCCTGGCCGCGCGTCAGAGCCGCGTTGCAGTCGCTGCACAAAGATCACTAGCCATTGACGCAGCGTCGTCAACCAGGTAGAACGCCGAGGGGGCGGTGACGCCCCGCAACGCTCCGGAAGGATTTTGGTGTCGCAGATGAACCGCAGGCGCGCCCTGCAGCTGCTGGCCGCGCTCGGTACCACCGGGCTGGTCGCCGGCTGCGGCACGGACGACGAGGCTGAGCCGGTCGCGACCGGCTCGCCGATCAAGATCGGTCTCGTCGCCCCCGAAAGTGGCTCGGGCAAGACCATCGGCGAGGACCTCGTCAACGGCTTCGAGCTCTACCTGGCCACCCACGGCCAGCGCCTCGGCGGGCACCCGGTGACCCTGGTGAAGGCCGACGAGGGCGACAGGGCCGAAACCGGTCAGGACGCCGTCAACGGCCTGCTCAAGCAGGGCGTGCTCGCTCTCACCGGGGTGGTCAACCCGACGGTGATGTCCGGCATCCGGGACATCGTGGAGAAGGCCCGGGTGCCGCTGATCGGGTCGAACGCCTCGCCGGTCAGCCTGCAGAGCGTGGTCTACATCTGGCGCACCTCGTACGTGCTGGACGAGCCGGGCCGGGCGCTCGGGGCGTACCTCAAGCAGCGGCTGCCGGCCGGCAGCCGGGTGTTGATCATCGCGCCGGAGGGCGGCGCCAGCCTCGACGTCGTGCAGGGCTTCCGCCAGGGCTTCGGCGTCGACGATCCGCGGATCGCCGGCGAGCCGGTCTGGACGAACCCCACCGCCAACCCGGGCGAGAGCACGTACGCCTACGACATCCGGCAGGCGCTCAACCGCAGGCCCACCGCGATCTTCTGCCACTTCTCCGGCACCGCGGCCATCCAGTTCATCAAGCAGCTGCGCCGGCACCGCCCGGCCTACACCGGGCCGATCTACGCGCCCGGCTTCCTCACCGAGGGCAGCGTGCTCAACGAGGTACGCGGGGTGCTGCTGGACAAGGAGGAACGGCTGCTGCCCGGCCCGATCCAGACCGTGTCGAACTACTCGGCCGACCTGAACAACAACGCCAACCGGATCTTCGCATCCGCGTACCGCAAGACGTTCAACGTCTCGCCCAGCACCTACGCGATGGCCTCGTACGACGCCGCCCAGGTGCTCGACGGGGCGATCCGGATCGCCGGGGCGAACCCGACCCCGCAGCAGGTCAACCTGGCCCTCGGCAAGGTGGGCCAGATCGACAGCCCGCGCGGGGTGTGGCAGTTCAACCAGCCCCGCACGCCGCAGCAGCGGTGGTACCTGCGCACCGTGCAGTTCGACGGCCGGCTGCTGTCCAACGTCATGCTCAACGAGATCGCCACGCTCGGCTGAGCACGGGGCCCCGTACGCACTGAGGGCCGGTCTCCCCGGGGGGAGGCCGGCCCTCGGCGTACGCCGTGGTGGCGTCAGTGACGCAGCTCGGCGATGCAGCACTTCACGCTGCCGCCGCCCTTCTTCAGCTCGGCCAGCTCGACCGGCACCGGGTGGTAGCCGGCCGCCTTGAGCTTGCCGGCCAGCCGGGTCGCCTCGCTGTTGAGCACGACGTTGAGCCCGTCGCTGACCAGGTTCAGGCCGAAGGTCATCGCATCCTCGTCGTCCGCGATCACGGCGTCGGGGAAGAGCTGGGTGAGCACCTTCTGGCTGGCCGCCGAGAAGGCGCCCGGGAAGTAGACGATGTTCTCGTCGTCGATCGAGGCCAGCGCCACGTCGAGGTGGTAGAAGCGCGGGTCGATCAGGCGCAGCGACACCACCGGCCGGCCGAGCGCCTCCTGCGCCTCGGCGTGCGCCGGCAGCTCGGTGCGGAAGCCGTGGCCGGCGAGGACCAGCCCGCCGTGCGCCTCCGGCAGGTACGCGAAGTCACCCTCGCCCTCGTTGGTCTCGCTCGGCGCGATGAACCGCCAGCCCTGCGACTCGTAGAACGCCCGGTGCGCGGCGGCCTCGGCGGTCCGCTGCTCGTGCTTGAACTGGGCGCCGTAGACCGTCCCGTCCACCACGAAGGCACCGTTGGCGGCGAAGACCATGTCCGGCAGCCCGGCCTCGGGGGTGAGCAGGTGCACGTCGTGGCCGAGGCCGACCAGCGTTTCCCGCAGACGGTCCCACTGCTTGACCGCCAGCTCCGCGTCGACCGCGGTGGTGACGTCCATCCACGGGTTGATGGCGTACTCGACGGCGAAATGCTCGGGCGAGCACATGAGATATGTCCGCTTTCGCGGCACTCGCTGCTGGTTCACGGTGACCAAGAGTAGGTAGCGTAGAACTTTGGTAACAGCCAGAACTCTTGCTTTCTGAAGGCGGAACGTTGCAGATAGACGCGGTCGACCAGCGAATCATTGCGTTGCTCGTGGCGGACGCTCGCGCGTCGTACGCCGACATCGGCACCCGGGTGTCACTCTCCGCTCCGGCGGTGAAGAGACGCGTCGACCGGCTCCGCTCCGCCGGGGTGATCCGGGGCTTCACGGCGGTGGTCGACCCGGCCGCCGTCGGCTGGACCACGGAGGCCTTCGTCGAGCTCTTCTGCGCCGGCCGGACCACCCCCGCGCAGATCGGGGTGGCCGCCCGGCGGCACCCGGAGGTGGTCGGGGCGTACACCGTCTCGGGCGAGGCGGACGCCCTGGTGCACCTGCGGGCCGCCGACATCGCCCACCTGGAGGAGGCGCTGGAGCGGCTGCGGGCGGAGTCGTTCGTGACCTCCACCCGGAGCACCATCGTGCTCTCCCGCCTGGTCGAGTCCCCCGGCGTCGGGCCGTCCACCGGCTGACCCGCGCTTGACCTCAACCCCACTTCATGTCGTCGACTGGGCCGGACGGGCGGCGTGAGGGGGGATCGTGCGGGCGGTGTGGCTGCGGGAGTTCGGCGGGCCGGAGGTGCTGGTGCCGGGAACGGCGTCCGACCCGACGCCCGGGCCGGGGCAGGTGCTGATCGAGGTGGCCCACGTCAACCTCACCTTCGTCGAGACGATGTTCCGGGCCACCGGTTTCGGGCCGTTCCGCGGCCCGTTGCCGGTGATCCCCGGCAACGGGGTCGGCGGCGTGATCGGCGCGGTGGGCCCGGACGTGGACCCCGGGCTGGTCGGCCGACGGGTGGTCAGCGGCACCGGCGGCTCCGGCGGGTACGCCGAACGGGTCGTCGTGGACCGGGCCGCGCCGGTCGAGGTGCCCGACGCGCTGGCGCTGGACGACGCGGTGGCGCTGCTCGCCGACGGCCGCACCGCGCTGCTGCTGGCCGACTCGGCAGCCCCCAAGGCAGGGGAACGGGTACTGGTCGAGGCCGCCGCCGGTGGGGTGGGCGGCCTGCTGGTCCAGCTCGCCGCGCGGGCGGGAGCACGGGTGGTGGGCCTGGCTGGCGGCCCCCGCAAGACGGAACTGGTCCGGGCGGCGGGCGCCGACGTCGTGATCGACTACCGGGAGCCCGACTGGGCCGACCGGGTACGCGCCGCGACCGGTGGGGTGGACGTCGTCTTCGACGGCGTCGGCGGCGACGTTGGCAGTGCGGCGTTCGACCTGCTCGACCCCGGCGGTCGGATGCTCAGCTTCGGGCTCGCCTCCGGCAGCTGGACCGACGTGCCGGCGGAGACCGCCACGGCGCGCGGGGTGACGCTGCTGCGACCGACCGCCGGCCCGGACGAGCTGCGCGCGCTCACCGGGCGGGCGCTGGCCGAGGGCGCGGCCGGGCGGCTGCGCCCGCTGATCGGGCAGCGGTTCCCGTTGGAGCGGGCCGCCGAGGCGCACGCCGCGATGCAGTCGCGGGCCACCGTCGGCAAGACCCTGCTCGACGTCGGCTGACGAGTCGGCGCACGGGGCGAGCGGGCGCCGCCGGAAGTCAGAGGTACATGCCCGTCCGGTGCTCGGAGTCCGCCGGCCGGCTCGGCTTGTCACCCTCGCCGAAGAACCGCTTGCCGCCGAACTCGCCGTGCAGCCGGTCGTCCAGCTCGTCGGCCAGCCCGGTCATCACCTGCACCGCGAGCATCAGGTGGGTGGCCTGGAAGTTGCGGCCGAAGACCGGGATGGAGGCCCAGACGGTGTCGTCGGCGCAGTAGAGCCGGCCGATCGGCATCCGGTTGGTCAGCTCGGAGAGCTTCACGTAGAGGCGCTCGGTCGGCTCCACCTCGGTGAGCACCGGCGAGAAGACGTCGACCAGCGGCGGGTTGTCGCGTACCCGGACGAACACCATCGCCGAGCCGGCCCGGATGTTGATGTCGCCGTCCGAGTCCACCTGGAGCTGGTCGGACTTCGACTTGAGCATGGTCGACACGACGGTGCGGACCCGCTCCTCCAGCGCGAGCACGTCCTCGCCCTCTTCGCTCTTCTGCGCGCTCGCGGCGGCGGCCAGCGCCTCGTCGAGGTCCGCCTCGACGTCGCGGTCCGGGCCGAACTCGCTGCGCGCGGTGCCGAGCGGTTCGGCCGGCAGCGGCTCCCCCTCGGCGTCGTGCACGAGGTAGACGAGGAAGGCCGGGTGCGGGGCGCCGTAGACGTCGCGCAGGGTGCGGGAGAGCAGCGCGGCCACCTTGCTGGCGTCGGCGGTCGAGCCCTCCAGGCCGAACTGGTCCCGGGAGCCCTCCAGCACGCCCGGCGGCGACCAGCCCAGCGCGATCATGTCCGCGACGGCGGCCCGGTCCAGCCGGTAGCCCTGCGGCAGGGTGGCGTTGCCGACCGCCCGTGCGGAGACCCGCCCCCCGTCGCCCACGTCCACGCTGATCGAGTAGATGGCGTTGCCGGTGCCGGAGGCGGTCGGGTCGAGGGTCAGCTCGACGTGCGCCCCGGTGGGCAGCGCGCGCAGCCGCTCGGCCAGGGCGCGGGCGAACTCCCGCCACGCCTCGGTCACCTTGGCCCGCAGGTCGGCCGTGCTCGGCTCGTCCAGCAGGACCGACTCGTGCTGCTCCGGCGAGCTGCCGGGCTGATCACCGGTCGGCTTCGAGGGGTGGTCTGCCGTCATGATCGCCTCCGTCCGTCAAGGTCACCCTACCCAGGCCCACCCGGTGTCGAATCCACCGCGACCGGGATCGGACAACGCGGCGGGTGCGACTCAGTCGGGGCGGTCGCCGCCCAGCTCCACCGGCCAGGTCGCGGCCAGGGCGCTCAGCCGCGCGGCGGCGCCCGCCGGGTCGGCGCCGCGCCCGACCGCCACCCCGAGCAGGTACGCGCTCACCGGCGCGCCCGGCCGCAGCACCTGGTGGGCGACGTCCCTGGCCAGGTCGAGCACCGTCGGCACCGGGACCTCGGCCGGGTCGAGCCCCAGCTCGGCGCAGGCCGCCGTCAGCCAGTCGTCCATCACCGTCATCGCGTCCACTCCTCAGCCCGGCGTACGTCCGAGTCAGTGTCGCAGTCGAACCACGGCGGCGGGCCGCTGCCGGACCACGGCAGGTCACGCACCCTCAGCTCGGCGAGCAACTCCCGCATCGAGGCGCCGTCGGGCGTACCGCCCCGACGCCCGACGAGGCGGGCCAGCGCGTCCCGCAACGCCGCCGCCCGCCACACACCGCACAGCGGCTGCCGCCGGCCCCGGTCGTCGAGGAGGCAGACCCCGTCCGGCCCGTCGTCCCCGTGACCGCGCGGCGGCGCCCCGTCGGGCTTCGGGTGCAGCGTGCGCAGCAGCACGCCGACCGCCTCCCGGGTGAGCAGCGGCAGGTCGGCGGCGAGCAGGGCGACGGTGGTCGTGTCGGGGGGCAGCAGTGCGAGCCCGGCCGCGGTCGCCGCCACCGGGCCACCGCCCGGCGGTCGCTCCCGGGTCACCAGCACGTCGCCGGGGACCGCGTCGGCCGGCCCGACCAGGATCCGCGGGGCCGCGTCGGCGACGGCCGCCAGCACCCGCTCCCGCATCGGCGTTCCGCCGACCGGCAGCGCCGGCTTGTCCCGACCGCCCATCCGGCGCGCCGCCCCGCCTGCGAGCACCACCGCCGCGTACGCCGTCACCGGGCCACCGTAGCCTCGCGCCGACCCGTCCGCCCGGCCGGCGTCGTCGTCCGCCCTCCGCCGCCGACATCGCGGGATCGGCGGGCCCGCACGCCGGCCGGCGTCCTGGTGCGGGTCGTCGGCCCGTGCGCCCTACCCCACCAGCGAACTGGATCGGCGGGCCCGCCGGCCGGCCGGCGTCGTGGTGCGGGTCGCTCGGCGGGCGGGGGAGGATGGCGGGATGGGACGGGCGACTGACCGGCGGAGTGTGCTCCGCATCGACCTCGACGCGGTGGCCGACGGACGCGCCCCGGTACGCCGGCCGGACACCCTCTCGGTGGAGGAGCCGCTGGAGATCCGGGTCGGCCCGGCCGGTCCCGGTCGACGCCGGCCGCTGGCGGTCACCATGCGTACCCCCGGCGACGACATCGACCTGGCGATCGGCTTCCTGCTCACCGAGGGGCTGATCCGGTCGACCGAGGACGTGCTCACCGCCCAGCTCTGCGCCGGGGCGGAGACCCCGAACACGTACAACGTGGTGGACGTGGTGCTCGCCCCGGGCGTGCCGGAGCCCACCACCGACCCGTCCCGGAACTTCTACACCACCAGCTCGTGCGGGGTCTGCGGCAAGGCCAGCATCGAGGCGGTGCGGACCCGGTCGCCGTACCCGGTGGTGGACGATCCGCTCACCGTCCGGGCCGAGGTGCTCGCCGCGCTGCCCGACCGGTTGCGGGCGGCCCAGCGGGCCTTCGACCGCACCGGCGGCCTGCACGCGGCGGGGCTGTTCACCGCCGAGGGCGAGCCGGTGGTGCTGCGGGAGGACGTCGGCCGGCACAACGCGGTGGACAAGGTGGTCGGCTGGGCGGTGCGGGAACGTCGTCTCCCGCTGGCCGGGCACCTGCTGCTGGTCTCCGGTCGGGCCAGCTTCGAGCTGACCCAGAAGGCGTGGATGGCCGGCGTACCGCTGCTCGCGGCGGTCTCCGCGCCCAGCTCGCTCGCCGCCGACCTGGCGGAGGAGGCCGGGATGACGCTGGTCGGCTTCCTGCGCGGCCGGACGATGAACGTCTACGCCGGCGGGCACCGGATGCTGGTCGACTGAGCCGCCCGCCGGCAGAATTTCCCGCACGACCCTCATCCGAGGCCCCGCCGCACGTGTCGTCGCCGGCGGGGACGCCGCCGGACCACGCCCGGCTCTCCGACGGCCGGCCAGCCGTCCAGCTCGGACGGGGGTACGCCGCGGCGGAGCAGGTCGTCGAGGAGCTGGGCCAGGGAGTAGTCGGGGTGGACTGCCAGCGCCCGCTCCAACGCGACCGCAGCCAGGGCGCCCTGGCCGGCTCGCCAGGCGGCGAAGGCCAGCAGGCTCGCCGGCGCCGCGATCAACTCCTCCTCGGCGCGGCGCAGCACGTCGCCCCAGAGGTCGATGTCCTCCTCCCGCCCGTCGGTGCGTTCCCAGGCGTGGTCGCGCACCGGGAGGTGGGTCAGGAGCAGGCTGAGCCAGGCCACCTCGTCGTCGGTGAGCCGCTCGCCCCGGCGGTGCGCCCGCCGGGCGTCCCGCACGGCGGCGACGCCGGCCGCCCGGATGGAGCGACCGCCGAGCAGGTCGGCGGCGGGCGCCTCCTCCAGCAGGGTGAGCAGCCGCCGCTCGGCCCGGACGCCGGCCTGCCGCATCGCCGCCCGGTCCTGCCCGTCGGCGGCGGCCACCTGGGCGGTGAGAGCGGCCCGGTCGGGCAGCGCCACCTGACCGGCGTAGACCGCGGCGGCGCTGACCTCGCTGCTGCCCGGGTCGTACGGGGTGCCGTCGGGCGGACAGCAGGCCGCCTCCGCGCACAGGTACGACCAGTACCGGCCGTCGGTCACCCGCATCGCGTCGAGCACGGTCAGGCCGGCCGTGGTCAGTGCGGCGCGTACCGCGTCGACGGTCGGGGTGACCCGGTCGGCCGGGCCGTACCCGATGACGGTGGCGGCGTCGGCGTCCTGCCGGCCGAGGACGCCGCCGAGGTGGTCGGCGGGCAGCCGGGGGTCGGTGCCACGGTCGGGCAGGTCGGCACGGGCGGCGAAGACGACCCGCTGGGCGCGCATCGCCACCACGACGACGCTGTCGGCGGGATGGAAACCGAGCAGGTACGGCACGGCGGCGAGCAGGTCGGCGGGCGAGCGGACGGTGAGCCGGGGGCGGTCGGTCGCGGTCATGCCGGCAGCCTGCGACCCGGGGGACGCGTCCGACAGGCCCTGTGGACGACACGCGGGTTGTCCACAGACACGGAGAGTGTTCCCACAGGTCATTGATTTGCCAGGCTTCGGAATCCCCCGGTTGCGGCAGGGAGCGGCTACCTTGCGCTGATGGACCTGGCGTACCTGCGGGCGCACCCGGAGCACCTGCCGACGTTCCTGACCCACCAGCGGATCCGGGAGACGCCGGTCTCCGGCGGGGACGTCTGCGCCGCCTCCCGGCTCACCCTGGACGACGGTCACTCCGTCTTCGCCAAGAGCTGGCCGGAGCGGGCCGACCAACCGGTGCCCGAGGGCTTCTTCGCCAGCGAGGCGGCCGGGCTGCGTTGGCTGCGCGCGGCGGGCACGGTGGCCGTACCGGAGGTGGTGGCGGCGCTGCCGGAGCTGCTGGCGCTGGACTGGGTGGAGCCGGGCGAGCCGTCCCCGGAGGCGGCCGAACGGTTCGGCCGGGAACTGGCCGGGATGCACCGGGCCGGGGCGTCCGCCTTCGGCGCCGACTGGCCCGGCTTCATCGGCCCGCTGCCGCAGGACAACACCCCCGACGAGGGGCCCTGGCCGGACTGGTTCGCCCGGCGTCGGCTGCTGCCGTACCTGGCGCTGTCGGTGGACGGCGGCGCGCTCACCGGGGCGGACGCCGCGCTGGTGGAGCAGGTTGTCGCCCGGATCGGCGAGGTCGGCGGCGACGAGCCGCCGGCCCGGCTGCACGGCGACCTGTGGCCGGGGAACGTGCTCTGGGGCGTGGACGACCGGGCCTGGCTGGTCGACCCGGCCGCGCACGGCGGGCACCGGGAGACCGACCTGGCCCAACTGGCCCTCTTCGGCGGCGCGCCGCACCTCGACCGGATCGTCGGCGCCTACCGGGAGGAGTGGCCGCTGGCCGACGGCTGGCGGGACCGACTGCCGCTGCACCAGCTCCACCTGCTGCTGGTGCACACCGCCGTCTTCGGCGCGGCGTACCGGGATGCGGTAATCGGGGCCGCCCGAGCAGCGCTGGGCGGGACCGGCCGCGCTACGGTCGACGGGTGACCGTCGCCCCGCCCGCCGAGGGCGTCCTCGCCGACCGGTACGGCCGTGTCGCCCGGGACCTGCGGGTCTCGCTGACCGACAAGTGCAACCTGCGCTGCACGTACTGCATGCCGGCGGAGGGTCTGCCTTGGCTGGCCGGGCCGCAGCTGCTCGGCGACGACGAGATCGTCCGATTGGTCCGGGTCGCCGTGGAACGGCTCGGGGTGACCGAGGTCCGCTTCACCGGCGGCGAGCCGCTGATCCGGCCGGGGCTGGCCGGCATCGTCACCGAGGTGGCCGCGCTGACCCCCCGCCCCCGGATCTCCCTCACCACCAACGGCATCGGCCTGGACCGGCTCGCCCCCACCCTGCGCGCGGCCGGGCTGGACCGGGTGAACGTGTCGTTGGACACCCTGGACCGCGACCGGTTCAGCCGGCTGACCCGGCGTGACCGGCTGGCCGACGTGCTCGCCGGGCTGGCCGGCGCCGCCGCCGCCGGGCTCACCCCGGTCAAGGTCAATTCGGTGCTGATGCGGGGCGTCAACGACGACGAGGCCCCGGCGCTGCTGCGGTTCGCCCTCGACCACGGCTACGAGCTGCGGTTCATCGAGCAGATGCCGCTGGACGCCCAGCACGGCTGGGACCGGGCCACCATGGTCACCGCCGACGAGATCCTGGCCTCGCTGGCCGGCGCGTTCGCCCTGACGCCCGACTCGGCCGAGCGGGGCGCGGCCCCCGCCGAGACCTGGCTGGTCGGCGGCGGACCGGCCCGGGTCGGCGTGATCGCCAGCGTCACCCGGCCGTTCTGCGGCGACTGCGACCGGACCCGGCTCACCGCCGACGGCCAGATCCGGGCCTGCCTCTTCGCCACCGAGGAGTCCGACCTGCGCGGCGCGCTGCGCGGCGGGGCGGACGACGCGGAGCTGGCCCGCCGCTGGCAGGTGGCCATGCGGGGCAAGCGCGCCGGGCACGGCATCGACGACCCCACCTTCCTGCAACCGGCCCGGCCGATGTCCGCGATCGGAGGCTGAGCCGTGGATCTCACCGTCCGCTACTTCGCCGGGGCCCGGGCCGCCGCCGGCCGCACCGAGGAGAGCGCATCCGCCGGCCGTTCGCTGGACGAACTGGTCGGTGAACTCGCCGAGCGGCACGGGCCAGGGCTGGCCGCCGTGCTGGAGGTGGCGAGTTTCCTGGTCGACGGGGTGCGCTGTCATGATCGTGGGACGCCGTTGCCGGCCGGGGTCACGATCGACGTGCTGCCCCCCTTCGCGGGCGGCTGAGAAAGGGCTGGCATGTTGGCGACTCTGGCGTTCCTGGCCACCCTGGCCCTGATCATCGGCCTGATCCACTTCTACCTGTGGAAGCGGCTGGTCAAGGACACCACCCGTCCCGGACGGGGGCGGCGGATCGGCGCGGTGGCCGCGCTGCTGCTGGCGCTGCTCGTACCGGCGACGATGGCCGGCACCCGGGCGGTCGGGGCGTTCTGGCTGGCCTGGCCGGGCTACCTCTGGCTGGCGGTGATGTTCTACCTGCTGGTCCTGCTGCTGGTGCTGGAAGTGCCGATGGCGGTCGCCCGACTGGTGCTGCGCCGCCGGTCGGCGGTCGCCGAGTCGACCGCCGCCGCGCCCGAGCCGGTGCTGGTCGGCGCGGCCGGCACCGCCGACCCGCCGGCCGTCGACGCCGTGAATCAGCCCGACCACGACGCCTCGCGCCGGCTGCTGCTGGCCCGGGGCGCGGCGATCTTCGCCGGGCTCACCGCGGCCGGCGTCACCGGCTACGGCGTCCGGGTGGCGACGGGCCCGCCCGAGCTGGACCGGGTCCGGATCCCGCTGGCGAAGCTGCCGCGCAGCATGGACGGGCTGCGGATCGCCACCGTCTCCGACATCCACCTCGGCCCGCTGCGCGGACGGGAGCACACCGAACGGATCGTCGCCGCGATCAACCGCCTCGACGCCGACCTCGTCGCGGTCGTCGGCGACCTGGTCGACGGCTCGGTCGCCGAGCTGGGCGAGGCCGCGGCGCCGCTGCGCGGCTTGCGGTCCCGCTACGGCAACTTCTTCGTCACCGGCAACCACGAGTACTACTCCGGGGTGGAGGAGTGGGTCCAGGAGGTGGACCGGCTCGGCCTGCGGGTGTTGCAGAACCAGCGGCAGGAGATCCGCGCCCGGGGTGGCGTGCTGGACGTGGCCGGCGTCAACGACGTGACCGCCGCCGGCACCGGCCTGGCCGCGCCCGCCGACTTCGCGGCCGCGCTCGGCGACCGCGACCCGAGCCGCCCGGTCGTGCTGCTGGCCCACCAGCCGGTCGCCGCGCACGAGGCGGCGAAGTTCGGCGTCGACCTCCAGCTCTCCGGACACACCCACGGCGGCCAGATCGTGCCGTTCAACCTGGCCGTCAAGCTCCAGCAGCCGGTCGTCTCCGGGCTCGGCGAGGTGGACGGCACCAAGGTGTACGTCACCAACGGCGCCGGTTTCTGGGGCCCGCCGGTGCGGGTCGGCGCCCCGCCGCAGATCACCCTGGTGGAGCTGCGCGCCCCATAGCGCGACCGGGCGGCGGAGTCCAGCACCGGATTGCTCAGGTCACCCGTACGCGTGGCGGCGGGCGGGTGATGGACCGGCCGTGACAGGATGCGGCGTGCCTCCGTTCAGCGCCGCACCCCCCGGTGGCGTCCCGCCGTTCGTCGCGGACCTGCACATCCACTCGAAGTACTCGCGCGCGTGCAGCCGCGATCTCACCCTGCCCAACCTCGGCTGGTGGGCGCGGCGCAAGGGCATCGGCGTGCTCGGCACCGGGGACTTCACCCACCCCGCCTGGTACGACCACCTGCGCGAGACGCTGCACCCGGCCGAGCCCGGGCTCTACCGGCTCGCCCCGGAGGCGGAGCGGGACATCGCCCGCCGGCTGCCGCCCCGGCTGGCCAGCGAGGCGGAGACCGACCCGGTCCGGTTCATGCTCAGCGTGGAGATCTCCACGATCTACAAGCGGGACGACCGGACCCGCAAGGTCCACCACCTGATCTATCTGCCCGACCTGGACGCGGTGGCGCGGTTCAACACGGCGCTTGGCCGGATCGGCAACCTCGGGTCGGACGGCCGGCCGATTCTCGGCCTGGATTCCCGGGACCTGCTGGAGATCACCCTGGAGGCCAGCGGCGACGGCTACCTGGTCCCGGCGCACATCTGGACGCCCTGGTTCTCCGCGCTCGGCTCGAAGTCCGGCTTCGACGCGATCGCCGACTGCTACGCCGACCTGGCCGAGCACGTCTTCGCGGTGGAGACCGGCCTCTCGTCCGACCCGGAGATGAACTGGCGGGTCGGCAGCCTGGACGGCTACCAGCTCGTCTCGAACTCCGACGCGCACTCCCCGCCGGCGCTGGCCCGGGAGGCGACGGTCTTCTCCGCCGACCGCGACTACTTCGCTATCCGCGAGGCGCTGCGCACCGGCGACGGGCTGGCCGGGACGATCGAGTTCTTCCCGGAGGAGGGGAAGTACCACGCGGACGGGCACCGGCTCTGCGGCGTCAACTGGTCGCCCGGGCGGACCCGGCAGGCCGGCGGGCGCTGCCCGGAGTGCGGCAAGCCGCTGACCGTCGGCGTGCTGAGCCGGGTCGAGGAGCTGGCCGACCGGCCGGCGGGGCACCGCCCCGCGCACGCCCGCGAGGTCACCCACCTGGTGCCGCTGGCCGAGATCCTCGGCGAGATCAACAAGGTGGGCGCGCGGAGCAAGAAGGTCGAGGGGAAACTCCACGAGCTGGTCGCCGTGCTCGGCCCGGAGCTGGAGATCCTCACCCGTACCCCGCTGGACGAGATCGGGCGGGTCGGCGGCGAACTGCTGGCCGAGGGGATCGGCCGGCTACGCCGCGGCGACGTCCGCCGGGTGCCCGGCTACGACGGCGAGTACGGCGTGATCACCCTCTTCGACCCGGCCGAGCTGGGCGGGAAGGCGACCGGGGCGCAGGCGGAGACGCTCTTCGACGTACCCGTGCCGGCGCAGCGACGGCCCGCGGAGCCGGCGGCGGGGGCGAAGGCCCGTCGCCCGGCGGCGCCGAAGGCCGAGCCGAAGCGGAAGGCCGCGCCGCCGCCTCCCCCGCCGATCGCGCCGGCGCCCTCGCCGCACGAGCCGTTCGAGCCGATGCTCGCCGGCATGGAGGAGGTCGGCACCGGCCTGCTCGACCGGTTGGACGCGATGCAGCGGGTGGCCGCGTCCGCGCCGGGTGGCCCGCTGCTGATCGTGGCCGGTCCCGGTACCGGCAAGACCCGGACCCTCACCCACCGAATCGCGTACCTCTGCGCGGAGCTGAACGTCTTCCCCGAGCAGTGCCTGGCAATCACCTTCACCCGGCGGGCCGCCGAGGAGCTGCGGCACCGCCTCGACGGGCTGCTCGGCCCGGTGGCCGAGGACGTCACCGTCGGCACGTTCCACTCGCTCGGGCTGGCCATCCTGCGGGAGAACGCGGCCGCCGCCGGGCTGCCGGCGGACTTCCGGATCGCCGACGACGCCGACCGGGCGGCCGCCCGCGCCGAGGCCGGCGACGACCCGGACCGCTACACCGCGCTGCTGCGCAAGCAGGACCTGGTCGACCTGGACGAGCTGCTGACCCTGCCGGTCGCGCTGCTGAAGGCCGACAAGAAGCTGGTGCGCGACTACCGCGAACGCTGGCGGTGGATCTTCGTCGACGAGTACCAGGACGTCGACGCGGTCCAGTACGAGCTGCTGCGCCTGCTCAGCCCCGCCGACGGCAACCTCTGCGCGATCGGCGACCCGGACCAGGCGATCTACTCGTTCCGGGGCGCGGACGTGGGCTACTTCCTGCGCTTCTCGCAGGACTTCACCGACGCCCGGCTGGTCCGGCTGAACCGCAACTACCGCTCGTCGGCACCGATCCTGGCCGCCGCCGTGCAGGCCATCGCGCCGTCGTCGCTGGTGCGGGGCCGCCGGCTCGACCCGGCGCGACTCGACCCGGAGGCCCCGCTGGTCGGCCGCTACCCGGCGGCCTCCGTCGCCGACGAGGCCGATTTCCTGGTACGCACCATCGACGAACTGGTCGGCGGCCTGTCCCACCGGTCGCTGGACTCGGGTCGGATCGACGGCCGGTCGACCACGCTCTCCTTCTCGGACATCGCGGTGCTCTACCGCACCGACGCGCAGGCCGCCCCGATCGTCGACGCCCTCGCCCGGGCGAACATCCCGGTGCAGAAGCGCTCGCACGACCGGCTGCGGGACCGGCCCGGGGTGACCGCCATCGCCCGGGAGCTGCGGCACGCGGACGGGCTGGACGGTTCGTTGCCGGCCCGCGTCCGGCTGGCCGGGCAGGTGCTGGCGGAGCGCTTCGCCGTGCCGACGCTGGACGGCGGCGCCGCCGCGGTGCGCCCCGAGGACGTCCGCACGGCGGTCGACCTGCTCACCCCGCTGGCCCGCCGCTGCGGCGACGACCTCGGGCTGTTCCTGTCCCAGCTCGCCACCGGCGCGGAGGTGGACGCGCTCGACCCGCGCGCCGAGGCGGTCACCCTGCTCACCCTGCACGCCGCCAAGGGGCTGGAGTTCCCGGTGGTCTTCCTGGTCGGGGCCGAGGACGGGCTGCTGCCGCTGCGCTGGCCCGGCACCGAGCCGGACGACGACGCGGTCGCCGAGGAGCGGCGGCTCTTCTTCGTCGGCCTGACCCGCGCCCAGGACCGGCTCTACGTCAGCCACGCCGCCCGCCGGGTCCGGCACGGGTCGGAGCGGGACTGCCGGCCGTCGCCGTTCCTCGACGTGATCGACGCCGGGCTCTTCGAGCGCTTCGGCGAGACCGAGCCCCGCCGACCGAAGGACCGCCAGCTCCGCCTGATCTGACCCGCCGGGCCGGCGAGCAGGGCGGCCGGGTCAGGCGAGGAGCACGGCCAGCCAGGCTCCGGCGAGCAGCGCCGGGCCGAACGGCAGGGCGGTGTCCCGGCGCACCCGGCGGGCGGCCAGCAGGGCCAACACCAGCACGCCGTTCAGCAGGTGCGGCAGGAGCAGCCCGTAGCCCAGGGTCGGCCAGCCCAGCCAGCCCAGCGGCAGGCCGAGGGCGGCGGCGAGCTTGACGTCGCCGAAGCCGAGCCGGGCACCGGGCAGCAGCGCCAGTAGGACGTACCCGGAGAAGGAGAGTGCGGCCCCGGCGAGGGCGACCGCCAGGCGGCCCGGCGTGCCGGCGGCGAGCGCGGCCACCCCGAGGCCGGCGCCGCCGCCGAGGGCGGCCGCGCCGACCAGCGGATCGGGCAGCCGCAGGCAGGCCAGGTCGACCACCGCCAGCACCACACCGAAGGCCGCCACCAACAGGTACGCCGGCAGCGCCGGGTCCGGCCCGAGCGCGGCGGCCAGCCCGGCGAACACCAGCGCACCGACGACCGCCCAGCCGACCGTCCACCGGCCGGTGGCGGACCGGTCCGTGGTGAACCAGCCGGCGAACGTCGGCGCCGCCGCACCGACGAGGCCGCCGCAGAGCGCGGCGACGGTCAGCAGCCCGACGGACACGGGCCGGGACGTTACCGGTGCGCAGGTTCCGCGGCTGCCCCGTCGGCGGGCTCCGCCGCCGGCCGCCGGGGTCGCTCCGTGCTCACCACCAGCGCCACGCCGGCCACGATCACCGCGCCGCCCAGCAGCACCTGCGCGGTGATCGGCTCGGCGACCAGCAGCGCGCCGAGCCCGACCGCGACGGCCGGGTTGACGTAGGCGTACGTGGCGACCAGTGAGATGGGCGCGTGGTGCAGCAGCCAGACGTACGCGGTGAAGGCCACCAGCGAGCCGGCCACCATCAGGTACGCCAGCGCCGCCCAGGACCGGCCCGTCACCTCGCCCGGCGAGAAGTCGCGCAGCTCGCCCCGAGCCAGGGCGACCACGGCGAGCGCCGCCGCGCCGGCGAACATCTCGTACACGGTGGCGACGAACGGGTCGCCGGGCACGGCCAGCCGACCGGACAGGAACGAGCCGACCGACCAGGAGGTGGCCGCGGCGACCACGGTGAGCGCGCCGGCCAGCGGCACCGCGCCCGTGCCGCCGGTGGGCAGCACCAGCAGCACCAGGCCGAGGAAGCCGAGCGTCACTCCGGCGAAGGTCCAACCGCGCGGTCGGTCGCCGGTGGCGGTGCGCAGCAGCACCACCAGCAGCGGGACGGTGGCCACCAGCAGCGCGGCGATGCCCGACGGCACGGCCACGCCGGGCGGACCCGCCTCGGCGAGCACCACCAGGCCGTTGCCGCCGGCCAGCAGCAGCACCCCGACCAGGGCGGCGGAGGCGAGCTGACGCCGGTCCACCCGCAACGCCCCCGGGCCGCGTCGCACCCGCAGGACGACGGCGAGCACCAGCCCGGCGGCGGCGAACCGGAGGGCGGCCGAGGCGAGCGGCGGCATGGACTCCACGGCGATCCGGATGCCGAGGTAGGTGGAGCCCCACAGGACGTAGACCAGCAGCAGCGCCGTCCAGATCAGGCCGGGCCGGGTGGGTGTCGCAATCGCGGGAGGTGAGCTCATCGGTGGACCACGCTACGGTGACCACGGCGTCGGTGTCCCGCACGGGTGTCCGGCCTCTCAGCAGCGAGTACGCAGGAGGCGTGCATGGCGAACTACGGGCCACCGGGTGGCGGCGCCCCGGAGCCTTGGGGCGGGCGACGCCCGGACGACGCGTACGGCGCCGCACCGGATCCGCACGGCCCGCCCGCGTGGGGCGAGCCGCACGCCCAGCAGCCGTACCCGCAGCCCGGGTGGGCGGCCACCGAGGTCCACCCGTCCACCGGGCCGTACCGGTCGGCCGGCCCCAGCGCGTACCTCGGCGATCCGACGCCGCCGCAGCCGAAGCGGGGTCGGGGTCCGCTGATCGCGGTGCTGGCCGTGCTGGCGGTGCTCGTCCTCGCCGGTGCCGCCACGCTGTGGTACCTGGCCGGCCGGGACGACGAACCGGCGTCGGACGCCGCGCCCACCGCCTCCACGGCGCCGAGCGCGGCGCTGCCCGGCCCGGGCGAACCGGCGCCGACCACCCCCGCGCCGGCCTCGTCCGCCGATCCGCGCTTCGTGAAGGCGGGGCAGTGCGTGCGCAACGAGGGTCCGGCGGGCGGCAAGCCCAAGCTGCTGATCAGCGACTGCGCCCCGAAGACGTACGAGGTGCTGCGGCGTTTCGACGGCGAGACCAGCGGTGAGAAGGACGCCGAGGCCAAGTGCGCCAACGTCACCGGCTACACCAACTGGTACTTCTTCGACAGCGAACTGGACACCCTCGACTTCGTCCTCTGCCTGAAGCAGCGCTGATCCCACCCCTGGGGAAGACATGGCATCCTTCGGACCACCCGGTCAGCCGGACGACCCGTACCAGCGACCCACCTCCGGCCCTGTCGGACCGCCACCACCCGCCCCGGGCGGCGGGTACCCCCCGCCGGGGCCGTTCCCGCCGGCCGGGCCCGTCCCGCAGTTCCACGCGCCACCACCCCCGGGGTACGCGCCGCCGCCGGCGCCCCCGCCCCGGCGCAACGGCGGCCGGATCGCCCTGGTCATCGGGCTGGTCGCGGTCCTGCTGCTCTGCCCCTGCCTCGGGCTGACCGGCTTCGCGGTGTGGCGGGCGACCAGCGCCGACGAGCCGTCGCCGACGGTGGTCACCTCGGCGAAACCGTCCGCGGCGGCGCCGGAGGAGCCGGGCACCGACCCGAGCACCGCCGAGTCCGCGGAGGGGATCGACGTGGCGGTGGGCGACTGCGTGGTCAACGACGGCACGGACGAGGAGGCCGAGCTGCGCGAGGTGCCCTGCGGCCCGGACACGTTCGAGGTGCTGCTGCGAATCCCGGCGACCACGGACGGGCAGCGGTGCCGAACCCTCTCGCCGAGGTCGACGGTCAACTACGTGCACGACAACCCGGTCGACCTCTTCGACTACGTGCTCTGCCTGCGGAAACACTCCTAGTAGGTCAATCTTGCCCTGTCTAGCGTCCATGCTAGACAGGGCAAGATTGCTGTCGAGGCGCGCAGACACGCCGGTAGCTCCGTCTATGCATCTCTAGTCCCCCGGCTAGACGGCCCGATACTCTGCGATGCGTGGATCCGGTCCGCAACCCGTACGCCCCCGGCGCCGGCCAGCGTCCGCCCGAGCTCGCCGGCCGGGGCCGGGAGCTGGACGTCTTCGACGTGGTCCTGGAACGCATCGCCCGGGGCCGCCCCGAGCGCAGCCTGATGCTCACCGGGCTGCGCGGCGTCGGCAAGACGGTGCTGCTGAACACCCTCCGCTCGCAGGCGATCAACCATCTCTGGGGCACCGGCAAGATCGAGGCCCGGCCGGACCAGTCACTGCGCCGGCCGGTCGCCGCCGCGCTGCACATGGCCGTCCGCGAGCTGGCTCCCCGGCACCGCGCCCCGGACCGGATCGACGCCTTCCTCGGCGTGCTCAAGGCATTCGCCCAGCGCTCCGCGCCCGCCGGGCGCGGTGCCGCCCCCAAGCTGCGCGACCGCTGGCAGCCCGGCATCGACGTGCCGGCGAGCAGCGGCCGGGCCGACTCCGGCGACATCGAGATCGACCTGGTCGAGCTGCTCAGCGACGCGGCCGGGGTGGCCGCCGACGTGGGCACCGGGATCGCCGTCTTCATCGACGAGATGCAGGACCTCGGCCCGGAGGACGTCTCCGCGCTCTGCGCCGCCTGCCACGAGCTGTCCCAGCTCGGCGCCCCGCTGATCGTGGTGGGCGCCGGCCTGCCGCACCTGCCGGCCGTGCTCAGCGCGGCCAAGTCCTACTCCGAACGGCTGTTCCGCTACCAGCGGATCGACCGCCTCGACCGGATCGCCGCCGACCAGGCGCTCTGCGCGCCGGCCGAGCGGGAGGAGGTCGAGTACGAGCAGAAGGCCCTCGACCTGCTCTACGAGAAGTCCGGCGGCTATCCCTACTTCGTCCAGGCGTACGGGAAGGCGACCTGGGACCACGCGCCCCGCTCGCCGATCACCGCGGCGGACGTGCGGGTGGCCGCTCCCGAGGCGGAGGCCGAACTGGCGGTCGGCTTCTTCGGCTCCCGGTTCGAGCGGGCCACCCCGGCCGAGCGCGAGTACATGCGCGCGATGGCGACGCTGTCCCTGGTGGAAGGGGAGGCCGACGGCGGCGGCCGGGACGACATGGACGCGGCCGTGCCGACCGCGGAGATCGCCCGGGCGCTCGGGCGCAAGCCGGCGAGCCTCTCCCCGGCCCGGGACGCGCTGATCAAGAAGGGCCTGATCTACTCCGGCGAGCGGGGCACGGTCGCCTTCACCGTCCCGCACTTCGGCCGCTACCTGCGCACCCAACCCGCCTGACCACCGCCGGCCGGGCCGGCTTCTGCGGCGGCACCCGGCGCACCACCGGTCACGTCGACGGGCGCCGGTGGCGGTCAGACGCGGGACCAGGGGGCCGGGAACACCACCTCACCGCGCGGCGGTGGTCCCTCGCCGCTGGTGCTCGGCGGCAGCGCCAGCGCCTGCCACGGCTCCCCCAGACCGGACCACGGGCTGGTCAGTCCCATTCGGTCCGCCCGGACGAACCCGAAGCGCCGGTAGTACGCGGGGTCGCCGAGCACCACCACCAGGCGCTCACCCAGCTCCGTCGCGGCGTCCAGCCCGGCCTGCACCGCCGCCGTGCCGTGGCCGACCCGCTGCCGGTGCGGGGCCACCGCGACCGGCCCGAGCGCCAACGCCGGAGCGCGGACGTCGTCGGACTGTACGAAGACCCGGCTGAGCAGGGCGTAGCCGACCACCTCGCCGCCGTACTCAGCCACCATCGCCAGCTCCGGGATCCACGCGTCGCTGTCGCGCAACTCGTCGACGAGCGCCACCTCGCCGGGGACCGCCGCGTCCGGGCGGGCGAAGGCGGCGGCCAGCACCATGCGGACCGGGGCGATGTCCGCCGGGTCCTCGGGTCGCAGCCGCAGGGTCGTCACCCGCGCGACGTTACCGGTCGGAGCACGTCCATCAGCAACGGTCGCTCGAATCGGCGTGGCGTCACGTCCATGTCGGAAGGTCCCGGATCGGCCGTTGCCGGGGTAGCGGACGCCCCGACGGGGTATGACTGATCCATGAAACCCGTGCGCTCCCTCGCCCGCGTCATGTTGAGCGGAATCTTCGTGATCAGCGGGGTCCGCAACTTCCAGCACCCCGAGCGCCTCGTGCCGGCCGCCCAGCCGCTCACCGACCGGGTCGCACCGTTGATCTCCAACGTCGCGCCGCAGCTTCCCACCGACACCACCACACTGGTCCGCGCCAATTCGGCGGTGCAGCTCGCCGCCGGCCTGATGCTGGCCACCGGGAGGTTCACCCGGCCGGCCGCGCTCGTGCTCGCCGGCACGCTGGTGCCGGTCACCATCGCCGGACATCCCTTCTGGAAGAACGACGACCCGGCGACGCGCAACAACAACCAGGTCCACTTCCTGAAGAACCTCGGGCTCTTCGGCGGCCTGCTGCTCGCCGCCGCCGACACCGAGGGAAAGCCGGGTCTGCGCTGGCGGGCCGGCCATCGCATCGGTCACTCTCGACGTTCCGTGACCCGCGCGGTGCGTACCGCCCGTCGGGAAGCGCGGATCGCCGCCCTCTCCGCGTCCACGGCCCGGCGACTTCCGGGCTGACCTGCGTCAATACGGCCATCACCCCCCGCAAGGCCGCGAATTACCTGAACCACCCCACTGCCGTTAACGCGGTGGAAATGTCAAAAACATGTGTGGGATCGGACACGGTCGCATAACGCGGGAGGCATCAACGTGAGGCGCCGTTCTAGGCTCCGTACCGGACCTGGACGGGTAGGACGACCTTGGTACGGGGGTGGCCACGCCATGCCGGCGATCGTCGGTAGACGGCTGGACCGCCTCGCCCCAGTCCGTCGCGCAACGCGTGGGATCGATCGTAGGACAGTCGTACGGACCGGCATCGTGGCCGCCGTCGCCTATGCCGCATGGCTCGCCATCGGTGCATTCGGGCGGCCGTACAACTTCTTCGACATGAAGATCTACCACGGCGCGGTGGTGTGGTGGGCGAGCGGTCACGAGCTGTACGAGTTCATCGCGCCGACCACCACCCTCGGTTTCACCTACCCGCCCTTCGCCGGCCTGATGATGCTGCCGATGGCGCGCCTGCCGGTCGAGGCGGCGGGCTGGATCAACGCGGCGGGCAGCATCGCCGCCCTCGCTCTCGTGCTGGCCGCGCTGCTGCGCCCGATCGTGGACCGGCTCGGCTGGCCGCTCTGGTTCACCGTGGGCATCGCGACGTCGATGTCCGTCGCCATCGAACCGGTCCGGGAGACCCTCGGGTACGGCCAGGTCAACGTGCTGCTCTTCGGGCTGATCATGGCCGACCTGATCGGGCTGCGCTGGCGGTCCCGGCGGGGCACCCACGGCCGCCCGGCCGACGGCCCGTTCGTGCGCTTCCTCTACAGCGGGGCGTGGGCCGGAATGGGCATCGGCCTGGCCACCGCCGTCAAGCTGACCCCGGCGCTCTTCATCGTCTACCTGCTGATCACCCGGCAGTGGCGGACGGCGGCCACCGCCGTCGGCACCACCATCGGCGTGACGCTGGGGACGTTCGCGCTGGTCGGTACGGAATCGCGGGCCTACTTCGGCGGCGTGCTCTGGCAGACCGAGCGGGTCGGCGCGGCCGACATGACCCCCAACCAGTCGCTGGCCGGCCTGCTCGCCCGGCTCTACGACTCGATCGAGACGCCCGGCCTGCTCTGGCTGTCGTTCTCGGTGCTGATCCTGGCCGTGGGGCTCTCCCGCGCCGCCACCGCCCGGGCCGACGGCGACGAGTTGACCGCGTTCACCCTGGTCGGGCTGACCGCCAACGTGATCAGCCCGATCTCCTGGACGCACCACCTGGTCTGGGTCATCCCGGCAATCGTCGTGCTCGCCGACGCCGCCGTACGCCGTCGCGAGGCGAGCCGGGGCCTGGCGGCGCGCGCCGGCCAGGCGTCGTCGTACGGGGGGCCGCCCGGGGTGAACGGGCTGCGCCCGCCGATCTGGTACCCGACGCTGACCGGCCTGCGGCACGCCGTCGCGGCGGCGGGGCTCTACCTGCTCTTCCTCGTCTCGCCCATCTGGCCGTACGAGCACCAGCTTCCCGAGGTGTCGCACTACCAGGACGGGCTCTTCGGCGCGCTGATGGAGAACTCCCTCGCGCTGGCGCTGATCGTGCTGGTCGCCGCGCTGCCCTGGCGCCCCGGCGCCGAGCCGGCCTTCTACACCGACCGCCTGGCCCGCACCGCCACCACCGCCCGCCGCTGACCGCCACCGGCCCGGATCATGAGGGCCGGAGCGGTCAGGGGCAGTTGACCCATTCCTCGGTGCCGTCGGTGAAGACCTGGCGTTTCCAGATCGGCAGGCGCGCCTTGACCTCGTCGACCAGACGGGCGCAGGCCTCGAAGGCCGCAGCGCGGTGCGCGGTGCTGACCGCGGCGACCAGTGCCACGTCGCCGATCTCCAGCCGGCCGACCCGGTGCGACACCGCGACCGCGTACACCTCGGGTTCGGCGGCGATCTCGGCGGCGACCTCGCGCAGCACGTCGGCGGCGCTCGGGTGGCCCTCGTACTCCAGCAGGGTGACCCGACGGCCGTGGTCGTGGTCGCGGACCACGCCCTGGAAGGAGACCACCGCGCCGGCCCGCCGGTCGGCGACCGCGGCCTCGTGCGCGGCGAGGTCGAGCGGCTGGTCGGTGACCGCGAGGACGGCCACCGTCGGGTCGGCGGTCACCACGAGCGCTCCCCGGGCAGCAGCGGCAGCGGTACGACCGGCACCCGCGCCCCGGCCTCGCCGGTGGTGCCCGGACGGATCACCGCGAACCCGTCGGCGCCGGCCAGCCCGCGCAGCATCGCCGAGCCGACGTGGCGCACCGGGTGGGCGGTGCCGGCGGCCCGGTCCAGGCGGACCAGGGCCAGATGCGTGTAGTCGCCCCGACCGGGCACCGGCTCGGCGAGCGTGGCGTGCGGCAGCACCGGCATCGGTCGGCCGGTCAGCCCGGCGAGCAGCGGCGCGACCAGCGAGACCAGGGCGACGATCGCGGACTGCGGGTTGCCCGGCAGCCCGGCGACGAAGCGGACCCGTCCGTCGGCGCCGGCGAGCCGGGCCAGCAGCATCGGGAAGCCCGGCCGGACCGCCACGGTGTTGACCACGTAGTCCGCGCCGAGCGCCTCCAGGGTGGGATGCAGGTGGTCGACCGGACCGTGCATCGTCCCGCCGGTGGTGCAGACCAGGTCGGCGTTGGCCAGCGCGGACCGCAGCGCCGCCACGTGGGCGGGGAGGGTGTCCGCCACCGGGCCGACCACGTCGGAGGAGCGCACCTGGCAGCCGTACCGGCGCAGCCAGGCCGGCACGGCCGGGCCGAGCGCGTCGCGTACCCGGCCGGCGCCGGGCGGGCCGGCGGTCAGCAGCTCGTCGCCGAAGACCAGCAGCGCGGCCCGGGGCTGCCGGCGCACCGCCAGCTGATCGTGGCCGCAGGAGGCGGCCAGGCCGATCAGCGCCGGGTCGACCGGGGTGCCGGCGGGGAGCAGTTCCTCACCCGCGTACGCCTCCTCGCCCGGCTCCCGCCACTCCGGGTGGGGCCGGGGCGTGCCGGTCACCCGTCCGTCGGCGGTACGGCTCGACTCCTCGATCCGGAGCACGGCGGTGGCGCCCTCGGGGACCATCGCGCCGGTGGCGATCTCGACGGTGGTGCCGTCGGCGGTCAGCGGGGGCGGGGTGTTGCCCGCCAGCACCCGTCCGACGACGTCCCAGGGGCCCTCGCCACGCACCGCCCAGCCGTCGACGCTGGAGGTCGGGAAGGCGGGCAGGTCGGTCCGCGTGGTCAGCGGCTCGGCGAGGGTGTGCCCGTCGGTGTCGGCCAGCGGCCGCCGGACCGCGGGGAGCGCGGCGGCGAGGCCGACCGCGTACACCCGGGAGCGAGCCTCCTCCCAACCGGCCGGCGGCGGTGCCGCGACCTGTGCCGCGGCGGCGGCGGTTTCCGTGCTCACCGGGGGCCTCCGTTCACCGACTGCGGTGCGCGCGTCACGTCCGCGCGCTCACCGGGCGAGCCTATCGCCGTGGACTCCGGACCGGGGCGTCAGTGGTCGCCGCCGCGCAGCTGCTCGACGGCGTGGACGAGGATCGGGCCGAGCACGGCGAGGCCGTCCCGCGCGCCGCCGGTCGACCCGGGCAGGTTGACCACGAGCATCCGGCCCGCCACCCCGGCCAGCCCTCTCGACAGCGCGGAGGTGGGGACCCGGTCGCGGCTGTGCGCCCGGATCGCCTCGGCGATGCCGGGGATCTCGTAGTCGAGCAGCGCGCGGGTCACGTCGGGCGTCCGGTCGGTGGGGGTGATCCCGGTGCCCCCGCTGGTCAGCACCACGTCGATCCCGTCGGCCAGGGCGCTGCGCAACGCCTCGCCCACCGGCTCGCCGTCGGGAACCACCACCGGCTCGTCGACGGCGCAGCCCAGCTCACGCAGGCCCGCGACGAGCAGGGGGCCGCTGGTGTCGGCGTAGACGCCGGCGGCGGCCCGGTTGGAGGCGACCACCACCCGGGCCCGGATCACGGCCGATCCTCCGGGCGGACCCACTCGCCGGTCTTGCCGCCCTCCTTGCGGAGCACCCGCACCGCGTCGACGGAGGCGGCCGGGTCGACCGCCTTGACCATGTCGACCAGGGCCAGCCCGGCCACCGCCACGGCGGTCAGCGCCTCCATCTCCACGCCCGTCCGGTCCGCGGTCCGCGCGGTGGCGGTGATCTCGACGGTGTCCCCGGTGAGCCGCAGGTCGACCGTCACGCCGTGCAGCGCGATCGGATGGCAGAGCGGGATCAGGTCGGGGGTGCGCTTGGCGCCCATGATGCCGGCGAGCCGACCGACCGCCAGCGCGTCGCCCTTGGGCAGGCCGTCGCGGCGGAGCAGGTCGACCACCTCGGCGGTGGTGCGCAACCGGCCGGCGGCCACGGCGAGCCGGCCGCTGACCGGCTTGGCGGAGACGTCGACCATGCGGGCCGCGCCCGCCGGGTCGACGTGGGTGAGCTGCGCGGGATCGGTCACGACCGCAGCCTATCCGCCGGGTACGACCGGGACGCACCACGAGTTCGGGAGGAGCACAGCCGGGTGCCCTGGCCGTACTCCTCCCTCACCTACCCGTCCGTCACCGTCGCTGGGAAAACCGTGACGCACGGGGGCATCGTCGGTCTGGTCCTGACACGGCCAGCACCTCCCCCGTTCACCGACGTGCGGGACGTTATCGAGGGCGGCGACAAGAAACCGATAAGCAGTGACAGGGCAACTCAAGCAATGCTCGCACTGCCCTTGGGATCCAGAAGGCGGCGCACCTCAAATCGCTCAGGCACGCCCATCCGGTCAAAGATCATCAACGCCCGCTGCCGGTACCGCCGAGCCTCAGCAGGTTTCGTCGACTCGAGATGGTCGGCCAGGCCAGCGAGCGCCCGCCCCTGCTCGTACGGATGACGTATGGCGGTCGCGAGTGCCAGCGCTTGCCGCCGCGTCTCGGTCGCCTCCTTCACCCGCCCGAGTTGGGCAAGCGTGCAAGCCATTTCATTGAGTGCCTCGGCCTCCACCTGACGCTCGCCCGAACCGCGTGCCGTCTCCAGGGCGGCGGCGTGGTGGCTCAGCGCCTCGTCCATCCTGCCGAGTTGCCGGTACGTGCCAGCCAGATCGTTCAACGTCTCGGCACGGCCATACCCGTTGCCGGTGCGCTCCCGCAGCGCCAACGACGCCCGCAGCAGCCGCTCAGCCTGCCGGTCCTGCCCCAACCGATACCGCACCCCGCCCAGGTGACCGAGGGCGTTGGAGATGTGGAAGTAGTTTTGTCGATGTCGTGCGATCTGCAGATTGAGCCGGTGAACCGCCATAGCGTCGTCGTACCTGCCCAGTGAGCGTAGGATCAGACCCACGTTGGGCAGGAAGAACATGCTGTCCATCGTGCTGTCCCGCAGGAGCGCAAGGTGAATGTCGAGCGCGGCGGTGAGGTGTCCCATCAGCCAGAAGACCACACCGAGGTTGACCCGGGCCTGGTTGGTGCCGTCTCTGTCGCCCAGGCTCACCCGGATCGCCACGACCTCCTCCAAGTGACCGCGTGCCTCCCGGTAGGAACCCGTGCGGACGCAGGCCGAAGCCAGGTAGTTGTGCATGAGGGCAACCGCCGCGCGGTCATCCAGCCGTCGAGCCGCTGCCAGTCCCGCGCCATGAGTGGCGGCAATGTCATCGAAGTAACCACGCAGGTAGAAGAACCGCCATCCGGATCGGGCCAACCGCCATGACAGGCGGTCGAGCCCCTGCTGTCCGGCCAGGCGCACCAGCGCCTCGATGTTGTGACGCTGCGACTCGATCCATTCAAGATCGCCAGGTCGGCGTACCGACAGTAGGTCCGGCCGTGACGGATCGGAGAGGCGGAGCTGACCGCGCAGTCTGCCGGATTCCAGTGGCTCGACCACCCGTGCGACCGAATGCACCATATGTTCCACCAGACCCTCGACCGCGTCCCGTCGCCTCGGCGTGGGATCGGTATGGAGAGCAAGCTGGACGGAGTACCGGCGCATGAGGTCGTGGAGTCGGTAACGACCGTTCCTGACCTCCTCCACCAGGTGACGGTCCACCAACTCGTCCAGCACGTCAGCCGCATCTTGAAGCGGGAGATCTGTCAATGCGGCGGTCATCGCCACATCGAGGTGGTCCCCGGAGTGCAGGCCGATTGTCCGGAAAACCCTCTTTGCGCGCTCGTCCAGTGGTTCGTAAGACGCCGCGAAAGCGTCCACCACCGTGCTGTCCTCCGCCTTGAACTGCGGTAGGAGGTGGGGCTGTTCGGTGAGCCGACGCACCATGTCCTTCATGAGCCAGGACGGCCGGTGCGCCATCCGGGTGCCGGCCAGTCGAATGGCGAGCGGCAGGTGCCCGCAAAGTCGGGCGACTTCCGCCGCCCCGGCGGGATCCGCTTTGACGCGCTCAGCTCCCACCACCGCTGTCAGCAGCATGAGGGATTCCTGCTCCGACAGCACAGGCAGCGACACCGGTGGCCGGCCGCCCGAGGCCAGCAGCCTACGGCGGGTCGTGATCATGACGAGAACGTCCCCCCTGACCGGCAGCAGGGGTTCCACCTGCCGACTGTCAGCGGCGTTGTCGAGGATTACGACGACCCGCCGAGAGGCCAGTTGACGCCGCCAGAGCTCCACCCGCTCGGGGAGCTCCGCCGGTATCCGCCCGGCGGGCACCCCGAGCTGACGGAGCAGCGTCACCAGGGCCGCCGCCGGGGTGACGGGCGTATCGTCGGCATGCCCGCGCAGATCTGTGAAGAGCTGTCCGTTCGGGTAACGATTCGCGAGCCGGGCAGCCACGTGGACGGCGAGGGATGTCTTGCCGCTGCCCGCCATGCCGTCGATCACCTGGATCGATGGATCGGTCCCGTCGGGAGGCGGTACCTCCTTCAGGATCCGAACCACCATCTCGTCCCGACCGACGAAGTCCGGTACGGCGCGTGGTAGCCAGCTGACGGACGGACGATCCCCGGCGGGCACCGCGCCTGAACCATCCGACGCACTTACCGGCTCCCGTTTCCGCAGGTCCCGATGGAGTTCTTGCAGCTCCGGCCCCGGCTCGATGCCTAGGTGCTCCAGCAGGGCCTGCCGGGCGTTGAGGTAGGCCGACATGGCGCCGGTCACGTCGCCGGACTGCCGTAGCGCCCGTACCAGGAGAAGCTGAGCCTGTTCCCGGATCGGATGGATGCTCACCAGTTCACGCAACAGCGGGATGGCCCTCTCCGGTCGGGCCGAGGCGAGATGCAGTTCCGCCAGGAACTCAACGGCATCGAGGCGCTCCTCCTCGGCCTGTGTCCGTCGTGCGGCGAGCACCGGACCGAGCGGTAGTCCGGCGAATGGTTCGCCCCGCCACCGATCCAGCCCGCGGGTGAGACTTGCCACCGCCAGATCAGGGTCGCCACCTCGGGCGGCTTCCCGAGCGTGGTGGAACTCGGTCGACGCACGCATGAGGTCAATGCGCTCCGGGGCGACGCCCAACCTGTAGCCACCGCCCTCTCGGATAAGGAGATCGGTTCCGTTATCGGCGGCCCGGAACGCCCGACGGAGGCTGGCGGCGTAACTGCGTACGTTGGCGACGGCGGATGGGGGTGGACCGTCGGGCCACAACTCGTCGACCAGATCCTCTACAGTCACCAGTCGCCCGGTTCGCATGACCAGCAGGGCAAGTACGGTCCGCTGCTTGGGCGTGCCCAGGTTTACTCGGTCGCCCTTGATCAGCGCCTCAAGATTACCCAGGACTCGAATCTCCACCAGATCCTCGATGACTCCTCCCCACGTGCTCGAATGGTCACTCTACGAGAGAGTGGACCGGGTGGGACGATGCAAGTCCTGCACATCCCATTGCCTGCCCGGATGATCGGCATACCGTCCATGTCACCCTGCAGCAGCCAGGAGTTGGTCCGATCCGTCGATGGAATCGGAAGCGCGCAAGGTCAGACTGAAGGTGGTTCGCAAACGGCAGTGCTGCGCCAGCGACCGGCGAAGGCTCGGGTATTTGCCGCAAGACTACGTACGAGGCGTACGCGCTCCGCATTTAGCTCGTGGACACAACGTTACAAATCACTCCGACTTCGCTGATATCGCGCATACCGACATTCATCAGTGCAGGAGAGTGCCAACCGTCCCTTAAGCTCCCCCCATTGGTGCACGAGAACAACGGCGCTGGGGGTCATGATGACATCGCACGAATGGACCTGAGCAAAGTCCTGCAACCAGATCGAGAGCAGTAAGCTTGCGGAGCGCATAACCATCGGTTACTGAATGAGGTCGATGGGTGACTCCACAACGACGGAGTGATGGGACCGATCGGCGGCTGCTGCCGCTAGTCGGTCTCGTCGTCTTTTTGGCGGCCGTCTCCACCATCGTGTCGGCCGTTCGTCTCGCCAACGACGAACCCAGGGTCGGCCCCGTCACCTGGCTGGCCCTGATCTCGCTTGTCGCCGCCGGCTTCACCGTCAAGGTGCGTATCCGGATCAGAGCCAACAACCACGACATCGCGTGGACCGAGACGGCAATCGTCATCGGCCTCACCGTGGCCCCGACCTCGACCGTGGTCCTCGCCACGGGCTGCGCCCTCGTCCTGGTGACCACCCTCGCTCGAATCCCCGCCATCCGGGCCGCCTTCGGCGTCGGAAAGAACATGCTGGTGGCGACGGCGGCGGGCACGGTGCTGCACGCGAGCGGCTGGCAGGTGGGCGAAGAGAGCGTGCTGGCCACGATCCTGCCGCTGTCCGTCGCCTATCTGACCGCCGTACTGCTGGACGAGCTGGTCGCACTGCCGGTCATCGCGATCGCCTCCGGTGAACGGGTACGGGAACTGTTCCGGGAGGATTGGGAACTCCGGCTCGCCTTTGCGATGGGCCGACTGGTGGTGGTCCTCGGGACGTTCCTCATCCTGCGCGGCGACAGCCGCCTACTCATCGCCGTGCCACCCCTGATGCTCAGCCTCCACCTGCTGTACTCCAACCGGGTCAAGGCCCGCACCGAGCAGCAGGCCTGGCAGCGCCTCGCCCGCACCACGGACGCGCTGAACGTCGTCGACCTGGACACGGTCCTCACCACCGCCGTCACCCAGGCCGCCGAACTCTTCTCCGCGGACGAGGTCGAGATAGAGCTGCGCGACGGCGCCCGCGCGGTCCGGGGTACCAGAGGTGGCATCGGTTACGACGGGCCCGCCGGGAACCCGAGCAGCGTCCAGGGCTCCGCCGTCTCCGCACCGTTGGAGGGGCACGACGGCAGCGCCGACGTGGGGGTGCTGCGGCTGCGCTTCCGGGGACCGGTCCAGCTCTCCGAGCGGGAGCAGTACACGCTGCGCACCTTCGCCTCGGCGCTCTGCACCGCCGTCCGCAACGCCCAGGCGTACGCCGAACTGGCCCGGGTGGCCGCCGAACACGCGCACGCCGCCACCCACGACGCGCTGACCGGTCTGGCCAACCGGCGGCAACTGCTGGAGCGCGGCACCGAGCAGCTCAGCACCCGGCACGCCGAGGGGGTGACCGCGCTGGTGCTGATCGACCTCAACCACTTCAAGGAGGTCAACGACACCCTCGGCCACGCCGCCGGCGACCAGGTGCTGATGCAGGTCGCCGACCGGTTGCGGGCCGCCGCCCAGGCCGAGGACCTGGTGGCCCGCCTCGGCGGCGACGAGTTCGCCGTACTGCTGCGCGGACTGCCCGCCCCGGCGGTCGCCGCGCACCGGGCGGAGGCGCTGATCGGCGCCCTGCACCAGCCGTTGGACGTCGACGGCATGCGGATCAGCGTCGAGGCCAGCGGGGGCATCGCCGTGGCCCCGGCCAGCGGCGGCATGCCGGAGCTGCTGCGCCGCGCAGACGTGGCGATGTACCAGGCCAAGCGGGCCGGTCAGCGGGTCTCCACGTACGCGCCGACCCGCGACACCGCCGACCTCGGCCGGCTCACCCTCGGCGGCGAGCTGCCCCGGGCGGTGGCCGACCACGAGTTCACCGTCAACTTCCAGCCCATCGTGGACCTGGCCAGCGGTGAGGTCACCGGCGCGGAGGCGCTGGCCCGGTGGCACCACCCGACCCACGGCATGATCGACCCACTGCGCTTCCTGGAGGCGGTGGAACGCTCCGGCCTGCTCCCCGCGTTCGCCGAGGCGATCCTCGACCAGGCGCTGCTCGCCGCCGTGAGCTGGCGGGCGGCCGGCTTCGACCTGCCGGTCTCGGTCAACGTCTCCCCACGCAGCCTGCTCGACGCCCGCTTCCCCGGCGCGGTGCTGGCCCGGCTGCGCGCCCACGACCTCCCGCCCGACCGGCTGGTCCTGGAGCTGACCGAGACGCTGACACTGAGCCAGCTCGACGTGGTCGACCGGGTGCTCAGCCGGCTGCGCGACTCCGGCGTCCGGCTGGCGCTGGACGACTTCGGCACCGGCTACTCCTCGCTCTCCCTGCTCTCCCGCATCCCGGTGCACGAGCTGAAGATCGACCGCAGCTTCGTCACCGCGATGGAGGGCTCGGCGGAGGCCGCCGCGGTCATCCGCTCGACCCTCGACCTCGGCCGCAGCCTCGACCTCACCGTGGTCGCCGAGGGAGTGGAGAGCGAGCCGCAGCGCCGGGCGCTCTGGGAGCTGGGCTGCGCCGCCGGCCAGGGCCACCTCTTCGCCCGTCCGCTGCCGTCCGGCAGTCTCCTCGCCGCCCTGCAACGCGGCTCGGGCGGCCGGCCCGGCACCCTGGTCCCGCCGCTGCACGACACCGGCGCGGTCATCCGCCTCGCCCCCGGCCGCCGCCAGCCCGGCCGGAGCCGGCCGACGGGTCTGCCACACTTGCCGGCGTGACCGCCGCCTCCCGCACCTGGCGCGCCCTGGACTCCACCGCCGGCGGCCTCGCCCTCGACCTCGGCCTCTACACGGTCTCCGCCGCCTTCGCCGCGGTCACCGCCGCCACCTCCACCCTGTCACCGCACCGGGCCTGGGGGAGCGTCGCCGCCGTCGGCTACCTGCTCGCCGCGCTGCTGGTCGCCGGTCAGCTCCTGCTCCGAGGCCGCCGCCCCGAGCTGGCCGGGGTGCCGGCGCGCTCGGCGGTCACCGCGCTGACCTGGGCGACCACCGCCCTGCTGCCGCTGGTGATCCAGAGCATCCAGCGGGCGTCGGGGCGTACCGACCGGGCTCAGGAGGAGGTGGTGGTCGTCGAGCACGCCGGCATCCGGCTCGCCGAGCACGGCACCCCCTACCTGGGGCCCGACGCGATCGCCGCGCTCCCCGCCGACGAACGGCTGCTCGGCTACACGCCGTACCAGCCGGGGATGGCGCTGTTCGGGCTGCCCCGGGCCGGCGTGGACGCCTGGTGGACCGACTCCCGGGTGTGGTTCGCGCTGGTCACCGCGCTGGCGCTGGCCGTCGCGGTGGTCGCGCTGCGCGCCGCCGGCCGCCCCTCGGCGGGCCGCCCCCACCCGGTGGCGGTGCTGCACGGCGTACAGGCCGCGACCGTGCTGCCGATCTGCGCCCTCACCCTCGCCACCGGCGGCGACGACCTGCCCGTACTCGCGCTCTGCCTGCTGGCGCTGGCGTGCGCCGCCGCCGGCCGGCCCGGCGCGGCCGGCGTGGCGGTCGGGCTCGCCGGCGCGTTGAAGCTCTTCGCCTGGCCGGTCGCCCTGGTCCTGATCTTCTGGGGCGCCACCCGGCGGGCCGGGCTCCGGGTCGCCGTCGGCGCGCTCGGCCTGCCGGTGCTCGCCCTGGTGCCGGCGGTACTGGTCGACCGGGACGCGCTGGTGGAGAACGTGCTGCGGTTCCCGCTCGGCCACGGGCTGGTGACCAGCCCCGCCCAGTCCCCCTTCCCCGGGCACCTGATCGCGACCGGGCTGCCCGGCGGCCGGGTGATCGCCGCGACGCTGCTCGTCGCCGCCGGCGTGGCGATCGCCTTCCGACTGCTGCGCCGCCCACCCGGCACCGCCACCGCCACCGCGCTGATCTGCGGATACGGCCTGCTGGTGGCCATCCTGCTGATGCCCACCACCCGCTTCGGCTACCTGCTCTACCCGCTCGCCCTGCTCGTCTGGGCACCCGCGCTGGCCGGACAGCCGACCACCGTTTCGCCGGAGTCGCCGACACCGGCCCTCCCCAGGGCGTAGACCTGAGACATGAGCAGCACCTACCGCGATCGTGAGGATGCCGGCCGACAGCTCGCCGAACGGCTGACCGGCCTGGTCGGAGAACCCGACGTCATCGTGCTGGGGCTGGTCCGGGGCGGTGTGCCGGTGGCCCGGGTGATCGCCGACCGGCTCGGCGCGCCCCTGGACGTCCTGGTGGTCCGCAAGCTCGGCATGCCCTGGGCGCCCGAGGTCGCCTTCGGCGCACTCGGCCCCGGCGGGGTCCGGGTGCTCAACGACGTGGTCGCCGCCCGGCTCGGCCCCGACGACGTCGCCGACGTGCAGCGCCGGGAACAGGCCGAACTGGAACGCCGGGAGGCCCGGTACCGAGCCGGCCGGCCACCGCTGGACCTCACCGGCCGGACCGCCGTGATCGTCGACGACGGGCTGGCCACCGGCGCGACGGCCCGGGCCGCCGTCCAGGTCGCCCGCCATCTCGGCGCCCGCCGGGTCGTCGTCGCGGTGCCGGTCGGCTCCCAGGAGGCGTACGAGATGCTGGCCGCCGAGGCCGACCAGGTGATCTGCGCCCAGCGCCCGCCGGAGTTCGGCGCGGTCGGCGCCTACTACGAGGACTTCCACGAGGTCTCCGACGACGAGGTCAACGAGGCGCTGATCGCCACCGCCTGAACCTCGCGCCGACGGGGTACGGTCGAGCGATGCAGCTCACCTGTCCCAAGTGTCACGGAGACATGCGCCAGTACGAGCGCAGCGGAGTCGTCATCGACCAGTGCACCGAGTGCCGGGGGATCTTCCTCGACCGCGGTGAACTCGAGAAGCTGTTCGAGGCCGAGGCGAACTGGAACCAGCAGCACGCCGCCCCGGCACCCGGGCAGCCCGCGGGCCACGGCCCGGCTCAGCCCGGCCACGTCGCCGGCGGGTACGCCCCGCCTCCGCCGCCGCCCCCGCACCAGCCGGGCTACCCGGCCGCGCCGCCGCCGCACGCGCCGGCCTACCCGCCGCAGCCGGCGTACGGCCACAGCGGGCACCAGCAGCAGCACCACGGCTACCACGGGCACTACAAGCGCAAGAAGCACAAGAGCTTCCTCGACGAGATGTTCGGCTGACCGGCACCGGGGCCGGGGCACCCGCCCCGGCCCTTCCGCCCTGCCGATCCGGGTGGCCCGTGGCAGGCTCCCCCTCATGACGTCGATCGCGCAGCACGAGGCGCTCGCTCAGGCGTACGAGGGGATCACCGCCGTGGTCGCCGGGCGGGACGACGCCGACCTGCAACGACCCACCCGCTGCCGGGGCTGGCTCGTCGCCGACCTGCTCTTCCACCTGCTCTGCGACGCCCAGCGCGCCCTGGTCGCCCTGGCCAGCCCCGCCGACGGGCCGCCCGACGTGGACGACGTCAGCTACTGGCGTTCCTTCCCGCCCGGCGGGGACGGCGACGCCGCCGCCCGGCACGCCTGGTGGGCCCGCCGCTCCGCCGCCGCCTTCGACCGCCCCAGCGGGGTGGTCCGGCTCTGGTCCGACACCGCCCCCGCCGCCGTGCGCGCCGCCACCGCCGCCGACCCGGCCGGCTGCGTCAGCACCCAGGGGCACGTGCTGCGCGTACCCGACTTCCTGGCCACGCTGACCACCGAGGCCGTCATCCACCACCTGGACCTGGTGCTCGACCTGCCCGACGCGCCGCCGCCCGGGCCGCTCGCCTGCCGCGTCGCGGTGACCACGGTGGACGGGCTGCTCAGCGACGACGCGGTCCGCCCGAGCGACTGGGACGACGCCGCGTACCTGCTCAAGGCCGCCGGCCGCGAGCCGCTCACGAACCGGGACCGCGCAGAGCTGGGCGAGGCCGCCGGGTGGTTCCCGCTGCTCGGCTGAACCGCCGCCAGCCCGGTATCGGCGCGGGCGTTGTCACCGGGCCGCTCGCCCGCTCGCGGGCAGGAACTCGACGGGCTGCTGGCCGGACGGTCGTCGTCGGGCGACGCTCAGACGATCGCCATGTCGACGAAGCGGGAGAGGTGCAGCTGGGCGGCGACGGTGATGCTGTCGGTAGGCCCATTTCGGTGCTTGGCGACGATAAAGTCCGCCTCGCCGGCGCGGGGCGACTCCTTGTCGTAGTAGTCGTCGCGGTGCAGCAGGATGACAACGTCCGCATCTTGCTCAATTGACCCAGATTCGCGCAAATCAGACAATTGGGGTCGTTTGTCGGTCCGCTGCTCGGGGCCACGGTTTAGCTGGCTCACCGCGATCACCGGGCACTCGACCTCCTTGGCCAACAGCTTCAGGCCACGGGAGAGGTCCGCGACCTCCTGCTGGCGGCTCTCGGTCCGCTTCGGTGAGGTCATCAGCTGGAGATAGTCGACCACGATCATCTTGAGGTCGTGCTTCTGCTTGAGCCGGCGCGCCTTCGCCCGGATCTCCATCAGGTTCATGCTCGGCGTGTCGTCGACGAAGAGCGGTGCCTCGCTGATCTCGCCCATGCAGCGGGCCAGCTTGGTCCAGTCGTCGTCGGAAAGTTGGCCGCTGCGGAGCACGTGCAGCGGAACCCGAGCCTCGGCCGAGAGCAGTCGCATGACGATCTCGACCTTGCTCATTTCCAGCGAGAAGATCGCCGCCGCCTGGTTGGCGCGGATGGCCGCGTTTCGGGCGAAGTCCATGCTGGCGGTGCTGTTGTGCGTCGGGATCATCGCCCTGCCCGCCAGGTACAGATGCTCCGGGTTGTCCACCGTCACGCAGCGGACCGGCACGCTGGGCACCGGCCGCACGTCCACGATGTAACGGGAGGTGGTCCGGACGTCGGACGCTGTCCGGCGCCGTGCGGCGTGGGCGGACCGCTTCCGCTCCAACCGGAAGACCGTGTCGGGCGTGGAGAAGTTCAGCGTGTACCCGATGAACGACGCGGCGCTGCGGCCGCGTACCGGTTTCTCGTTGACCGTGCAGCGGTATCCGAGGCTCACGATCAGCTCGCGGACGCCCTCCGCCAGCCGCTTCGACGTCGAGGTGTACTGCAGGTTGCCGTTGGGGGCGACCGTCCCGTCGGTGTCCATCAGGCCGGCGAGCAGGGCGCGTCGCTGGGCCTCCGACGCCCGCAGGTATTCCTGCGGGATGTGCTTCTCCGGCGACACCCCGAGAGCCCGGAGCAGCGCGCGGAACGATCCGTGCCGGCCGTGGCACTCGGCGCACCGCCGCGTCGACGGATTCTCCCGCAGCGCCCGGGTGGACGAGCCGCAGTCGACGCAACGCCGGTCGGCCGGAGCGGGCACCTCGGGGAGCACGATGGTGTAGACCAGCGGGCCGCTCGGGCGCACCGCGAAGCCGTCCCGCACGACGTGCTCGACCATTTCGGGATCGGCGGTGGTGAAGCGGCTCGCGTCGGAGTGCCCGTCCCCCAGCCAGACCCCGAGCGTGTACGGCGGGATCGGCAGCTCCCGCTCCGGCAGTTGCAACGGAGCGGCGTTCTCGACGGCATGGTTGAGCCGGCCGTCCCCGCCGGTACGCAACGTCGCCGCGATCTCGGCGGTGGTGACGACACCGTCGTGCCGGACCCGGGCACCGGCGTTGACTGGGCGTTCGGCGCGCTCCCGCAGCCTGGTCAAAAGCGGGCCGGCCGGGTAGCCCGGAGCCGTCCAGTTCCGTGTGTCGCCCGCCCGGGTGACCGGTCGGCTGACCCGGCCGTTGACGCCGACCTCACGCGCGACGGTGTGCAGCACGTTCTTGAACTCGGGGCCGACGAGTTCGAGGGTCTGCGCGAGGGTGACCAGTCGCCGAGGCTCGGCACCGGCGGCCACCTCCACCGCATGGACCTTCGCCAGGGACGACTGCGGCCAGTGCGACCGGAGTCGCGGCTCGGGCTGACGGCGGCTGGCCCGGGTGGTGGTCTTCCACAGGTGCTCGGCGTCGGCCACGATGACGCTGCCGTCGGAGAACTCGACCTCGTAGCAGGGACGGTCGTACCGGACGTCGAAGGCGGCGGTGATCGTGGTCGGCCGCCCGTCGGCGGCGATCAGCTGGTCGCCGACCTGGACCTCGCCCATGGTGGTCCAGCCGTCCGGGGTCGGCAGCGGGGTGTCCAGAGCGAGCGCCTTGCCCAGACCGGGCCGGCCGGCCACGATGATGAGCTGCCCCGGGTGCAGGCCGTTGAGCAGCCGGTCCAGGTCGGTGAAGCCGGTCGGCACGCCGGTCATCACCCCGCCCTGCGCCCCGACCGCCTCGATCTCGTCGAGCGTCGGCTGGAGCATGTCGGCCAGCACCGCGAAGTCCTCGCTGACCCGGCGCTCGGTGATCTCGTAGACCGCCTGCTGCGCGAGGTCGACCACGTCGTCGACGTCTCGGCTACCGCCAGCAGCGGTGCCGTAGCCGAGCTGCACGATCCGCGTGCCGGCCTCGACCAGCCGACGAAGCACCGCGCGCTCGCCGACGATCCGGGCGTAGTACGCGGCGTTCGCTGCTGTCGGCACTGCGGCCATGCAGGTGTGCAGATAGGGGGCGCCGCCGATCCGGGCGAGATCGCCGGAGTCGGCCAGGGCGGCAGCGACGGTGATCCCGTCGGCCGGCTCACCCCGGCCGTAAATGTCCAGGATGGCGTCGAAGATGGTGGCGTGCACCGGCCGGTAGAAGTCGCTCGACTTTAGGATCTCCACGACGTCGGCGATGGCGTCCTTGGAGAGCAGCATGCCGCCGATGACGCACTGCTCCGCGGCGACGTCCTGGGGTGGGGTCTTGTCGAACTGCCCGTCGCGCTGCGCCGGTGCGGACGCCTGCCCGCCGGCTCGGGGCTCCGCCCGCATGTCGTCGGTGACCGACACGGATCCCCCTCCACTGCGTCGGGTCGATACCAGCTCTACCGGCCGGGTGCGACAACTTCCGATCGACCCGGCCGGTCGATCGGGGGCGATCGCGCGACCGGTCGGTGCCCCACGATACGGAACCCGAGGTCAGACCCCAACCAGGCCGGTGGACGAGCCTCGGGACAACCTGTGGATGGAGTGGACGAGCGTGTGCGCAGCGTGTGCACAGGTTGTGGAAAACCGGTGGGGAATTCTGGGCCGATCGGCGCTGACCTGCGGAAACATCATCCCCACCCTGTGGACGGGTATTTTCCGGTAAGGCTTTGGGTTCGGATTTCCCGTACTATCTGCTGGGAACGGCTACACCTGGACAGCGGATTGCGCTTTCGGTTGAGAAGGGTCACGCTCCGGCCGTGAGTTACCGGGACTGGGAGCGCGGGGAGGGCAGCCCGCGCGAGCGTCAGCCGGTCGCCCCGTGGGACGACTTCGGCGAGGCTGTCCCGGCCGATCCCTACCGGTACGCGGCCGAGGGCTACCGCACCCCCAGCCGACGGCGGGCCGTCGAGCGCGGCCAGCAGGAGCCGGTCGACGCCTACCTGCCGCGCTGGGCCGTGGAGTCGGGCATCGCGCACGCCGACGGCCGGGGCCGGCACGCCGCGCCGGACGACGACGAGTACGACGACCGCCCGATCTCCGGGGGCGGGCGGCGCAGCGAGCGCAGCTGGGGCGAGCCCCGGGCGATCGGCGCCGCGGCGGAGTCCGACCACACCCGGGAGTGGACCTTCGACCGTCCGCAGGAGCAGGGGTACGTCGGCAGCCGGCGCGCCGACTCCATGGAGGACGAGCCGGTCTCCGGTGCCGCGCCGACGCCCCGTCCGCGCCGGTCGGCCTCGCGCCGTCCCCAGGTGATCTGGTCGGGTGTCGAGGAGTCCGACGAGGAGCCGGCCGCGCGGGAGGTGGAGTGGCCGACCCGGCGCAGCCGGCGTGCCTCGGCCGACGCCTGGTCCCGCCCGGCGGTCGACCCGTGGAGCCGTACCGAGCCGGCGGCGGAGCCGGAACCGGAGTACCGGCCGGCGGTGGACCCGTGGGACGCCTCCGGGGTGCACGCCTGGCAGCGCTCGGGCCCCGAGGACCGCTGGGAGGCCGCCGGTGGGGCCACCCGGTGGGATCAGGGTGACAGCACCGGCCAGTGGGACCGGTTCACCGACACCGGCCAGTGGGACCGTGGCGACCTGGCCCGGCGGGACCGGTACGCGGAGTCGAGCCGGTGGGAGGACCGCACCGACGTCAGCCGCTGGGACCGTACCGAGCCGCCGCGGTCGGCGGAGCCGGTGACCGGTGAGGGTTGGTCGTGGCCGGAGCAGCCGGACGGGTTCTGGTCGGGCACGCGGCTGGCCGGGGACGATCCGCGGTGGATGGATCCACCGTCGTCGGCGCCCCGGTCGCCGGCGGTCGCCTACACCGCACCTAGGCCGCGCCCGTCTCCCCGTCGTCGCCTGGCGCCGGCCGCGCCGGCCGCCGCGCCGTCGTGGCGTGACCGGATCGATTCGGTCGGCGGCGGGGTGTGGAACCGCCGACTGGAGGACGACCTGCTGGACCCGGATCCGGGTGGTCCGCTGCGTCCGCTGCTCTACACCGCCGCCTGCTATCTGGTGCCGGCGGCGCTGGTCTTCGGGTGGCTGCTGACCCTGGACGGCCAGGCGCCGGCGGGGTGCGTGACGGACATCAGCGGCGGCGGCTGCGATTCGCCGCGGGCGCACGCTTTCGCGTCGCTGGTGGCCGGGGCGCCGCGCTTCGGGCTGGCGCTGGTGAGCAGCCTCGTCGTCGCGGGGCTGCTGCGCCGGGTGGGCACGACCTGGCGGTCGGCGACGGTGGCGCTGGCCGCAGCGGTGGTCGGTGGGGGCCTGTCGACCGTCATGATCAGCGCGGTGACCGGTCAGCCGATCGGCTGAGCCCGCCGTTTCGAGGACATGCGAAAGGGCCCGCACCGGAGTCCGGTGTGGGCCCTTTCGTCGTGCGGTGGGTGTCAGCCCTGAACGACGTTGAGGTCGAACTTGGCGGTCACCTCGGGGTGCAGCTTGATCCGCACCGGGTAGGAGCCGGTCGACTTGATGTGACCGGGCAGCTCCAGCCGACGACGGTCGAGGGTCGGGCCGCCGGCCGCCTTGACGGCGTCGACGATCTCGGCCGGGGTGACCGAGCCGAAGAGCCGACCGCCGTCACCGGCGCGGGCCTTCAGGTTGACCTTCAGACCCTCGAGCTGGTCCTTGACCTCGTTGGCGTGGCCGAGGTCGCGGATCTCGCGAGCCGAGCGGGCCCGCTTGATGACCGTGACCTGCTTCTCCGCACCCTTGGTCCAGCTGATCGCGAAGCCCTGCGGCAGCAGGTAGTTACGGCCGTAGCCGTTCTTGACCTCGACGATGTCGCCGGGGGCACCGAGACCGGAAACTTCCTGGGTCAGGATGATCTTCATGTCGGTGCCTCCTCTCAGCGGGCCGTGGCGGTGTACGGCAGGAGCGCCATCTCACGGGCGTTCTTGACCGCACGGGCGATCTGCCGCTGCTGCTGCGAGGTCACGCCGGTCACCCGCCGAGCGCGGATCTTGCCGCGGTCGGAGATGAACTTCCGCAGCAGCGCGGTGTCCTTGTAGTCGATGTAGGTGATCCCGTCCTTGTCGAGCGGGTTCACCTTCTTCTTCGGCTTGCGAAGTGCCGCAGCCTTGGCCATTGCTCGTGCTCCTGGTTTGCGATCGCGGGCGCTCGGCGCCATTAGAACGGGGGCTCCTCGTCGAAGTTGCCGCCCGAACCGGAGCGCGACGGAGACGGCGCGGCCGAAGCCCAGGGGTCGTCGAAGTTGCCTCCGCCGCCACCCTGGCCACCACCGCCACCAGAACCGAAGCCACCGCCGCCGCCACCCGAGCGCGACATCTTCTGCACCTTCGCCGTGGCGTAGCGCAGCGACGGGCCGATCTCGTCGACCTCGAGCTCGATGACGGTGCGCTTCTCACCCTCGCGGGTCTCGTACGACCGCTGACGCAGCCGACCCGAGACGATCACGCGGGCGCCCCGCTGGAGCGACTCGGCGACGTGCTCCGCCGCCTGCCGCCACACGGTGCAGGCCAGGAAGAGCGGCTCGCCGTCCTTCCACTCGCCGGAGGCCTTGTCCATGAACCGGGGCGTCGAAGCGACCCGGAACTTGGCGACCGCCGCACCGGACGGGGTGAACCGCAACTCGGGGTCATCGGTCAGGTTGCCGATGACCGTGATGGTGGTGTCTCCTGCCATGACCATCTCCTCGCGCACTCATCTGCTCTGCCGTACAGGCTCTCAGAGCCCTCTGACAGCGCCGATGAGGCTGATCCGGGCGAACCGGGATTGAATGCTTAGCGCATCTCCGGCCGGATGACCTTGGTGCGCAGCACGGACTCGTTGAGCCGCAGCTGACGGTCCAGCTCAGCCACCGCCTCAGGCGTCGCCTGGAGGTCGATGACGGCGTAGATGCCCTCGGGCTTCTTGTTGATCTCGTACGCGAGGCGCCGGCGGCCCCACACGTCGGTCTTCTCCACCGAGCCACCCGCGGTCCGGATCACGTTCAGGTACGTGTCGAGCGACGGGGCGACGGTGCGCTCCTCGAGGCTGGGGTCGAGGATCACCATGACTTCGTAATGACGCAAGACGTGCTCACCTCCTGTGGGCTATGCGGCCACGGTCCTTCCGTGGCAGGAGGTCGTGCGTCGCTGCCGCTTCCGGGATCGGGGGAACCCGGCCGGACGCGGACAACCGGACCAGGATACCCGGTCGGGACGATCATGCCCGGGCAGGTCGGACCCGGCGGCCGGGCGTGGCGACAGGGGCCCGCCCCGACGCCCGAAGGCCGGTGGCGGACCCCTGTCCACATGGACCGCGGGGCGTCCCGTCCGCATTCCTTGGGTGGGACCTGGGGAGGAACGACCACACCGATGAGGTTGGATCGAGGACGCCCCGCGGAGCTCTTTCCTGTTGTTATCCGACGGTACAACGGCTCTCGTCACTAGTTGGTGGAAATGCAACTATTAGTCCGAGATTCCTGTCGGTGGTCGGTGGACCGGGTCGGGCGGGTCCCGCCCCCGGCGTGCCGGGCCGCACGACGGGGGTGACCCCGCACCGGGATCGACCGCGGTGCGCCTGGCCCTACGGGCCGGAAGAGCCCGGCATCGATCCCACCCGGGTAAACGAACGCCCGCCCCGACGGTGACGCGAACGGGCGGCATCCGGTGCCCCGACTCCCCGCCTCCGTCACCCCGGGCGTCGGGGATGCGACGTAGGCTCGCCTGCATGCGTATCGGAGCCCACGTCGACCAGGCCGACCCGTTGGCGGAGGCGGCCGCCCGTTCCGCCGAGGCGGTGCAGTTCTTCCTCTCCGACCCGCAGGGTTGGAAGGCCCCGAAACCCCGCGAGGACGCAGCCCGGCTGCGCGCCGCCGAGGTGGACCTCTACGTCCACGCCCCGTACGTGATCAACGTGGCCACCCTGAACAACCGGATCCGGATTCCCAGCCGCAAGCTGCTGCTCGGGCACGCGGCCGCGGCGGCGGAGATCGGCGCCAAGGGGCTGATCGTGCACGGCGGGCACGTCAACGCCGGCGACGACCTCGCCGTCGGCTTCGACAACTGGCGCAAGACCTTCGCGTACGCGGCGGACTCCGGTGGCTTCCCGGTGCCGGTGCTGATCGAGAACACCGCCGGCGGCGACAACGCCTGCGCCCGACGGCTCGACGCGCTGGCCCGGCTCTGGGACGCCATCGGCGACCACGAGGTCGGCTTCTGCCTGGACACCTGCCACGCGTACGCGGGCGGCGAGGAACTGCTCGACCTGGTCGACCGGGTCAAGGCGATCACCGGCCGGATCGACCTGGTCCACGCCAACAACTCCAAGGGCGGCTTCAACTCCGGGCAGGACCGACACGACAACCTCGACGGCGGCACCATCGACCCGGACCTGGTGGTCGCGGTGATCCGCGCCGCCGGCGCGCCGGTGATCGTGGAGACGCCCGGCGGGGCCGCGGGTCAGGGCGCGGACATCGCCTTCCTGCGGGACAAGCTCGGCACGGGGGCCTGACCCGGATGACCACGAACGCGACCGGCGGCGCCCAGCCGACCGGGCAGACCGACCGGCCCGACGAGCAGGGCAGCACGCCCCCGGGCGCCACTGGTGAAGGCGGCGCCACCGACGCGACGGCCACCACGAAGACCCCGGGTACGGGCGACGCCACCGACGCGAAGTCCACGACCACGGACACCGCGAAGAACTCGGGAACGGGCGACGCCACCGACGCGGAGTCGACAACCACGGACGCGAAAACCTCAGGGACGGGCGGCCCCGCCCACGCGGAACGCACGACCACGGACACCGCGAAGACCATCACCGGCGACACCGACAAGGACGACCCCACCGACGGGAAGCCCGCGACCACGGACACCGCCAAGGCCACCACCGACAACGGCGGAAAAGACGGCGCCACCGACGCCAAGGCCGCGACCACGGACACCGCGAAGGCCACCACCGGCGACGCCGGGAAGAGCGACGCCACCGACGCCAAGGCGGGGAGCGACGGCGACGAGCAGAAGGACGGCGAGGGAGAGCCGCGGGACCGCTGGTCGGCGTTCGCTCCGGCGCCCGACCCGGTGCCGGGGCGTTCCCGCCGCGCGGCACGCACTGTCGGTCGGCTCCTGGTCCACGAGTGGACGCTGGCCACCCTGGCCGCGCTGGCCCTCGCCGTCGGCATGACCTGGCCGACGCTGCGCTACCCGCTCTACACGCTGCCGCAGGACTACTGGGACCCGAGCCTGCAGGCCTGGCAGATGGCCTGGTCGGGGCACGCCCTGCGGACCGAGCCGGCCCAGTTGTTCCACTCCAACACGTTCTTCCCGGAGCAGTGGAGCTTCGCCTTCTCCGACATGCTGCTCGGCTACGCCCCGGCCGGCATGATCGGCACCGGTCCCGAGGCGGCCGTGCTGCGCTACAACATCATGTTCGTGCTGGCCCACGCGCTGGCCACGCTCGGGGCGTACGCGCTGGCCCGGCAGCTGGGAGCGGGCCGCGCGGGGGCCGCGGTGGCCGGGGTCAGCTACACGTACGCCCCGTGGCTGCTCGCCCAGGCGGGGCACCTGCACATCGTCTCCAACGGCGGTATTCCGCTGGCGCTGGCCATGCTGGCCCGGGGTCACGGCTGGTCGCTACGGTACGGCTACCGCCCGGAACGGCGGCACGAGGGCTGGACGTACACCGGGTGGCTGGTGGCGGCCTGGCAGCTCAGCCTGGGCTTCGGGATCGGCCTGCCGTTCGCGTACGTCCTGGCCGGCATCGTGCTGGTCGCGGCCACGACCTGGTTCCTACGGCGCTGGGTCCTCCGGCCGGCGAAGCGTCCGTTCGGCACCCGACTGTTCGTCGCGGACCTGGTCGGCGGGCTGATCTTCGCCGGCGTGGGCGCGCTGCTGGCCATCCCCTACTTCAAGGTCGCGGAGCTGCACCCCAACGCGGCCCGCACGCTCGGCGACATCGGGATCTACTCGCCGCCGGCGCTGGGCTTCTTCACCGCTCCGGCGGAGTCCCGGGTCTGGGGCGAGCTGCACGAGGCGGCGCGCGCGACGCTGCCCTGGCACCCCGAGATGACGCTGCTGCCCGGCTTCGTGCTCTACGCGCTGGCCGCGGGGGGCCTGTTCTTCTCGGTCTGGAAGCTGCGGCAGCGGCTGCTGCTGCTCGCCGGGGTGCTGGTCACCATGGTGCTGGCCATGGGCACGCGGTTCTTCGACGGCACCTTCACCTACGGCCTGCTCTTCGAGCACCTCCCGGGCTGGAACGGGCTGCGCACCCCGGGGCGGATGATGCTCTGGACGACGCTGCTGCTCGGCCTGCTCGCGGCCGGCGCGGTGAGCGCCTTCGCCGACCGGGTCGGCGAGATCGCCGCGGAGCGTGCCCCGTACCGGCCGTCGCCGTGGCTGCGGGTGGCCGCGGTGGTACCGGTGCTGCTGGTCCTGCTGGAGGGGTTGAACGTCACTCCGCACCCGGTGGTCCCGGAGCAGCCGGTGGCGATGCGGACCGTGGACGGCCCGATGCTGGTGCTGCCGAGCAGCCAGAACCTCGACCAGCCGGTGATGCTCTGGTCCACCAGCACCTTCCCGGACCTGGTCAACGGGGGCAGTGGCTTCACTCCCACCCAGCTCGACGACGTGCGCCGGGTGACGCTGGCCTTCCCCGACCAGACGAGCGTCGACTACCTGCGCACGCTCGGCGTCCGAAACGTGGTGCTGCTGCGCGACCAGATCGTCGGCACCCCGTGGGAGGTCACCGTCAACGCGCCGGTCGACCAGCTCGGCATCACCCGCGAGGAGGTCGGCGACGCCGTGGTGTTCCGTCTCTGAGCGCGGCTCGGGTGGGGTTTTGCGGGGGAGCCCGACCGGCTCCGGGCGGTCAGGCTTGATCCCTGCGCCGGTCGGGCTCCCCCGCAAAACCTGACTAACCGAGGCCGTCCTGGACTTGCGCGTCGTCAGGTGGGGACGGTGGTCGAAGAAGGCTGCGGAGATCGGGCGGCGGTGTGGCGGTCGGCCAGCCAGGGGGCGTCGGGGGCGCCGTCGAGGAGGCCGCCGTCCGGATCGTCGGCGTAGGTGCGCCGCACCGCGTCGCGTTCGGGGTGCAGGATGTCCCGGATCACCAGCACGCAGAGCAGCACGACCGTGCCCAGCCGGAGCGTCGAGGCCAGCACGAACACGCCCTCGGGGAAGACCGGCCGGCTGGTCGCCGCGCCGAGCAGCTCGCCGTAGAAGGCGGCGAAGTAGCAGACCTCGGCGAGCTGCCAGGCGAGGAAGGCACCCCAGCGGGGGCGGGCCAGCACCGCCAGCGGCAGCAGCCAGAGCACGAACTGCTGCGACCAGACCTTGCTGAAGATCAGGAACGCGGCGACCACCAGGAAGGCGAGCTGGGCCAGTCGGGGCCGGCGGGGGGCCAGCAGCGCCAGCGCGGCCACGCCCAGGCAGGCCAGGATGAACAGGGCGTACGACAGGGTGTTGAGCGTCGGGATGTGGGTGTTCAACCACTGGAACGGCCCCTGGTCGCCGGCCACGCCGGTGTTCACCTTGCCGTCGAAGTACCGCCCGATGTACCAGAGCGTGCCCCAGTCGATGGGTCGGGTGCTGTTCAGCTCGAAGAAGCGGTTCCAGTTGTCGTGGTACGGGATCGCGGCCGGCAGGTTGACCACGACCAGCGCCGCCGCCGCGGTGCCGATGGCGGTCAGCGCGGCGCGCACCCGGGCGGCCCGCAGCGCGAGCAGCAGGATGGGCCAGAACAGGAACAGCGGCCACAGCTTGGCGGCGCCGCCGAGGCCGAGCAGCAGCCCGGCGAGCGCCGGTCGGCGCCGGGCCCACGCGGCCAGGCCGAAGGCGGCCAGCCCGATGGCGAGGAAGTCCCAGTTGACCGTGGCGGTGAGCAGCAGCGCCGGGGCCAGCGCGAAGAGCGCGGCGTCCCAGGGTCGTCGGCGGCGCAGGGCGAGGATCACCGCGACGGTGGCGACCGCCAGCGCGCCGAGCGTCAGCGCGTTGAGGTTGTAGAACCACTGGCCCTGGTTGAGCTGCGGGTCGTCGGCGCCCAGGCTGTGCACCGGCAGGCCGAGCGCGCCCATGAAGTAGCCGGTGAGCACCGGGTACTCGACCGGGTGGTCCCGGTAGGGGACCTTGCCCTCGTTGAGCCCCTCCGCGTAGTAGAGGGCGAGCACGTCGGTGTAGCAGAGCCGGGTGTACTGCACGTTGTTCTGCCAGGCGCCGTCCTGGCAGGGCGACTTCTGCACCCAGTGCAGCGCCAGGGTGAGGCAGGCCAACGCGAGGACGATCCGGGTGGCGGTCCAGAAGCGTCGTTCCCGACCGGCGGGCCGGTCCAGCGCGACCGCGTGGTCGCCGAGCGGGCCGCCGATCACCTCGGAGACGCCACGGACGAAACCGTCCGACCGGGACGGGTGGTCGCTGGTCCCGGAGTCGTCCAGGCCGGCCGTCGACTGGGTGCTCATGAAGAGGCATCCTGCCGTACACCCCGGGGCTTCGTCCTCCTCCCGTGGCGCGACGTTGAAGAAAATCGACGCGCGGCCGCGCCGCCGAACGGCGACGGCGGCCGGACCCTGAGGTCCGGCCGCCGTCGGCGGTGTCACGGGTGGTTACTCCCGGCGGGGTGACAGGGTCGGCAGGATGCCGCCACCGCCACCGCCGTCGTTGCCGTCGTTGTCGCCGTCGCCGTCGCCGTCCGGTCCGCGTGGATCGTTCGGGTTCTGGTTGCCGCCGCCGTTGGGGTTCTGCGGGCAGAACAGGCCGAGCGGACCGCAGTCCTGCGGCTGCTGCCCGGGTACGGGGGGCGGCGGCGGGGGCGGGGTGCCGTTGCCCGCTTCCTTGTCGCCGAAGTTCGCCGCCGGCGGGAAGTCCAGCTTCTCCTCGCCCTTGAGCGAGTCGTCCATCACCCGCTCCCAGATGTCACCGGGCATGAGGGAGCCGCTGATGTTGCGGCCGTCCTTCATCTTGATGGCTTCCCGCTTGCCCTTGTTGCCCACCCAGACGGCGGTGGCGAGCTGCGGGGTGTAGCCGACCATCCAGGCGTCACCGTTCTCGTCGGTGCCCTCCTTCAGCTCCCACGTACCGGTCTTGGCGGTCGCCTTCCGGCCACCGTCCAGCACGTGGTTGACCTTGGCCGGGTAGTCCTCCAGCACGTTGGTGACGTCGGCGACCACGTCGGGGTTGATCCGCTTCTGGGGCTTGAGCTGCTCGCCCCCGAGCTTCTCCCACTTGCCGGTGTCCTTGTTCTGCTTCTCGGCGGAGAGCAGGAAGTGGGCCTTGTTGTAGACGCCCTTGTTGGCGAAGGTGGCGATGCCGTTGGCGTGGTCGAGCACGGTGATCGGGTACTGACCGTAGGCGACCACGTGGTAGAAGGGGTCGGGCGCCAGCTCCTTGGCGTCCGCCTTGGTGAGGTCGTGACCCTTCGGCGGGCTGGTGTTGGTCTGCCACATCATGCTGACGCCGGCCCGCTTGGCCATGTCGACGATCTTGTCCGCCCCGATGTCGAGGCTGACGTGGTAGAAGGGCACGTTCAGCGACTTCAAGGTCGATTCCCGCAGGGTGCAGGAGTCACCGCAGCTGGGGTTGTCGGTGCCGGCGTTGCTGACCCGGAACTTCACGCCGTCGGGGGTGAAGGCCTTGCCCTTCCAGCGCGAGTCGATGGCCTTGCCCGCGTCGATCGCCGCGGCCAAGGTGTAGATCTTGAAGCTCGACCCCGGCGAGTGGCCACCGGTGACGTTGCCGTTCGCGTCGGTGTTCTTGCCGGCGTAGTCGGTGCCCGTGCCGTCGTCACCGCCGTAGTAGCCGAGCACCCGGCCGTTGCGCGGGTCGATCGACACCGCGGCCGCCATCAGGTTCTTCTTGGTGCCTTCCAGCTCCGAGCCCTTGGTGCTGCGCTGGGCCGCGCCGATGATCGCCCTCTGCACCTTCATGTCGATGGTGGTCCGGATCCGGTACCCGCCCTGCTTCAGCATGAGCGAGCAAAGCGGCTTGCGATCCGTCGCCTCGGCCTCGTTGTCGGTGCAGAGCTTCTTCTCCCGCATCTCCGGCACGAGGTAGTTGACGACGTTGCCGATCGGGTTGTTGACCCCGAACTTCTGGCCGGCCCTCGACTCCTTCGGCGTCTGGAGCGTCTTGCTGGGATACGCGGTGGGGCGCGGCGGGTGGTTCGGCGAGTCGACCCAGCCCTCGCTGACCATGTTGGCGATGACGTAGTCCCAGCGAGCCTTGGCGTCCGGCAGGTTGACGGCCGGGTCGTACCCCTTGTGGGTCGCGGTGGGCTCCGGCTGCTTGATCAGCGCCGCCAGCACCGCGGCCTCGGCCACGTCGACCCTCGACACGGACTTGCCGAAGTAGGCCTGCGCCGCCGCCTCGATGCCGTACGCGTTGCGGCCGAAGTAGATGGTGTTCAGGTAGTGCTCCATGATCTGTTCCTTGGTGAACTGATCATTGAGCTTGGAGGCGACGATCGCCTCCTTCACCTTCCGGGCGTACGAGTCGTCCTGGAGGTTCTCGTAGGCGTTGCGGGCGTACTGCTGGGTGATCGTCGACGCGCCCTGCTTGTCACCGCCGCTGAGGTTGTTCCAGGCGGCCCGGGCGATGCCCTTGTAGTCCACACCGGAGTGGCGGTAGAAGTTCTTGTCCTCGGCCGCCGCGACCGCGTCCCGCACGTGCGGCGGGATCTGGCCGATCGAGACGAAGGTGCGGTTCTGCTCGCCCACCTTGGCGATGGGGGTCTTGTTGTCGCTGGCGTAGATCGTGGTGGCCAGCGGCAGGTTGATCTGGTTGGGCAGCACCACGCTGGTCGAGTAGTAGGTGAACCCGATCACGCCGATGCCGGCCAGCATGATGAAGACCGCGAAGCCCGCGATCAGCATGTTGATCCGTCGGCGCTTCTTCGCCCGGGCCACCGCGTCCGGGTCGCTGGGCCCGCGTCCGCCGCCGCTGCCGCCGCGTCCCGGGCCGTGGGGACCACCCGGGCCGCCGGGGCCACCGCCGGAGACGGGCGCCACGCCCGCGCGGGCCACCGCCGCCCGACCGCCGACCGCCGCCGCTCCGACGCTGGCCCGCCCGGCGGAGCCCACGCCCACCGACGCGCGGCCGGCCGAGCCGGGCGCCGGGGAGACCGGGACGGACGCGCGTCCGGCGCCGGGTCGCCCGCCGGGCGCCGGGGAGACCGGCACGGAGGCCCGTCCCGCGCCCGCGCGGCCCACCGAGGCCCCGCCGGACGCTCCCGTCGCGCGGGGTGGCACCGACGCCGAGGCCCGACCGGCGGGCGCGCCGCCGAGCGAGGCCCGGCCGGCCGGAGCCACGCCGGGGTCACCGTTCGAGCCCGGTACCTGGGCCCGCGCACGCGGGGAACTGGGATCGCCGTACGAGTTCATTCCTCACACCCTGCCGGTCGCGGTGGGGCGCGGGGGCGCCACCACCGGGTTGCCGTGAGTTGACACACGTGACGCCCGCTCTTGGTGGGACCGGAGCGGGACCGTCTTATACGTACTATTCGGACCTATCGGGCCAGGTAGCTGCCGGGCGGGGGGACCGTCGTCGACGGCACCGGTAGCGACCGGTCCAGCCAGCTTCACCGTTGCGCCTCTCGCCTTCGCTCCTGGGCCGACATGGCCCCGGGGGCGGTCACGCCGCCCACCGCACCCGACTCCGACCCGCCCTCGGCCAGCCCGTCCCGGCCGAGCAGGAACTGCTCGACGAGATGGTTCCAGTCACAGCCGAGGCACACCTCCACCACGAAGACCTGGAACTCACGCAGCGTCATCGCCAGCGCGGGCAACTCGGCCAACGTGCGCGCCTGGCCGGCGGAGTGCTTGAGTTCGTCCCCGTAAATGTAGTGGACGTGGGTGAGGTTCTCGCTCCGGCAGATCGGGCAGCGCTCCTCGGTGGGCTCGCCGTGGAACCGGGCGGCGTTCTTCAGGTACGGCGAGGCGTCGCAGACGTCGTACGTGCCGACCCGGCCCGCGAGGAGCTCACGCAGGACCGCCCGCTTCTGGAGCGAGTAGTCCACCACCTGGCGTGCCGTACGCATGCGGTGAAGGGTACGCGGTCCGGCCGGGTGAGGCGACCGCCGTCACGATGAGTGACAGAAACATCCCGGAGCGGGGGTTTGCCCTGATCGCTGGTGAGGTACTAACGTGCGATGTATCGGTCCGATACATCGAGGCGGTTAACGTCCCTGCACCCGGGGTAGGAAGGATGGCCCGTGCTCGAGCTCGCCATCCTCGGCCTCCTGCAGGAGTCACCGATGCACGGCTACGAGCTCCGCAAGGAGCTCACCGCCAAGCTGGGTGCCATCCGGGCGGCGATCAGCTACGGCTCGCTCTACCCGACCCTGCGCCGGCTGCAGGCGGCGGGCTGGATCACCGAGGCCGCCGAGACACCCGCGTCCGCCGAGGAGGTTCCCGCGCTGACCAGCCGACGAGGTCGGGTGGTCTACAAAATCACCGCGGAGGGCAAGGAACGCTTCGCCCAGCTCATCGCACAGGCGGGGCCCGAGACGTACGACGACACGGGCTTCGGCGTGCACTTCGCGTTCTTCGCCCGGACCGACCAGGCGACCCGACTCCGGATCCTGGAGGGTCGCCGACGCACGATCGAGGAGCGTCGCGAAGGGCTTCGTGACGTGCTGGGCCGGGCGGCCGAGCGCCTCGACGCGTACACCCTGGAACTGCAACGCCATGGGCTCGACGCCTGTGAGCGCGAGGTCCGCTGGCTGGAGGAGCTCATCGCCAACGAGCGCTCCGGCCGTGCCCCGACGGTCCCGAAACCCGGGACGGCCGGCGGCCGACGAGACAACAACAGCCCGCCCCCGCCTGGAGAGTCCAGGAAAGAGCGGCCGTGATGAAGAAGAAGGAGGCAGACGCTATGGGCTCCGTCCGCGTCGCCATCGTCGGTGTGGGTAACTGCGCCTCGTCCCTCGTACAGGGCGTGGAGTACTACCGGAACGCCGACCCGAACGACCGCGTCCCGGGTCTCATGCACGTCACCTTCGGCGACTACCACGTCTCGGACGTGGAGTTTGTCGCGGCGTTCGACGTGGACGCCAAGAAGGTGGGCATGGACCTCGCCGAGGCGATTGTGGCCAGCGAGAACAACACCATCAAGCTGTGCGACGTGCCGCCGACCGGCGTCACCGTGCAGCGCGGCCCGACCTTCGACGGCCTGGGCCAGTACTACCGCGAGATCGTCGAGGAGTCCGACGCCGAGCCGGTCGACGTGGCCAAGGCGCTGCGGGACGCGCAGGTCGACGTGGTCGTCTCCTACCTGCCGGTGGGCTCGGAGCAGGCCGACAAGTTCTACGCCCAGGCCGCGATCGACGCCGGTTGCGCGTTCGTCAACGCCCTGCCGGTCTTCATCGCCTCCGACCCCGAGTGGGCCAAGAAGTTCGAGGACGCGGGCCTGCCGATCGTCGGTGACGACATCAAGAGCCAGGTCGGCGCGACCATCGTGCACCGGGCGCTGGCGAAGCTCTTCGAGGACCGCGGGGTGGAGCTGCTGCGCACGTACCAGCTCAACTTCGGCGGGAACATGGACTTCATGAACATGCTGGAGCGCAACCGCCTGGTGTCGAAGAAGATCTCCAAGACCCAGTCGGTTACCTCCCAGATCCCGCACGAGATGAGCAAGAGCGACGTGCACATCGGCCCGTCGGACCACGTGCCGTGGCTCGACGACCGCAAGTGGGCCTACATCCGCCTGGAGGGCCGCTCCTTCGGTGACACCCCGCTCAACGCCGAGCTCAAGCTCGAGGTTTGGGACTCGCCGAACTCCGCCGGTGTGATCATCGACGCCGTCCGCGCCGCGAAGATCGCCCTGGACCGCAAGATCGGCGGCCCGATCCTGTCTGCCTCGTCGTACTTCATGAAGTCCCCGCCGGTGCAGTACGCCGACCACGACGCGCACGCCGCCGTCGAGTCCTTCATCAAGGGCGAGGTCGAGCGCTGACGCGCTGACCAGCAGCACCGCCGAGGGCCGGGTCCGAACGGACCCGGCCCTCGGTGTGTTCCGAACGCACTACCCGCCGACCGTCAGCTCTCCCACGCCGCCTTGCCGCCGACGTCGATGCGATTCGCCCGGACCGGCAGGGCGGAGCGGGGGTTGACCCGGCCCGCGCCGACGACAGCCGCGGTGATGTCGAGGATGACGTGCGTGGTCCGGTTGGTGTAGATGCTGATCAGATCGCTGGCATTGCGCGCCTCCGGGTCGCTACCGATTCCGCAGACAAACGCGTTGGAGACGATCTGGTTCGGGGCGAAGTTGATCGACGAGAAGTCGGTCGGCCGGGTGGTTCCGAATGGATAGACCTGAGCGAAGCCGCCGAGCGTCGGCTGCACCACGGTCAGCGTCCCGAAGACCGCGTCCGCGCAGTACAGGTGATCGGTCAACCGGAGGCTGATCGACCGACCGGCCAGCAACCGGCCGCTGGCGTCGAGGTATCCGGTTTCGCGGACCAGCCCGCGGGAGCTGGCGTACCGGGTGTCGAGCACCCGTTGCGGCACGAGCGGCACGATCCGGTTGCTGTTGGCGGTGGTGTGGACGACGTGCCGATCGTTGCTGCCGTTCCCGGACCTGGTGACGATCCAGATGTTGCCCTCGACGTCCATGCCGATCGAGCCGGCCTCGGCGAGGTTGGAGAGGGTGGTCCCGCTCGGCATGAGTTGCAGGGCCGGTTCGGCCCACACCTCACCGCCGGGGCCACTGTCGTAGGTCCGGACGTTCTGCAGCCGAAGGGTCGCCCTGGCACCGGTGTTCCGCAGGGTGGTGGCGGCGTCGACCACGTTGGTCGCACCCTGGACCACCGGGTCCCCGGCGGCGGCCTGGGCCGGGGTGGCGCCGGCGACACCCACCACGCCCGCGCCGGCCACCCCGGCGGCGACCGTGCTGGCCCGGCGGAGCAGCCCCCGACGGCCGATGCTGTCCTGCTCGTGCTGCGCTTCTGACATACCGAGATCCCCGTATCGGTAGGAAGGAATGGCCAGGCGATCCTTCCAAATCGGACTCCCGTTGACAACAGCCGAGGGCCGGGCCACGCGGACCCGGCCCTCGTCGCGTACGGGGGTGGCTACTTGGCCCAGGACGGCTTGGTCCGCCGGGCCAGTTGCGTCCGCTGGTCCTCCGCCGCCAGTTGGTCGTCGGTGGGCAGGATCGCCGGGTTGACCCGGCCGGCCGCGACGACGAACGCCACCACGTCGAGGATCACGTGGGTGGTCTGCTGCGCGTGCACGGAGATGTAGTCGATCACCGGGCTGATCCCGGTCAGGAAGAAGTTCGACAGCGTCTGGCCGGCCTGAAAGTTGATCGTCGAGAACGCGGGCGGACGCTTAGCCGAGTGCGGGTAAACCTGCAGGAACCCGGCGGCGAGCGCGCCGGTGACGGTCACGTTGCCGTACACGGCCTGACCGGAGTAGACGAATTCATCCAGGTTGACCTGGATCGTGCGGCCGCGCAGCAGCCGGCCCGAGCTGTCCAGGTTGCCGGCCGGGTTCACGATGCGGGCCCGACCGGCGGCGGTCCGGGTGTCGATCACCCGCTGCGGCACGACCGGCACCAGCTGGTTGGTGTTCGTCTCCGTCCGGATGTACTCGACGAAGTTGCCCTCCTCGGGCGGCAGGCCCTCGCCGGTGACCGCCCAGATCGTCCCGGAACGATCCATCGCGATCGAGCCCATCTCGGACTTCTGGTTGATGCTCTCCCCGTTCGGGGTCAGCCGCAGGGCCGGGCTGGCGACCTGGACCCCCTCCATGTCGGTGATAGTGGGGTTCTCCAGGCGGAGGGTGGCGGAGGTGGCCGAGCCGCCGCGCACGGTGGTGGGCGTGCCCGCCTCGTTGACCCGCCCCTGGAGCACCGGTTGACCCGGTGCGGCCTGGGCCGGGCCGGCGGCGGCCGCGCCCACCGCGGCGGTGCCGGCGAGGCCGGCGGCGACAGTGCCCGCCCGACGCAGCAGATGGCGGCGGCCGATGGCGCTGTCCTGGTCCTTGTTCACGACTGTGTCCCCCGTGTGGTGGTGGTGGATGACGCCTCGGTCGTACCGGTGATCGAGATGCCTCATGCCGGGGGAACGCCTGATCGGACGATCAGGTTGCAGTCGGGCGCCGCAATCTCTCAGGCTCAGGACCAGGCGCGGCGCAGGGCGACCCCGGCCTCCAGCTCCAACAGCCGCACCTTGCGCGGCAACCCACCACCGAAGCCGACGAGCTTGCCGCCCGCGCCGACGATCCGGTGGCACGGCACGAGCACCGGGACCGGGTTGCGGTTGCAGGCCACCCCGACCGCCCGGGCGGCGCCGGGGTCGCCGACCAGCCGGGCCACCTCGCCGTAGGTGAGCGTCTCCCCGTACGGGATGCGGGTCATCTCCCGCCAGACCGCCCGCTCGAACTCGGAGCCGCGCCGCGCCGCCACCGGCACTCCGAAGTCGGTCAGCTCCCCGGCGAAGTACGCCCGCAGCTCCGTCACCGCCCGCCGGGCCAGCTCGTCACCGGGCTCGTCCGCCGCCGACTCCACCCGGCCGAAGTGCGCGCCGCACACCACCTCGTCGTCGGTGGCCACGGAGAACTCCCCGATCGGCGAGTCGAGCACGGTCCAGCGCATGCCGCCATTCTTCCCCGCCGGTACGACGGCCGGGCGACCAGCCTTCGTCGCGACAACTCTGGGGAGAGCAGACGAAGCCGCCGTCGGCCCCCGGGAACTGGTCGACCGGGACGTCACCGTGGCCCCGCAATAATCCGGCGGGAATGTTGCACGACGTCGATACCGTGCAGGTCGTGGCCACGGGGACCTTCATCTTTCTGATCATCGGTGGGGCGGGCGTCGCCGTGCTGGCGCTCTCCCTGCTCGGCGCCGAGTTGCTCCACTTCGGTCACGCCGATGTCGACGGCCCGGTCTCGGTCGAGGCGGTCGCCGGTTTCCTCGGCGCGTTCGGCTTCGGCGCCGCGATCGTCAACGAGCTGGTCGGCGGCCGTAACCCGGGGATGGTCGCGGCGGCGGCGGCCGGTGGCGCGCTCGCCGCCGTGCCCACCGCCTGGCTCGCGGCCCGGCTGAGCCGGGCGGCGCGGGACATGCGGACCGACCCCACCCCGACCCGGGACGACCTGGTCGGCGCGCTCGGCCTGGTGGTCACCCCGGTGCCCGCCGTCGGTTACGGCGAGGTCCGGGTACGCGTCGCCGGCCAGCCGGTGAAGCTCAACGCCCGTGCCGACCACCCGATCCCGGTCGGCGCGCAGATCTTCGTGGTGCAGGCGCTGAGCGAAACCAGCGTCCACGTCGAGACCTACTGACCACCCCCTCCTCACCCCCCTTCGCAGAGACGGAACTGCCCATGCCCCTTGTCATCGCCGTCGGCGGCGCGGTCCTGCTGGCGCTCGTCCTGGTGCTCTTCGTGCTCTCCCGGATCAAGGTCGCCGGCCCCAACGAGGCGTTCATCGTCACCGGCCGCAAGGGCCGGACCACGCAGACCGCCGACGGTGGCCGCTCCACCGACATGTCCGGCCAGAAGGTCGTCCTCGGCGCCTCGGTCTTTGTGCTGCCGGTGGTGCAGAAGCTCCAGTCGCTCGACCTGTCCAGCCGCCGCATCGACGTGGGCATCCGGGGCGCGGTGAGCAAGCAGGGCATCCGCACCGACCTGCACGGTGTGGCGATCGTCAAGGTCGGCGGCACCGAGGACGCCATCCGCGCCGCCGCCCAGCGCTTCCTGCACCAGCAGGACGAGATCGACAACTTCACCCGCGAGGTGCTGGCCGGCGCGCTGCGCTCGATCGTCGGCCGGCTCACCGTCGAGGAGGTCATCCGGGACCGGGCGGCGTTCGCCAGCGCGGTGGCCGAGGAGGCCGAGCACTCGATGACCAACCAGGGTCTGGTGCTGGACACCTTCCAGCTTCAGGACATCCTCGCCGAGGGTTCCTACCTGCAGGACCTGGGTCGGCCGGAGGCCGCCCGGGTGCTCAAGGACGCGGCCATCGCCGAGGCGCGCGCCCGGCAGCAGGCCGAGCAGGAGCGGCTACTCGCCGAGGAGGCGATTGCCGAGGCCAACCGGAACCTGTCGCTCAAGCAGGCCGCGATCCAGGCCGAGATCGACGCGGCCAAGGCCCGGTCCGCGGCGGCCGGCCCGCTGGCCCAGGCCGAGCGGGACCAGGCAATCCTCTCCGAGCAGCAGAAGGTGGCCGAGCGCAACGCCGAGCTGAAGCAGCGCCAGCTCGACACCGAGGTGCGCAAGCCGGCCGACGCGGCCCGCTACAAGGTGGAGCAGGAGGCCGAGGCGGCCCGCAACGCGGCGGTGCTCAACGCCGACGCGCAGCGGCAGGCCGTCATCGCCGCCGCCCAGGCCGCCGCCGAGCAGTCCCGGCTGACCGGTGAGGGCGAGCGGGCCCGCCGGGCCGCGCTCGCCGAGGCGAACGCGATCGAGGGTGCCAAGGAGGGTGAGGCGGAGCAGCGCCGGCGTTCGGCGATCGCCGAGGCGGTCGAGCGGGAGGGCCAGGCGGAGGCCGCGGCCATCCTGGCCAGGGGGCAGGCCGAGGCCGACGCGATGGCCCGCAAGGCGGAGGCGTTCGCCGCGTACGGCGAGGCGGCCGTGCTGGACCTGCTGGTCAAGGTGCTGCCGCAGGTGGTCGAGGCGGCCAGCGCCCCGATCGGGGCGATCGACAAGATGACCGTCATCTCCACCGATGGCGCGTCGTCGCTGACGAAGTCGGTGGCCGGCAACGTGGCACAGGGCCTCCAGCTCGGCTCCGACCTCACCGGCATCGACCTGCCCGGCCTGCTCGCCCGGCTCGGCTCGGCGTCCGCCGGCGGTTCGACGTCGGCGGGCAACGGCAAGGCCGCGGTCGACGGCAGCGCGGTCGAGACCCGCTGACCAGCCGCCGAGGGCGCCGTCGGAGTCCGACGGCGCCCTCGGCGTCAGCTCTGGCCGATGATGCCCTGCTCGCGGGCCCAGCGCAGCAGCTCCGCCTCGGCCTCGTCCCGCTCCAGCGGGCCGCGCTCCAGGCGCAGCTCCTTGAGGTACTGCCAGGCCCGCCCGACGACCGGCCCCGGCGGTACGCCGAGCAGCTCCATGATCGCGTTGCCGTCGAGGTCGGGGCGGACCCGGGCGAGGTCCTCCTCGGCGGCGATCCGGGCGATCCGCTCCTCCAGCGCGTCGTAGTCCGCCGCGAGCTGGGCCGCCTTGCGGCGGTTGCGGGTGGTGCAGTCCGAGCGGGTCAGCTTGTGCAGCCGGGGCAGCAGATCACCGGCGTCGGTGACGTACCGGCGCACCGCCGAGTCGGTCCACTCGCCCCGGCCGTACCCGTAGAACCGCAGGTGCAGGGCGACCAGGGTGACCACCTGCGCGGTGACGTCCTTGGGGTAGCGCAGCGCCTTCATCCGGGCCTTGGTCAGCCGCGCGCCGACCACCTCGTGGTGGTGGAAGCTGACCCGGCCGTCCGGCCCGACCGACTTGGTGGCCGGCTTGCCCACGTCGTGCATGAGCGCGGCCATCCGGAGCACGAAATCGCAGCCGTCGGTCTCGTACGAGACCGCGTTGCTGACCACGGTGAGGGTGTGCTCGTAGACGTCCTTGTGCTGGGCGTGCTCGTCGATCTCCAGCTTGAGCCCGGTCAGCTCGGGCAGGAAGCGCTCGGCCAGCCCGGTGTCGACCAGCAGCCGCAGCCCGGTGATCGGGTCGGCGCCGCAGAGCAGCTTGCTGAACTCGTCCCGGATCCGCTCGGCGGTGATCCGGTCCAGGTCGGCGGCCATCCGGGTCATCGCCTCGTGCACGTCGGGGTGCACGGCGAAGCACAGCTGCGCGGCGAAGCGGGCCGCCCGCAGCATCCGCAGCGGGTCGTCGCCGAAGGACTCCCGGGGGGTGCCGGGGGTACGGATCACCTTGGCCGCGAGGTCGTCCAGGCCGCCGTGCGGGTCGGTGAACCGGTGGTCGGGAACACTGACCGCCATCGCGTTGATGGTGAAGTCCCGCCGCCGCAGGTCCTCGGTGAGGCTGGTCCCGTACTCGACGATCGGGTTCCGGCTGACCTGGTCGTACGCCTCGGCGCGGAAGGTCGTGATCTCGATCCGGAGCCCGTCGCGCTGGAGGCCGATGGTGCCGAACTCGCGGCCGGTCTCCCAGATCGACTCGGCCCAGCCCTTGATGATCCGCAGCGTCTGGTCGGGATGGGCGTCGGTGCAGAAGTCCAGGTCCTCACCGAGCCGGCCGAGCAGGGCGTCGCGGACGGAACCGCCCACCAGGTGCAGCTCGTGCCCGGCGCGCGCGAAGCGGCGACCGAGCTCGTCGGCGACCGGGGACACGCGGAGCAGTTCGGCGACGGCGTTGCGCTGCGCGGCGGTGAGCTCGCGGCGGTCGGCGGCGTGGGGTGCGGAGGCAGCTTCGGACATGGGATCGCCAGCCTATCGGGCCGGGGCGGGATCTGATCCGCCGGGCGCGGGTATGAGGGCGGCGTTGACTAAGGTCTTGGGCGTGCGGGCCGGTCGTCCGGCTCCGACGTACCCCCTTGGAGGCAGGAGATGAGCGGCGGGCTCTACCGCAGCGCGAACGCCACGCCGGACGGTGCGATCCCGCCGACCGACGAGGCGACCTTCATCTCCGCCGAGCCGCTGAACCAGCCGGCGGTGGAGGCCACCGCGCCGCCGCCAGAGCAGGTGGGGGAAGCCAGCGCTGCGGCGAACAGCGCGGTGATGGCGGTCGGCAGCCTGATCAGCCGGGGTACGGGCTTCATCCGCAACCTGATGATCGGCGCGGCGCTGGGCAACCTGGTCGGCAACGCGTACACCACCGCCCAGTTCCTGCCGAACCAGGTGTACGAGTTCCTGCTCGGCGGCGTGCTCACCAGCGTGCTGATCCCGGTGCTGGTCCGCCGCAGCAAGACCGACGCCGACCGGGGCGAGGCGTACGCGCAGCGGCTGCTCAGCCTGGCGGTGATCACGCTGGCCGTCGCCGCGCTGATCGCGGTGACGTCGGCGTCGGTGCTGACCGCCATCTACGCCAGCGGCAAGGACCGGGACTACACGGAACTCGTCACCAACCTGTCGTACCTGATGCTGCCGATGCTGTTCTTCACCGGCGTCAGCGCGCTGGTCGCCGCGGTGCTGAACACCCGGGGCCACTTCGCCGCCCCGATGTGGGCGCCGATCCTCAACAATCTGGTGGTCATCGGCGTCTTCGGCCTCTACATCCTGGTCTACGGGGCCGAGGCGCTGAAGCCCGGAGACCTGGGCGTGGGCCAGATCCTGCTGGTCGGCGGCGGCACCCTGCTCGGCGTGGCGGTGCAGGCCGCCGGGCTGCTGCCGGCGCTGCGCAAGGTCGGCTTCCGGTGGAAGTGGCGGTTCGACTTCCGCGAGCTGGGGCTGCGTGAGCTGGCCCAGCTCGGCGCCTGGATGTTCTGCTACGTCGCGGTCAACCAGCTCGGCCTCTTCGTGGTGGTCAACCTGCTCACCCGGGCGGCGGGCGAGGACAGCGCCGGCATCCTGATCTACAACAACGTCTTCCTGCTGCTGATGATGGCGCACGGCATCATCGCCGTCTCGATCATCACGGCGCTGATGCCGCGGATGAGCGCCGCCGCCGCGGACGGGCGCTTCCGCGACGTCACCGCCGACCTGTCCCGGGGCACCCGGATGGTGACGGCAGTGCTCGCCCCGATCGCGGTCTGCTACGCGGTCCTGGCCGGCCCGATCTCCCGGGTGGTCTTCCAGTACGGCGCCTTCGACGCCGAGAACGCCCGTGCCACGTCCACCGTGCTGCTGGTCGCGGCCGTGGGCCTCGTGCCCTTCGCGGTCAGCCAGCTCTTCACCTTCGCCTTTTACGCGCTGCCGGACACCCGCACCCCGGCGCTGGTCAACATCCCGGTGGTGGCGCTGCGGGTGCTGCTCCAGGTGGGCCTCTTCGTCGTCTTCTCGCCCGCCTTCGCGGCGGCGGGCATGATGCTCGGCAACGCGATCTCGTACGTCGCGGCGGCGGTCATCTCGGCGATGCTGCTGCGGCCGCGGGTCGGCCGGATCGGGCTCGGCGGGATCATGCGCACCATGGGCAAGGTGATCGTCGCTTCGCTCGGTGCGGCGCTGGTCGGCCTGCTGGTGGTCAACCTGCTCCCCGGCGACCCGGCCGACCTGGGCTGGCTCGCGGCGGCGGTCCAGCTGGTAATCGGCGGCGCGGTGATCGGCGCGACCTACCTCGGGCTGGCCATGGTGCTGCGGATCGGCGAGATCACCGAGGTCGTCGGGATGGTCCGCCGCCGGCTCGGCCGCTGAGCCGGCGACCGGTCGGCGGCCGGCCGCCGGCCGCCCGGTGCGGAGGGTGAACGAGGATGACCAGCCTGGGGACGTGGCTGTGGATAACCCCGCGTTTCCCCGGTCAGCTACCGAATCGGCCTGTGGACAACCAACCGTACGGCTGAGCATGGAGGGCCGTTCGGAGGGGAACCTGACAGGACGTCGGCGGACCGCCACACGAGGGCCGGCCCCTGCTGCGATCACTTGCGGTCAACCTCTAGATTGGCTAGTACATGTGCCAGCAACGTGGCTGACAACGGTCGTAACCGGGCGAGGTCGTCCACATCCGGCACGGTCGTCGGGCACGGCGGGAAGATGACATGTCGGGATGACGGGCAGTCCAGGTAAGGTCGCTCTCGACGGATACGGCAGGTGGCCGACGTACGCGTCGAGACGCCGGCCGGTTCCTTCGAAGGCAGAGCGGGAAGCCACATGCCCAGCAGCGCGGGTCCATCGATCGACACGATCACCGAGGGAGGACGGGTGACCCAGGTCGGCGAGGGTCAGGAGGCGGAGGAGACTGCTCCGCCCGTCATGACCTTCGGTGCTCCCACGGCCGGTGAGATCCTCGCCGAGCGGTACGAGCTGGTCGAGCACATCAACAACGACAGCGCCGGGCGGCTGGTCTGGCGGGGGGTCGACGTGGTGCTGCGCCGGCCGGTCGCGGTCGTGCTGCGCTACCCCGGCGGCGACTCCGCCACCGAGATGCTCCAGGCTGCGGTGGCCGCGAGCCGGGTCATCCACCCCAACCTGGTCGGCGTCTACGACGCGATCGACGAGGACGTGCGGGCGTACGTCGTCCGCGAGTGGGTCGACGGCAACTCCCTGCGCGAGATGGTCGCCGACGGGCCGATGGACCCGGCCCGGGCCACGGCCATCGGCAACGCCGTCGCCAGCGCGCTGGCCGCCGTGCACGCCACCGGCATGGTGCACGGCAACGTGCACCCGGGCACCGTGATGATCAGCGACGACGGCCGGGTGGTCCTGGCCGACGCGCGCACCGACGGCGCGGACAGCCAGGAGAACGACATCCGGGCGGTCGGCGGCATCCTCTACTTCGCCCTGACCGGGCACTGGCCGCACGCCGAGGCCCCGCTGCGCGGCGCGACCGCCGGGCACGGTCGGGCCGCCATCCCGGACGCGGTCCGGGACGCCAGCGGCGCGATCGCCGCGCCCCGGCAGGTCCGGGCCGGCGTGCCGGCGTACCTCGACGACCTGACCATGGACCTGCTCGACGCCGAGATCGCCCCGCCCTCGTCGGACGTGCTCGCCGCCGAGCTGGCCCGGCTCGACGTCCCAGCCGAGGACCACTTCCTCGACCAGACCGGCACCATCCGGTTCACCGCGGACCCGGGCGACGACCCGTCCCCGCTGGCTGCCGCCGGTGGGCGGAAGGTCGCCGTGGGCATCGCCGGCCTGCTGGCGGTCGCCCTGGTCGGCCTGCTCATCGGGATCAGCGCGCTGGGCGGCGACGACAAGTCGCCCGACACCGAGCCGGTCGCCCGCCCGTCGAACAGCGCCCCGTCCAACCAGGCGAGCGCACCCGCGCCCGCCGTGCGCAAGCTCAACGTCGAAGATGTCCGGATCGTCGACCCGGACAGCCGGGACCGCGCAGAGGTGCGCGACGCCGAGAAGGTGATCGACGGCGACGAGGACAAGGGCTGGGAGACCCAGAGCTACCGCAACAACGGCAAGTTCGGCGGCCTGAAGGATGGCATGGGCATCTGGATCGACCTGGGCGCGCCGCACACGGTGAAGTCCGTGCAGGCGGTCCTCTCGTCCACCGGGGCCTCCGCCGAGTTGCTCGCCGGTGAGGCCGACTTCCCGCCCAGCTCCGCCGGTGACAAGCAGCTGAAGGCCGCCTACACGACCCGGATCGGGCAGCCGTTCGAGGGGCACGACGGCACCAAGATGACCTTCAACGGCTTCGACGCCGACAAGACGTACCGCTATCTGCTCTTCTGGATCACCGAGCTGCCGGAGAAGGACAGCGGAGACGGCTGGAAGCTCGGCGTCCAGGAAATCACGGTCCAGGGGTCGTGAGCCGCCCGCCGCGCGCCCGGCACCGCATCCGACGGACGTGGTGATGGCCGGTCGCGGCGGGCGTACGCCCGATCCGGCGACCGGCGAGGCGGTGCCGGTCGTACCGCCGCGCGCGGTCCCGCCCGCCGAGGCGAGCGACGTCGAACTGCTCCGCGCCCACGTGGCCGGTGACCGGGACGCGTTCACCGAACTGTTCCACCGGCACCGTGACCGCCTCTGGGCGGTGGCCATGCGGACGCTCGGCGACCGCGAGGAGGCCGCCGACGCCCTCCAGGACGCGCTGCTCTCCGCCCACCGGGGCGCCGCCCGGTTCCGGGGTGACTCGGCCGTCACGACCTGGCTGCACCGGATCGTGGTGAACGCCTGCCTGGACCGGATCCGCCGCCGCCAGGCGCACCCGACCGTCCCGCTGCCCGACGGCACCCGGGTCGACGAGGGTGGCTCCGGCGGCATCGAGCCGGCCGCCCCGGCCGCGGACCACGACACCGCGCTGGTCGTCCGACAGGCCCTGGCCACGCTGCCGGTCGAGCAGCGGTCCGCCCTCGTGCTGGTCGACGTGCAGGGCTACCCGGTCGCCGAGGTGGCCCGGATCCTCGGCGTCGCCGAGGGGACGGTGAAGAGCCGCTGCGCCCGCGGCCGCGCCCGGCTGGCGGTCCAGCTCGGGCACCTGCGGACCGGCTCCGACGACGCCGGGCCGGATGCGGTCCCGGTCGCCGGCCGGGGCGTGCCCGGCGTCACCCTCGGGAACCCCCGGGCCTCGGAGGGCGTCGGATCGGGGTCGGGGCACTCCCGACGGGACCCCAACCAGGAGGACGCGTGACGGCCGGGAAGTTCAGCGGGGTCGACCACGACCTGCTCGCCGACTACCTCGGCGGGGCGCTGGACGGCACCCCGGAGGAGGCCTCCGTCGCGCGACTGGTCGAGCAGGACCCGGCCTGGGCCGAGGCGTACGCCGCGCTGGCGCCGGCCGTCGCCCGGGTCCGCGCCGACCTGGCCGACTGGGCCGAACCGGCCCCGCAGATGCCGCTCGCGGTCACCGAACGACTCACCGCCGCGCTGGCCGGCGCCGGGCCCGCCCCGGCCGACGCACCGGCGCTCACCACCCCGGCGGATGCCGTGACGCCGGCCGGCGAGCGGCATCCGCCGGTGCCGGCGCAGTCCGTGCGGGGTCCGGGGCGTACCGCCGGTGCCGGACGGGACGACGCGACCGGGCCGGGCCGTCGGCGCCGGCGCTGGGCGCGGCTCGCCGCCCCCGTCGCGCTGGCCGCGGCCTCGCTCGCGGCCGTCGGGCTCGGCGTCGACCACCTGCTCGACACCTCGGGGGGCGGCGGCACGGCCGAGTCGACGGTCGCCGGGGGCGACGCCGCCTCGGCGACGGCGCCCTTCCGGGTCACCGGCGCACCGCAGACCAGCGGCACCGACTGGACGCCGCAGACCCTGGCCGGTGGGGCGACCTCGACCGTGCTGCCCCAGGTGGCCACCGACCGCCCCGGGCTGGCACCGGGCGGGTCGACCGAGAAGGCCCCCGAGGCGGACCGGCGACCGTCCCCCGGCGGGCTCCTCCGGCTCGCCGCTCCGGACGCGCTGGACACCTGTCTCACCGAGGTCGCCGCCGAGCACGGACGCGGGGCGATCACGGTGGAACTGCTCGACTACGCCAGCTTCCAGGGGGAACCGGCGCTCGTTCTCCGGTTCGCCGATCCGTCGGGAGAGCGCTGGGCCTGGGCGAGCGGCGCGGAGTGTGGCGTGCCGGGATCCGGCGCGGACACCCGCTACCGGGCGCGGGTAGGGTGAGGTCAGGTCGCCGGCCATCCGTCGCCGCGTGACGTGACCCACCGGATGACCGGTTCGGGAATCCCCGGTTCGTACGATGACGTTCTGCAAGTCAGCCGCCGGCGTCGCTGAGCCGTCGGCACTCGGATCGGCGTCGTCCCGGCGGTGGGTCAGCCGGGGGCGGATGTCGAACACACACATCGGGAGACGGCAGTGGACGAGGTCCGCAACCTGATCATCATCGGCTCCGGGCCGGCCGGTTACACGGCGGCGGTCTACGCCGCGCGCGCCAACCTCAAGCCGCTCGTCATCGAGGGTGTGCAGTCCGGCGGCGCCCTGATGACGACCACCGAGGTGGAGAACTTCCCCGGCTTCGCCGACGGCATCCTCGGCCCCGAGCTGATGGACAACATGCGCAAGCAGGCCGAGCGGTTCGGCGCGGAGTTCCTCACCGACGACGTCACCCGGGTCGAGCTGCAGGACACCGGCATGATCGGGTCGGACGCGGTCAGCACCGTGTGGGTCGGCGAGACCGCCCACCGGGCCAGGGCCGTCATCCTCTCCACCGGTTCGGCCTGGCGTCCGCTGGGCGTGCCGGGCGAGCAGGAGTACCTGGGCCACGGCGTGTCGTCCTGCGCCACCTGTGACGGTTTCTTCTTCCGCGGCCAGCACATCGTCGTCGTCGGCGGTGGCGACTCCGCGATGGAGGAGGCGAGCTTCCTCACCCGGTTCGCCGACTCGGTCACCATCATCCACCGGCGCGACTCGTTCCGCGCCAGCAAGATCATGGCCGACCGCGCCCTCGGCAACGACAAGATCAAGGTTGAGTGGAACAGCACCGTCGAGGAGATCCTCGGCGAGGACGGCAAGGTCAGCGGCGTACGGGTCCGCAACGTGCACACCGGTGACACCAAGGTGCTCGACGTGACCGGCGTGTTCGTGGCGATCGGCCACGACCCGCGCAGCGAGCTCTTCCGGGGGCAGGTGGAGCTGGACGACGAGGGGTACGTGAAGGTCGAGGCGCCGAGCACCCGGACCAGCGTGCCGGGTGTCTTCGCCGCCGGCGACGTGGTCGACCACACCTACCGGCAGGCCATCACGGCGGCCGGCACCGGCTGCGCCGCCGCCCTCGACGCCGAGCGCTTCATCGCCACGATCAGCGGCTGAACAACCGAACAACGAAAGTCCCGGAGGAGGGTCATAGTGGGAGCAACAAAGGTCGTCACCGACGCGAACTTCGCCACTGACGTGCTGAAGTCCGACAAGCCGGTACTGGTGGACTTCTGGGCCGAGTGGTGCGGGCCGTGCCGCAAGGTCTCCCCGCTGCTGGAGGAGATCGCGGGCGAGATGGGCGACCAGGTCACCATCGTCAAGCTCAACATCGACGAGAACCCGGAGACCGCCCGCGCCTACCGGGTGATGTCCGTACCGACCCTCACCATCTTCAAGAACGGCGAGCCGGTGCAGTCGATCGCCGGCGCCAAGCCCAAGGGCGAGCTGGTCCGGCTCATCGAGTCGGCGCTCTGACGTTCGCAGCACCGGAACCCCCGTACCCTCCCCGGGTGCGGGGGTTCCGTCGTTCCCGGCCCTGAGCTGGGCGAACGCCGGGTGGACGGCCACCGGGCACGGTACGCTCCGTAGGCATCCGCTACGCGCCAGAGCACTCCGGTCGCGCGACCGTGGCGCCCGCCCAGCCAGCATCCGTGCAGAGGGGGTCGTGCGTGCGTCCGATCCGACCCGGTGACCGTGGGCCTGCGGTGACGGAGATCCGCACGGTCCTGACCGGCCTCGAACTGCTTCCGCCCGCCATCGGCGACGAGTTCGACGTCGCCACGGAACGCGCCGTCCGCGCCTTCCAGCAGTCCCGGGGGCTCAGCGTCGACGGTCGGGTGGGTGCCGAGACCTGGCGCGCCCTGGACGCCGCCCGCTGGCGGCTCGGCGCCCGCACCCTCTACCACGCGGTGCCCGAACCCCTCACCGGCGAGGACGTCCGGTCGCTCCAGGAGCGGCTGCTGGAGATGGGGTACGACGTGGGCCACGCCGACGCCATTTACGGCGTCCGCACCGCCCGCGCAGTGGCCCAGTTCCAACGCGAGGTGGGCCTGAAACCGGACGGCTCCTGCGGCCCGCACACCATGGGTGCGCTGCGCCGCCTCGGTCGCAAGGTGGTCGGCGGCCGGCCGCAGTGGCTCCGCGAGTCCGACGCGATCCGGCAGTCCGGGCCGACCCTGGTGGGGCGGACGGTGGTGATCGACCCCGGCCACGGGGGCACCGACCCGGGTGTGGTGGTGCCGGACGGCCCGCTGCGCTGGAGCGAGGCGGATCTGGTGCACGACCTGGCCAGCCGCTTGGAGGGGCGGCTGGCCGCGGCGGGCGTACGGGTGCAGCTGACCCGTGGCCCGACGCCGGCGACGTGCCTGCCGGACCCCGACCGGGCGCAGCTGGCCAACTCGCTCGGCGCGGACGTGTTCATCTCGCTGCACACCGACGGGCACGCCAACCCCGAGGCCGACGGGGTGGCCACCTACCACTACGGCACCGACAACGGCGTCACCTCGGCGACCGGGGAGCGGCTGGCCGGGCTGGTGCAGCGGGAGATCGTGGCGCGTACCGGGCTGCGCGACTGCCGTACCCACGCCAAGGCCTGGGACCTGCTGCGGCTGACCCGGATGCCGGCGGTACGCGTCGAGGTCGGCTACCTCACCTCGCCGCGGGACCGGAACCGGCTGGTGGACCCCCGGTTCCGGGACAAGGTGGTCGAGGCGATCGTGGCCGCCGTGCAGCGGATGTTCTTCCCGATCGAGCGGGACGTGCCGACGGGCTCGATCGACGTCAGCGAGCTGCGCAAGGTGGTGGCCGCCGGCGCGGTGATGGACTGAGCCGCCATCCAGGGCTTCCTTCCGGCGGGCCGGGCGTCAGCCGGTGGTGGCGCGGGTGGCCGGGGCGGGGCGTACCGGGCGGAGCAGGGTCTCCGGGCTCATCGAGCCGAGCAGCTTCTCCAGCGCGTACTCGACGTCGGACTTCCAGCTCAGCGCCGTGCGCAACTCCAGGCGCAGCCGGGGGTAGCGCGGGTGCGGCCGGACGGTCTTGAAGCCCACCGAGAGGAAGAAGTCGGCCGGGGCGACGCAGGCCCGGGTCGGGTCGTCGCCGTCGCCGAACTTGGCGTCGCCGAACGCCTCGATCGCCTTGATGCCGCGCTTGGTGAGGTCCCGCGCGACGCCCTGGACGAGCATCCGGCCCAGCCCGCCGCCGGCGAACGAGGACACCACGTTGGCGGTCATCAGCAGCGCCGCGTCGGCGGAGACCGGAGAGGTGGGGAAGGCCATCGACCGGGGGACGTAGGCGGGCGGGGCGTACATGACGAAGCCGGCGGGCATGCCGTCGACGTAGGCCAGCTTGCCGCAGGAGCCCCACTCCAGCAGGGTCTGGGAGACCCAGGCCTCCTTCTCCAGGCCGGGGTCACCGGCGGCGCAGGCCCGGTCGGCGGAGACCGGGTCGAGCTCCCAGTAGACGCACTGCCGGCACGGGCGGGGCAGGTCTTCCAGGGTGTCGAGGGTCAGACTGACCAGACGTCGCGACATTGGCGCATCCCCACAATAGGCTCGGAGGTGAAACCAGCGCGGAGGAGACGCCGCCGCCTTCCTGCCCCCCGACGAGCGATCGTACGCCGCCAGCCGACCGTACGGGAGGGGACGCGCGAACGACCACCCGAGCCGGGGACGGCGGTCCGGGATGTGGACGCGGCCCACGTCAGGGGTTCCGGGGTGGCGGCCGCGGACTAGGATCGACCAACCGGCGTCCCGCGCCGCCATGGTCGCCGGTTCCGCGGGTACCACACGGGGCGGGAGCCCGACCGACACCCGATCGAGGTGATGTCATGACCGGCACGACGCTCGACGACTACACCGACCGGTACGCCCGGCGCGTCCGCGGGATGACCGCCTCGGAGATCCGGGCGCTCTTCGCGGTGGCCAGCCGTCCGGAGGTCGTCTCGCTCGCCGGTGGGGCACCCTACATCGCCGCGCTGCCGCTCGACGCGGTCGGCGAGATGCTGGGCCGGCTCGGCTCCGAGCACGGGGCGACCACCCTCCAGTACGGCATCGGCCAGGGCACGCTGGAGCTGCGCGAGCGGATCTGCGAGGTGATGGCCCTCTCCGGCATCGACGCGTCCTGCGGCGCCTCCCCGGACGACGTGGTGGTGACCGTCGGCGGCCAGCAGGCCCTCGACCTGGTGGCCCGGCTCTTCCTCGACCCGGGGGACGTGGTGCTCGCCGAGGGCCCGACGTACGTCGGCGCGCTCGGGGTGTTCCAGGCCGCCCAGGCCCAGGTGGCGCACGTGCCGATGGACGACGAGGGGCTGATCCCCGAGGCGCTGGAGGTGGCCATCGCCGACCTGGCCCGCGCCGGGCGCCGGGTCAAGTTCCTCTACACCATCCCGACCTACCAGAACCCCACCGGCGTGACGCTGAGCGAGGAGCGCCGCGAGCGGGTGCTGGACATCTGCGAGCGCGCCGGCCTGCTCGTGGTGGAGGACGACCCGTACGGTCAGCTCGGGTTCGAGGGCGAGGCGCCCCTGCCGCTGCGGGCCCGCCGCCGCGACGGGGTCTTCTACCTGAGCACCTTCTCCAAGACCTTCGCCCCCGGCCTGCGGGTCGGCTGGATCCTCGCCCCGCACGCCGTCCGCGACAAGCTGGTGATCGCCAGCGAGGCGCAGATCCTCTGCCCCAGCGGCTACGCCCAGGCGGCCGTGGCGACGTACCTGTCGACGATGCCGTGGCGGCAGCAGCTGAAGGTCTACCGGGAGGTCTACCGGGAGCGGCGGGACGCGATGCTCACCGCGCTGGAGGACCTGATGCCGGACGGCACCACCTGGACCACCCCGGCCGGTGGCCTCTTCGTCTGGGCGAACCTGCCGGACGGGCTGGACGCCAAGGCGATGATGCCCCGCGCCATCGCCGCCCGGGTCGCCTACGTGCCGGGCACCGGCTTCTACGCGGACGGTTCCGGCACCGGCAACATGCGGCTCAACTTCTCCTTCCCGTCGCCCGAGCGGATCCGGGAGGGCGTCCGCCGCCTCGCCGGCGTGATGGAGCAGGACATCGCCATGCGCCGGGTCTTCGGCACGGTGACCCCGGCCGAACGCCGGCGGCAGGGCGGCGCGGACGCGCCCGGACCCGACTTGGCATGATTCCGGCATGGCCGTGACCTCTGCCGGGGCAACCCCCGTGACCGATCCCGCCGTCACCGCCGACCTGCACGTGCTGGTGCTCGCCGGTGGCCTCTCCTACGAGCGGGACGTCTCGCTGCGTTCCGGCCGCCGGGTGCTCGACGCGCTGCGCGCCGTCGGCGTGGAGGCGGAGCTGCGGGACGCCGACGTGGCGCTGCTGCCCGCCCTGGCCGCCGACCCGCCGGACGCGGTGGTGATCGCGCTGCACGGCGCGACCGGCGAGGACGGTTCGCTGCGCGGCGTGCTGGACCTCTGCGGCGTGCCGTACGTCGGCTGCGACGCCCGCGCCTCCCGGCTCGCCTGGGACAAGCCGTCGGCGAAGGCCGTGCTGCGGGAGAACGGCATCCCCACCCCCGACTGGGTGGCGCTGCCGCACGACCGCTTCTCCGAGTTGGGCGCGGTGGCGGTGCTCGACCGGATCGTGGACCGGTTGGGGCTGCCGCTGATGGTGAAGCCGACCCAGGGCGGTTCCGGCCTGGGCGCCGCCGTGGTCCGGGACGCCGCGGCGCTGCCCGCCGCGATGGTGGGTTGTTTCGCGTACGACTCGACGGCGCTGGTGGAGCGGTACGTGCCCGGCATGGACGTCGCCGTCTCCGTGGTGGACCTCGGTGACGGCCCGCGCGCCCTCCCGCCGGTGGAGATCGTGCCCCGCAACGGCGTGTACGACTACGCGGCCCGCTACACCGCCGGCCGGACCACCTGGCACGCCCCGGCCCGGCTGGACAGCGCCGTCGCCGACACGGTCGCCGAGGTGGCGCTGGCGGCGCACACCGCCCTGGGCCTGCGCGACCTGTCCCGGGTCGACCTGATCGTCGACGCCGACGGCCGACCGCACGTGCTGGAGGTGAACGTCTCGCCGGGCATGACCGAGACGTCGCTGCTGCCGCTGGCGGTCCAGGCGGCCGGGCTGGACTTCGGGCGGGTGCTGGGGTCGCTGGTCAGCCGCGCCGCCGTCCGGCGCGGCTGACCGCTTCCCGCGCATGCTGCGGCCTGCCGATGCGGCGGCCGCTTTGAACTACCCGCCGGCTGCATTGGGCCGGCGCGTCGGTGAACGACCGCCGAGTCGGCCCGGGCAGCGGTGACTCGCTCTCGGGAGCAGGACGACGACCGCGGCCAGTGGGTCGACGTTCCCGGCTACTACTCCACGACGGGTGTTCGCCCGCCGTGCGCTCCCGGTAGCTCCCTCACCTCGCGCTCGTTTCCGCGGCGTGGGCTACGCAGCGGACTGGCCGCCGACGCCGTTCCAGTCCCGTTGACTGCCTGGCGTCAGCAGAGCGATCAGCGTCGCGGGATCTGTCAGCGTCGCGGGATCTTTCACCGTCCCGGAGTCGTCGCTGTTCCCGGGCCCGTCGCTGTTCCCGTGCCCGTCGCTGTTCCAGACTTCGTCGCCGGGCCGGAGCTCGCCGCCGGGCCGGGAGCGTCATCGTGCCGGGGGCGTCCGCCCTGCCGGGGAGCGTTGTCCTCCTGGCCGCCGTTGCTGCCCTCCGCGTCGGCGCTGTCCGCGTCGGCCGTCATCTCGGTGTCGGCGGTCACCTCGGCGTCGTCGCCCCCGTTGCCGTCGTCGCCCGCTCTGACATCGCCAGTGTCAGCTCCTGCGGCGGCGTCGTCCGGGTCGTCCGCCGGTACGGGCGTCTCCTCGTCCGACTCGATCACCGACACCGGCTCCTCCTGCTGCTCTGCGGCGGCCTCCTGCTCCCGAGATGCCTGCGCGGACAGGCTGGACGGCGCCTGCCACTGGATGCGCGGTGGCTCGGCCAGTGGGCGTCCGCCGAACTCGGCCAGCCAGGCGGCCACCATGGCCAGGTTCTCCCGCCACTGGGACTCGGAGATGGGCGGCAGGATCGAGTCCCACAGCGACAGGAAGGTGCCCCGGAGCTGGAGCCGCCCGTACGGCCGGGCCAGGAACCACATGTGCAGGTGCGCCGACCCGTCGCCCCAGCGGTTGACGTGCACGCGGGCGACGCCGTCCAGCGACCGGATGGCGCGTTCCAGTCGTACCGTCATGACCCCCAGCTCGGCGGCGAGCAGGTTGGGCAGGTCGCCGAGGTCGAGGTGGGAGCGGGACTCCAGGATCAGCACCATCGGCAGGCCGGTGGGCCGGTCCATGGCGCGTACCCGCCAGCGCTCGCCCACCCAGATGTAGGCGTCGTCGGGGGCGTTGCAGGCCGTGCATTCCCGGTGCCCTTCGCCCTTGCGGGGCGGCTCGACCGGGACCGGATCCTCGAGTTGCTTGACGCGGAGGTCCCCCTCGAAGGGGAAGGAGGGCCACTGGGTGAAATCCGGGACTGCGGGAGGGGTGTCGTGCACGACGCTGACCCTAACCGAGTCGGAGACCGCTGTCCCTACCCGAACGACGGCGATCGTGAGTCCGTCTCGTGGGCGGCAGGGGTGCCGACCGAGGGCGTGCGGAGGCCGCCGGAGAGCAGTTGTCCACAGGCTGGTGAGATCACCACCACACCACGTCATCCACAGGCCAGGACGCCATCTGACACCGTGTTTCACGTGAAACGAGGGGTGCCTGTGGAAAACCGCTGTGGATAACCGGGGAGTCGAATCCACAGCCCTGACCACAGGCAGGGCGGGCCCGCTTCTCCCAACGAGCGAAGCGCCGGTTGGCTGCTGCCGGAGGCGGCGTTTCTGCCGAGCGTCGCGCGCCGAGAGGGCACCGGGATGGCCTTCCAGTCGACGACGGACGCCTCATCTTCAATCTGCCGCAGTTGGTGCTCCGGCTTCACCATGCCTGCGCCGCAGGGAGCGGTCCTCGGTCCGGATCGCTTCCACGTCGGTCGCGGGCGTCGGAGGTTGGAGCGGAAGCAATCCGGGGTAGGCCCGTCGCTCGTTTCACGTGGAACCTCGCCGGTTTCACGTGGAACGCCGCGAGGCGGCATCCCCGTGTGGCGATCGAGCGCGGCGATTTCGGGCCCGGCCGGGCACCGTCCCAGATGCGGACCGACCGCCGTGGCCGTCGAGCCGGTTCCGATGACAACCGGCCGACCTCCTGGAGCGAGGCGCTGACGCCGGTCGCTTGGCGTCCATTGGGTTCGACCGGAATGGCTCGGCCCGGGGTGGCGGTGTGGCTCGCTCTCGGCGTGATCCATGAGCCCACGATCACTACGCAGGCGGGCTGGATTCCGGCCCACGGCCCACGTCGCTTGGTGCATCCGGCCAACTGGCCCCCGGACTCCGCCTGCATCGGCCCGGCTGCCGCCGAGACTTTGCTGGCGTTGGCCGGCTGCCGCCAAGGCTCCGCTGGTGTTGAGGGACTGCCGCCAGGAGGTGGGGGCGGCGTACCTGCGCATCAAGAAGGCCGCCGAGAACGGCCTGACCCGCCGAGGCCTCCAGCGCCGTGGTCGGGGCTACACCACGCTCGGCCACAGGTTCCTTCGATGACGATCCGGATCTGCCCGGCGAGCGGGGACGAGGCAGCCGACATCACGAGCTGACATCGGTTAACTCGGCAGCTCGGGCAGCGCGCCGATCGCCTGTGGCGCGTTCCAGCCGCGCCGCCGAAGGCGGCACCCTGGCAGTGAGATCGATCCCGCGGGGCGAGCCTGAGTCGTGGGCATGTCACGAGAGTGCTTTCCCAGCACCTCGTTTCACGTGAAACGAGGTGCTGCGGTACCGGTCCCGTCGGGCAGGTGTCATCTCTGCCCCGACCGGAGCAACCGCCGAAGCCCCCTCAGGCGCTCCAGGCGGGACGAGGCCCGTCACTGCGACCCCGTTTGCCCCAGGGGCGCCTCGAGGGCTCAGGCGACGCTACAGGGGCCTCCCATGACTGACCTGAAAGAGCCAGCGTCGGAGCCACGCCCACGCCGGCCGTCACTGAGCGGGCGGCGGGCGGCGGGCGGCGGGCGGCGGGCGGCGGGCGGCGGGCGGCGGGCGGCGGGCGGCGGGCGGCGGCAAGATACGACCACCGCCGAGCAACCCGTCCGCCGAGTACGGGCTGTACCTCCGTGAAGCAGAACGACGGCGGCGACACGTTCCTCGCGCTGTGTTCGGCGCCCGCGTTGGTAGAGGAGCCACCCTCCCGCGCGTCCGTCCCCGTGAGCCAGGCCGGTGATGGAAGCTGCCGATCCCTGGCGAGTCCGGTGGGAACCGGAGCGTCGCGGCCCCAGCACGAACGGATCGGTCTGTCGGTTCGCGACGCATCGGCTGCCCGCCATCGGTCCCTCCCGCCGGACACCGCATCGCCTCACTACGGACGAGCACGGTGTCCCGGGTCGAGCCGGTCTCGGTGAAGTGCTCAGCGACGCAGCCCTCCGAGGAAGCCGCCGCAGCGGCCCCGGCCCCCTCGCCGGCCTCCAGCCGCCGCCAGCCCACCGCCGCGCACCGGTTTCACGTGAAACACGTCGCGGCCGCCATCCCGCCCCCAGGCCACCGACGCACGCCCGCAGCGACAGCAGGAAACGAACCGGCCGCGTGCCCTCAGGGCGACGCGGCCGGTGATGAAACCAGGGCGGGGTCAGTCCTCCGGCTCCTGCTCGCCGACGCCGATGATGCCCACGATCCGCTCCAGGTCGTCCACCGTCGCGAACTCGATGGTGATCTTGCCCTTGCTCCGGCCGATGTCGACCTTCACCCGGGTGTCGAAGCGGTCGGAGAGCCGGTCGGCCAGATCGGTGAGCGCCGGAGCGTGCGGCTTGGTACGCCGCTTCGCCGCCGGCGTCTTCGCCGGCCCGTCGTTGAGCGCGAGCGCCACGATCTCCTCGGTCGCGCGGACGGACAAGCCCTCGGCGACGATCCGGAGGGCGAGCTGTTCCTGCGCCTCCGCCTCGTCGAGGCTCAGCAGCGCCCGGGCGTGGCCCGCCGAGAGCACGCCGGCGGCGACCCGGCGCTGCACCTGCGCCGGGAGGTTCAGCAGGCGGATGGTGTTGGAGATCTGCGGCCGGCTGCGGCCGATCCGCCGCGCCAACTCCTCGTGGGTGGCGCCGAACTCCTCCAGCAGCTGCTGGTAGGCCGCGGCCTCTTCCAGCGGGTTGAGGTTCGCCCGGTGGATGTTCTCCAGGAGGGCGTCCCGGAGCATTGCGTCGTCCTTGGTGTCCCGGACGATCGCCGGAATGCTCTCCCGGCCCACCGCCTGGGCGGCCCGCCACCGGCGCTCGCCCATGACGAGCTCGTACTTCTCGGCGTCGAGCTGGCGGACGACGATCGGCTGGAGGAAGCCGACCTCCTGGATGGAGATCTTCAGCTCCTCCAGCGCCTCCTCGTCGAAGACGTGCCGGGGCTGCTTCGGGTTCGGCACGATCGCGTCGACCGGGATTTCGGCGAAGCGGGCACCCGGCACCGGGCTCAGCTGCGGCTCGGGCGGCGCCGGCGGGGTGGCGACCGGCGCGGTCACCGCCTCGACGGGAGGGGCGCCCGCCGTACCGCCGGTGTCGGCTTCGACCGGCGCGATGAGGGTGGTGCCCGGCGCCTCCGGTGCCGGCCCGGTCGGGATCAGCGCCCCGAGCCCTCGACCCAGACCGCCACGGGGACGGTTCTTCATGCGACGCCTCCCAGCGACTCGTGCCCACTACGCATTCCGGCTCACCGGCTCCTTGACACCGCGCTCGGCGATCTCCTGGGCGGCCTCGAAGTAGCTCGTCGCCCCCCGCGAACCGGGATCGTAGGTCATCACGGACTGCCCGTAGCTGGGTGCCTCGGACACCCGCACGTTGCGCGGGATGACCGCCTGGAGGACCTTGTCGCCGAAGTGGTTCCGGACGTCCTGCTCGACCGCGTCGGCCAGTCGGGTACGCCGGTCGTACATGGTGAGCAGGATCGTGGAGACCTCGAGCTTGGGGTTGAGGTGCTGCCGTACCAGGTTGATGTTGTTGATCAGCTGGTTGAGGCCCTCCAGCGCGTAGTACTCGCACTGGATGGGGATCAGCACCTCCTGCGCGGCGACCAGCGCGTTGACCGTCAGCAGGCCGAGCGAGGGCGGGCAGTCGATGAAGACGTAGTCGAAGTGCCCCGGGTACGCGTCGATGGCCCGGGCCAACCGGGACTCCCGGGCGACCACGGACACCAGCTCGATCTCCGCGCCCGCCAGGTCGATGGTGGCCGGCACGCACCACAGGTTGGGGATGCCCTCGACCTCCTGGGCGACCTCCTCCAGCGGCACGCTGTTGATCAGGCAGTCGTAGACGTCCGGCACGCCGGTGTGGTGCGGCACGTTGAGCCCGGTCGAGGCGTTGCCCTGCGGGTCGAGGTCGACCACCAGGACCCGGTTGCCGTGCAGGGCGAGCGCCACCGCCAGGTTCACCGTGGTCGTGGTCTTACCCACGCCACCCTTCTGGTTCGCGACGCACATGACCCGGGTCCGGTCGGGCCGAGGCATGGTCACCTCGCCACTCGGATTCAGGATCTGCACGGCGCGCATCGCCTCCATAGCCAACGGTGGGTCATCCTCTTCGCGCGTCGGGGTTTCACGTGAAACGTACGCGGCGGCGGCCGGGTCGACGGTCACGCCCCCGGCCGCCGGACCCGGCGTGTTCGGGGCGACGGACTCGGAGTCCGCCACCGCGCCCGGGTGCGGCTGCTGGGGTACGGCGGGCGGCACATTGCCACCGACCGGTGTCTCGAAGCGGGACGGCACGCCGGAGTTGCGTTGGACCGGGGCGGTGCGGTCGCTGGGCGCGTTGACCGGCCGGCCCGCGTCGTCCGCGATGGGCGGCGGCGGAATGTACGACTCGGGAGAGGGGCGCGCGGCGCCCACTGCGGGCACGTCCCGACCGACCACCGGATCGCAGTCCGGCGGGCCGGCGGAACCCGGCGGGCCGTCGGCGGGCCGGAGGTCGTGGTCGGTTTCACGTGAAACAGGGTCCACTCCGGAGGGGATGCCCTCCGGGCGTCTCACCCGTGGATCGTCGTACCTGCCGTCGTCATGCACCTGTCATCCCTGCCCGCTCCGGATGGTCGGTCCGCACCCCGTCAATCAGGCCACACGCGCACTCGCACCGCAGCGCGTACGGTCCCGGCGGGAGCGGTCGGGACCCGGTGCGCCCGACGCCCGCCCGCCCCACACTATCGACGCGCGGCCAGCCTACGGGGGACGGGCGCGGCGGGTCCATCTCGGTTGTCCGCCGGCCGGTGCGACACGCCGGAACCCGAGCGGGGATCACCGAGCGCGCTTGCGTCCGCCCCGTGAGCGCTTGGGTGCCTTCTTGGCGGACGGCGGACGGACCACCCGCTCGCGCACGATCTCCACCACGGTGGTCGGCGGGTCGATGACGCCGACGCCGCAGAGGTGCACGCTCGGCTCGCCACCACCGAGCCGGTCGACGGTCTCGGCGTGCTCCGCGATCTCGTCCGCCGCGGAGGAGCCCTTCAGGGCGATCAGCCGGCCGCCGGGTACGGCGAGCGGCAGGCACCAGCCGGAGAGCCGGTCGAGCGGCGCGACCGCTCGCGAGGTCACCACGTCGGCGCTGAACGGGCCGGTGCCCGTCGCGTCGGTGGCCGCCTCGTCGGCCCGGCCCCGGAACACCCGGACCGTCTTGGCCAGCCCGAGCTGCTGCACCGCCTCGATCAGGAAGGAGGTCCGCCGGGCCAGCGGCTCGACCAGGATCACCTGGAGGTCGGGGCGGGCGATCGCCAGCACCAGCCCGGGCAGCCCGGCGCCGGAGCCGACGTCGATGACGCTGGCCCCTTCCGGGATGCGCTCGGCCACGGCGGCACAGTTGAGCAGGTGCCGGTCCCAGATCCGGGGCGCCTCCCGCGGGCCGATCAGGCCGCGTACCACCCCGTCGGTGGCGAGCAGCTCGGCGTACGCGGCCGCCAGGTCCAGCCGGTCACCGAAGAGCGTCCGGGCCGCCGGGGCCAGCTCGGCCGGCAGCGCGGCGTCCTCCGGCGAGGGAACGGGGCGGACAGGCGACGGCCCGGGCGGCGTACCACCCGGGCCGGTCACGGCGTCGGCCGTGGCGTCGTCGTGGGTCACCCGGTCAGTCCGCCGGCCGGACGATGATGCGCCGGTTCGGCTCGACGCCCTCGGACTCGCTCTCCACACCGCTCATGGCGTTGACCACGTCGTGCACGCACTTGCGCTCGAAGGCGGACATCGGCTCCAGCCGGACCGGCTCGCCGTGCTCCTTGACCTTCTCCACCGCGTTCTTGGCCACGGCGGCGAGTTCCTTGCGCCGGGTGGCGCGGTAGCCGCCGACGTCGAGCAGCAGGCGGCTGGGCGTACCGGTCTGGCGGAACACCGCGAGCCGGGCCAACTCCTGAAGCGCCTCCAGGGTGGCGCCGCGCTGGCCGACCAGGTTCTGCAGCCGAGCGCCGACCACCTCGACGACCGGGCGCCCGCCGGAGACGAGCTCGTCGATGTCGCCGTCGTAGTCGAGGATGTCGAGCAGGCCCTCGATGTAGTCGGCAGCGATCTCGCTCTGCGCGAAGAGCTCGCCCTCGCCGGCGGCCTTCTTCGGGGCGGCACCCGCCTCGGCCGCCGCCTCCCCGGCCTCCTCGGGCTCGCCGTCACCGGTCGCGGCGGTCGGCACAATCTCCTCGTCCACGGACTGCTCCGCACTGGGGATGCTGGTGTCGGTCACGGTGTCATCTCCGTACTCGCTCGGCCGGACCGTCGGGTCCGCTGGTTTCCCGGGGCGCCCGGCGGGAGAAGGCCGGTGCCCACGGGCACGTCTTGTACGGGCAGTCTCGCCCGTGACCGCGCCAGGCGCGGCGGTTCCGGCCCGGCGCCGGCCGTACGGCGGCTGCGCGATGCCGGAAGGCCGCCGCCGGTGATCCCGACGGCGGCCCTGAGGTCAGCCCTGCCGCTTGGCCGGCCGACCCTTCTTCGGGTTGGTGGGCTTCGCACCCGGCTTCGGCCCGGCGACCTTCGGCGCGGCGGGCTTGGCCGGCACCTGCGCAGCCGGCTTGGCGCGATTGAGGAAGCCGCCGGTCTTGGCCGGCTGCACCGGACTGCGGGGCGCCGTGCTGCCGGGCTTCTGGTTGGTCACCAGCGGCGGGAACTTGCGCAGCACCCACTGCTGCTGGCCGAGGGTGAAGAGGTTGTTGGTGACCCAGTAGATGATCACGCCGATCGGGAAGATCGCGCCGGAGATCAGCAGCGACAGGGGGATGCCGTAGAGCATCAGTCGCTGCACCATCCGCTGCTGCGGGTCCTCCGCCCAACCGGTCTTGAGGATCATCTGGCGGCTGGTCAGGTAGGTGGTGCCCATCATGACCAGGACCAGGATGCCAGCGATGATCTTCACGGTGGTGCCGTTGGCGCCGAGGCGGGCCAGCTCGTCGGCGGTCGAGCCGAACTTGCCGGCGATCGGGGCGGTGAAGATCTTCGCCTGCGAGGCGCTCTGGAACTGGTCGACGGTCCAGCCGTAGAGGGTCTTGTTCTCCTTCGCCGGGTCGAGGCGACGCAGCACGTGGAAGAGACCGAGGAAGACCGGGATCTGGAGGAACATCGGAAGGCAGCCCATCAGCGGGTTGGCCTTTTCCTTCCGGTAGAGCTCCATCATCTCCTTCTGGAGCGTCTCCCGGTCACCCTTGTGCTTCTCCTGCAGCTCCTTGACCTTGGGCTGGAGCGCCTGCATCGCCCGCTGCGACTTGATCTGCTTGACGAAGACCGGGAAGAGGATCACCCGGACGGTGACCACCAGGAAGATGATCGCGAGGATCCAGGCCCAGTTCGTGCCGAGCACCGAGCCGACCGGCACCTTGATGGCGTCCCAGGCCGAGTGCCAGGTCAGCAGGATCCACGAGATCGCGAAGTAGATCCAGTCGAGACTCAATTCTCAGGCTCCAGTCACGTCGGCACGGCGGCGGCCGCCCGGCTCGGGCACCGGGTCGTGTCCACCTGGGTGGAAGGGGTGGCAGCGCGACAAGCGCAGGACCGTCAGCCCGGCTCCCCGGAGCGCGCCGTGCCGGGCCACCGCCTCCAGGGCGTACGCACTGCACGACGGGTAGAACCGACAGCGGGCCGGCAGCGCCGGGCTTATCCAACGACGGTACGCGATGATGGGGCCACTCAGCACTCGGGCACCCAGGCTGGTAGGCCGCGAACCGGCGGATCCGGTGCTCATCGGGACCGCCGCCCCCGGGGTGCCCGCGCGGCGGCGATCGCCGCGTCCAGGTCGGCCCCCAGCCGGAGGTAGTTCGCCTCGGCGGCGGCGGGCAGTGCGCGTACCACCAGGGTGCTTCCCTCGGGCAGCGCGGCCAGGCGCTCGCGGACCAGGTGCCGCAGCCGGCGCCGGACCTTGTTGCGGACCACGGCGGGGCCGACGGCCTTGGACACGACGAAGCCGGCGCGGGTCGGCGCGGAGATCGTCTCCGTGCCGCTGACCCGCGCCGGCTCCGGCGAGGTTGTCGCGGTGGGTTCGGGGGTCGCCGGTAGCGTCAGGTGGACGACGACGGCACCTCGTCCGGCGCGTCGGCCACCCCTGACCGCTGCGGCGAAGTCATTGCTGCGCCGCAGTCGCTGTGCGGCCGTCAGCACGACTGCCCACGTCCCCCGGACCGGACCCGGTCGGCTCAGGCCGACAGGCGGGTGCGGCCCTTGGAGCGGCGGGTCGAGATGATGGCGCGACCGGCCCGGGTGCGCATGCGCAGCCGGAAGCCGTGGGTCTTCGCGCGCCGGCGGTTGTTCGGCTGGTAGGTGCGCTTGCTCACGTCAGGCTCTCCGTTTTCGTACGTCCACGGCGCGGGATCGCCGGGGTCGTGTGGTGGTCCAGGCCACCTCGGCGGTGACCTCCGATCCATGCTGCCCGGCGACCCGGGACCTCGGCGATGCGGGGAAGCGATCGCGGACAGCAAGCACCCATCACCCTAGCAGAGGGCGACAGAGCAGCCCCTCCAGCCTACGCAGGGGGGCAATGACCGTCAAACAGGTCACCGGAGGCACGAGCAGGGCGGCCGTACGACCGAACCGGCGGTTTTCACTGATGCCGCCAAGCGGGCCGGAGCGTCGGCGGTTGATGGTGCCCGGCCGTCGCTGTTACCGTGCCCGATTGCGGTCAGCGTCGGGGGTCCGGGTTGTCGCTGGCAGGCAAGACCGGACACGGCAGTGAATCGTTCGGCACGGTGAACCCGCGCAACGTCCCGCCCGACCAGGGGGGCAGGTCCGACCCGCGCACGGCGGGCGGCACAATCGGTCGGTACACACAGGCTGTGGATAACTTGTGGATGCCGGTCGGTCAGCCGCCCGGTGGGGTGAGGTACCACCCGCTCGAACGCGGTGGCGGGCCCGGAACGGCCGACTGGACGACAGCGGCGACCGGGAGCAGAGGCGAGGGGGTGGCACGACGGTGGCCGGTACGACCGACCTTGCCGCGGTGTGGACCGCGGCGACCGACGAACTCGCCGACGAGATCATCTCCGCGCAGCAACGCGCGTACCTGCGGCTGACCCGGCTGCGGGCGATCGTCGAGGACACCGCCCTGCTCTCCGTGCCGGACGCCTTCACCCGGGACGTGATCGAGTCCCGGCTCCGCCCGGCCATCACCGAGGCGCTCACCCGCCGGCTGGGCCGGCCGATCCAGGTCGCGGTCACCGTCCGGGTCGCCGAGGACACCGCCGGTCGACCCGCCGGCACCGTCTACCGCAGCGGCCCGGAGCCGGCGCAGCTCGGCCTCGACGTGCCCGCGGACGACTTCGCCCCGGAACCGCCCGCCTTCGCGGACCTGGCGCCGGGCTACCCGGAGCTGCCCGCCGAGCCGGAGTCGCCGGTCGCGCCGCCGGCATCCGACGGCCACCGCCCGGGCCGCATCCCGGCCAGCCGGGACGGCGGCCAGGACACCCTCTTCGGCGCCGCGTTCGCCGAGCCGCTGCGGGGCGCCGGTCCCGGCCCGGACCGGCGCGGCTTCGAGGAGCGCGCCCTGCCCGACGGGCCAGGGGTCGACGGCCGCGGCTTCGAGCCCGCGTACCGGGGCGAGGCCAGGCCGCCGCGCGACCAGCACGTTCCGCGCGGCCTGCCGCGCGACGGGGGTACGGACAGCGGCCCCGGCCGGTCCGCCGCCGACCACCGACCCGGCGGGCGGGACGACCGTCGCCCCGGGGGCGCGGAGGGCGGCGGCAACCGGCTCAATCCGAAGTACATGTTCGAGACGTTCGTCATCGGCTCGTCGAACCGGTTCGCCCACGCGGCGAGCGTCGCGGTGGCCGAGTCGCCGGCGAAGGCGTACAACCCGTTGTTCATCTACGGCAGCTCCGGGTTGGGCAAGACCCACCTGTTGCACGCCATCGGGCACTACGCCACCACGTTGGGCAACGCCCGCTCGGTCCGGTACGTCTCGACCGAGGAGTTCACCAACGACTTCATCAACTCCCTGCGCGACGACAAGACCAGCGCGTTCCAGCGCCGCTACCGCGACGTCGACATCCTGCTGATCGACGACATCCAGTTCCTGGAGAACCGCGAGCGGACCCAGGAGGAGTTCTTCCACACCTTCAACACGCTGCACAACGCCAACAAGCAGATCGTGATCACCTCCGACCGCTCGCCGAAGCAGCTGGCGACGCTGGAGGACCGGTTGCGGACCCGGTTCGAGTGGGGCCTGCTCGCCGACATCCAGCCGCCGGACCTGGAGACCCGGATCGCGATCCTGCAGAAGAAGGCGGCCCAGGAGCGGCTGTACGCCCCGCCGGACGTGCTGGAGTTCATCGCCTCCCGGGTGTCGAACTCGATCCGGGAGCTGGAGGGCGCGCTGATCCGGGTCACGGCGTTCGCCAGCCTCACCCGGTCGAACGTCGAGCTGTCGCTGGCCGAGGAGGTGCTGCGGGACTTCATCCCGGACGGCACCGGGCCGGAGATCACGGCCGACCAGATCATGGTCTCCACCGCCGACTACTTCGGGGTGAGCCTGGAGGACCTGCGCGGGCACTCCCGATCCCGGGTGCTGGTCAACGCCCGCCAGGTCGCCATGTACCTGTGCCGGGAGCTGACCGACCTGTCGCTGCCCCGGATCGGGCAGGCCTTCGGTGGCCGGGACCACACCACGGTGATGCACGCCGACCGGAAGATCCGTCAGCAGATGGCGGAGCGCCGCTCGCTCTACAACCAGATCGCCGAGCTGACCAACCGGATAAAGCAGAACACCTGAGCGACGGCTTCAGGTCGCGGCGCGGCGTCAGACGCGCCGAACTGAAGTCGTCGTTACGTACGTCACGCCGGCGCCCGCCGGTGAGGGAGCGCGGAGACGCGCCCGGCCCGTTCGGCCGGGCGCTTTTTCGTGCCTGTGGAGAGCCGACGGTTGACCCTGCACCGGGTCGAGGGCCCAGGATCGGTGTCGTGTTCGTCCACAGCACGCCCCGGTTGTCCACACCCCCTGTTCCACAGGCGGTGGACAACCACGTAGCGTCCCGAGCCGGTTACCCACAGACTGTGGACAAACCCTGGGGACGGAGCTGTGGACGCCTGGGGACGACGGTCCGGTTGTCCACCGACGACGGTCGACCTGTGGGCGGCCTGTTGAAGGTTCTGGGGACGACGGCTCCGGGGGCCCTCGCCGGTGTCCACAGCACTGGGGAGAAACCCGGTGGATTACCCGTGGACAACCGGTGGACAACCGTGGACAACCTGGGGGTTCCGTCGGCCTGTGGACTCCGACACCGGTTTACCCCCCGGTTCTCCACAGCCAAACCACCGGTGGATAACCTGTCTGACCTGGGCGGACGCGGGTTCTCCACAGTTTGCACAGGTGCGATGAAGACGATGAGTTATCTCTTCTAAAAGAATCAAAAACCAATCATCACCGTTGGACTTCCTGTGGATCGGTTCGGACGCTGCCGTCAGCGGTCGCCCCGGCCCCTGGAACCACGGGGTCGGGCGCACAGCCGATGCCCACGCGCCCTAAGGTGCGATGGGTACCCGCACGGTCGGGCGGGACGGTGGGCAGCGGTCGGCATGAGAGAGTTGTCGCTGACGTCGACGCGGAGGCATTGATGAAGTTCCGAGTGGAGCGCGACGCGCTCGCCGAAGCGGTGGCGTGGACCGCGAAGAGCCTGCCCAACCGGCCGTCCGTACCGGTGCTCGCCGGAGTGATGCTCCGGGTCACCGACGGCAACCTCCAGGTCTCCGGCTTCGACTACGAGGTCTCCAGCCAGGTGACCGTCGAGGTGCAGGGGGACGCCGACGGCGCCGCCCTCGTCTCCGGCCGCCTGCTCGCCGAGATCACCAAGGCGCTGCCGGCCAAGCCGGTGGACATCGCCGCGGTCGGCGCCCACCTGGAGCTGGTCTGCGGCAGCGCCCGGTTCACCCTGCCGACCATGCCGGTGGAGGACTACCCGGCCCTGCCGGAGATGCCCGAGAGCGCGGGCACCATCGACGCGGCCGCCTTCGCCGCCGCCGTCGCCCAGGTGGCCGTGGCCGCCGGCCGCGACGAGACGCTGCCGATGATGACCGGCGTCCGGCTGGAGCTCTCCGGCGGCACGCTGGCGATGCTCGCCACCGACCGGTACCGCCTCGCCCTGCGCGAGATGGAGTGGAACCCGGACGACCCGGAGATCAGCATCAACGCGCTGGTGCCGGCGCGCACCCTGCACGACACCGCCAAGGCCCTCGGCCCGATCGGCGGCCAGGTGACCATGGCGCTCTCCCAGGGCGCCGCCGGCGAGGGCATGATCGGCTTCTCGGGCGGCACCCGGCGTACCACCAGCCGGCTGCTCGACGGGGCGAACTACCCGCCCGTGCGCTCGCTCTTCCCGGCCACCCACAACGCCGAGGCGCGGGTGGCGGTCAGCACGCTGATCGAGGTCGTCAAGCGGGTCGCCCTCGTCGCCGAGCGGACCACCCCGGTGCTGCTGAGCTTCAGCTCCGACGGCCTGGTGGTCGAGGCGGGCGGCACCGAGGAGGCGCGCGCCAGCGAGGCGATGGAGGCCACCTTCACCGGCGAGCCGCTGACCATCGGCTTCAACCCGCAGTACCTGATCGACGGCCTGGCCAACCTGGGCGCCCAGTTCGCGCAGCTGGCCTTCGTCGACGCCTTCAAGCCGGCGGTGATTTCCCCCGCCGGCGAGGATGGCGAGGTCGTCCCGGGGTACCGGTACCTCATCATGCCGATCCGCGTGTCCCGCTGATCGCAGCCCCGACAGACCCACACGCACGGAGGTAGGAGCAGATGCAGCTCGGCCTGGTAGGACTCGGCCGGATGGGCGGCAACATGCGCGAACGGTTGCGCGCCGCCGGGCACGAGGTGGTCGGCTTCGACCACAACGCGGAGCTGAGCGACGTCGCGAGCCTGTCGGCGCTGGCCGAGAAGCTGGAGTCGCCCCGCGCGGTCTGGGTGATGGTCCCGGCCGGCGTCACCGACGCGACCATCGACGAGCTCGCGGGCGTGCTGGGCGAGGGCGACATCATCATCGACGGCGGCAACTCGCGCTTCAGCGACGACGCCCCCCGCGCCGAGCGCCTCGCCGAGCAGGGCATCGGCTACCTGGACGTCGGCGTCTCCGGCGGCGTCTGGGGCCGGCAGAACGGGTACGCCCTGATGGTCGGCGGCGCCCAGGAGCACGTCGAGCGGCTGATGCCGGTCTTCGAGGCGCTCAAGCCGGAGGGCGAGTTCGGCTTCGTGCACGCCGGCCCGGTCGGCGCCGGCCACTACGCCAAGATGGTGCACAACGGCATCGAGTACGGCCTGATGCACGCCTACGCCGAGGGCTACGAGCTGCTGGCGGCCTCCGAGCTGGTGACCAACGTGCCGGGCGTGTTCAAGTCCTGGCGCGAGGGGACCGTGGTCCGCTCCTGGCTGCTCGACCTGCTAGACCGGGCCCTCGACGAGGACCCGGAGCTGGCCGAGCTGAGCGGCTACACCGAGGACACCGGTGAGGGTCGCTGGACGGTCGACGAGGCCGTCCGGCTCGCCGTGCCGCTGAACGTCATCACCGCCTCGCTCTTCGCCCGGTTCGCCTCCCGGCAGGACGACTCGCCCGCGATGAAGGCGGTCGCCGCGCTGCGCCAGCAGTTCGGCGGGCACGCCGTCCGCAAGCGCTGACCGGTATCCACAGCCTGTGTACGTCCGCCGGCTCGAACTGGTCGACTTCCGCTCGTACGAGCGGGTCGGCGTCGACCTGGAGCCGGGGCCGAACGTCCTGATCGGCGCCAACGGCGTCGGCAAGACCAACCTGGTCGAGGCGCTGGGCTACGTGGCGACCCTGGACTCGCACCGGGTCGCCACGGACGCCCCCCTCGTCCGGATGGGCGCCACCTCGGCGGTGATCCGCTGCGCGGTGGTGCACGAGGGGCGGGAGCTCCTCGTCGAGCTGGAGATCGTCCCTGGCAAGGCCAACCGGGCCCGGCTGGGCCGCTCGCCGGCGCGGCGGGCGCGGGACGTGATCGGCGCGCTGCGGCTGGTGCTCTTCGCCCCCGAGGACCTGGAACTCGTCCGGGGCGACCCGGCCGAGCGCCGCCGCTACCTGGACGACCTGCTGGTCCTGCGGCAGCCCCGGTACGCCGGGGTGCGCGCCGACTACGAGCGGGTGGTCAAGCAGCGCAACGCCCTGCTGCGCACCGCGTACCTGGCCCGCAAGACGGGTGGGTCGCGGGGCGGGGACCTGTCCACCCTGGCGGTCTGGGACACCCACCTGGCCCGGCACGGCGCCGAGCTGCTGGCCGGCCGGCTGGAACTGGTGGCAGCCCTGGCCCCGCACGTGACGAAGGCGTACGACGCGGTGGCGGCGGGCCGGGGCGCGGCGGGGATCGCGTACCGGCCGTCGCTGGACCTGGCCGAGCCGACCACCGACCGGGCGGTGCTGGCCGAGGCGCTGACCGCCGCGCTGGCCGAGGCCAGGTCGAACGAGATCGACCGCGGCACGACGCTGGTCGGCCCGCACCGTGACGAGCTCAGCCTCACCCTCGGCCCGCTGCCCGCCAAGGGGTACGCCAGCCACGGCGAGTCCTGGTCGTACGCGCTGGCCCTGCGGCTGGCCGGGTACGACCTGCTGCGCGCCGACGGCATCGAGCCGGTGCTGGTGCTGGACGACGTCTTCGCCGAGCTGGACGCGGGCCGCCGGGAGCGGCTGGCGGAGCTGGTCGGCGGGGCCGGTCAGCTCCTGGTGACCTGTGCGGTCGACGACGACGTGCCGGCGGCGCTGCGCGGCACCCGGTACGTGGTGGGCGAGGGGACGGTGCGACGTGTCGACTGAGCCGGAGCACGCCGCCGAGGGCGGTGGGCCGACCCGCCGGACCGGCGGCCCGAGTCGCGCCGCCTCGGGCGGCCAGCGCGGTGCGCGTACCCCTCGGGGAGCGGGAACCGACGCGGGCGGTGCCGCCGCCCACGCGGCCGGTGCCGGCGCGGACGCCACGCCTGGTGGTCGGGGCGCCGGAGCCGGCGGGCCGGCACGACCGGCCGCTGCGACCGGTGGGCAGGGTGCCGGGAACGGCGACGGGGCGCGCCCGGCCGGTGCCGCTGCGGACGCCGCAGCCGGGGCGGGCGCGGCCGGGCCGGAGCTGGCGCGCGCGGTGCTCGACGCGGCGAAGGCCCGCCGGGCGGAGACGGCGAAGACCCGGCGGAAGAGCGCGGTCTCCGGCGACGGCGGCGAGCGGCGGCTGCGCGGCTACTCCGGGCCCGGCCCGGACCCGCGCGACCCGCAGCCGCTCGGCGTGGTGCTGGAACGGCTGATGAAGGCGCGCGGCTGGCAGCAGCCGGCCGCGGAGGCGACGGTCTTCGGCGCCTGGGAGAAGGTCGTCGGGGCGGAGATCGCCCAGCACAGCCGACCGGTCAAGCTGGAGGACGGCGAGCTGACCGTGGAGGCGCGTTCGACGGCCTGGGCCACCCAGCTGCGGCTGCTCGCCGGCTCGCTGCTCAAGCGGATCGCCGGCGAGGTGGGCCACAACGTGGTGCGCAAGCTGCACATCCACGGCCCGGCGGCGCCGTCCTGGTCGAAGGGCCCGCGGCGGGTCCGGGGCCGCGGTCCGCGCGACACCTACGGCTGAGCCCGGGTCACCGCTCGGCGCGGCGGGCCTCGCGCTCGGCGCGCTTGCGTTCCCGCTGCTCACGGCTCCACCGCTTGCGGTTCTCCAGGTCCCGCTTCCACGCCTCGCGGGCCTGCGTGGAACCGCCCTGCACGGCACCCTGCACTCCCTCGGCCGGGCCGGCCAGGTACTTGAAGGCCCAGGCCCACAGCCTGCCGCCCTCGCCGGGAGCCCGCTGCTGTCGCTTCGCCTCGCTCATCGCGCCCGACCTCTCCTCGACGTTTTGCGCCCCAACGATTGGTACACCAATGATTGGTACGATAGCAACGACCACGAGGAGGCCGATCGGTGCGTGACCAGTTGGACGGGGACCCGCTGGCGCTGGAGCAGCAGGTGTGTTTCGCCCTCTCCGTCGCGGCACGCGGGGTCGTCGCCGTCTACCGGCCGCTGCTGGAACCGATGGGGCTGACCCACCCGCAGTACCTGGTCATGCTCGCGCTGTGGCAGCACGCACCGCTGTCGGTCCGGGAGCTGAGTCGCCTGCTCCAGCTCGATCCCGGCACGCTGTCGCCCCTGCTCAAGCGCCTGGAGGCGGCGGGCTACCTGCGGCGCGAGCGGGACGCCGCGGACGAGCGGAGCCTCGCCGTCACGCTCACCGCCAGCGGTCAGGCCCTGCGCGCCCGCGCCGAGCAGATCCCGCCGACCATCGTGGAGCGGCTCGGCATGCCGATCGAGGAGCTGCGGCGCCTGCACACGATGCTGACCGAGGTGATCGGCGCGGCCAACCGCGCCGTGACCGGCACCCCCGCCGCGCCGGGCCCGACGACTTCCTGACGACGCCGGCGACCCGCCCGGTCAGGTCGACGGGGCGGGTCGGGCCGGCGCGGGATCAGGCGTCGGCGTAGACCGCGAAGCCGCGGTCGGCGCAGCGGCGGTAGAAGGCGGCCAGCACGCCCAGCTCGGCGCAGGTGAAGTCCCACTGCGGCGGGTCGCCGTTCTCGTCGCGCAACGCGTCGAGCCGGCTGCCCAGCCAGCGCAGCTGCTGCGCGGCGAGCCGCCCGTCGGCCAGCAGCGAGCGGAGCACCTCGCTGACCGACTCGAAGGTGACCGTCTCACCGAACGGCCGGTGCTGGGCGACGAACTTCTCCACGCCGCCGGCGATCCAGGAGCACCCGTCCGGGTCGATCACCGGGTCCTCGTCCTCGGCGGCGGCGTCAGTGGCGTAGAGCACATTTTCCAGGCCGAGGATCAGGTCGACCAGTTCGGTGTAGGCGGTCGCCCGGACCGTCCCCGTCTTGGCGATGTGTTCGGCCAGCGCCGCGGTAGGTGCGGAGATCTGCGGGATGTCCACGATCTCCCCGAAGTCGACGAACTCGGCCGGCGCGACCGGATCGTAGAAGCGGCCGGTCCGCGGCCAGTGCACCGCGACGTTGTCCAGCCCCATCTGGCGTCACCCCTTGTGAGCACGTGTCGGATCGATCGAGTCGATCGTCCCGGTTACGGATGGTAAAGATCAAGACGAGCACCGGTGGCGCCGCAAAGGTACGGTACGGCCGCTCTGCGCGCGACCCCCGACCGGCCGTCGGCCCGGCCCGATTCCGTGGCGGCCCGGCCCTCGATCCCCCCTTGGCGTGTAGGGGGAGTCGCGGCCAGCGCGATTCGGGCCGCTACGGAGGTCTCAGACGCCGCGCAGGGGGTGCCGAGTGGCGTCTCTGTCGTCCGCGCACAGTAGGATTGACAACGAGACGAAGACCCGACGCGGAGCGACGGACACGGGCCCGGGAGGCCCTTGGTCAAAGTACCGCGGCGGGTGGAGCCGATCGCGATCCGCGGGCAACCGCGGCGACCGGCGTATGCGATCCGTGACCTGGAGTTCCCGGGGGCGGTCCGTGCGCCGACGTCGCGTCCTGTCCGCCGAACCCGCGCCTGGCGCGCCCCTGGCGCGGCCGGCGCGAGAAAGTGGCCGAGGGTGGCAGCGCAGGACAAGCAGGAGTACGGCGCCGAGTCGATCACCGTCCTCGAGGGGCTCGAGGCGGTGCGCAAGCGGCCCGGTATGTACATCGGGTCGACCGGCGAGCGCGGTCTGCACCACCTCGTGTGGGAGGTCGTGGACAACGCCGTGGACGAGGCGCTGGCCGGCTACTGCGACACCATCGACGTGGTGCTGCTGGAGGACGGTGGCGTCCGGGTCACCGACAACGGCCGAGGCTTCCCGGTCGACCTGCACCCCAAGCTGAAGAAGCCGGGTGTCGAGGTCGCGCTCACCGTGCTGCACGCGGGCGGCAAGTTCGACGGCAAGGCGTACGCGGTCTCCGGCGGTCTGCACGGCGTCGGCGTCTCCGTGGTCAACGCGCTCTCCACCCGGATGGCGGTGGAGATCCACAAGTCCGGCTTCGTCTGGCGGCAGCAGTACGCCAACTCCAAGCCGTCGCCGCTGGAGAAGGGCGAGACCACCGACCGCACCGGTTCGGCCGTGACCTTCTGGCCGGATCCGGACGTCTTCGAGACCGTCAACTTCGACTTCCAGACCATCTACCGGCGCCTGCAGGAGATGGCCTTCCTCAACCGTGCCCTCCGCATCCACCTGCTCGATGAGCGGGTCCCGGAGGGCGAGGAGGGCAAGCCGCGCGAGGTCACCTTCCTCTACGAGGGCGGCATCGCCGACTTCGTCCGGCACCTCAACGCCTCGAAGAACCCGATCCACAAGACGGTGGTCGAGTTCGGCGCCGAGGAGGAGGGCATGTCGGTCGAGATCGCCATGCAGTGGAACGAGTCGTACGGCGAGTCGGTCTACACCTTCGCCAACACGATCAACACGCACGAGGGCGGCACCCACGAGGAGGGCTTCCGGGCCGCGCTGACCAGCGTCGTCAACCGCTACGGCGCGGAGAAGAAGCTGCTCAAGGGCGACGAGAAGCTCTCCGGCGAGGACATCCGGGAGGGCCTGGCGGCGATCATCTCGGTCAAGCTGGCCAATCCGCAGTTCGAGGGCCAGACCAAGACCAAGCTGGGCAACACGCCGGTGAAGAGCTTCGTGCAGCGGGTCTGCAACGAGTGGCTGGTCGACTGGTTCGACCGGAACCCGGCCGAGGCCAAGACCATCATCCAGAAGGCATCCCAGGCGGCTCGGGCCCGGATCGCCGCGCAGCAGGCGCGCAAGCTGGCCCGGCGCAAGTCGCTGCTGGAGTCCGGCTCGATGCCGGGCAAGCTGGCCGACTGCCAGTCCACCGACCCGCGCGAGTCCGAGGTCTTCATCGTCGAGGGCGACTCGGCCGGCGGCTCGGCCAAGCAGGGGCGCGACCCGCGGACCCAGGCGATCCTGCCGATCCGCGGCAAGATCCTCAACGTGGAGAAGGCCCGGATCGACCGGGTGCTGAAGAACAACGAGGTCCAGGCGCTGATCACCGCGCTGGGCACCGGCATCCACGACGACTTCGACATGGAGAAGCTGCGGTACCACAAGGTGGTGCTGATGGCCGACGCCGACGTCGACGGCCAGCACATCCAGACGCTGCTGCTCACCCTGCTCTTCCGCTTCATGCGGCCGCTGGTCGAGCTGGGCCACGTCTACCTGGCCGCCCCGCCGCTCTACAAGATCAAGTGGAACAAGAAGGGCGACGACGCGCAGTACGCGTACTCGGACCGCGAGCGCGACGGCCTGATCGCGCTGCGCCAGCAGAAGAAGCCCAACGCCCGGCCGGACGACATCCAGCGGTTCAAGGGTCTCGGTGAGATGAACTATCCCGAGCTGTGGGAGACCACGATGAACCCGGCCACCCGTACCCTGCGCCAGGTCACGCTCGACGACGCCGCAACCGCCGACGAGCTGTTCAGCGTGCTGATGGGTGAGGACGTCGAGGCGCGCCGCTCGTTCATCCAGCGCAACGCCAAGGACGTGCGGTTCCTCGACATCTGACGGTGGTGGGCGGGTCGGCCGGGTGGTCCCCGGCCGACCCGCCGGTCCACAGAGTTATCCACAGCTTGGCCGGTTTCCACAGCCGTTATCCACAGCACGAAAACGACTCTGAGTCTGATAAGGGTTAACAGTGACCGATACTCCCGAGTCCACCCCGAACGAGCCGGAGATCCCGGAGACAACCGCGGCCGTCGTGGCGCACGACCGGATCGAGCCGGTCGGCCTCGAGGTCGAGATGCAGCGCTCGTACCTCGACTACGCGATGAGCGTCATCGTCGGGCGGGCCCTGCCGGACGTCCGGGACGGGCTCAAGCCGGTCCACCGCAAGATCCTTTACGCCATGTTCGACTCCGGCTACCGGCCGGACCGCGGCTACGTGAAGTGCTCCCGCGTCGTCGGTGACGTGATGGGTCAGTTCCACCCGCACGGCGACTCGGCGATCTACGACGCGCTGGTCCGGATGGCGCAGCCCTGGTCGCTGCGGTACCCGCTGGTGGACGGCAACGGCAACTTCGGCTCCCCGGGCAACGACCCGGCCGCCGCCATGCGGTACACCGAGTGCAAGCTCGACCCGCTGGCCATGGAGATGCTGCGGGACATCGACGAGGACACCGTCGACCTGCAGGACAACTACGACGGCCGGGCCAAGGAGCCCACCATCCTGCCGTCGCGGATCCCCAACCTGCTGGTCAACGGCTCCGAGGGCATCGCGGTCGGCATGGCCACCAAGATCCCGCCGCACAACCTGCGCGAGATCGGCGCGGCGGTGCAGTGGTGCCTGGAGAACCCGGACGTGGACGAGGCGACCACCCTCGAAGCGCTGCTGGAGATCGTCAAGGGCCCCGACTTCCCCACCTACGGCCTGATCGTCGGCCAGACCGCGATCCAGGACGCGTACCGGACCGGGCGCGGCTCGATCCGGATGCGCGCCGTGGTGGAGGTCGAGGAGGACAAGCGCGGCCGCCCCTGCCTGGTGGTCAGCGAGCTGCCCTACCAGGTGAACCCGGACAACCTGGCCGAGCGGATCGCCGAGCTGATCAAGGAGGGCAAGCTCGCCGGCATCGCCGACATCCGCGACGAGTCCTCCGGGCGTACCGGCATGCGGATCGTGCTCGTGCTCAAGCGCGACGCGGTCGCCAAGGTGGTGCTGAACAACCTCTACAAGCACACCCAGCTCCAGGAGACCTTCGGCGCCAACATGCTGGCCCTGGTCGACGGGGTGCCGCGCACGCTGAACCTGGCCCAGTTCATCCGCTACTACGTCGAGCACCAGATCGACGTGATCCGCCGGCGGACCGCGTTCCGGCTGCGCAAGGCCGAGGAGCGGGCGCACATCCTGCGCGGTCTGGCCAAGGCGCTGGACGCCCTCGACGAGGTGATCGCCCTGATCCGGCGCTCGCCCACGGTGGACGACGCCCGGCAGGGCCTGATCCGGCTGCTGGAGATCGACGAGATCCAGGCGACCGCGATCCTGGACATGCAGCTGCGCCGCCTGGCCGCCCTGGAGCGGCAGCGGATCATCGACGACCTCACCAAGCTCGAGGTCGAGATCGCCGACCTCAAGGACATCCTCGCCAAGCCGGAGCGGCAGCGCAGGATCGTCTCGGAAGAGCTCGGCGAGATCGTCGCGAAGTGGGGCGACGAGCGGCGTACGAAGATCGTGCCGTTCGACGGCGAGGTCTCGATGGAGGACCTGATCGCCCGCGAGGACGTGGTGGTCACGATCACCCGCACCGGGTACGCCAAGCGGACCAAGGCCGACCTGTACCGCTCGCAGCGGCGCGGCGGCAAGGGCGTCAGCGGCGCGACGCTGCGGCAGGACGACATCGTCAGCCACTTTTTCGTATGCTCCACCCACGACTGGATCCTGTTCTTCACGAACAAGGGCCGCGTCTACCGGGCCAAGGCGTACGAACTGCCGGAAGCCAGTAGGGTGGCCAAGGGCCAGCACGTGGCCAACCTGCTCGCCTTCCAACCGGACGAGCAGATCGCGCAGATCATCGAAATCCCGAACTACCAGGTGGCTCCCTACCTGGTACTGGCCACGAAGAACGGCCTGGTGAAGAAGACGCGGCTCGAGGAGTTCGACTCCCCCCGTTCCGGCGGCATCATCGCGATCAACCTGCGCGATGAGGACGAGCTGGTCGGTGCTGCCCTCGTCGCGCCCTCCGACGACCTGCTGATGGTGTCGAAGAAGGCGCAGGCGATCCGGTTCAACGCCTCCGACGAGGCGCTGCGGCCGATGGGGCGGGCGACCACGGGCGTGATCGGCATGCGCTTCACCGACGACGACGTGCTCCTGGCCATGGAGGTGGTTCGGGAGGGTCTGGACGTTCTGGTGGCCACGAACGGGGGATACGCGAAACGTACCCCGATCGAGGAATACCCGGTCCAGGGCCGGGGAGGTAAGGGCGTGCTGACTGCGAAGATCACCGAGCGACGCGGTGGTCTGGTCGGCGCGGTCGTGATCGACCCGGAGGACGAGTTGTTCGCGATCACGAGCAACGGCGGCGTCATCCGGACTCCGGTGAAGCCTGTACGCCGTACGCGTGACCGGAACACAATGGGGGTCAAGCTGATGGACCTCCCGGACGGCGTGACTATCGTGGCGATTGCTCGCAATGCCGACGAGCCTGACGAACAGGACTAGTTGAATGACGGAGACACAGGCGAAGTCGGGGAACACGGGGACCTCGGCCAACCCGGTCGACGAAGAGGCCGCCAAGAGCGGCACATCGGCGGCCGGCCGCGCCGCCGTGGGCCGGGCGACCGTCCCCGCCGACGCGCCTGCCCCGAAGTTCACCCGGGCTCCCGGCATGGCACCGCCGCCGGACAAGCCCGGGGAGGACTCGGGGGCGAGCGAGAAGGCCGAGACACCGGGACCCGACGCGCCGACCTCCGCGGCCGCGCCGGTCAGCGCCCCGGTCGCGCCGGCTACCACCACGCAGCCGATCAAGGCGGGCACCGCCACGTCCCCGTCCAGCACCGGCACCCAGCCGAAGGTGGGCGGCCCGACCAGGCCGTCGCCCGACGGCGGCCGTGCGGCCGGCACCGCCCGCCCCGCCAACGGTGGCGGCCTGCCGCCGGGCATCAGCGGAGCGGCGGCCGTCGGGGCCGCGCGCGTGGGTGACGCGGTACGCGCCGCGCGTAGCTCGGTCAGCTCGGCCGCGTCCCGCGGGCCGCGCCGGGCCCGGCTGAACCTCAAGCGGATCGACCCGTGGTCCGTGATGAAGTTCGCCTTCGCCGTCTCGGTGGTGCTCTTCATCGTGGTGGTCGTCGCCACCTCGGTGCTCTACCTGGCCCTGGACGCGATGGGCGTCTTCCAGAGCGTCAACGACAGCCTCACCGACCTGGTCAACGCCGGCGGGCAGAGCTCCGGCGGGTTCCAGATCACCGCCCGGGGCGTGATCCTCAGCTCGGCGCTGATCGGCCTGGTCAACGTCGTCCTGTTCACGGCGCTCGCCACCCTCGGCGCGTTCGTCTACAACGTCTGCGCCGACCTGGTCGGCGGGATCGAGCTGACGCTCGCCGAGCGCGACTGACACCCGACGACGCCGGGGCACCGCCACCCGCGGTCGCCCCGGCGTCGCCGTGTCCGGCCCCCTTCACCGGCCCCGCCCGTCGTCGGGGCTCGGCGCACGGTTTGCGGCGTGTCGCGGTGTCCCGGCGAGCTGACACCGCGACACGCCGCAAACGGAGTTGATCTCGGCGCGGGGCCGCCCGGGGAAAGCAGTCGCCGCCTCGTCGCCGGTACGGGTACCGTCGGGTGGGACGGGCGCCACGACCGCCCCGATTTGGGGTCGGACGTGGCGATGGGTTAACCTTGCTCGTCGCCACGCGGGGCTATAGCTCAGTCGGTTAGAGCGCAGAGCTGATAACTCTGAGGTCGCTGGTTCGATTCCAGCTAGCCCCACCGCACACCGTTCCGACGGCTAGTCGAGCGCGAGGGGTCGCCCCATGTTCAAGAAGCTTCTGTTCCTGGTCGGCGTCGTCGGCGTGGCCGCCCTGGTCGCCAAGAAGGTCAAGGCTTCCAACGACGAGCGCGCCCTCTGGCACGAGGCCACCACCGCGCCCGACCTGCGCTGATCCCGCTGGCACCGGCCAGCACCAGGCGGCTCCGACCGCCCTCGGGGCCCTAGCTCAACTGGCAGAGCACTGCCTTTGCAAGGCAGGGGTTAGGGGTTCAAGTCCCCTGGGCTCCACCAGCACTTTCCTTGGTTGATCTCGGTCGCGAGTACAGCCATCCGTACAGCCAAGCGGTCACGCCGTGTCCTCCTCGCCCAACGCGCGATCGATGGCCGAGGCAGCCTGACGAGCCCGAGCAGGCAGGACGTGCCCGTAGGTGTCGGCTGTCATCCGGATCGTGGAGTGCCCCAGCAGCTCCATCACCGTGCGCAGTTCCTCGCCCTGGTCGAGCAGGAACGTGGCGAAGGCGTGCCGCAGGTCGTGCAGGTGCAGCCAATCCAAGTCGGCCGCCGCCCGGAGCTGCTCGAAGCGCCGGTTCACGTTCCGCGGCTCCATCGCGGTGCCGATTGTGCTGGCAAAGACCAGGCCCAGATCCGACCACACCTCCCCGGCGGTGAGCCGTTCCTTCGCCTGGCGCACCCGCTGTGCCTCCAACGTCCGGACGGCCAGCGCCGACAGCGGCAGCGGGCGACTCGACCGGTGCGTCTTCGGTGGCACGAACTCCAACCCGCGATCCGTTCGCTGGAGCGTCTGCCGAACAAACAGCGCCCGTCCCGACAGGTCGACATCCGACCAGCGCAGGCCCAACAGCTCAGCGCGCCGGAGCCCGGTCGCCAGCGCTAGGACGAACAGCGATTCCAACCGGTCCCCGGTCAGCACCGACAGCAACGTCTTGGCTTCCTCGGGCGTCAGCGCGCGCCGCTCGGTCCGGCCGAGGGCCGGAGGCTTGGCCGCCTTGGCGACGTTGCGCGGCACCAGGTCCATCCGCTCAGCGTCGGCCAGGGCGACCCGCAGCACCGCGTGCACCTTGATGATGCTGGCCGGCGCGAGCTTGCCCCGCAGCCCGGTCAGGAACCGCTGCACGTCGCGAGGCGTCAGCCGATCGAGCTTCACCCGGCCCAGCCCCGGCACCAGGTGCTTGCTCACGGCCAGGCGGTAGCGCACCAGCGTTGACGGCCGAGTGCCGTCGTGCGCCTTCACGTCCCGCAGCCACTCGGTCAACCAGGCTTCCACGGTCCGAGGCTGCGCGGGCTTGAGGCCGGTTGGCGGCAGTGCCGCCTACGCTGCCGGGATGAACGCGGACAGGGTGCTGGCCAAGCTGACGGCGGACATCGACAGGAGACGGGCATGAGTAGGCGAAAGATCGTGCTTGTGGCCGTCGGCCTCCTGGTAGCGCTGTTGCCAGGTGCCCTTGCCTGGCGCGCACTGTGGCCGGTTCGCATCGACGCTTTGTGCGGGGTCTTCCAGTCCCGGCAGGGTGGGGTCATCCAGATCACGCCAGATCACGCCTTCAGGGTGTCTGAGGCCATGTTCGGTCCCAACGAGGACGGATCTACGGACACGGTTTCCGGTAGCGGCCAGCTGCGCCCGGGCGACTTGGCAGCTGACGGCCAGCTAGTTCTGAGGATGAAGGATGCCAAAGCAAGCCTTGAGTTAAACACTCAGCGCAGTTGGCGGGGGGAGATGAGCCTGTGGCACTGGGCCGACGACCCGGACACCGGGGAACGCGAGACCTTCGTCCAGAAGTCTGCCTGCTAGCTGCGGACGGTCCGCATCTAGTCCGCAAGAGGTCCACCGAAGGTAGGGGAGCGCTGAGAGATGTCGGCGGGTCGCCCATCTTGATCTCATAATCCCTCGGTCGCGGGTTCGAGTCCCGCCCGCCCCACCACGGAACGCCCTGCGCTCCTCGCGGCCCTCGGGATCGTCGGCCCGGCGGTCGGGATCCTGGAGGGCCAGCTGCGCACCGCCGACACCGGTCACCCGTCGAGGGTCACCGGATGGCCCGGCGTCGTCGGGTCAGGAGCAGCAGCACGCCGCCACCCACCAGCATGGCGAGGCCGGCCCCGGCGGTCAGCCCGGCCTGGGACCCGGTGATCGGCAAGCTGCCGCCACCACCAGCGCCACCACCGTCACCGGGGCTGCCGCCACTACCTCCGCCGCTGCTGTTCGCGGCCACCACGACCGCGAACCCGTCCTGGTTGTCGCTGTCGTCCACGTCGACCGCCCGAACGGCGACGGCGTTCGTGGGAAGGTCGCTCCGCGCCGGGCCGGAAAGGTCCGACCGCGGGTCGCTCAGGCCCTCGACCCGGACGGTCCCGTTCCGCAACGTGACCGGCGCCTTCGTGGCGGCCGACACCGTCACCAGGTGGTACAGCTCGACGGCGGAGTGGAGCTGGTCGTTCGGGTCGGTGTCCTGGTCGACAGGAACGAGGGCCAGCCGGTCGTAGGTGCAGACCGCCGCACGCCCGGCGTCACTGAGGATGCATTCATCCGGCGGCCTGGTGAACGTCGCACCCGTGGGCACGCGCAGTTCGACCTTGACCCCATCGACCGGCTTCCGCCCCTGGTTGGCGATCGTGTAGCGCACCGCGCCCGTCTCGCCCGGATTCAACGTGCCGGTGGATGCGAGGCTGCCGTCGGCAGCGATCCGCACCGACTGCGTCACGTCCGGCGCGACCACCGAAAGGTCGGCTTCGGGGTGATCCACCACCTGGATCGGGAACCACTTCGTATTGTCGGCCGGATTCGTGTCGACCGGCTTGACCTCGACCGTCACCTTGATCCGGCCCGCGAGGGGCTCTCCGGTCTGGACGGTGGCGAGGATGGGAAGCTCCACCGTCTCGCCCGGCCCCGGAAGCTGATCCGGCAGCAGGTCGCAGTACCAGCCGGAGACATCGCCGTCGCAGTCACGCGGCCCGCCGGTCGGCCAGAGCATGATCCTGAAATCGAACCTATCCAGCTCCGACGCGTCGACCCGGACGACGACCCGGGTCGGGGTCGCGTCGCCCTGGTTGCTGATCTTCAGGTGAAGCGTCTTCTTCGTGACCCCCAGCGGAATCGTCGCGCCGGCCAGGTCGACAGTGAGGTCCGCCCCCGCCGGCGCCGCCGAGGCGGACGCGGCGGGCACGCCGACCCCTCCGAGAAGAAGCAGCACGGTGGCCACCGTTCGGGGCAGCCACGGAAGTCCGAACCTCATGACGGAGCCCTCCGGATGAACGGGCGGTGCGATCCGTGGACACTATCGGCACCCGGCCGGGTTCGGTATCCCCCGCGTGACCCGCGTCGGAGGGCGCGTCCGCCCGCCCCGCTGTGACGATGCGGGGCGGGCGGGGAGTGCGTGCGGGTCGCGTCAGGCGGTGAGGAGCACCTTGATGGCGCGCCGCTCGTCCATCGCCTTGTAGCCCTCCGCGGCCTCCTCCAGCGGCAGCGTCAGATCGAAGACCTTGCCGGGGTCGATCTTGCGGTCCCAGATCAGCTGGATCAGGTCGGGCAGGAACCGGCGCACCGGGGCAGGGCCGCCGTGCAGATGAATGTCGGCGAAGAACAGCTCCAGGCCGGGCAGCTCGACATCGTGGGCGACGCCGACGAAGCCGACGTGCCCGCCGGGCCGGGTGGACCGGATGGCCTGCATCATCGACTCCTGGGTGCCGACCGCCTCGATCACGCTGTGCGCACCCAGTCCGTTCGTGAGCTCCTTGATCTTCGCCACGCCCTCGTCGCCGCGCTCCTGCACGATGTCGGTCGCGCCGTAGAACCGGGCCAGCTCCTGCCGCTGAGGGTTGCGGGACATCGCGATGATCCGCCCTGCGCCCAGCTGCTTGGCGGCGAGGACGCCCATCAGGCCAACAGCGCCGTCACCGACAACCGCGACCGTCTTGCCAGGGCCGGCGTCGGCGGCGACGGCAGCGAACCAGCCGGTGCCGAGCACGTCGGACGCGGCCAGCAGCGACGGGATCAGCCCCGGGTCCGGCTGCCCCGGCGTGGCAACCAGGGTGCCATCCGCCAGGGGGATACGGGCCTTATCGGACTGGGTCCCAACCGTCGCCGCCACGAATTCGCCGTGCACGCAGCGGGACTGGTAGCCGGACCGGCAGATCTCGCACGTGTTGTCGGAGATGACGAACGACCCGACGACGAAATCGCCGACCTTGACGTTCTTCACCTCGGGGCCGATCTCCTCGACGACGCCCACGTACTCGTGACCCATGACCTGATCCTTCACGGGCTCGAGGCCCCGGTACGGCCACAGATCCGAACCGCAGATACAGCTCGCGGTCACGCGGATGATGGCGTCGGTGGGCTCGATGATCTTCGGGTCTTCACGCTCCTCGACGCGGACGTCGCCGGCGGCGCGCATGACTACTCCACGCATCAGGTGTATCTCCTTGCTCTGTTGGTGCCTGCGGCGCCGAGCCGAGTCTTGGAGCCGCGGCATCCCCGTCTTCCCGACCCATGAAACTTCTGTGCCGGCCCGGCTGGGAGGGTGTGACGGGCCCCCTCAGGCGCCTTCCTGCGCTGCCCCGCCCGAAACTCTTGCCGTCGGCCTGCTAGGTCCTATACCGATGGGTGACTTGCCCTCTTCGGAGTGGCGCAAGCCACGTGTCGCAGTCAGCGGGAAGTCAGCAAGAGCGCAGACAGCCGTTGTGATCGCTCAGCAAAGACGACCGAGGTGCAGCGATTTAGGTCAGAGGGCCGCTGACAGCAACCGAGGCGGGCTCTGGCATGCCGGGCGTTCGTCCGGGTACGTGCCGACCGTGACCTTCTCGATCGCCGCACGGTGTCCACGTACCGGCCAGCTCGGGGTGGGAGCCCTCACGGCCAGACCAGCGGTCGGCAAGCTCGTCGCACACGTCCACTCGGGCGGTGGTGCGGTGGCGACCCAGGCCACCCCCAACCCGTTCCTGGCCTACGACGGCCTGCCGCTGCTCGGCGAGGGCCGCTCGCCGCAGGACGTCCTGACCGAGCTGCTGGCCAGTGACCCAGGTCGGGAGGTGCGACAGGTGGGCATGGTCGACCGCCAGGGTCGCTCGCACGCCTTCACCGGCTCCCGTACAAGTGACTGGGCGGGGCACCGCACCGGGCCGGGGTACGCGGTGCAGGGCAACCGCCTGGTGGGCCCGGAAACCCTCGCGGAGATCGTCCGGGTGTTCGAGGACAGTCGGGAACTCGACCTGGCGGAGCGGCTCGTGCTGGCCATCGGGGCCGGTGAGGAGACCGGCGGTGACCGGCACGGCGCACGGTCGGCGACCATGACGGTGATCGGCGATCAGCCGTACCCGCTCTGGGACGTGCGGGTCGACGACGCCGAGCATCCGGCGTGGGAACTGCGCCGGCTGCACGGCGTCTTCCAGGAGGAAGTGCTGCCGACCATCCAGCGGCTGCCCACCCGCGACGACCCCATGGGCGAGGCCGCCCGGCAGGCGCTCGGGGCACAGATGGAACACAAGACACCGTCAAACGTCGTCGACCAGCCAGCAACGATGGCAAGCCGCGAGGCCCTTTGAGCAGGCGTCGGTTGGGATTGGGTCCGCCCCGATATGGTGCATGGCATGATCAACTCGTACGCGGGCCTTGACGATGCCGGGGTCGCGGTAGCTGCGGCACGTGCCGGCGCGAACGTGGTGCGCAACATGTACAGCCAGCGGCTCACCCGCATCGACAAGGGCGCCGGGGATTTCGCCACCGCTGCCGATGTGGAGGCTGAGCAGACGATCCTCGACGTCATCCGTGCTGCTCGGCCCGATGACGCGGTGCTCGGCGAGGAAGGCGGGCAGCGGGGCGCGGCCGACGTCGTGCGCCAGTGGTTGGTGGATCCGCTGTGCGGCACGCTGAACTACGCCGTCGGCAACATGCTGGTGGCCGTCAACGTGGCGCTGCGCGATGGGGCAGCGGCGGTGGCCGACCCCTTCAGCGGCGAGGTCTTCTTCACTGACGGTGAGACCGCCTGGGTGCGGAATGACGGTGTCGATGCGCGGCTGACCCCCACGCCCGGCACCCAGTTGGTGGACGTCAACCTGGATCCGCCGTTTCCGAGCGCGCCTGGATTCCGGGCCGTGGACCTGCTGGCCCACCCTGGGTTCGTCGAACGGTTCCGGCCGCGGGTCGTGTCCACAACGCTGGCCTTGGCCTGGGTCGCGGCCGGCAAGCGCGCCGCATACGTCACCGATGGCGATGACCTGGTCGAGAGCGTGCATTTCGCCGCCGGCATCGCTTTGTGCCGGGCCGCCGGCTGCGTCGTCACCGGAATCGACGGCGCCCCGATCGGGCGCGCAGGCCGCGGGCTTGTGGTGGCCGGCGACGCCGAGACCCACGGGCTGCTGATGTCGATGATCGGCAGCCGAAGCTGGAAGCTGTGACCGCACAGGTTTCCGGGCTGGGTCGGCCGACGCGTGAAGATCCGGTCTCGGGACGCGCGGGACAGATCCGGCTGGATGATCTACGGCCAGCGATGGGTACCTGTCGGTTGGGATACTCGGCTGGATGGTGAGCGATCGATTGCAGGCATGGGTACGGGCACGCTTCGGACCGTCCGAGGCGGAAGCTGTCCTGGACCTCCTGACCGATCTCGTGCCGTTGGCCCCCGGTAGCACTGCCGAAAGCGCCGAGCGCGTCCAAGCTGCGGTGGTCATCCTGTCCAGTGGAGACAGCCGGCGGTTCCTTGATGCTGTGGCCCTGGCGCAGCAGGATTGGCGCGACGTTCTGGTTGGGGCGGGGCTCGCCGATGATGACTGGGCCGACCAGCTGAACTCCGTGCTCGGTAACACCTCGCCGGGCCGGGTGCGCCAGTAGCCCGTAGCCCGTCGACGTCACGCAGTCACCCAGGTCCCGAGACCGGACACCGGCTGCCGGTGACGTGGTTCAAAGCGCCGCCGACGGGGCCGCGCCGGCCGTTGTCGCTGTCGCCTCTGCGGCCGTCATGCCTGACACCCGGCGGCTGGCGCGGAGAGCGGGAGCCCGGAGGGCCGCCGCGGAATGACAGGCCACTGACAGGTGGGGTGGTGGGCCGGCAGCCGGTCGGGCCGCGGGGCCAGGACCCGCGCGGCGGACGCCGACCGCGTCGGCGAGAGGGAGGGCGGTCCGGTGGCAGGCCGCCCTGACCCACTGGCAACCGGCCGCGCTGTGGTCAGTTCCCTCTCAGGCAGAACTCGTTGCCGTCGGGATCGGCCAGCATGACGGCACCGTCCTCACCGACCTCGAGCCGAGTGGCCCCGAGGGAGACCAGTCGGTCGACCTCCGCCTGCTGGTCGCCACCGGCCGGGGCGAGGTCGAAGCGCTGCCGGTTCCTCACCTCTTTCGGGGCCAAGGGGGGGCCTCCCCACGCGACCTTTGTGCCGCCGTGCGGTGACTGGATCGCGGTTTCCTGGTCCTGATCCCACACCAGCGGCCAGCCCAGCGCCTCGCTCCAGAAGAGGCCGACCTCCCGGGTGCCGTCGCAGGCGACCTCCCCGAGCAAGCCACAACCGGCGAGGAAGGCATTGCCTGGCTCGATCACGCAGAACGCGTTGCCCTCGGGGTCGGCCAGGACGATGTGCCCCTCCTCGGGGCGCTGCCCGACGTCGAGGTGGCCGGCGCCGAGCCCCAGCGCCGTCGCCACCGTGTGCTGCTGGTCGGCGTGGCTGGCGCTGGTCAGGTGAAGGTGCATGCGGCGGTTCGGCCCCACCTTCTCGGCGCCGCTCGGGATGAACCGGAGGCTGAGTTGGTTGTCGTCACCAGGCAGGAGCGCGCCACCAGCGTCCTCGGCGACCTCCCGGCCGAGCAGGCCGGACCAGAACTGCGCCAGGCGAGCCGGGTCGTGCGCATCGAAGGTCACCGTCAGCATTCTGGAGAGCATCACTGCACGGTAGGCATGGGCCAGCAGGACAACAAGGCGGTTTCGGAGGCATCCACCACCGGCAGCGCTTGTTTCGATACATACCTAGGTTGACAGACTTCAAAACAAGGTGCGACAGTGGGGCCTCTGCTTCGAAAACCGTCTAGACAAGCCGGTTGAGCCGTCCAGGAGGAGAACCATGTCCCGCGTCCAGCTCGCCCTGCGCGTTTCCGACCTCGAAGGCTCCGTCGCCTTCTACTCCAAGCTGTTCGGCGTCGAGCCGGCGAAGCGTCGACCCGGCTACGCCAACTTCGCCGTCGAGAACCCGCCGCTGAAGCTCGTCCTGCTCGAAGGCGAGCCCGACCAGCCCACCGTCATGGACCACCTCGGGGTGGAGGTGTTCAGCACCGACGAGGTCAGCGCGGCGACCAGGCGCCTCACCGACGCCGGCCTCATCACGCTGGAGGAGAACAGCACGGAGTGCTGCTACGCCCTCCAGGACAAGGTCTGGGTACGCGGACCCGGCAACGAGCCGTGGGAGGTCTACACCGTCAAGGCCGACTCCCCGCAGTTGGAGAAGGCGACGGCGAGCGCCTGCTGTACCCCGGCCGCCGAGAAGGAGCTCGCCACCAGCGGAGCCGCCGCAAGCTGCTGCTGACCGTCGCGGCTGCCTGCCCCACCAAACCATCCGGCAGGAACGACGAGGCCTTGGCTGTACGAGAATCCGTACAGCCAAGCCTGTCGGCCTTCGTCGGCCGGGACACGCCGCACGTCCTCCAGATGTACTGCCGGGTGGAGGTGTCGGTGACCGACCCCGCCGCCCTGACCGCACACGCGGTGGCCCAGCTCCGCGCGGCCGACATCGACTGGTCGCGGGACGAGGGCGACCTGGACTCGGCGGACGCGGAACTGCGCGGCGACCTGGCTCGTGCCCTCGCGTCGGTCGCCGACATCAGCCGGATCCTCGACGACGTGCCGGGAGTGGAGTTCCGGGGCGGGGCCTGCCGGGCCGAGGGCGGGTGATCGCGCGGCCGACCGGAGGACCGGTACGTCGGCAGGCTAGCGTCGGGGCGTGAGCACCGGATCCCCACGCGTCCTGCCCGCCGACAGCGGCATCGCCGAGGCCGCCGCCGTCCTGCGCGACGGCGGGCTGGTGGCCTTCCCGACCGAGACCGTCTACGGCCTCGGCGCGAACGCCCTGGACGCCCGGGCCGCCGCCCGGATCTTCGAGGCCAAGGCCCGGCCCAGCTTCGACCCGCTGATCACCCACCTGGCCGACGCCGCCGACCTGGAGAAGCTCGTCGGACCGGTGCCCCCGGCGGTGGCCGCGCTGGCCGAGCGGTTCTGGCCGGGGCCGCTCACGCTGATCGTGGACCGACCGGCCGAGATTCCGCCGATCGTCACCTCGGGGCTGGACACCATGGCCGTCCGGGTGCCGGACGAGCCCTCCGCGCGGGCCCTGATCCGGGCCGCCGGGGTGCCGGTGGCGGCGCCGAGCGCGAACCGCTTCGGGCAGCTCAGCCCGACCCGGGCCGAGCACGTCGTCAAGGGGCTCGGCGCGGCGGTGGACGTGGTGCTCGACGGCGGGCCGACCCGGTGCGGGATCGAGTCGACCATCGTCGACGCGCGCGGCCCGCAGCCGGTGGTGCTGCGGCTCGGCGCACTCGCCCTCGAGGAGCTGGTCGAGGCGGTCGGGCCGGTGAGCGTACGGCCGGGCAGTTCCGGGCAGCCGGTGGCGCCGGGGACGCTGGCCGCGCACTACGCGCCGCGTACCCCGTTGCGGGTCGTGGTGGGGGCGCAGCCGGCGCCGGCCGACGGCGGCCGGCGCGGTTTCCTGGCCTTCCGGGAGCGGCCGGCCGACGGGTACGCGGCGGTCGAGGTGCTCTCACCCGCCGGGGACGTCACCGAGGCCGCCGCCCGGCTCTTCGACGCCCTGCACCGGCTGGACGCGGCCGATGTGACCGAGATCCTGGCGGAGGCGGCGCCCGACACCGGGGTGGGCCGCGCGATCAACGACCGGTTGCGCCGCGCCGCCGCCACCTGGGAGCCGGCCGGCTGACGCTCGGATGCATGGTCCCGCGGACCGGGGGTACCGATTCAGTTACCAACCCCCGGAAAGCGAGGTGTCACCATGCCGACCGCACGCGACATCATGACCAACGACGTGACCTGCGTCCGTGAGCAGGACGACCTGCGGGCCGCCGCCAAGCGGATGGCCGAGCTGGGCGTCGGCGCGCTGCCGATCTGCGGCGACGACAACAAGCTGAAGGGCATGCTCACCGACCGCGACATCGTGGTGAAGGTTCTCGCGCAGGGCAAGGACCCGGCCAACGTGACCGCCGGCGAGCTGGCCCAGGGCGAGGCGGTGACCATCGGCGCCGACGACGACGCCGCGGAGATCCTGCGCACGATGGGCCAGCACCAGGTACGCCGGCTGCCGGTGATCGACGGGCACGAGCTCGTCGGGATCGTGGCGGTGGCCGACGTGGCCCGGTCGCTGCCCGAGCGCCCGGTGGGCGACCTGATCGAGGCCATCTCCGAGCGCTCCTGATCCCGTCCCGTCATCGGTCGCCGCCTTCCGGCTCCACGCCGGACGGCGGCGATCGGTGTACGGGGACCTCCGCTCAGCCGGTCAGCGGCACGGTCTCGCCACGCAGGATGGTGCGCACCCCCGACACCAGCCCGCGCCGCTTCGCCTCCTCGACGAAGTGCCGCAGCGGCGACCGGAACACCGGGTAGTCGTCGTAGTGGATCGGCACGGTCAGCTTCGGCCGGATCAGCTCGACCAGGTCGGCGCCCTGCTTCGCGTCCATGGTGAGCAGGATGCCGCCGACCCTCGTGCCGCCCAGGTGGATCAGCATCGCGTCGATGTCCGGGAAGCGCTGCGGGATCTCGGCGAGCTGCGGGCGGCGCAGGGTGTCCCCGGTGACGTAGAGGCGGAACAGGCGCGTCCCGTCCCGGTCCAGGTCGATCATCGTGCCCATCACGTCGGGCAGCAGCCGGTCCAGCGCCCCCGGGCCGTGCTGACCGGGCAACGAGGTCAGCCGCAGGGTGCTGGACCCCCGATTGAACTCCCGGGACCGCCAGGTGGGCAGGCCCTCGGTCGCCCGGAATCCCCACTTGCGCAGCTTCCGCTCGGCCGCCTGGGTGGTGATGATCGGCAGCTCGCGGTCGAGCCCCTTGCGGGCCACCCGGTCGAAGTGGTCGCCGTGCAGGTGGGACAGGACCACCGCGTCCAGGGCGGGCAGTTCGGGGATGGTCAGCGCCGGCTCGGTGCTGCGGCGGGACCACAGGCCCTTGCCCAGGTACGCCCGCTGGCCCCGGTGCAGGAAGTTCGGATCGGTCAACAGGGTGAAGCCCCCGATCCGGAGCACCGTCGTCGCGGTGCCGATGAACGTCACGTTTGGCTGATCCGTCTCCACGGGTCCCACCTCCACCCCCGGCCGTACCCGGGACGGGCGTGGCCATGCGGGCCGCCGGCCTACCGACCGGACGGCTCCGCCGCGGCGGACCCGTCGCCGGCGCTCTCCTCGGCCGGCCCGTCCCCGGCCGATTCGTCGGCGGCCGACCCGGCCGGTCCGTCGGCGGTCGACCGGGTCGGTCCGTCGCCGGTCGGCGGGAAGCGCTCGACCAGTCGGGTCAGCGCGCCGTTGGCGAAGGTGGCGCCGAGCGCCGAGCCGGCGGCGATGCCCCACCCGACCGGCCCGAGCGGGGTGCAGCCGAAGAACTGGCTCACCCCGGGGGTCTGCACCACCGCGCCCAGCACCCCGAGGGACACGGCGGTGGAGGCGAGCACCATCGGGCTGGTGCCGCCGGCCAGCACGGTCTGCCCGAGCTGCGTGCCGACCAGCGACACCAGCGCCACCGTGCCGGCCCGTTTGCGCCGTCCGGTGTACCGGGCGACCGTCCAGCCGGCGGTCGCGCCGAGGGTGGTGGCCGCCGCGCGCAGGCCGATCTCCCGGGTCATCGTCTCGCCGAGGGAGGTGTCCGGACCCTCGCGCAGCAGCCCGTCGGCGTGGTCGGCGCCGGGCGGCCGGACCGCGATGGCCAGCGCCGGCGCCAGGTCGGTGAGCAGGTTGACCAGGAGCAGTTGCCGCCCGGTCAACGCGGACCGGCCGGTCGCGGCGGCGGTCAGCACGCTGAACGCGATCTCGCCGAGGTTGCCACCGACCAGGATGCTCAGCGCGTGGCGTACCGAGGACCACATCGCCCGCCCCTCGACCAGGGTGGCGATGATGGTCTCCAGCCGATCGTCGGTGACCACCAGGTCGGCGGCGGCCCGCGCGGCGGGGGTGCCCCGCTGGCCGAGGGCGATGCCCACGTCGGCCAGCCGGATCGCCGGCGCGTCGTTGGCGCCGTCGCCCGTCATCGCCACGGTACGGCCGCACTTCTGCAACGCCTGGATGATCCGCACCTTGTGGGTGGGGGTGCAGCGGGCGACCACGTCGGTGCGGGCCAGCCGCTCGCCGAGCGCGTCGTCGTCGAGCTGGTCCAGCTCGGTGGCGGTCACCACCCGCTGCGCGTCGTGGCCGTCGCTGATGATCGAGGCGATCGCCTCGGCGGTGGCCGGATGGTCTCCGGTGATCATGATGGTGTGCACGCCGGCCTGCCGGATCCGGCGCACGGCCGGGGCGGCGCTCTCGCGCACCCCGTCGGCGAGGGCGAGGAAGCCGACGAAGACCAGGTCGGTCACCTGCTCGTCGGTGACCGTCTCGGCGCCCACCCGGCACTCTGCGACGGCGAGAATGCGGTGCCCGGCCCGGGCCCGGTCGGCGAGCATCGCGTGCAGCCCGGCCCGTCCGTCGTCGTCCAGTTGCTCGTCCCGGCCACCCGGGGTACGCCAGGCGCTGCACCGGGGCAGCACCGTCTCCGGCGCCCCCTTGACGCTGAGCAGCAGTCGGTCACCGGTCCGCCCGACGGTGGCGTGGTAGCCGCGGGACGGCTCGAAGGGCAGCCCGCCGACCGCCGCCCAGCCGTCCGCGCCGACCTGCTCCACCACCCCGGCGTCGCGGGCGCCGTGCCGGACCGCCCGATCGGTGTGCTGCGGCAGGTCGTCCGGGTCGTCGGCGGCGGGGGTGGCCCGCAGCGCGGCGGCGAGGGTCCGTCGCAGCCCGTCGTCGAGCCGGTCCACCGGGGCGTACCGGCCGTCGTCGCCGACGCCGGCCAGCCGCAGGCTCCCCTCGGTGAGGGTGCCGGTCTTGTCGAAGCAGAGCACGTCGACCCGGCCCAGCGCCTCGATGGTGCGCGGGTTGCGGACCAGCGCGCCGTGCTCGGCCAGCCGCCGGGCCGCGGCCAGCTGCGCGGCGCTGACCAGGAACGGCAGCCCCTCGGGCACCGACGCCACGGCCAGGTTCGCGGCGGTCGCCGCCGTCTCCGCCAGGGGTACGCCCCGCAGCAGCCCCGCCCCGGCCACCGCGATCGCCGATCCGGCCGCCAGCGGGAGCGCCGCGCTGGTCAGCTTGCCGAGCCGGGCCTCCACCCCGCTGGCCGGCGGCGCCTGCCCGGCCAGCGCGAGGCTGCGGCCGGACTCGGTCTCGGCGCCGGTCGCCACCACCACGGCGGTGCCGTGTCCGGCGGCCACGGTCGTCCCCTCGTAGAGCATCGAGTGGCGGTCCGCCACGGCGGCGGCGACCACCGGTTCGACGGTCTTGCCGACCGGCAGCGACTCCCCGGTCAGCGACGACTCGTCCGCCTCCAGCCCGTCGGCGGTGAGCACCCGGCAGTCGGCCGGCACCGCGTCGCCCGGCCCGAGCGTGACCACGTCGCCGGGCACCAGCGCCTCGGCGGGGAGCACCCGCTCGGCCCCGTCGCGCAGGACCCGGGCGGTGACCTCCGTACGGGACAGCAGCTCGGCCAGGGACCGCTCGGTGTTGCGCTGGTGCACCGCCCCGATCAGCGCGGAGCCGCCCACCACCCCGCCGACCAGGGCGGCGTCGACCAGCGAGCCGAACACGGTGGAGAGCACCGCCCCGGCGACCAGCACCGGGGTGAGCGGGTTGGACAGTTCGTCGACGAAGGCGCGTAGCAGGCCGCCGCCCGCGCCAGGCCCCGCGCCCGTGCCGGCGGTGTGCCGGCGGCGCGCCTCGGCCTCGGCCAGCCCGCCGGGAGTGGTGTCGAGCTGCCGCAGCACGGTGTCCACCGGCATCAGGTGCCAGGCGGTGGTGGCCGGGGTGGGCGCGCCGTCCGGGTGGGGCAACCGGTGCGCCCGCCAGACGCCGTGGGCGAAGGCCAGCGCGGCCGCTCCGTTCACCGCCGCCAGGCTGCGTCCGGGCAGCTCCTGGCGGTCGGCGGTGAAGGCGCCCAGCGCGCCGAGGCCGGCGCCGGCCACGGCGAGCCGGATGTTCTGCCGGGTCATCCGGCGGGCCACCCCCGCCGCCTCGATGACCAGGGCCGGGATCCGCAGGTCGGTGCCGACCAGCAGGTGGGCGCCCCAGGGCGGCAGGGCCTCCGGGTCGGCGACGCCGAGACCGCAGTCGGACGCGGCGAGCGCCGCCCGGTCAGCGGACACCACCAGCACCACCGCGCCCTCGCGTTGCAGGGTGCGCACCGACTCGGCGAGGCGGTCACCGCCGGGCAGGACGGTGTCGGCGAAGGCGTACCGCTGCGGGTCGTCGCCGGCCACGACCAGCCGTAGGCCGGCCTGCCGGGCGGCGGTGGGCAGCGCGTCGACGCCCGGCGCCGGCTCCGGCTCGACCCGGATGACGGCCGTGAGGGTGTCGTGGTGGGCGAGCCCCAGGAGCTGGCCGCCGCCCTCGCGCAGCCGGCTGCTGTCCGGGGTGTCCCCGGGATCGGTGACGTCGAGGCCGTCGAGCGGACCGAGCCGCCAGCCGTCCGCCTCCCGCGAGGCGTCCGGGTCGGCCGGGTCGAAGAGCGCGAACGCGCGGGCCGCCACCTCGCCGGTCGCCGCGCCGCCCAGCGGGGCCAGGTCGGCGAGCACACCCCGGGCCGAGCCCAGCACGGCCGCGTCCAGCACCACCGTGTCGATCCGGTCCAGTTCGCGCAGCACGCTGCGGTCCATCGCGATCACGCCGCGCCGGGCGAGCATCCGGCCGAGCTGTGCGGCGTACCCCTCGCGACCGCTGCCCGGGGCCTTCGGCAGCGAGGACAGGGCGAGCGCGGCGGCGCGCTTGCGGCCGACGACCGGCACCGCGGCGGCCCCGGCCGCCGCGCCGGCGGCCAGCGCCCAGCTGCTGTACCGCTCGACCGGGCCGTCGGCCTTCGGCTGGCCCCGCTCGGTGGCGGGCGAGCGGGCGACGGCCCGCTCCGGGTCGCCGGTCAACCGCGGTTCGGCCTTGTTCCAGGCGGAGAGCTGCGCCCGCGCCTCACCCCACTGCACGATCCGCTGCACGCTGTCCAGGGCGATGCCGGTCCAGCCGCCGGTGAGCCCTTGGACGACCGCCTCGGCCAGCGGGAACAGCACCTCGGCGCGGGGGTCGGCGCGCAGCCCCCGGTCGGCCAGCGCGTGCAGCTTCGGGTGCAGGTCGATCGCGCCCAGCAGGCCGGCCACCTCGCCGGGGACCGGTGTGAAGGGCAGGATCCGGGTGGCCGCCGAGATGGTCAGGCCGAACGCGTCGGAGGCGAGCGCGCCGAGCGTCCGGGGCGTCCGCGGCCCCTCCTCGGCCGGGTGCGGGGGCGCGATCTCCGGATCCGGCTCGTACGGGCAGACCCGTTCGGTGCGGGCCACCGTGGCGATCAGGTCGCGCAGCCGGGGCTTCGGCTCCTCGACGGCCACCACCACCCGGCCGGACGGCGCGTTGACCCGGGCCCAGGTGACCCCGGGCATCCGTTCCAGCGCCGTCTCGACCTGCCGGGCCAGCCGGTCGCCGCCGTCCTGGCAGACGCCGTGCACCTCGATGTGGTGCCGTCCGCCGCGCGACCAGACCCGGCGCTGCGTCAGACCGACCGCGCGGACCAGCCGCGACGCGGCCGAGCCGACGGTACGGGACGCGTCGGCGACCAGCGGTGGCACCGGCGGGAGCACGCGGTCGGCGACCCGGCCCAGCGCCGTCATCGAGCGGTACGGCCGAGCCGCCGGCCCCGCTCCCCGCCGTGCCCGCCGCTGCTGCCGTACGCCATCTCGCCTCCCGCGCTCGTCAGGCGGCCTGGCTTCCCGGCGAGCCGCCCGTTATGCCGTCGGAAGGAGGGAAGTTTGCGCCGGTAGGGGCGCATGGAGGCGGGGTGGACGTGGAATCCGGGTGGGCGTCGGAGGAGTCGGATCAGGAGGAGGCCGCAATGAGCACCATCACGCGACAACTCAGCGGTGGCCAGGAGATGGTCCGTGCGTACACCCGCCGGGTGCAGGTCCCGATGATGGGCGAGATGGCGGTGCCACCGCCGGACAAGCTCGCCTACTACGCGGGGCTGGGGGTGCTGGCCGCCCTCCAGGTGATCGAGTGGCCACTGGCGCTGGTGGTGACCGCCGGTCACGTCCTCGCCGACCAGCACATGTCCGGCCTCGCCAAGGGGCTCGGCGAGGCGCTGCAGTCGGCCTGACGAGACCGGGCTCACGGTTGACCTCAACCCGGGTTGAGGTCGCAGGCTGAGCCCATGTCGATCACATCTCGCCGGGCCCGGTCGGGCCGGTGACGGCCACCGCCACGCCGCCGGTCGCCCCGGCCGCCCGCCTCTACGACCCGCGCCTGCGGGCGATGACGGTGGGCAGCGTCGCCCTGGTCTCCCTGCTGGCGTTCGAGGCGCTGGCGGTCGGCACCGCGATGCCCACGGTCGCCCGCGCGCTGGACGGTCTCGCCCTGTACGCGCTCGCCTTCGGCGGCACGTTCGCCGCCGGGGTGCTCGCGATGGTGCTCTCCGGCATCTGGTGCGACGCCCGGGGTCCCCGGGTGCCGATGTGGAGCGGGGTCGGGCTCTTCGTGGCCGGGCTGCTGCTGGCCGGCACCGCCACCGCGATGGGGCAGCTCGTCGTCGGCCGGGCCGTGCAGGGCTTCGGCTCCGGGCTGCTCTCGGTCGCGTTGTACGTGGTGGTCGGGCAGGCGTACCCGGAGGAGCTGCGCCGGCGGGTGTTCGCGGCGTTCGCCGCCGCCTGGGTCGTACCGTCGCTGGTCGGGCCGGCGGTGGCCGGGCTGATCGTGGAGCACCTGGGGTGGCGCTGGGTCTTCCTCGTGGTGCCGGCGGTGGCGGTCCCGGCGGCGCTGCTGGTCCACTCCGGCCTGCGCACCCTGTCCGCGCCGGTCGGCGGTCGGGCGCCCGCCGGGGCGCTGGCGAGGATCGGCTGGGCGGCCGGGGCGGGGGTGAGCGCCGCACTGCTGCACCACGGGGGGCAGCAGCGCGGCGCGCTCGCCGTACCGCTGGTGGTGCTGGCGCTGGTCGGCCTGGCCTGCTGCGCGCCCCGGCTGCTGCCGGCGGGGTTCCTGCGTGCGGCGCGTGGGCTGCCCACGGTGATCGGCCTGCGCGGTCTGGCCTCGGCGGCGTTCACCGGCGCCGAGGTGGTGATCCCGCTGATGCTCTCCCGCGAGCGTGGCTTCACGCCGACCGCCGCGGGTCTGGTGCTCACCGTCGGGGCGGTCTCCTGGTCGGCCGGCTCCTGGTTGCAGGGGCGGCTGCCGGCGCCCCGCTCCTCGGCGGCGTTCCCCCGGGCCGGGCTGGCCTGCATCACGGTGGGGACCGCGACGGTCGCGCTGGTGGTCGCCCCGGCCGTGCCGGTGGCGGTCGCGGTGGCGGGCTGGGCGGTGGCCGGCACCGGGATGGGCCTGCTCTTCCCGTCCCTGTCGGTGCTCACCCTGGACCTGTCCGCCCCCGGTGAGCAGGGGCGCAACAGTTCGTCGCTGCAACTGGGCGACTCGCTCTTCGCCGCCACGGTGCTGGCGCTCACCGGCACCGTGCTGGCCGCCGGGGCGGCGCCCGGTCCGGTCGACTACGCGGGGATGCTGGCGGTCGCGGCGGGCTGCGGCCTGCTCGGACTGCTGCTCGTCGGGCGGGTGGTGCCCGCCGTACCCCGCTGACCCGCCCCGCCCGTCCGGCGGTCGGGTGATGCGGCGAATCGGCCCTGGCCGGCGGGGTGGGCCGGGAGGATGGGAAGGCGATGAGCTTCCTGACCGTCCTGCCGTTGGCCGTGGTCATGGTGGCCGGCACGCAACTGGTCGCGGCGGTCTTCCTCGCCTCCGGCGACCGGCCGCGGCAGGCCTCGCTGGGCTTCCTGGCCGGCGCGGCGGTCGTGGTGATGGCCGGTACGACGGCCGCCTGGCTGGTCACCCGCCGCGTGACCGGCCTCGCCGAGGACGTCGGGGCGGGCCCCCGTGAGGAGATCAGGACCGCCATCGGCCAGGTGGTGCTGGCGCTGCTCGTGGCGCTGGCCGCGGTGGTGTTCCTGCGCCGGCACTCGAAAGGTCAGCCGGCCTGGATGAGCCGGCTGCAGCACGCGGGCCCCGGGTACGCGTTCCGGCTCGGCCTGCTGATCATGGTGGCGATGCCCGTCGACGACCTCACCATGGCCACCGTGGGGGCGAACGTCGTCCGGTACGACCTGCCGTGGTGGCACCTGGTGCCGTTCGTGCTGCTCACCCTGCTGCTGCTCGCCCTGCCGTTGCTGGCGCTGCTGCTGCTCGGTCGGCGGGCCGAGCGCGCGCTGCCGACGATGCGGGACTGGGCCGACCGCCACTCCTGGATCGTCAGCGAGATCGTCGTCGCCTTCTTCATCCTGATGACCGGGGCCGACCTGCTCAGGTGACGTCACGATCGGCCCGCCAGTTCCGTCGAACTGTCGACCGGAAGGAGTCGAGATGAAGGTGCTGGTCACCGGTGCCGGTGGCACGCTCGGGCGGGCGGTGCTGCCCCGGCTGCGGGCGGACGGGTTCGACGTGCGGGCGATGAGCCGGCGGCCCCGGCACGACCCGGCGGCGGAGTGGGTGGTCGCCGACGTGGAGACCGGGGTCGGGCTGGCCGAGGCGGTGGACGGCGTGGACGCGGTGCTGCACCTGGCGTCGCTGCCGAACAGCCGGCGTACCCACCGGGTGGACGTGCTGGGCACCCGTGACCTGGCCGTCGCCGCCGGGGCGGCCGGCGTCGCCCACCTGGTGTACGTCTCGATCGTCGGCGTCGACCGGGTGCCCTACGCCTACTACCGGCACAAGCTGGCGGCCGAGCGGGTGGTGGCCGCCGGTCCGGTGCCCTGGACGGTGCTGCGGGCCACCCAGTTCCCGCCGTTCCTCGACGCGCTGCTGCGCGCGGCGAGTCGGCTCGGCCCGGTGATCGGCGACCCGGCGGTGCTCGCCCAGCCCGTCGACCAGCACGAGGTCGCCGGCCGGCTCAGCGAACGGCTCACCGCCGGCCCGCTGGGGGGCATCGAGGAGTACGGCGGTCCGCAGGTGCTCCGCTTCGACGAGGCGGCGCGCGCCTGGCGGGCGGCCCGGGGCTCGCGCCGGCCGTTGCTGCCGGTGCGGATTCCCGGCCGGCTGGGCAGCGCGCTGCGTGCGGGCGGGCTGACCACCACCGCCACCCCGACGGGCCGGCGGACCTGGGCGGATCACCTGGCTGACACGTACGGGGGAACCGGCCGGAGATGAAACCTCCCGCCGTTCACGTTCGCCTTACCGTGGCGCCATGTTCACCGTCATCGCCACCGTCATCCTCTACGTCTTCGGGTTCGTCTTCCTCTACGGCGTGATCCGGCTCGCCGTCCGGCACGGCATGGAGGACCTGGAGGCCCGCCGGCCGCAGGTGCTGCGGGTCGCCCAGTCGGCCACCGCCGACGACCGCGCCTTCATGCGCGAGAACGCCTTCCTCAGCGGTAACTGAGCCCGCGTCCGGGCCGGCGTGATCGACCCCGTTTGCGGCGTGTCGCGGCTTCGGCAGCGTGGGACACCGCGACACGCCGCAAGCGGGGTCGATCAACCCCGCCGGCCGGGCGGGTGCCGACGGGCGGATCAGTGCGGCGGGTGCGAGGATCGCAACCGTGATGGGGACGTTGAAGACCGAGCCTGCCCGCACCCGAACCGACCTGCTGGCGTCGCCGGTCGCCGCCGCGTTGGCGCAGTGGCCGGTCGAGGCTCCGGTGGACGTCGAGGACGTGCTGGTCGCCCCGATCGACGCGACGCTCGCCGACACCGCCGCCTTTTGCGCGGCGTACGAGGTGGGGCTGGACGTGTCGGCGAACTGCGTCGTCGTCGCCGGCAAGCGGGAGGGGGAGATCCGCTACGCCGCCTGCGTCGTGCTCGCCACCACCCGGGCGGACGTCAACGGGGTGGTTCGGCGGGCGCTCGACGTGCGCAAGGCGAGCTTCGCCCCGATGGCCGACGCGGTCGAGCTGACCAGCATGGAGTACGGCGGGATCACCCCGATCGGCCTGCCGGAGAGCTGGCCGATCCTGGTCGACTCCCGGGTGATCGCGACCCCGCACGTGATCATCGGATCCGGTGTCCGGCACAGCAAGATAGCGCTGCCGGGCCCGGCGCTCGGCGCACTGCCCGGCGCCCGGGTCGTCGAAGGACTGGCCCGCCCGGCCTAGCTCATCGGGTCGGCTCAGCCGGCCCAGCTCGTCACGCCCGTCGATGTGGTTGCACGTGAAACATCACGGGGATCGATGCCCGGTCAGGCGCCCGACTCGCGGCGCTCCACCTCGGACAGGGCTGCCAGCAGCGTCTCCGGCTCCTGCGCGCCGGTGACCGCGTACTTGCCGGCCAGCACGAAGGTGGGCACGCTGCTCACCCCGAGCTGCTGGGCGGCGGTCAGGTCGGCGGCCACCTCGCGGCGCCCGACCGGGGAGTCGAGGTGGTCGCGGACCTCGGTCTCGTCCAGGCCGACCTTGCCGGCCAGCTCGACCAACGCGTCCCGCGAGCCGAGATCCACCCCGTCGGTGAAGTGCGCCGCGTAGAGGGCCTCGACCATCTCCTCGGCCAGGCCGCGCTCGGTGGCGTACCGGATCAGCCGGTGCGCCTCGAAGGTGTTGGCCTGCACCGCGCGGTCGAAGCGCAGGTCCAGCCCCACCCCGGCCGCGACCTGGGTGACCTGGGCGAACATCGCCTCCGCCCGCTCCCGGCCACCGAACTTCGCGGCCATCGCCTCCACCAGCGGCTTCGGCTCGGTCACCGGCGTGGGGTCGAGCTGGAAGGGGCGGTAGCGGACGGTCACGTCACCGCCGTACGACGCCAACGCCTGCTCCAGCCGGCGCTTGCCGATCCAGCACCAGGGGCAGACCACGTCGGCGTAGATCTCGATCTCCATAACGGGGGTGAACAGCCAGCTCAGGCCGCTTGTTCCCGGACCTGGCGCTTGAGCCGGGCCAGGATGGCGGTGCCGCCGCGCACCCGCAGCGGGCTGATCGCCTGGGCCAACCCCATCCGCTGGTAGAGGTCGTCCGGCACGGCCAGCACCTGCTCGGTGCTCGCCCCGTCCAGGCCCTCGGCGAGGATGCCGGCGAAGGCGCGGGTGGTCGGCGCCTCCGGCGGGCAGTCGAAGATCGTGCTCACCGTCCGGTCCGGGTTGACCTCGGCGCGGAGGAAGAACGAGGTCTGGCACTCGGGCACCTGCTCCATGCCCTCCCGGTCCACGCCCGGCGGCAGGGGCGGGATGACGTCGGCGTATTCGAGCAGCATCTCCAGCACCACGTCGCGGGGTGCGGCGGCGAACTCCTCGACGATCTCGGCCAGCTTCGTCGGCATCTCGGGCATCCCGCCAGGCTACCGCCGCCCGCCCGGGACGCCCGGCGGTCGACGATCGGCGACCCGGCTTCCGGTGACGAAGGTCGCGGCTGGCGGCCATCGACCCGGCACCGCCACGCCCACGAGAGCGAGGGGCACCGGGTCGATCACGGGTCAGGCGTTCGGCGCCGCCTCGCTGATGTCGGCCAGCGCCGAGGTCGGGTCGAGCTGCATGGCCAGGTCGCCCAGGGAGACGATGCCCACCAGCTTGCGCTCGTTGTCGCAGACCAGCACCCGCCGGATGTTGCGCTCGCGCATCAGCGACGCCGCCTCCGAGGCGGTGGAGTGCTGCTCGATCATCACCACCTCCCGGGTGGTGATCGAGCCGATGGTGGTGGCCGACGGGTCGCTGCGCTCGGCCACCGCCCGCACCACGATGTCGCGGTCGGTCAGCACGCCGGCGAGGGTGGCGCCGTCGGTGACCACCACGTCGCCGATGTCCGCCTCCTTCATCACCCTGGCCGCCTCGTCCAGGGTGGTCTCCGCCGACAGGTAGACCACCTGCTTCGTCATCACGTCACTGACCCGGTACATGAGAGCCTCCGATAACACCCTTGCTCGATCCCGCAGCGGTACCCGGTGGCGCGCCCGCTACACCCGGTTGCCGAGGGTTCGGCCCACCTCGTCGACCAGCCGCTCGACCAGCCCGTCCACCGGCAGCTCCACCCGCTCGCCGCCGGCCCGGTCGCGCAGCTCGACGTACCCGTCGGCGAGCCGGCGGCCGACCACGACGGCGCGCGGGATGCCGATCAGCTCCGCGTCGGTGAACTTCACCCCGGCGGAGACGTTCACCCGGTCGTCGACCAGGACCCGCAGGCCGGCGGCGGACAGTCGCCCGCCGAGGTCGAGCGCCGCGTCGAGCTGCGGCCCCTTGCCGGCGGCGATCAGGTGTACGTCGACCGGCGCGATCGCCGCCGGCCAGAGGAGTCCCCGCTCGTCGTGGTGCTGTTCGGCGATCGCGGCCACCGCCCGGGAGACCCCGATGCCGTAGCAGCCCATGGTGGGCCGGACCGGCTTGCCGGCCGAGCCCAGCACGTCGACCGCGAAGGCGTCGGTGTAGCGGCGGCCGAGCTGGAAGATGTGCCCGATCTCGATGCCCCGGCGCATGGTCAGCTCACCGGTGCCGCAGGCCGGGCAGGGGTCGCCGGGGCGCACCTCGGCCGCCTCGATGGTGCCGTCCGGGGTGAAGTCGCGGCCGGCGACCACGTTGGTGGCGTGCCGGCCCGGCTCGTTGGCGCCGGTCAGCCAGGCGGTGCCGGTGACCACCCGCGGGTCGACCAGGTAGCGGATGCCGAGCTTCGCCATGATCTGCGGTCCGATGTAGCCGCGGACCAGCTCGGGATGGGCGGCCCAGTCGTCGAAGACGGCCACGGTGGCCGGGGCGAGGGCGGCCTCGACCCGCTTCAGGTCCACCTCCCGATCACCGGGCAGCCCGATGACCAGCAGGTCCGACGACTCCGCGCCCGGCCGGCGCACGCTCAGCACGACGTTCTTCAGGGTGTCGGCGGCGGTCCAGTCGTTCCGGTCGGCCAGCCGGCGGGTGTTCGCCAACTCGACCAGCGAGGCGATGGTGGGTGTCTCCGGGGTGTCGTGCACCTCGGTGGCACGCTGCGCGTCCGGGTCCGTGGCGGCCGGGGCGGGGGTGGTCACCGCCTCGGTGTTCGCCGCGTAGTCGCATTCCGTGCAGCCGACGAAGGTGTCCTCGCCGACCGGCGTCGCGGCCAGGAACTCCTCCGACGCCGAGCCGCCCATCGCCCCGGACGTCGCGTGCACCACCGTGTAGTCGAGCCCCAGCCGGTCGAAGACCCGCCGGTACGCCGCCCGGTGCCGCTCGTACGATTCCTGGAGGCCGGCCTCGTCGAGGTCGAACGAGTAGGCGTCCTTCATCAGGAACTCGCGCCCGCGCAGCAGGCCGGCCCGGGGCCGGGCCTCGTCGCGGAACTTCGTCTGGATCTGGAACAGCGTCACCGGGAAGTCCCGGTACGAGGTGAAGAGGTCCTTCACCAGCAGCGTGGCCATCTCCTCGTGCGTCGGGGCGAGCAGGTGCTCGGCGCCCTTGCGGTCGGCCAGGGTGAAGATGTCGTCGCCGTACTCCGTCCACCGGCCGCTGGTCCGGTAGGGCTCGGCCGGCAGCAGCGCCGGGAAGTGCACCTCCTGGTCGCCGATGGCGGTCATCTCCGACCGGACGATCTCGGTGACCCGGTCCAGCACGAGCTTGCCCAGCGGCAGCCAGGTGTAGCCGCCCGGCGCGGCGCGACGGATGTAACCGGCGCGCAGCAGGAGCCGGTGGCTCGGCACCTCCGCGTCCGCCGGATCCTCGCGCAGGGTCCGCAGCAGCAGGGTCGACGTACGTAGCAGCATTCGCGCAGCGTACGACCGGCGCGGCGGGGCCGGCGACGCCATTACGCGGGTCGGTGCCGAAACTTGTCGCGCACATCGGCCGTCCGGCCGGCAACCCGGCGATCCCGGGGTGGCGTCTGGAAAGGCATCAACGACTACCCCAAGGATCGGCTCGTGTGGACCCTCTCCTGAGTGAGTTCGACTCGTTCGTCCGTACCCGGACGCCGGCGCTGCTGCGCTCGGCTTACCTGCTGACCGGTGACCAGCACCTCGCCGAGGATCTCGTCCAGTCGGCACTGGCCCGTACCCACCGGTCGTGGGGTCGGCTGCACGACAGCGGCAACGCCGAGGCGTACACCCGCAAGATCATGTATCACCTGCAGGTCTCCTGGTGGCGACGCCGGCGGGTGCCCGAGTCGATGACGGGCGAGCTGCCCGAACCACGCGGAGGCGACTCGGGCCCCGACCACGCCCACCAGACCACCCTGCGGCTGACCCTGCGGGCGGCCCTGGCCAAGCTCTCCCCGAAGCAGCGGGCCGTGCTGGTGCTGCGCTTCTTCGAGGACCGCACCGAGGCCGAGGCCGCCGAGCTGCTCGGCGTCACCGTCGGCACCGTCAAGAGCCAGACCTCCAAGGCACTGGCCAAGCTGCGCATCGTCGCGCCCGAGCTCGCCGAGCTGTACGTCCTGGAAGGAAGCGCCCGATGAACGACCAGCGTCTCCGGCTCGACCTCGCCGACCTGGCCGAGGAGGTCACCCCGGTCGACCTGCGGGACCGCGCCCTGCGGACGTCCCGCCGGATCGGCATCCAGCGCGCGGTCGCCACCTCGGCCGCGGCGGTGGTGCTGTTCGGCGCGGCCACCGGCACCGCGTTCGCGTTCCTGCCGAACCGGGGTGCCGACCCGATCCCCGGCACCACGCCGTCGGTCACCGCCAGCCCGTCGCCCACCCCGTCCCCGACCCCGTCGCCCTCCGGCAGCCCGTCGATCGCCCCGCCGGCCACGTCGACCAGCAGCCAGCCCGCCAGCAGCGCCACCTTCGGCCGGCTCCACTACGGCCCGTTCACTCCGGGCGGGGCCGAGACCACCCACCTCTACTCGTGGAAGCCGGGTGACACCCCCGTCCGGCGGCTCGCCCTGCCGGTAAACCCGGCGCAGCTCAACGCCGCCGTCTCGCCGGACGGCCGCCGGGTGGCCTGGGTGGAGGACGGCGGCGCGCTGTGGACCTCCGCCCTGGACGGATCCGGCAAGCGCAAGCTCCACGACCTGGTCGACAACATGTGCTGGTCGCCCACCTGGTCGCCGAACTCCCGGCAGCTCACCGTGCGGCTGGGCGCGGCGGACGGCAGCTTCTCCAAAGCCGGCCTGCTGGACGTGTCGTCCGGCGCCTTCACCGAGGTGGCCGGCTTCGACGGCTGCCACCCGGTCTGGGCCGCCAACGGCACGGTGGCCTTCGCCGACGGCTCGAACGGCACCGTCGTCGTCACCGACCGAAACGGCGCCGGGCGGCGCACCATCCCGGGCCTCGGCAGCAAGGGCAGCCGGTACGTCTGCTTCGACGTCGCCAGCATCTCCCCGGACGGGCGGCGGATCGCGCTGTACCGGATCGACCGCGACGGCACCTATGGCGACGCGGCTCGCAGTCTGTCGGCCAACGCTGTGCTCGACACCCGGACCGGCAATGTGATGACCCTGCCGCTGGGCGGCCGTGAACTGCGGCAGGCCTACTTCCAGGCGGACGGCTCGCTGGTGGCCCGGGTGCGCAGCGGCGGCCGGTACACCCTGATCCTCGTCGACAAGGCCGGGAAGAAGGTCGCCGAGAAGCCGGAGCCGAGCAGCCTGGCGTCGATGCAGATCATCGCCGCCGTGGACTGACCCATCGGGTACGAGGGGGCGGGCCGTCCTCCAGGGGGCGGCCCGCCTGCTCGCCGTTACGCCGATGTGGCGGTATCCCGGCCTGGTCGACCCCGCCACTTCGGCGACATGGAGATGACCATCTAGCCTGGGGCATGCTCGAAGGTGGCTCCCGCAAGCGGAACCAGCCCGCACCACCTCACGTGATCTTCGAGGCGCTGACGGAGCCGAATCGCGATCCGGCTCGCCCCTGGTTGCTGCTGCTCGACGACGAGGAGCGACCTCAGACGCTCCGCGTCGACGCTCCGCACCTTGTCGTCTGGTCCTCGATCTGGCGGAAACGGCCGGACGCGACAGTTCGGTTCGACCTTCCGTCGGACGGCAATGGCGGGACGGATCTGCGCTGGACCCTGTTCCTGGCCGAGCCGCTGCCGGAGCCAGCCCTGCTCGGGCACATGCGCAAGCGCCTCAACCAGCTGATCAACGCGAACCTGCGGTACACGTTCGGTCAGTGATTCAGCAGGCGGGCGTCGGACGGGAGCAGGGCGTCCGCGAGAACGAATGCGTAGACGACGATCAGATCGCATCCATTCGGGGGCCGCGCCGCTCACGCTGGTCGGTCAACTCGGCCGCGGCCTCACCCGGCAGCGAGCGTGTTCCGTCCAATCTGCCGCCGAAGCGGGCGATGAGCGAGGCGTTGCGCAGGCGACGGGCATGGTCTCCCCCAGTTCCGGCAGGTACGCCTGGAGCGACTGGCCCCGGATGTGCGCGCGGTCGGCTCAAGCGTGGGTAGAACTTCACAGATTCAGCGCTGCTTGGCGAAGGTGACGAACGCGCGCCAGGTCTGCGGGTCGAAGGTGAGCACGGGGCCGGCCGGGTCCTTGCTGTCGCGGACGCCGACGACGCTGGGCAGGTTGTCGGCCACCTCCACGCACTCGCCCTGAGCACTGCGGGTGGACTTGCGCCAGGTAGCGCCGGTCAGGTCCATGACGTCATCACTTCCTTCATCAGCAGGGTCGACTGCCGGCGAGGCAGGGCCTCGCTGCGGACGCTCTCCCACCTCGCCAGCAGGATAGCGACATCGTCATCGGTATCGACCACTACGCCGCCGAGCTGGTTCTCCAGGTGACCAACCCATCCGCCGTCCGTGGTTCGCGCCAGGGTGAATGGCCCGGCTAGTCCAACATGCACGCTGACCTCGGCCGGGATGACGTGGACGCTGATGTGCGGGCGATCGACGCACTCGACGAGGTGCGCGATCTGCTGGGTCATGAGCCCTCGGAAGCCTTCGTCGGCACGACGGAGAACGACTTCCTCGATCACGGCCACGAACTGAGGTGCTTCCGTCCGCAGGAGAATGGCCTGCCGATCCATTCGGACTGCCAGCCGCTTCTCCACCTCGTCGTCGCTCAGAATGTCGTTCGTTCGGATCACCGCGCGGGCATAGTTCTCCGTCTGTAGCAGGCCGGGAATGATGCTCGGCTGGTAGCAGCGGAGCTGCTGCGACTGACGCTCCGCCTCCAGCCACGGCCGGAACCAGCTCGGCTGCCCGTCCCGCTCGGCGAGCTTGAGCAGCGACGTCAACAGCCCACCCGTGCCGAGCACCTCGTCCGCCCGCTTGAGGAAGAACCGGTCGAGCGGGCGCTGGCCCAGCTCGACCGCGGAAACCTGGGAACCCGAGAAGTGGACGAGTTTCCCGAACTCCTCCTGACTCAGCTCGGCGTTCACCCGGAGCCGGCGCAGTTGGGCCCGGATCAGCTCGGCGGTCGGCTCGCCTTCCACAGTTCCTCCACGATTCCCTCGGCGTCTCCACGGCCCGTCCCCGCGGCCGGAAGAGCTGACCGGGCTTCGCCCCGACCAGCGTCGATGCCTTCCGACGGTAATGGTGTCCTCACCAGACTGTCACGTAGCGGGTCGCCTTCCGTCCGGCCCGCTCCGGGGCCGCCCGTGACCCCCCGTGCAGGGGCGGCCCCGCCCCACGTCCGGAGGAGGTCGAGATGCGCCAACCGCTCCGCTGGTTGCGGTGCCGGGCGAACGGGAGCAGCGGGTGATCTTCAGCCAGCTCCCGGTACCCCGCCTCGGCCCGCATGCCGATCGGCCTCGGGCGTATCCGCCGGGCCGCCGGCCGCACCTGCCGATCCGCCCGCTCTGGGTGTGCCGGGCCTGCGGCCTGCCGTGGCCCTGCGCCGAGGCCCGGCTGCTGCTCAAGATCGAGTACGCCGATCAGCCGGTCGAGCTGGCCATCTACCTCTCCGGGCTCTATCACGAGGCCACCCACGACCTGTTCCGGCTGAACCCGCACGACGGGCCCACTCCACGGGAGCTGTTCGCCCGGTTCGTCGCGTGGGGGCCGTACCGGCGGCCGATGGTCGAGCCCCCGGACGACGACCGGAGCTGAGCCGCCCGATGAGGCAACATCTGATCATGATCGATTGGCGACTCGACCGGATCGGTTCGGCACTGCGCGGAGAGAACCCCACCGTCCTGGCCCGGCTTCCCGGCGGGTTCGCCGTGATCGGAGACGTGCAGTGGCTCCCGGGCTACTGCCTGCTGCTCGCGGACGACCCGGCCGTACAGCGGCTCACCGACCTGCCCAGGGCGAAGCGGCTGGCGTACCTGGAGAGCATGGACCGGCTGGGCGAGGCGGTCGAGCGGGCCTGCGCCGATGCCGACCCGGCTTTCCGGCGGGTGAACCTGGAGATCCTCGGCAACACGGACCCTTACCTGCACGCTCATGTCTGGCCGAGGTACGAGTGGGAGCCGCCGGAGATCGTCGGCAAGCCGGTCTGGCTGTACCCGGCGTCGAAGTGGCGCGATCCCGCCTCGGCGCTGAGCGAGCAGCACGACGAGCTGCGGGCCGCCATCACCCGGTACCTGACCGGGTAGCGGTCCCTGGTGGAACCGGATCGATGACCTCCGCCACGTTCGCCCGACGGGTAGCTGCGCGGGTCGGACCCGGTGTCAGACTGGTCGCCGCAGGCAACGAAGAGCGTGAGGGGGAGGCGGCGTGCGCTGGCGCAGCTTCGTCGCGGTGGGGGACAGCTTCACCGAGGGCATGGATGACGCGTACCCGGACGGCACCTACCGCGGGTGGGCCGACCTGGTGGCGACCCGACTGGCCGCCGAGGCCGGCCCGGACTTCGGGTACGCGAACCTGGCCATCCGGGGCCGGCTCTTCCCCAGCGTGGTGGCCGAGCAGGTGCCCGCCGCGCTGGCGATGAAGCCCGATCTGATCAGCTTCGCGGCCGGCGGCAACGATGCGCTGCGCCGTACCTTCGACCCGGACGCCCTGGTCACCCGCTTCGACGACGCGGTGCGGCAGCTCCGCTCCGGCGGCGCCGACGTGATCCTCTTCCGGTTTGCCGACGTGATGGCGCGGTTGCCCGGCCAGCGCCTGGTCGCCCCCCGGATGGAGCTGATGAACCGGGCGGTCGGCGAGACCGCCGAGCGGCACGGCGCGATCCTGGTCGACCTGTACGCCGACGACACCTTCCTCAACCCGATGCTGTGGAGCACCGACCGGCTGCACCTGTCGGCCGCCGGGCACCGGCGAGTCGCCGCCCAGGTGCTGACCGCGCTCGGGGTGGGCTGCGACGAGGAGTGGCTGCTGGTCCCCGAGCAGCCGGCTCCCACGCCCTGGCTGGCCGCCCGCGCCGCCGACCTGCGCTGGGCCGGCCGGCACCTGGCCCCGTGGATCAAGCGGCGGCTCACCGGGCGGTCCTCGGGCGATACCGTCACCGCCAAGCGCCCGCTGCTCGGGCCGGTCAGCGACTGACCGTGCGGACCATCCACGCCGCCACGCTGCTGCGGTCGACTCCGGACGACGAGCCGGTCGCCGGCCACGCGGTCCTCGTCACCGGCAACCGGATCGAGGCGGTCGCGCCGCTGGACGAGCTGACGGAGGCGTACCCGCAGGTGCGAGTGCGGCGGTGGGCCGGCACCCTCGGGCCGGCGCTGGTGCACGACGGGCCCCTGCCGCCGGCACCGAGCCCGCGCGAGCGAGTGCACGCGCTGTTCCGGCTCGGCGTCGCCGCGGTGCTCGCCGCGCACGTCACCGAGCCGGAGCTGCGGTCCGCCGCCGCCCGCAACGACGTCACGGTGCTGGACGGCCCGCGCCCGCCGGCGTTGGTCCCGAACGGCCGGGCCGACCTGGCCGTCTTCGCCGACGACGGCACCTGCCTGGCCACCGTGGTCGCCGGGCGGCTGGTGCACCGCCGCGCCTGACGAGGGCCGGTCAGCCGGGCCCGCCCGGTGGGGAGCGGCGCGACGGTCACCCCTGGCGGCCGATACCCCGTTCGACCGCAGGTGCCGACGTCAGGAGAACCAGGTCCAGGTGCGGTCGGTGCCCGAGCCGACGCCGACGATGCGCCAGGCTCCCTCACCCTGGAGGACGAGGGTGCCGTCGCGCAGCGCCCGGAGCGCCACCTCGCTGCTCCCGCTGTGGGCCAGGGCGTCCCGCAGCGCCGGCTGGTCGACGTAGCTGCCGTTCACGTAGAAGCCGACCCGGCCGAAGCTGTTGACGAGGATCGCGCCCTCGCCCGCCGCCGCGACCCCGTTGGCCGACAGCCGGTGCGGCAACTCCGGTCGCGGCTGCCACTCGTCGCCGACCAGGTGCCAGACGGCGCGTTCAGCACCGTCGACGAGCCAGACGTCCGTGCCCTCCGGCGAGACGACGGGCCGGCCCTCGGCCGCCACGGACGGCAGCTTCCGCCAGGTGCGCGCCTGGTCGGCGCTGACCACGACGGTCGTCCGGCCGTCGGTCATCGTGCTCACCCAGAGCCGCCCGTCGTTGCCCTCGACGAGGTCCGCAGCGGAGCCACGGTCGAGGGTCAGCGGAGGCTGTTGCCGGACCGGGCGGGAGTCGACCCGGGCGAGGTGGAACGACGCGCAGTCCTGCCCGCGCGCCTCCAGCTCCGGCGGGCAGGCCAGCCGGAAGCCGGAGGGCGAGTTTGGCGACGCCCGCTGCTCCAAGGGCGGTTCACTCTCCGGATGGCGGGTGAACGTGCGGCCGCCGTCCGTGGTGACATGGAACTCCTGCCCGGTCACGACCGTGGCGGTCTGCCCGTCGAGCGCGTCCAGGTATGCGCCGCCGTCGGAGACCGGCAGCGCGGAACCCTGCCAGGTCGCCCCGCCGTCGGTGGTCCTTCCCAGCGTCCGTCGGCAGCCGGTGGGAGCCTCCCGGGTGCAGGTGGTGAAGAGAGCCCAGCCGTGCCGGGCGTCCACGAACTCCAGGTCGGCCAGCTCCCCGACCGCCCCCGGCACCACGACCGTCCGCCGGGCCATCGCCGGGGGCTCCGGCGGGGTGGGCGGTCCGTCGTGGCGGCCTGCCACGGCGAACGCCCCGGCCGGACCGCCCAGCAGCAGGGCGATCATCCCGGCCAGCAGGCCCCGGCGCCGCCGCCGGCGCGCGCGGACCCGGGCCTGCGCCGCCGCGACCCCCGGCGGGCGGATGACGGTACGGGCGTCGGCCTCGAACTCGGCGAACATCTCGTCCAGGGCGGTCTCACGCATCGTGGGCCTCCTGCCGCTCGGTGAGGTGGGTGGCCAGCGCGGCGCGTCCCCGGAAGAGCCAGGAGCGGACGGTGCCCTCCGCCGCACCGACCTGCTCGGCGATCTCCCGGACGCTCAGCTGGGCCAGGTGGTGCAGCACGATCGCCCGCCGCTGCGTGGCGGGCAGGGTGGCCAGCGCCCGGGTCAACGCCACCCGGTCGGGTTCCGGCCCGGGCACGTACTCCTCCCGCTGCCGGGCCAGGTGCCGGACGGCGGTACGCACCCGGCGCAGCCGGCTGGTCGCCAGGTTCCAGGCGACCCGGCGCACCCAGGCGGACGGGTCGTCGTACCCGCTGACCCGGTCCCAGCGTTCGAGCAGTCGGCAGAACGCCTCCTGGGTGAGGTCCTGCGCCTCCGCCGGGTCCCCCAGGTACGCGTGCAACTGCACCGCGATCCGGTGGAAGTGGCCCTCGTAGAGGTCGGTGAAGTCCACGGGTGGCGTGACGGCCCGGGTCGGCCCGGTGTCCGGCCGTACGGTCATGTCGATCCTCTGTGGTCGGCGGGTTCGTCCCTGTCACGTGCCGGCGGTCACATCCGCTGCACCCGATTTCCGATGGCCGGCCGCCGTGCCGGGATCCGGCGTACCTTGGAGATCATGCCTGTGCCGAGCGATCCGAATCCCCGCCTCCAGTCGTACGCCGATCCGCAGCGCCTGGTCACCACCGAGTGGCTGGCCGAGCACCTGGGCGACGAGGGCCTCGTCGTGGTGGAGTCCGACGAGGACGTGCTGCTCTACGACACCGGTCACATCCCGGGTGCCGTCAAGGTCGACTGGCACACGGAGCTGAACGACCAGGTGACCCGGGACTACCTCGACGCGAAGAGCTTCGCCGAGCTGTGCGCCGCCAAGGGCATCGGCCGCGGCGACACGGTGGTCTTCTACGGCGACAACTTCAACTGGTGGGCCGCGTACGCGCTCTGGGTCTTCTCGCTCTTCGGCCACGCCGACGTACGGCTGCTCGACGGCGGCCGGCAGAAGTGGATCGCCGAGGGGCGGGAGCTGACCCGGGAGAAGGTGACCCGTCCCCGCGCCGAGTACCCGGTGCCGCAGCGCGACGACACGCCGATCCGGGCGTACCGGGAGCAGGTCATGGCGCACGTGGCCGCCGGCCGGCCGCTGGTGGACGTCCGCTCGCCCGGCGAGTACACCGGCGAGATGCTGCACATGCCGGACTACCCGCAGGAGGGCGCGCTGCGCGGCGGGCACATCCCGGGTGCGGTCAACAAGCCGTGGAAGTCGGCCGCGAACGAGGACGGCACCTTCAAGTCCGCGGACGAGCTGCGCGCCATCTACGCCGATCAGCTCGGGCTGAGCCCGTCGGACGACGTGGTGGCGTACTGCCGGATCGGTGAGCGGTCCAGCCACACCTGGTTCGTGCTGCGGCACCTGCTCGGCTACCCGCAGGTGCGCAACTACGACGGTTCGTGGACCGAGTGGGGCAACCTGGTCCGGGCGCCCGTCGCCAAGGGTGACCAGCCGGGCGGCATCGCCGGCTGATCCGTCCCGCGCCCCCGACGGCCGTGGTCACCGCTGGGTGACCACGGCCGTCGTCGTCACGGCGTACGCCCGTCCGGGACCGCCCCGGTCAGGTAGCGCTGGAGGGTGGGGCCGATCCAGGCGACCAGCTCGGCCGGTGTCGCGTCCACCATGGGCGGCAGGCCGACGATGTAGCGGGTGAAGGCCAGGCCGAGGGTCTGGCTGGCCACCAGGCCGGCGCGGCGGGCGGTGGTCGCCGGGTCGGTGTTGAAGCGCGCCACGACCGCGCCGAGCTGGTCGGCGAAGATGCCGCGGATCCGCTCGGCGGCACCCGGGTTGGTGCTGGCCGCCCGGAGCAGGGCGGCGAGCGTCTCGTCGCCCTCCCAGCGGTCCAGGAAGTGCCGGACCAGCACCTCGCCGAGCTGCCCGGTCGGCACGTCGGCCAGATCCGGCAGCCGCAGGTCGAACTCGGCCGCCGCCGCGAAGAGTCCCTCCTTGTTGCCGTAGTAGCGCATCACCATCGACGGGTCGATCCGGGCGTCGGCGGCGATGGCGCGGATGGTGGCGCGCTCGTATCCGTCGGCGGCGAACCGTTCCCGGGCGGCGCGCAGGATCGCGGCGCGGGTGGCGTCCGAGCGGCGGGCGGGGGTTGCGGCGGTCATGTCCCCGACTCTATGCCAACAAGCGTTGACACGACGCTCCATCCCGGCCTAGCCTTGCCTACAAGCGTTGGCAAACAGTTGTTGGCATAGGAGGGTGGGCCATGTTGCCCGAGCGCACCGACGTCCTGGTGGTGGGAGCCGGGCCGACCGGCCTCACCGTCGCCGCCACCCTCGCCCAGCGGGGGGTGGACGTGACCGTGGTCGACCGCGCCGCCCAACCGCCGGTCACCTCCCGGGCCGCCGTCGTGCACGCGTACACCCTGGAGATGCTGGACCGGATCGGTGCCGCCGCGCCGCTGGTGGCCCGGGGAGCGGCGTCGCGCCGGTTCACCGTCCGTGACCGCGACCGGGTGCTGTTCGGCGTCGGCTTCGGCGAGCTGCCGAGCCGCTACCCGTACGCGCTGCTGGTCTCCCAGGCGGTCACCGAGGCCGTGCTGACCGACCGGCTCACCGCGCTGGGCGGCCGGGTCCACCGGCCGCACGAGGTGAGCAGCCTGGACCGCGACGCCGCCGGCGCGGTGGTCGGGTTCGCCGACGGCGGCCGGGTCCGCGCCCGGTGGGTGATCGGCGCGGACGGCATGCACAGCACCGTGCGCGAGCTGGCCGGGATCGGCTTCGGCGGACCGGACGGCCGCGGCGAGTCGTTCGTCCTCGCTGACGTGCGGGTGCGCAGCGTGCTGCCCCGCGACGAGATCGCGCTCTTCCTGGCGCGGCCGGGGCCGCTGGTCTGGGCGCCGCTGCCGGACGGGGTGGTCCGGGTGGTCGCCTCGGTCGCCCAGGCCCCCCGCGCGCCGGACGCCGCGTATTTCCAGGCGCTGCTCGACGAGCGGGGGCCGGCCCGGCGGCCGGACCGCGTGACCGACGTGATCTGGAGTTCCCGGTTCCGGATCCACCACCGGGTCGCCGAGACCTACCGCGCCGGCCCGGTGCTGCTGGCCGGCGACGCCGCGCACGTGCACAGCCCGGCCGGCGGGCAGGGGATGAACCTCGGCATCTGCGACGGGGTCGCCCTCGGCGACACCCTCGCCGACGTCTTCGCCGGCGGACCGGACACCCTGCTCGACGACTACTCGGCCGCGCGCCGACCGCTGGCCGAGGAGGTCGCCGGCTTCGCCGACCGGCTGACCCGGCTCGCCACCGTTCCGCCGGCCGTCCGCCCCCTGCGCGACCTGCTGCTCCGCGCCGTCGCCGGCGCGCCGGCCGTCCGTCGGCGGCTGGCGCTGCGCCTCTCCGGACTGGCCCAGCGTCCGGGCTAGGCTGCCCCGATGGGCCAGGTGTGGCGGGAGTGGGGCGACGTGCTGCTCGCCACGCTGGTCGCGGTGCCGGTGACGGTGCTGCTGGTCGCGCTGCTGGCTCGGGCCCGCGCCGCGCCGACCCGCCGGGAGGCGTGGCGGTGCAGCGCCGTCGAGGTGGGCATGGTCGCCGGGACGCTGCCCTGGGTGTGGATGATCCTCACGCCGCGCGCCGCGCCCGGCGAGGTCAAGCTGGTGCCGCTGCGTGACCTGGTCGATCTCGTCGCGGCCGGCCCACCGGCCACCGTCGTGGTCCAGGTGGTCGGCAACCTGCTGGTCTTCGCCGCGCTGGGCTTCCTCGCCCCGGTACGCTCCGCCGCCCTCGCCGGCGTCGGCCGGCTCTTCCTGCTCGGTGCCGCCGCCTCCGTCCTGGTCGAGTCCGCCCAGTACGCGCTCGACCTCGGCCGGGTCACCTCCGTCGACGACGTGCTGCTCAACGCGACCGGAGCGGCCCTGGCCGGGCTGCTGTCCCGGCGGTGGTGGGCGGGGCGTCGTCCGGTGCCGGCGCGACCGGCCGCAGTGCCCGCCACGCCGCGAGCGTGACCAGCGCGAAGACCACCGCCGCCGCCCCGACCACCGGGCCCACCCCGTACGCCGCCCCGGCCAGCCCGGCGAGCGTCGCGCCGACCGGCGCGGTGAGCAGTGCCGCCATCCGCTGGGTGGCACCCACCCGACCGAGCAGCGCGGCCGGCACCCGACCCTGCCCGTACGCCGCCCACAGGCTGTTCCACACCGTGCTGCCACCCGCGAAGACGGCCAGCGCGAGCCCGGCCGGCACCGGGTGCCGGGCCAGCGCGAACCCGGCCAGGGCGACGGTCTGCGCGAGGAGCACCGCGCGCAGCGCGGAGGTGGTGCCGAGCCGGGCGGCCAGCCGCCCCGCCCCGAGCGCCCCGGCCAGCCCGCCGAGCACGACCGCCGCCATGAACAGCCCGTACCCGGCCGGCGACATCCGCAGAACGTCCAGCGCGTAGAGGACCAGCACCGCCATCAGCGCGCTGATCGCCAGGTTCGTCCCCGCGCTGAGCAGGGTGATCCGCCACATCGTCGGCTCACCCCGCAGCCACCGCACGCCGTCGGCGGCCTCCCGCCACACCGAGCGCCCCGCGCTGCCGCGCTCGCGGCGACCCTCGCCCCGCCACCGGGGGTCGGCGGCGGGGCGGGACAGGGCGAGGGTGAGCAGGGCGGCGAGGGCGAAGGTGGCCGCGTCCACGGCGAGCGGGACGCTCGGCGAGACCGCGAAGAGCACGCCGGCCAGCGGGGCGCCGAGCAGGCCGCCGGCCAGCGCGGTGCCGGCCTGGAGGCGGCCGTTGGCGGCGGGCAGGGCCGGCGCGGGCACCAGCGCGGGAAGCAGCGCGAACGAGGCGGCGTCGAAGAGGACGCCGAGCGCGGCGAGCAGGAACGCCGTCGCCACCAGCGCCGGCACCCCGGCCCGGTCCACCGCCACCACGCCGGCCAGCGCCGCCACCACGGCCGCCCGCAGGGCGTCCACCAGTGCCATCGTCCGGCGGCGGTCCCAGCGGTCGGCGTACACACCGCCCAGCAGGCCGAGCAGCAGCGGCGGGAGCTGCCCCGCGACGGTCACCACGGCCACCGCCCGGGGGTCGCGGGTCAGCGTCGCGGCCAGCAGGGCCAGCGCCGGCGTACGCAGGGCGTCGCCGAACCGGGAGGAGACGGCGGCGGACCAGAGCAGCCGGTAGTCCCGGCCGAGTGGGGTGGCGGTCATGCCGACGGACCCTGCCGCCTCGACCGGGTCGAGGGTCAAGGCGACCGGAAAGGGGTCGGACAGCGTCGGTGATCACCGGTACGGTGAGCGCCGAATCCGACCGGGGAGAGCGTGTGGACCGCACCTTCCAGGTCGACCTCCGTGGCGTGGTCGACCTGCTCAGTCATCACCTCTACGGCAGCCCACGGGTGTACGTCCGGGAACTGCTCCAGAACGCCGTCGACGCGATCACCGCCCGCCGGGCCACCGAACCGGACGCCCCCGCCCGGGTACGGATCGAGCCGCCGGAGCTGACCGGCGACGGCACCCTGCGGGTGCACGACACCGGCGTCGGCCTCACCGAGGCGCAGGTGCACGAGCTGCTGGCCACCATCGGTCGCAGCTCCAAGCGCGACGAGCTGGGCTTCTCCCGGCACGAGTTCCTCGGCCAGTTCGGCATCGGCCTGCTCTCCTGTTTCCTGGTCGCCGACGAGATCCGGGTGGTCACCCGGCACGCCGACCAGCCGACCGTGCTCTGGACGGGCTGGTCCGACGGCCGGTACGCCGTCCGGCCCGCCCCGCCCGAGCAGGCCCGGCCGGAGCCCGGCACCACGGTCACGCTGGTGCCCCGCCGCGACGCCGACCAGTGGCTCGGCGTGCCGACGGTGACCGAGCTGGCCCGCCTCTACGGCAGCCTGCTGCCGGTCGACGTGCGGGTCGGCGACACCCCGACCACCGCCGGGCCGCCGCCCTGGCCGACCGCCCCCGGCGCGCCGCTGGACCGGGCGGCCCTGGTCCGCTACGCCCAGGAGACCCTCGGCTTCGTCCCGTTCGACGTGGTGCCGCTGGCGGTGCCGGAGGCCGGGCTGACCGGGGTGGCCTTCATCCTGCCCACCCCGGTGAACCCGGCGGCGCGGGCCGGGCACCGGGTCTACCTCAAGCGGATGCTGCTCACCGAGCACGCCGACGGGCTGCTGCCGGACTGGGCCTTCTTCGCCCACTGCGTGGTGGACGCCAGCGAGCTGCGGCCCACCGCCAGCCGCGAGGCGCTCTACGAGGACACCCTGCTCACCGGCACCCGGGACGCCCTCGGCGACCAGGTGCGCGGCTGGCTGGTCCGGCTGGCCAAGCACGACCCGCGCCGGCTCGCCGAGTTCCTCCAGGTGCACCACCTGGGGGTCAAGGCGCTCGCCCTGCACGACGACGAGATGCTGCGCCTGGTCGACCAGTGGTGGCCGATGGAGACCAACGTCGGCACGCTCACCCTCGCCGAGTTCCGGCAGCGCCACGGCCTGCTCCGGTACGCCGCCAGCCTCGACGAGTTCCGCCAGCTCGCCGCCGTCGCGGCGGCGCAGGACCTGGCCGTGGTCAACGGCGGCTACACGTACGACACCGAGCTGATCGAGCGGCTGCCCGCGGTGGACCGGTCGGTGCTGATCGAACGGCTGGAGCCGAGCGACCTGACCACCCGCTTCGACGCGCTCGAACCGCACGTCGAGCTGGCCCTGCGGCCGTTCCTGACCGGCGCCCAGCGGGCCCTGGAACGGCTCGGCTGCGAGGTGGTGGTCCGGGCGTACGACCCGGTCTCGCTGCCGGCGCTCTATCTGGTCAGCCGCTCGGCGGCGTTCAACGACCAGCTCGCCGCCAGTCGCGAGAAGGCCGACGAACTGTGGGGCGGCGTGCTGGACGCGCTGGCCGCCTCCGCCCCGCCGGACCGCCCGCAGCTGGTGCTCAACCACCGCAACCCGCTGGTCCGCCGGGTCACCACGCTGACCGACCCGGAGCTGGTCGGGCTCGCCGTCGAGGCGCTCTACGGGCAGGCGCTGCTGCTCGGGCACCACCCCATCCGCGCGGCCGACGCCGCCCTGCTGAACAGTTCCTTCCTCGGCCTGCTCGGCCGGGCCGTACCGGGACGGGAGTGAACCGACCGTGAGCGACGACGACCTGTGGCGGCTGCTGCACGAGGCCCACAACATGCCGTACGGGGCGGGGCAGACCGCCGCGCTGGAACAGCTGATCCGGCGGGCCGACGCCGGCGACGACCGGCACCTCGCCTTCGCCGCCCGGATGCAGGCCACCACCGCGTACGTCTACGGCGGCGAGCCGGCGAAGTCCTTCGTGACCTTCTCCTGGTGCCTCGCCGAGTTCGACCGGGACCCGCAGCCCTACCACCAGCGCTTCGCCCACCAGCTGCTCTGGCACTTCAAGTACATGGTCAGCGCCATGCTGAAGTTCCCCGAGCTGCCGCTGGACCGCACCTACGCGGTGCTGGATGACATGGAGCGGCGCTACCGGGACACCGGGCACTCGCCGCAGGCCGTGTACAAGCACCGCTACCTGGTGGCGTCGCACCTCGGGGCGCACGACGAGGCGGCCGAGTGGTACCGCCGGTGGATGACCACCCCCCGCGACGCCCTCTCCGACTGCGCCGGCTGCGACCCGACCACGCAGGTGCACCACCTGTGCGAGGTGGGCCGGCACGACGAGGCGGTGGCCCTGGCCGAGCCGGTGCTCGCCGGCCGGCTCAGCTGCACCGAACAGCCGCAGGCGATCCTCACCGCGCTGCTGCCGGCGTACCTGCGTACCGGCCGGTCGGAGGCCGCGCGGAACGCGCACCGGGAGGCGTACCGGCGGCTGCGGTCGAACCTCTCCGACCTGTGGGAGATCGCCGACCACGTCGAGTTCTGCACCCTGACCGGGAACGACGCCCGCGCCCTGGAACTCGTCGAGCGGCACCTGGACTGGCTGGACCGGGCACCCACCCCGGCCGCCGCCATGCACTTCGCGGCCACCGCCGCGGCGGCGCTGCGGCAGGTGCCGGGCGAGCTGACCGTGCACCGCCGGGCGTTCGGCGACCGGCCGGCCGGCGAGGTGCCGGTGGGCACCCTCGCCGCCGAGCTGACCGACACGGCGACCGCGCTGGCCGCCCGGTTCGACGCGCGCAACGGCACGGCGTACCAGTCGGAGGTGGTCGCCCGGCGGCTCGCCGCGCAGCCCGTCGGGGAGCACCTGCCGCTCTCGGCCAGCCTGCGTCGCCGCCCGACCCGCACCCCCGAGCCGGCGCCGGCCGACGTGGCCGAGGCGGAGCCGGTGCAGGTGCCGGCCGGGGCGAGCGCCGAGGAACTGCTCGCCCTCGCCGACGAGTGCTGGCGCACCCACCGCACCGACGACTGCACCACCGTCCTCAAGGCGTACGACGAGCGCTTCGGCGGTGCCGAGCTGCCGGCGGCCACCGTGGCGCGCCGGCTGGAGCTGCGCGCGGGCGAGCTGAACGACGACGGTGACCCGGCGGCCTCCATCGAGGCCAACCGGGTGGCGCTGGCCGCCTGGCGGGCGGTGCCCGACCCGGTGCGCGCACAGGTGGTGGCCGGGCGCCTCGGCGCGCTGCTCTGCATGACCGACGAGGGCGCCGAGGAGGGGTTGGCGCTCGCCCGCGAGTCGGCGGAGCAGCTCGACCGGCACGGCGACCAGCGGGAGCGGGCCGCCGCGCACGACCGGCTGGCCCTGGCGTACGTGCACCGGCAGCGCTGGGCCGACGCGCTCGACGAGATCGACCGGGCCGCCGCCGAGGCGGACGTCGACCCGTGGCTGGCGGCCCGGGTGGCGCTGCACCGCGCGCACGTCCTGGAGGAGCTGGACCGGGGCGAGGAGATGGGCGACGCCGCCGAGCGGGCCCGCCGGCTCAGCCGCGAGGTGGGTTCGGCCGGCATGCTGGTCGCCGCCTGCCTGGCGTACGCCCGCTGGGCCGACGACCCGGCCGAGGCCGTCGCCGCCTGTGACGAGGCGCTGCGGGTGGCCCCGGCGGACGCCCGGCTGGCGGTCCGGGTGGCCCGGGGCCGGGCGCTGCTCGCCGCCGACCGGGCCGCCGACGCGGTGGACGACCTGGCCGAGGCGGTGACCCTCTGCGTGGAGCAGGGCGCCGAGGGGGACGCCTTCCTGCGGTGGGAGCTGGCCAACGCCTACCGGGTGGCCGGCCGGCTGAGCGAGGCCGCCGAGGTGGCCGAGGAGGCGGTGCTCGGGCTGGACCGGCTCGGTGCCCAGGCCGAGGCGGACCGGTGCCGGCACCTGCTGGCCGGCGTCTACGAGGGCCTGGGCGAGGTCGACCCGGCGCTCGCCCTGCTGGAACAGCTCGCGGAGAACCTGGACAGCCCGGACAACCTCCCGCACCGGGCGCAGGTGCTGGAGGAGGCCGGCGGCATCCTCTACGACGCCGACCGGGACGGGCTGGCCGCGCAGCGGTTCGCCGCGTCGGCGTCGGCGTACCGGCTGGCCGAGCTGCCGCTGGACGAGCTGCGGGCCCGGCGGCGGCAGTTGCTGGCGCTCTTCTGGTCCGGTGACCTGCCGGCCGCCTCGGCGCTCGTCGACGTGGTGGACGAGGCCGCGGCGGCGCTCACCGGGCTGCCCGAGGAGCCGCCCGTGGTGACGTACGAGCGGGCCCTCGCGGCCGAGGCGGTGGCCCGGGTGCTGACCGCCGAGGACCGTACGGTCGCGGCGCTGGACCGGCTGGACGGCGTGGCCGACCGGCTGCGGTCGATCGAGGCGTTCGGCGAGGCGGCGCAGGTCGAACTGCTCACCGGTGACCTGCTGCTGCGCGGTGACCGGCCGGCCGACGCGGAGCGCCTGCTCCGCGAGGTGCTGGGCGGCCTGCCGCCCGGCTCCCGGCCGGCCAGCCAGGCGGCCTGGCTGCTCGCCCGGGCCCTGGACGAGCTGGGCCGGTCGGCCGAGGCGGCAAAGCTGCGCGCCGAGCACGGGATCGAGGAGAACTGACGGCGGTCGCCGCCCCCGGGCGGCGGTGTCCGGGCAGCCGGGGGGCACGCGGTGGGCCGGCGGCGGAGGCGGTGAACCGACCGACGGGTAACCGAGCCTCCACCGCGGCCGGCGCGCGGTCTAGGCTTGCCCGGTGGCGGTGGAGCAGCAGGCGCGGGGCGGGGCGAGCGGCGCGACGGGCGCGGGCCGACGCCGGTCCCGTCGGGACGAGATCCTGGAGATCGCGGTCGGCCTCTTCGCCGCGCGCGGCTACCACGGCGTGTCGATGGACGACATCGGCGCCGCCGCGGGCGTGACCGGGCCGGCGCTGTACCACCACTTCGCCGGCAAGGAGGCGATGCTGGTCGCCGCGCTGATCCCGGTCAGCGAGGGGCTGCTCGCCGGCGGCCGGGACCGGGCCGCCGGCCACCCGGACGACCCGCGCGGCGCGCTGGAGTCGCTGATCGACTTCCACGTCGACTTCGCGCTGGCCAACCCGGCCGTGATCGCGCTGCACCTGCACGAGCTGGACCGCCTCCCCGACGAGCCGCGTCGCAAGATCCGCCGGCTCCAGCGGCTCTACGTCGAGGAGTGGGTGACCGTGCTGACCGCGCTGCACCCGGGGCTGCCCGACGGCGAAGCCCGGGTGCTGGCCCACGCCGCGTTCGGCCTGATGAACTCCACGCCGTTCCTCGGCGGCGAGGTCGACCGCCGCCGCCGCGCCGAACTGCTCCGCGCCGCCACCCTCGCCGCCCTCCTCGCCCCCACCGACCCCGCCTGACCCTCCGGGCCCGCCGCGCCCCCCGCCGGCGCCTCCGGCCGCCCCGCTCTCGTTGATCAAGAAGTTTGCGGCATGAATCCGGCTCAAGCCGACGCAAACTTCTTGATCACCACGCCGGCGGGGGCCGGGCGACTCGTGAGTAACCGGCGGCTCGTGGTTACCTGGCACCCGTCCCCACCCCTGGACGTCGGGAGGAAACATGATCGAGTCGCTGCTGGTCGCCAACCGGGGCGAGATCGCCCGCCGGATCATCCGTACCGCCAAGCGGCTCGGTATCCGCGCGATCGCGGTGCACTCGGAGGCCGACGCCGGTCTGCCGTTCGTCACCGAGGCCGACGAGGCGGTCTGCGTCGGCCCGGCCAACCCGGCGCAGAGCTACCGGAACGTCGAGGCGATCCTCGCCGCCGCCAAGTCGACCGGCGCGCAGGCGATCCACCCCGGCTACGGCTTCCTGTCGGAGAACGCGGACTTCGCCCGTACCGTCGAGGCCAGCGGCCTGATCTGGGTCGGGCCCCGCGCGGACGCGATCACCGCGATGGGTGACAAGATCAATGCCCGGAACCTGATGGCGGCGGCCGGTGTTCCGGTCGCGCCCGGCACCACCGACCCGGCGGCCGACCTGGACGCGGCGGTCGCGGCCGCCGCGGAGATCGGCTACCCGGTGATGGTCAAGGCCGCAGCCGGTGGCGGCGGCATGGGCATGGGCGTGGCCACCGACGAGACCGCGCTGCGCACCGAGTACGACAAGGTGCGCTCGTTCGCCGAGCGGATGTTCGGCGACGGCTCGGTGCTGATCGAGCGGTACTTCCCCCGGGTACGCCACGTCGAGGTGCAGATCCTCGGCCTGGCCGACGGCCGGGTGGTGGCGCTGGGCGAGCGGGAGTGCTCGGTGCAGCGGCGCAACCAGAAGCTGGTCGAGGAGTCCCCGTCGCCGGCGGTCTCCCCGGAGCTGCGCGAGCGGTTCCTGGCGGCGGCGGTACGGGCCGGCGAGGCGGTCGGCTACCGCAACGCCGGCACGGTGGAGTGCCTGTTGGTCCCGCGTCAGCGGGACTTCGAGGAGGATGGCGCCGGCTCCGAAGAATTTTTCTTCCTGGAGATGAACACCCGCCTCCAGGTCGAGCACCCGGTGACCGAGCTGGTCTACGGCGTGGACCTGGTGGAGGAGCAGTTGCGGGTGGCGGCCGGCCTGGCGCCGACGTTCGACCCGGACGCGCTCGCCCCGCGCGGGCACGCCATCGAGCTGCGGATCAACGCGGAGGACCCGAAGCGCTTCCTGCCGGGGCCCGGCGCGATCAAGACCTGGGTCGAGCCGACCGGCGAGGGCGTCCGGGTCGACTCCGGCTACATCGAGGGCAACACGGTCACCCCGTTCTACGACAGCCTGATGGCCAAGCTCATCGTCAGCGGCGCCACCCGCGCCGAGGCCATCGAGCGCGCCAAGTCGGCCGTCGCCGCCTTCGACCTGACCGGCCCGAAGAACAACCTCCCCTTCTTCGCCGAACTCCTGGAGAACGAGGAGTTCCTCTCCGGCGACTACGACACCGGCATCGTCTCCCGCATGCGCTGACCCCGCCTGTTCGCGTTGATCATGAGGTTGGCCGGCGGATCCGTCTGTTTCGTCCCGGTCAACCTCATGATCAACCCCGGCGGAGCGGTGGGTGGGATGCTGGGGGGAACCAGGTCAGCGCTACGTCACAGTGAGGTGACCCCTTATGGCGGAACTGCCGGACTTCGTCTCCATCCGTGAGGTCGGGCCGCGGGACGGGCTCCAGAACGAGGAGCCGATCCCCACCGACGCCAAGGTGCGGCTGCTCGACGCGCTCTCCGGCACCGGCGTCAAGCGGATCGAGGCGGTGTCGTTCGTGCATCCGAAGGCGATCCCGCAGATGGCCGACGCCGACGAGGTGTGGCAGCGCGCCACCCGGGCCGACGGGGTGCGCTACTCGGCCCTGGTGCCCAACACCCGGGGTGCGCAGCGGGCCCTCGCGGCCGGGTTCACCGAGATCGAGGTGGTCGTCTCGGCCAGCGACACGCACAACCGGCGCAACGTCAACCGCTCGACCGAGGAGTCGCTGGACGACATCGCCGAACTGATCGACCTGCTGCACGGGGCCGGCGCCCGGGCTGAGGTGATCGTGGCGACCAGCTTCGGCTGCCCCTACGAGGGCGACGTCGACCCGCAGCGGGTGGCCGGCATCGTCGACCGGGTCGTCCGCGACGGCGCCGACCGGGTCGCGTTCGGCGACACCACCGGCATGGGTACGCCCCGGCGGGTCCGCGAGCTGGTCACCGCGGTACGGGACCGCAACGCGCACATCCCGGTGCTGCTGCACTTCCACAACACCCGGGGCACCGCCCTGGCCAACCTGCTGACCGCGCTGGAGTTGGGCGTCACCGAGTTCGACGCCAGCGTCGGCGGCCTGGGCGGCTGCCCGTACGCCCCGGGAGCCAGCGGCAACCTGGCCACCGAGGAGGCGGTGCACATGCTGCACGACATGGGCATCGACACCGGCATCGACCTGGACGCGCTGATCGAGGCGGCCGAGCTGGCCGAGGAGCTGGTCGGCAAGAAGCTCCCCTCCGGCGTGCTGCGCGCCGGTCCCCGCACCCGCCTCACCCCGCTGCCGACCTGACCCGCCCCCCTCCGCCGTGATCAGGAGGTGTGCGCCGCACACCTCTTGATCACCGTGCCTGAGCACCGGCTCGGCCGCCGGTGGCGGGTCGCCGGAGGGTGGTCCGATGCGCTAGCCTAACGATCGTTCAGGTCAGTCGGTCCGCTCACGAGGTGGCCCGGCCCAGGCGGCGAGGGAGTCGGCGTGACGCTCGACGGTGAGGCACTGGAGCAGCTGCGCAAGCGCGCCCGGGCCGGCGGTGCGGACAAGTACCACGCGGCGAACGCCGCCAAGGGCAAGCTCTTCGCCCGTGAGCGGGTCGCGCTCCTGGTCGACGAGGGTTCCTTCGTCGAGGACGGCCTCTACGCGAACGCGATGGCCGACGGGCTGCCGGCCGACGGCGTGGTCACCGGCACCGCCACCATCGACGGCCGGCAGGTCTGCCTGATGGCCAACGACTCGACGGTCAAGGCCGGCAGCTGGGGCGCCCGGACGGTCGAGAAGATCATCCGGATCATCGAGCGGGCCTACTCGACCGGCGTGCCGATGGTCTACCTGGTCGACTCGGCCGGCGCCCGGATCACCGACCAGGTCGACCTGTTCCCGGGTCGGCGCGGTGCCGGCAAGATCTTCTGGAACCAGGTCCGCGCCTCGGGTTCCATCCCGCAGGTCTGCGCGCTGTTCGGGCCGAGCGCGGCCGGCGGGGCGTACATCCCGGCGTTCTGCGACGTGGTGGCCATGGTGGACGGCAACGCCAGCATGTACCTCGGCTCGGACCGGATGGTCGAGATGGTCACCGGCGAGAAGACGACGCTGGAGGCGATGGGCGGCGCCAAGGTGCACTGCGCCGAGTCCGGGGTCGGGCACTTCCTCTGCAAGACCGAGGCCGACGCGCTCGACGTGGTGCGGACCTACCTGTCGTACCTGCCGGCGAACTGGACCCAGCAGCCGCCCGCCGCGCCCGCCAAGCAGGCGTCCGACAAGGTCGACCTGGCCGCGCTGGTCCCGGCCAGCGAGCGGCAGGCCTTCGACATGCGCCGGTACGTCAAGGGCCTGCTCGACGACGGTTCGTTCTTCGAGATCCAGGCGCTCTGGGCCAAGGAGCTGACGATCGGCTTCGGCCGGCTGAACGGCGAGGTCGTCGGCGTGGTCGGCAACAACTCGATGTTCAAGGGCGGGGTGCTCTTCGTCGACTCCGCCGACAAGGCGACCCGGTTCGTGCAGCTCTGCGACGCCTTCAACGTGCCGCTGCTCTTCCTGAGCGACGTCCCCGGCTTCATGGTCGGCAGCGCGGTGGAGAAGCAGGGCATCATCCGGCACGGCGCCAAGATGATCACCGCGATCTCCGAGGCGACCGTGCCGAAGATCTGCGTGGTGGTCCGCAAGGCGTACGGCGCGGGCCTCTACGCGATGGCCGGGCCGGGCTTCGAGCCGGACGCGACCATCGCGCTGCCCACCGCGAAGATCGCGGTGATGGGGGCGGAGGCCGCGGTGAACGCCGTCTACGCCAACAAGATCGCCGCGATCGCCGACGAGACCGAGCGGGCCGCCTTCGTCGCCGCGAAGCGCGAGGAGTACGAGCGGGACATCGACGTCGTCCGGCTCGCCAGCGAACTGGTGGTCGACGCCATCGTCGAGCCGCACGAGCTGCGCGCCGAGCTGGTCCGCCGGTTCGCCGCCGCGCGCACCAAGGACCGGCACTTCTCCCGGCGCCGGCACGGCGTCACCCCGGTCTGACCCCCCGACCCGCACCACCCGACGCGGCGTCACGAGCGCCCGGCGGCCCGTCCACCCAGGACGTCCCACCAGGAGGATCACATGGACTTCCGGCTCAGCGAGGAACAAGAGGCGCTGCGGGAGAGCGTGCGGGAGTTCGCCCGCGAGGTCGTCGCCCCGGTCATCGGCGAGCACTACGAGAAGCACACCTTCCCGTACGAGGTGATCCGCCAGATGGGCAAGATGGGCCTGTTCGGCCTGCCCTTCGGTGAGGAGCACGGCGGCATGGGCGGCGACTACTTCGCGCTCTGCCTCGCCCTGGAGGAGTTGGCCCGGGTCGACTCCAGCGTGGCGATCACCCTGGAGGCCGCGGTCTCCCTCGGCGCGATGCCGATCTACCGGTTCGGCACGGAGGAGCAGAAGGCGACCTGGCTGCCGAAGCTGCTCAGCGGCGAGGCGCTGGCCGGTTTCGGGCTGACCGAGCCGGGCACCGGCTCCGACGCCGGCGGCACCCAGACCCGCGCGGTGCTGGACGAGGCGACGAACGAGTGGGTGATCAACGGCTCGAAGGCGTTCATCACCAACTCGGGGACCGACATCACAGCGCTGGTCACCGTCACCGCGGTCACCGGCACCAAGCCGGACGGCTCGAAGGAGCTGTCGACCATCATCGTGCCGACGGGGACGCCGGGCTTCACGGTGGCGCCGGGCTACTCCAAGGTCGGCTGGACCGCCTCGGACACCCACGAGCTGACCTTCGACGACTGCCGGGTGCCGGCGGCGAACCTGCTCGGTGAGCGGGGTCGGGGCTTCGCGCAGTTCCTGCGCATCCTCGACGAGGGTCGGATCGCCATCGCCGCGCTCGCCGTCGGCCTCGCCCAGGGCTGCGTCGACGAGTCGATCAAGTACGCGAAGGAGCGGCACGCCTTCGGCCAGCCGATCGGCAACTACCAGGCGATCCAGTTCAAGATCGCCGACATGGAGCTGAAGGCGCACACCGCCCGGCTGGCGTACTACGACGCCGCCGCCCGGATGCTGGCCGGTGAGCCGTTCAAGCGGCAGGCGGCGATCGCCAAGCTGCACGCCAGCACGATCGCGGTGGACAACGCCCGCGAGGCCACCCAGATCCACGGCGGCTACGGCTTCATGAACGAGTACCCGGTCGCCCGGTTCTGGCGGGACTCCAAGATCCTGGAGATCGGCGAGGGCACCTCCGAGGTGCAGCGCATGATCATCGCTCGCGACCTGGGCGTCTGATCCGGCCCCCGGCCCCTGCCGCCCCGCCGCACGGCAGGGGCCTGTCGGATTCCGGCGCGTCGGCTGGACGACGCACCCGTGTCGACCGTCGTATCGGGTCCGTACCCTTCGTGCCCATGACACCGGCTCATGATCACCAGTTGGCGCCGGGTGGTCGTACCCCGCTGGCGGAGCTGTTGCGGGGGCATCGGCTCCGGGCCGGTCTCACCCAGGCCGAGCTGGCCCAGCGGGCCGGAATCGGCGTGCGGACCGTCCGTGACCTGGAGCGCGGCCGGTCCAGCCGGCCGCAGCGCACCACCGTGGAGCTGCTCGCCGACGCGCTCGGCCTCACCGACGGGCCGCGCGCCGCCTTCCTCACCACCGCCCGTGGGCGGGTCACCGTCCCGGCCGTCGCCGCGGACCCGGGCCGCGCGCCGGCCGCCGGGTCCGCGCCCGGTGAACCCCATCCCGCAGGTACGCCGATCGCGCTTCCGCCCCCGGTCGAGCTGATCGGGCGGGAGCGGGACCTGACCGACCTCGCCGCGCTGCTCACCACGGGCCACTGGCCGCGGGTGGTGACCCTGGTCGGGCTGGCCGGCGTGGGCAAGACGGCGCTGGCCCTGGCGGTGGCGCACGAGGTCGTCACCGCGTATTCCGGCGGAGTGGCCGGCGTGCTCGTCGGCGAGGGCTCCGACGCCGCCGACGTGCTGGCCGCGATGAGCGCCGTGCTCGGCGCGGCCCGCCTGCCCGACCTGGCCGTCCGGCTGCGCAACCGGCCGGCGTTGCTGCTGGTGGACGCGGCCGAGCGCGCCCCGGACCCGCTGGCCGAGGCGTTGCGGCAGCTCACCGACGCGGTGCCGAGCCTGCGGGTGCTGGTGACCGGGCGGCACCCGGTGGGCGTACCCGGGGAACTGGTCCGTCCGGTGGCGCCGCTGGACGTGCCCCCGGCCGACGTGGTGGACGCCGCCGACCTGGCCCGCTACCCGGCGGCGGCGCTCTTCGCCGCGCGACTCGCCCGGGTCCGCCCCGAGCCGCCCGACCCGCGGGAGCTGCCCGCCCTGGCCGCGCTGGTGCGCCGGCTCGGCGGGCTGCCGCTCGCGATCGAGCTGATGGCGGCCCGGGGCCGGATCCTCGACCTCGACGAACTGCTCGACCGGTACGGCGACCGGGTTCTCGACCTGGCCAGCCCCGACCTGGGTCGACGTGGCTGGGAGGCCGCCGAGCCGGCGGGGTCGGGCCGCGCGCGGACGGCGGTGGCGGTGACCCTGCGCGAGGCGGTGGCCACCAGCTACCGGCTGCTCGCCGCCTCGGAGCGCGCGGCGGTGCGCCGACTCTCCGCGTTCGGCAACCGCTGGTCGGTGGAGCTGGCCGAGGAGCTGCTGGCCGACGAGGCCGACCGGGACGGCGCGGTCGTCGTCGACCCGGTTCCGCTGCTGGACCGGCTGGTGGAGCTGGGGCTGGTCAGCGTCCGGGGGGCCGGTCCGTTCCGGTTCCGGCTGCTCGACGCGGTCCGGGACTTCGCCGTCGAGCGGGCCGCCGGCCTGGGCGAGCTGACCGCGATCCGCCGCCGGCACGCCGTCGTCGTGGCCCGGCTGGTCACCCGGACGGCACCGGATCTGGTCGGGGCGAAACTGCCCGCCGCCGTACGCCAGCTCGACGAGGCGACCAGCGACATCAGCGCCGCCCTGGCGCACGCCGCCACCGACGACCCGCTGACCGCGCTGCGGCTGGCGGCGGCGCTGACCCGCTGGTGGCGGCTGCGGGGGCGGGACGTCTCCGGGCGGCAGTGGCTGCGCCGGCTGCTGGCCGACCCGCGTACCGCCGACGCCGACCCGGTGCTGCGGGCCTGGGCGCTGCTCGGGGTGGCCCGGCTCGCCGCCGAGCACGGCGCGGGGGCGCAGGAGCTGCCGGCGGCCCGCGCCGCGCTCGACGTCTTCGCCGCACACGGCGAGGTCACCGGTGAACTGGAAGCCCGTACGGTGCTCTGCGCGCTGCTCGTCGCCACCGGCGAGCACGACGAGGGGCGCGAGCAGGCGCAGGCGGTGCTGGCGCTGGCCACCCAGCACGGCCGGATCCGCGACATGGCGGTCGCCCAGAACAACCTCACCTGGCACGAGATCCGCCTCGGTGACCTGACCGGCGCCCGGCGGCGGCTGGCCATCGTCGACCGACTGGCCGCCCAGTGCGACGAACGGCGGCTGCGGCTGCTGGCCCGGGCCAACCTGGCCGACGTGGCCCGCCTCCAGGGCCGGTACGCCGAGGCGGTGGAGCAGGGCCGCCGGGTCGCCGGTGCGCTGGCGGACCTGGGCGACCCGGGACACCGTCGTCGGGTGCTCGGCACGGTCGGCCTGGCGCTGGCCGGGGACGGTCGGCTGGACGAGGCCGTCGACGTGCTGGCCGAGCTGCGGGCGGAGGCGCGCCCGGTGCCGCTCCCCGGTCCGGCGGTCCCGGTCGACGGGCCGCCGGCGGTCGCCTCCCCGTCGCGCCGCGACCTGGTCCCGTCCGGATCCGCGCTGCCGGACGGTGTGGTCGCGGCCCGCTCCGGGCCGGTGTCGCCGGGAGCTGTGGTGCCGTCGCCATCCGGGTCGGGCCGGCTCGGGTGGCCGGTGGGGCAGGGGCGCGCGGGCACGGCGGTGGCGACCCCGCAGCCGGAGGAGGGGATCGTCGCCCTGATCGAGGGGACGGTGGCGCTGCACCGGGGCGACCGGGAGCTGGCCGCGGAGTGGTTCGGGGCGGCGGTGGAGGCCGGTGTCGACGGTCAGTACCGCCGGGACGTGGTCGAGGCGTTGGTGGGGTTGGCGGCGAGCACGGGCGACCCGGCCGTGCTGGACCGTCTGGACCGGGCCTGCCGGGAGAGCGGGATCCGCCTACTGCCGTACGAGCAGGATCTGCTTCGCGGGCTCCGGCCGGTCGGCTGAGACCCGGGCTTCGTCCACGCGACCCGGCCCCTGCGCGGCTGGCGAGCGAGGGTTGGCCTGACCACCCGGCGAACGCGAGTGGTCGACGCACTAGCCGCGGGTGTGTTTGCGGATCTCCTCGGTGGCCTCGTCACGGCGGGCGCCGGGTACGCCTGACCGGCGAAGCGATCGCTACCTGGGGCGCGGCAGCGGGGGCGGGGAGGCGCGAGCGAAGAAGCCCCCTGGTGATTCCCCTCGCTCAATCGCTCGCGCCGGCACCCCCCCAGGTGCTCCCCCCGCACTCGACGAAGGCTAGCCACCCCTGGCGTCCGCTTTGCGGGACTTCACTGGGTTGTCCGGGCCGGCGTGGCCAGTTCTGCCGGTGGTTCTGCCGGTAGCGCGAGGCGGGGTGCCGGCGTCAGGCCGCCGGTTCGTTGGCGGGGGCCGGCTCGGTGCTGCCGGCGGTCGCCCCCGGGTGGACGGCGTCCCGCACCCGGCGCAGGCCGTCGAGCATCGCCGCCAGCGCCGCGGGTTCGAGCTGGCCGGTGAACCACTGCTCGATGATCCGCAGGTGACCGGGGAGGGTCTCGTCGAGGCGCTTCAGCCCCGACGGGGTGACCACCGCGTACGAGCTGCGGCGGTCGGACGGGCAGGCACTTCGGCACAGCAGGCCGTCGCGTTCCATCCGGTCCACCACGCGGGTCACCCCGCTGGTCGACAGGGAGGTCTGTGCCGCTAGGTCGGTCATCCGCAGCTGGTGCCCGGGGGACCGGGCGAGCCGCATCAGCACCTCGAACTCGACGGCGGAGAGGCCGTGCTCCTCGTACTGGTCGGCGAACCGGGCCGACAGCCCGGCGTACGCCTCGACGAGGAGGCCGACGGCGGTGATCCGGGGGTCGTCGAACACGTTCTGATTCACCTGGCCATCCTAACAGTGCTTGACACGGGGAATATTGCTGCGACTATAGTTGCTTCGTCAGTCGTTGGGCTTCTAAACAATCTCTTCCCTGGAGGACGCACCATGACCAGCACCGAGTCGGTTACCCGCGACTGGGAGGGCCTCACCGTCCCTACCGCCGGCACCTACCTGCTGGATGCGGCTCACAAGCGGGTCGGGTTCGTCGCCCGGCACATGATGGTCAGCAAGGTACGCGGTGAGTTCGCCGACGCCTCGGCCACCATCACCATCGCCGAGGACCCCATGCAGTCCTCGGTCACCGCCACCATCCAGGCCGCCAGCATCAACACCGCCCAGGCCGACCGGGACGCCCACCTGCGCAGCCCGGAGTTCCTGGACGCCGAGGTCTTCCCGACGCTGGAGTACCGCAGCACCGGTGTGAAGTCCCGGGACGGCAACGAGTTCGTGCTGCTCGGCGAGCTCACCATCAAGGGTGTCACCCGGTCGGTGGAGCTGGACGTCGAGTTCGAGGGCGTCGGCCGCAGCCCGTTCGGCCAGGACATCTTCGGCTTCTCCGCGAGCACCGAGATCGACCGGGAGGACTTCGGTCTGACCTGGAACGTGGCGCTGGAGACCGGCGGCGTGCTGGTCGGCAAGAAGATCAAGATCGAGATCGAGGGTGAGGCCGTCCGCCAGGCATGATCCCTGCGGACCCCACCCGGCGAGGCCCCTGCTCTCCTGAGCAGGGGCCTCGCTCCGTCTCCGGGTGCAAATTGTCACGAATTATTCGTCAGCCGCGCCGGTGCCCGCGGTGGCCGCTGGGTAGAGAGGGCCACAGCGCGTATTCGTTGGGCCACTGGCCCTGGCGAGGTGGCGCTCTTACCGTGGTTGTTCACAACGCGGGCGGGACGACACGGTCCCGCGCGCCTCGCGCCGGGAGGGCACATGGGTAGGGACGTCGAGCAGGGCGCCTTCTCCCGGGAAGACCGGGTCCGCTACCGGCAGAAGGTTCGGCGCAGTCTGGACGTCTTCGCGTTGATGCTGGACGACTTCGGCTTCGACGCGGACCGGCCGATGACCGGCCTGGAGATCGAGCTCAACCTGATGGACTCGGCGGGCGAGCCGGCGATGCGCAACGAGGAGATCCTGGCCGCCATCGCCGACCCGCTCTTCCAGACCGAACTCGGCCAGTTCAACCTCGAACTGAACGCCGCGCCCCGGCTGATCGAGGGCAGCGGGTTCGCCGAGTACGAGGCCGACCTGCGCAGCAGCCTGACCCGCGCCGACGAGCGGGCGGCGAAGTCCGACGCCCGGATCGTCCTGGTCGGCATCCTGCCCACGCTCACCGAGCGGCACCTGGTGGTGGACAACCTCTCCACCAACGAGCGCTACCGGGTGCTCAACGACCAGATCGTCGGCGCCCGGGGCGAGGACATCGAACTGGACATCCGGGGCGTGGAACGGCTCCAGACGCACACCGACTCGATCGCCCCCGAGGCGGCCTGCACCAGCCTCCAGTTCCACCTCCAGGTCGCGCCGGACAGCTTCGCCGACTACTGGAACGCCTCCCAGGCGATCGCCGGCGTCCAGGTCGCGATCGGCGCGAACTCCCCCTTCCTCTACGGGCGGCAGCTCTGGGCCGAGACCCGGATCGCCCTCTTCGAGCAGGCCACCGACACCCGCCCCGACGAACTCAAGGCCCAGGGCGTACGACCCCGGGTGTGGTTCGGCGAGCGCTGGATCACCTCGATCTTCGACCTGTTCGAGGAGAACGTCCGGTACTTCCCGCCGCTGCTGCCGATCTGTGCGGACGAGGACCCGGTGGCGGTGCTGCACGCCGGCGGGGTGCCCCAGCTCTCGGAGCTGCGGCTGCACAACGGCACGGTCTACCGCTGGAACCGGCCGGTCTACGACATCATGGACGGTCGCCCCCACCTGCGGGTGGAGAACCGGGTGCTGCCGGCCGGCCCGACCGTGGTGGACATGCTGGCCAACGCCGCCTTCTACTTCGGGCTGGCCCGCGGGCTGGCCGAGTCGGACCGCCCGATCTGGAGTCAGCTCACCTTCAGCTCGGCCGAGGAGAACTTCCACGCCGCCGCCCGGCGCGGCATGGACGCCGTCCTGCACTGGCCCCGCCTCGGGGACGTGCCGGTGGCCAAGCTGGTCCTCGACACGCTGCTGCCGACGGCGGCGACCGGGCTGGACCGGTTCGGCGTCGACCCGGCCGAGCGGGACCGGCTGCTCGGCGTCATCGAGCAGCGCTGCCGTACCGGCCGCAACGGCGCGGTCTGGCAGACCGAGGCGGTCTGGGCGGCCGAGCGGCACCGGGGCATGGACCGCGAGGCCGCGCTGCACCACATGGCCCGCCGCTACGCCGAACTCCAGCGCAGCAACGAACCCGTCCACACCTGGCCCGTCGACTGACCCACCCCCTCCTCACCGGGCCTCCCTGGCGCTGCACTTTCCCGGAAGGAGTGGCTGTTCCGCGTTGGATAGCCACTCTTCCGGGAAATTGCGTCGGGTGGGGGCGCGAGTGAGGGGTCAGCGGGGGCGGCGGGACGGGCGGGTCCGGGGGGCGGTGGCGGGTGACGCGTCCGAGGGGCCGGTGGTCTCCGGCGTCGGGTCGGGCGCGGTCTGGTCGGTCGAGGTCGTCGACTGCGCCCCGGGATCCCGGACGGGAGGGGTGGCCCGGCCGCGGCGGGCCGGTCGGGTCCGTCCGGTGCCGGTGGCGGGCGAGCCGTCGTCCGGGCGGCTGGTTCCGTCCGGCCGGGTGTCGGCCGGGGCCGGGTCCGTCCCGGCGAGCGGATCGGCGAGCCCTGTCCCGTCCGGTCGGGTGGCGGTCGTGGTCGCCGTGCCGACCGATGGTCGGGTCGCCGTGCCTGATTCCAAGTCGCCCGTCGGGCCGGCGGCCCGCCGCGTCGCGCCGGCCCGGCCGAGGGTGTCGAAGGGCTCGCCGGCCGACGCGAGGTCGCCGGCGAATCCGCCGTCGTTCAGGTCGCCGGTGCGCTGTCGGGGCACCATCGCCGGGCGAGCGGCCGCGCGCCGGTCGGCGCGCTGGGCGAGCGCGGCCACCAGCACCGAGCCGGCCGCGCCGACGAGGACCGCGTACGGTGCGACGAAGTGCGCCGAGACCTGCGCGGGGGTGACCTCGGCCAGCCGGGGCACGGCGACGAAGTAGGCGACCGCGACGAGCAGCGGACCCGCCGCACCGGACACGGCCGCGCCGAGCCGACGCTCCGCCACCCGGGCGGTACGCCGCGCGGCCAGCGCGCCGATCAGCAGCGCCGAACCGGCGGCCAGCAGCACCCCCGGCCAGTAGACGTAGTCCCGCAGCCAGAACCGGGCGCTGTCGGTGCTGATCTGCCAGATCCCGAGCTGGGCGCTGGTCAACCCGCGTCCCGCCAGCACCCCGTCCGCGACCGACACCACGGCGAGCAGCCAGATCCAGCCCACCGTGGCGATCACGTTGGTCGCGACGGCCCGCGTGTGCAGTGCCCAGATCGCGGTCAGCAGCCCGACCAGCACGCCGACCGCCGCGTACCCGGCGGCCAGGCTCTGTGGCGAGAAGGTGTCGGGCACGGTCGCCGCCCGGGCGGGCACGGCCACCAGCAGCACCGTGATCAGCGCACCCACCGCGCCGGCCACGGCCAGGGTCAGCCGGCGCAGCGTGCCGCCCGGCGCGGCCTCGCCGTCGTGTCCCCGCTCCTCCAGCCGCTGGGCGCAGACGGCCCCGGCGATGGTGGAGACGGCCGCGATCCAGGTCGCCCAGGCGAGGCTGGCGTACCAGGTGGCGCCGGCAGCGGCGGGCTCGGTCGCTGCCCAGTCGATGACGCCCAGCCCGTAGGCGAAACCCAGTTGTGCCGCACCCACGCCGGCAGCGACGCCGACCGCGGTGGCGACCGATCCTCCCCAGCCCAGTCTGGCCATGCCGGGGAGCGTAGCGTCCCCTGCTCGGCGCGGCGAGCCGTGTGACGACGGGGACGACGTGCGGTGACGGCTTGGCATCGCCCGGTACGGTCGCTGGTGACGAGGCGGAGAGTGCGATGAGCGACGGACACACCCTTCTGGACACTCCACAGCCGGGGCCGCGGGGTCGCGCCCCGCTGCTGATCGGCGGCGGGCTGGCCTTCGTCCTGCTGGCCACCGTGGGTGCGACCGCCGGCTGGGTGCTGGCCGGGCCGGACGAGCCGTCCTCCACCGATCCGCCGGCCGCGGCCGCGTCGACCGCCCTGACCTCGGCACCCGCCCCGACCTCGGCCGCCCCGTCACCGGCGGCGCAGCCGGCGACCGTCGCACCGACGACCCCCCGGACCTCCGCGCCCGCCCCGCCGAGCAAACCCCCCACCGGGTACGTGACCGTCCCCGACCTGGTCGGCGACGGCTTCGAGGGGGTACGCAGCGACCTGCGGGACCGGAAGCTGGGGTGGCGGTTGATCTTCGGCACCGGGTTGGGCGAGAAGGTCGAGCGCCTGGACCCCGCCCCCGGCACCCGGGTCAGCCACGGCACCACCGTCAAGGTGTACGTCGCCGGTCCGGCACCGGAGGCGGAGGTGCCCGATCTGGACGACTACGACTGCGCCGACGCCGCCGCGACGATCGTCGAGCGCGGCTTCTACCCGCGCTATCGCACGGGCCGGGTCGGCAAGGTCCGCTCCCAGGATCCGGAGCCCGACGTGACCCGGCACTGGAACGACGAGGTCGCCATCTCCTGCGGCGGCGAGGAGTAGGCACGGGCGGACGCCGCGCCGATCCCGGCGGCTGGTGATCCCGACCGTTACCGTGGACCGTCGAGGGCCACGACGCCTGCCCCGGTGGGAGAGGACGTGCGATGAGCGACGACCGCCAGGAGCCCGCCGACGACGCGACCCGCCCGCTGCCCTCCGATGACGACCGGACCCGCCCGCTGCCCCGCGCCGGCGACGGGCAGCCGCCGGGACCCCCCACCCCCGAACCCTTGGACGCGACCGCCCGGCACGAACCCTTGGACGCCACCGCCCGGCACGAGCCGCTGGACGCCACCGCCCGGCACGAGCCGCTGGACGCGACCGCCCGGCACGAGCCGCTGGACGCCACGGCCCGGCACGAGCCGCTGGACCGGACCCGGCCGCTGCCCCCGACCGGTGCCGGGGAGCAGACCGTGCCGGCCGTGCCGGCCGCGCCGCCCGTCTGGTCCGGGCGGGCCGGGGTGCCACCGCCGCGTCCGGCCGACTACCGGGAGCCGGTCGAGTGGTACGGCGAGGAGCAGCGTGGACGCCGCTGGTGGATGCCGATCCTGCTGGGCATCCTGGCGCTGCTGCTGCTCGCCGCCCTCGGCACGGGGATCTGGCTGGTGCTGCGGGCGGCCGACGAGCGGGACGAGGATCCCTCGCCGCCGCCGCCGACCAGCGCGCCGGTGACCACGGCTGCGACCACCGCCGCGCCGACCACCGAGGCGCCCAGCACGCCGGCCACCACGGCGGCCGCCCAGATCCCGGTGCCGCCCCTGGTGGGGCTGCCGCGGGCGTCGGCCGAGCGGATCCTGGACCGGCTCGACCTGTCGTACCGGGTGCGGACGCGGGAGTCGTCGGAGCAGCCGCCGGGCACCGTGATCGAGACCAACCCGGAGGCGGGTGAGCTGGTCGACGCCGGTGACCGGGTGACGTTGGTGGTGGCCGCCGCACCGTCGCCGACGGCTTCCCCGACCCGGACGGTCGAGCCGACGCCCGAGGTCACCCCCACCGGCTAGGAGGCTGTCGGCTCACCACATCCGGCGTCGCGTGCCGACCAGTCCCAGCCCGGCCAGGGAGATGGTCAGGCCGAGCAGGCCGGAGTAGAAGAGCGACTGGCTGAGGGCCTGCCGGGCGTCGGCTGTGGACGAGCCGGCCAGGGCCGCCTCGTCGCCGCCGGTGCCGGGCCGGGATCCGGCGCCGCTGGCGGGATCCTCCGAGGCGTTCGCCTCGGGACCCGGTGCGGTGTCGCCGTACCGGTGGTCGTCGGGTGCGGCGAGGTCCGCTGGGTAGTCGGAGTCGTCCTCGTAGCCGGGGTACCCGGCCACGCCGGGAGGTGGTGAGTTCTGCTCGACCACGGTGATCTCGGGAGCAGGAACCGGCTCGGCCAGCCGAGTCGCCGATTCGGCCGGATAGCGCACCACCACCACGAGGGTGGTGACGGCGCCGACCAGCGCCAGCAGCCCGAAGGCGTAACCGATACGGGACCTGTGGTGCCGCCGCGCGGCGGGCATATTGACCATGGCCATCCCAGGTTCAGGGTCCGGGACGCGCGGGGTGGTGAACTTTGCCGGGGTGGGCGTACCGAGTCTATGGCGACGGCACGCCTCCCGACCGGGTAATGGCGGAGGTCAGCCCACCGCCACCGGTGCGCGGTTGATCGTCCGTCGGGTCCGTACGGTGTGCTGGCGCGGCACGGGCGCCGTCTGGAGCTGCCGGAGACCGGCCTCCTGTACGAAGATCGACCGTCGGTTGACCGCGTCCCCCGCCGCGTTCAACTCGTAACCGTCGAGCCAGAGCCAACCGTCGTAGGTGGGCCAGTCGAGCACCCGGATGACCCGGAACGTGATGGGTCGGATGAACTGGACACTCGCCGCGCGAGTCACGTGCAGTACGTCACCGGAGCGGGGAAGCACATGGGCTCCTGGGGAGGATATGGCCGGCGGTGCCGGACCGGAGGGTTGTCGGGGGAAGGGTTTCTGGGCCCGGTGCCGGGGTCGTGCCCCGCCGCCCGGTGGATCGGTGGCGGTGGTCGGGCCGTACCCGCTGGTGGCGGACCGCCACCCGACCATCACCGTGCTGCTCCCGGTTACCGCACCCGCCGCCGCAGCCGTCGGGCGTGCAGCGGCGGGGTCATCACCCCGGGGCAGGTCTCGTCGTCGCAGCTGGACCGGGTCGCCCGGCCGTCGACCCGCCGCCGGTGTCGTCGCCGGACGGGGGAAGCGTGGGGAGACGGTGAGTAACCCGAGCCATACGGACAGAGTGCATCAGCGACGTGCGACATGCAAGTTGCACGTCGACTTTTGCCGATACGCGAGCGCGACACGTGAACGAGGCGCTTGATGACGCCGACCCCGGACCGGCACACTGGACGCCGGTTTCGCCCGACGCGGCCGGTCGACGACCGGCACCACCCCTGCCGCGAACGATCGCCCGCCGTTCGTCTGTCGCGCCTCGGCGGGTGTCGACGCAGGCGCGAGCCACCGGGAGGTAACCGGGTGAGCGCGAGGAACGGGGACCACCACCCGGTGAGCCGCGGGGTGCCGCGGTGAGCGAGCGGCGCAGCCCCACCATCCGGCGCCGCCGGCTGGGCGCCGAACTGCGCCGCCAGCGCGAGGCGGCGGGGATAACCATTGAGACGGTCGCCGAGCAGCTCGAGTGCTCGGCGTCGAAGATCTCCCGGATCGAGACCGGCCACACCTCCGCGACCCCGCGGGACGTCCGCGACATGCTGCGGATCTACGGCGTGGTGGGCGTCGAGAGCGACGAGCTCGTGCAGATCGCTCGGGAGGCCCGGCAGAAGGGTTGGTGGCACCCCTACAGCACCGTGCTGGTCGGGGCGTACGTCGGCCTGGAGGCGGCGGCCAGCTCGATCCGGGCGTACGAACAGCAGGTGGTCCCGGGCCTGCTGGAGACCGAGGAGTACGCCGGGGCAATGATCCGGGCGGCCCGCCCGGACTTCACCGTCGACCAGGTGCAGCAACGGGTGCGTGTCCGTCTGGGCCGTCAGTCGTTGTTGACCCAGGACGATCCGGTCGATTTGTGGGTGGTGCTCGATGAGGCGGTGCTGAGCCGGCCGGTGGGCGGCGACGCGGTGATGCGTGGCCAGCTCCAGCGGCTGGTGGAAGTGGCGGAACTGCCGAACGTGACGCTTCAGGTCCTGCCCTTCGAGGTGGGCGCGCACGCCGGCATGGACGGCACCTTCACCATTCTCAGCTTCCCCGAACCGAGTGATCCCGATGTCGTGTACGCGGAGAACGCCACGGGTGGGCTCTTCCTGGAGAAGAGCGACGAACTGCAGAAGTACAGCTTCATCTTCGATCACATTCGAGCAGCGGCCATTCGCCCGGAGGAATCCATAGCTCACATCGCGAAACTGGTAGAGGAGCCGCTGTGGAAATGGCGACCAAGGAGTTCCCCGTGGACCTGAGGCACGCGACGTGGTTCAAGAGCTCGAAGAGCGGGCCGAACTGCGACAACTGCGTCGAGGTGGCGTACGTGACCGGGGCGGTCGGCGTTCGGGATTCGAAGGACAAGACGGGCCCGGCCCTGGTCTTCGCTCCGGGAGACTGGCACGCCTTCGTCACCCGGACACGGAGCGGCGGGTTCGTCCAGCACTGATCGACGCAACGTGGCGTTGACGACGGGTCGGCCGGGGATCCCTCCGGCCGGCCCGTCGCCAGTTGCGTTCCGTCTCGTTGAACCCCTCGATACGGCGCTGGTCGACAACCCGCCGCACGGATCGGAAACCGAGCGAGGCAGGCGAGACGGATGACGACGATCGGTTCAGACAACCTCACCAACGGCCCGGGCAAGTCGGAGCGCTTCGGCGGCAAGTACCGCGGCGCGCGCCGGGACACGGTGCTCACCGAGGTCGTGTCCACCGACAGCGAGGTCGGCGGGCGGGACGCCGGGTCGGCCGCGCCGGAGCAGGCCGGGCCGCCGCTGACGCTGCCCTCGCTCGACCCGAACCCGCTGACCGAGCCCTCGTTCCCGCCGGCCGGGTGGCCGCTGGAGCCGAGCGAGTCGCTGGTCGACCACCCGCTGCTGCGCGGCTTGCTGATGGAGTTGCCGCCGAAGGGCAGCGTGCCGCCGCCCGGCTGGCTGGACCGCTGGTTCGAGGCGACCCGGGCGATCCTGGAGCTGCTATACGTGCAGGGGCCGAGCCGCACGCGCTGAGGTCGCCGCCGCCTCCGGTAACGCCCGCTCGGCGAGCCGGCTGTGGCGGAGCGCCAGGCGTACCCCGATCGCGATGACCGCGAGACCGCCCAGGGTGACGGCCGGTCCGGTCAGGCGGGGGTCGGCGGCGAGGTCCAGCCCCGCGGCCGACAGCACCGGCGGCAGTGTGGCCAGCGCGGTGACCTGCACCGGCAGGCCGATCAGCGGATGCGCCCCGGCGGCCCGCAGGCCGTGCGGCGCCGGCGTCTCCGGCGCGGTGGCGAACGCGCCGGCGCCGGCCCGGAGCCGGCGCAGCCGCCGCACCGTGCAGACCGCGACGGCGAGCGCCGGGCCGGCGGCCAGGCCGAGCCCGGCGGCGGCCCGGTCGACCGGCGTCGCGCCGGCACTGGTCAGGCCGACCGCCAGCACCGCCGCCGTCAGGCCGAGGCCGGTCAGGGTCAGAGCGAGCAACCATCCGGTACGCCGGCGGAGTGCGCGGGCGTGGTCCAGCCGGGGCAGTCGGTCCGCCACCACACCGGCGGCCAGCCAGACCGCGGCGATCGGCAGCAGAACGATGAGATGGCCATCCATGTGCTCAGCCTTCTCCAGTTCGGCGGTCGGCGAATCCGGGGCCGGCCCCCGGTTCGCCCCCTACCTCACCCGTAGGGGCATCTCGCCGGCGTTATGGACGCTTCGACATGTTTAACTCCCGGACCTCACCGATCTACCCTCATGTGGATCGGCAACCATCGATCAACCTCGGATTCGCGGGTGGACGGTCGGCTGCCGGTCGGAGGGAGGTAGGGAGATGGGTCTTTCACACAGGTCCGCACTCGTGGGGGTGGCCACCCTGGCGATGTTGGCAACCGCCGCACCCGCCATGGCCGCCGAGCCCGTCGGGGTGATCCGGGAAGCGGGTGGGGCCACCGCCGTGCCGGACAGCTACATCGTGGTCTTCAAGGACAGCGCCGTCGGCCGGAGCCGGGTGGGTGACAACGCCCAACGGCTGGTCGGCAGGCACGGCGGCCAGGTCGCCCGCACCTACACCGCCGCGCTGCGCGGCTTTGAGGTCAAGGTCGGCGCGACGGCGGCGGCCCGGATCGCCGCCGACCCCGCGGTGGCGTACGTCGAACAGAACCACACCGTCTCCATCTTCGGCACGCAGGCCAACCCGCCCTCCTGGGGCCTGGACCGGATCGATCAGCGCAACCTGCCGCTGAACAGCTCGTACACCTACCCGACCACGGCGTCCAACGTGCGCGCCTACGTCATCGACACCGGCGTGCTGTACGGGCACAACGACTTCGGCGGCCGGGCGGTCTCCGGCTTCGACGCGGTGGACGGCGGCTCCGCCGACGACTGCAACGGCCACGGCACGCACGTCTCGGGCACCGTCGGCGGCTCCTCGTACGGCGTGGCCAAGGGCGTGCAGATCGTCGGTGTCCGGGTGCTGAACTGCCAGGGCAGCGGCACCAACGCCCAGGTCGTGGCGGGCATCGACTGGGTGACCGCGAACGCGGTGAAGCCGGCCGTGGCGAACATGAGCCTCGGCGGCTCCGCCAACAGCTCGATCGACACGGCGGTCACCAACTCCATCAACTCCGGCATCACCTACGCCGTCGCCGCCGGCAACGGCGACATCTTCGGCAACCGCCAGAACGCCTGCAACTACTCCCCGGCCCGGGTCGGTTCGGCGATCACGGTCGGTGCCACCCAGAACAACGACGCCGCCGCGAGCTTCTCCAACTTCGGCACCTGCGTCGACATCCTGGCCCCGGGCGTCAACATCACCTCCGCCTGGTACACCGGCAACAGCGCGACGAACACCATCAGCGGCACCTCCATGGCGTCGCCGCACGTCGCCGGCGCCGCGGCGCTCGTCCTCTCGGCCAACCCGTCGTGGAGCCCGCAGCAGGTTCGCGACAACCTGGTCAACGCCGCGACTCCGAACGTGGTGACCAACGTGGGCACCGGGACCCCGAACCGACTGCTCTACGTGGACAACGGCACCACCCCGCCGACCAACGACTTCTCGGTCTCGGTGTCGCCGACCTCCGGCTCCACCGCCCCGGGCGGGTCGGTGACCGCCACCGTGGCCACCGCCACCACCAACGGCTCCGCGCAGTCGGTCAGCCTCTCCGCCAGCGGCCTGCCGGCCGGCGCGACCGCCTCGTTCAACCCGTCGACGGTCACCTCGGGCGGCTCGTCCACGCTCACGATCGCCACCTCGGCGAGCACCCCGCCCGGCACGTACACCGTCACCGTCACGGGCACGGCCGCGTCGGGCACCCGTACGGCGACGTACTCGCTGACGGTGACCGGCTCGGGTGGTGGTGGCTGCTCCGGCAGCAACGGCACGGACGTCGCGATCCCGGACACCGGTGCCACCGTGTCCAGCTCGATCGTGATCTCCGGGTGTGGCCGCAACGCCTCGTCGGCGTCGACCGTCGCGGTGAACATCGTCCACACCTACCGCGGTGACCTGGTCATCGACCTGGTCGCCCCGGACGGCTCCGCGTACCGGCTGAAGAACAGCAGCTTCTTCGACGGTGCCGACAACGTCAACGCCACCTACACCGCGAACCTCTCGTCGGAGGCGGCGAACGGCACCTGGCGGCTCCAGGTGCGCGACGTCTACTCGGGCGACACCGGCTACCTCAACACCTGGACCCTGACCCTCTGACGCACCCTCGCCGCGGGGCTCCTTCCGACCGGAAGGGGCCCCGCACCATGCCTGGCCGGGCCCGCCGGCTCCGCGGACCTGCCGGGTGGCGCGGCTGCGCGGGTCAGACCGAGAAGGTGGCCGGGCGTTCCGTGGCCGGCGCCGGGGGCTGCGCCTTCCACAGGCCGGTCTTCTGCCCGGCGAGGCGGGTCAGGTACGCCGGGTTGAGGATGACGTACCGGCGCCAGAGCCGCTTCGGCTCCAGGCCGAGCCGCCAGAACCACTCCAGCCCGGCCCGCTGCATCCACGCGGGCGGCTGCTTGAGCAGGCCGGCGTGGTAGTCGAAGGCCGCGCCGACCGCCATCAGCGGCATGTCCAGCAGCGGCCGCATCGCGTACGCGAAGACCTCCTGGCGCGGGCAGCCCAGGCCGACCAGGACGAGCCGGGCCCCACTGGCCCGGATCCGGTCGGCGATCTCCACGTCCTCGCCCGGCTGGACCGCGCGGAACTTCGACGGCTCCACCCCGGCGATCTTGAGCGCGGGGAACATCCGCTCCAGCGCCGGGATCAGCCGGGCCAGCGTCTCCTCGGTGGAGCCGTAGAGGTAGACCGGCAGCCCCTCCTCGGCGAAGCGGCGCAGCACGTGCAGGGTCAGCGTCGGGCCGTAGACCCGGTCCGCCAGGCCGGCGTGGTGCAGCAGGTTGAGCGCCCAGCGGACCGGCTGGCCGTCGGGGGTGACCACGTCGAAGGAGTTCAGCCGGGCGTTGTGCGCCGGGTCGAGCACCCCGGTCATCACGCCGTGCACGGCCAGCGCGGTCAGCGCCAGCGGCCGGCGCTCGTGCGCGGCGGCCACCACCTGTTCGGTCGCCGAGGCGTAGTCGGTCGCGTCGACCAGGACGCCCAGGACGTTCCGCTTGCCCTTGCCGGTCATGCCTGCGGCACCCACTTGTCGACGTTGGCCTCGTAGATCTCCCGCATGATCATCGGTACGTCGTAGACCTGCTTCCAGTCCGGGTAGTCCGCCTGGAAGGCCTCGTTCGAGCCGATCCACCACTTGTGGTCGCCGATCCGGTTCGCCTCGACGTACTCGGTGACCATCTCCCGGCCGGTGATCTGCTCGGCCAGCGTGAACGCCTCGCGGTTGGAGGTGTTGGAGTGCCGGCCGCCGCCCAGGTTGTAGACGGCCGCCGAGCGCGGGTTGCGGAAGAACGCCTCGAACGCGGAGACCACGTCCGAGCTGTGGATGGCGTCCCGGACCTGCTTGCCCTGGTAGCCGAAGATCTTGTACGTGCGGCGCTCCATGTTCGCCCGCATCACGTACCCGAGGAAGCCGTGCAGCTCCGTCGCGGAGTGCGCCGGGCCGGTCAGCGTGCCGCCCCGGAAGCAGGCGGTCTTCATGCCGAAGTACCGGCCGTACTCCTGGACCATCACGTCGGCGGCGACCTTGGAGGCGCCGAAGACCGAGTGCAGGCAGGCGTCGATCGACATGTCCTCGCGGATGCCCTGCTCGTACGGGTGGCCCGCCTCGATCTCCCACCGGGTCTCCAGCTCCACCAGGGGCAGGCTGTTCGGGCGGTCGCCGTAGACCTTGTTGGTCGAGCAGTGGATCACCGGTGCCTCGATGCAGTGCTCGCGCACGTTCTGCAGCACGTTGAGGGTGCCGCCGGCGTTCACGTCGAAGTCGGTGAAGGGATCGCGCACCGCCCAGTCGTGCGAGGGCTGCGCGGCGGTGTGGATCACCACGGCGATGTCCCGGCCGTAGCGCGCGAAGAGCTTCGCCAGCGAATCCCGGTCCCGGATGTCGATGCTGTGGTGCGAGTACGCGGACGCCAGCTCGTCGGCGAGCCGCCGGACGTTCCACGCGGTCGACGCCTCGGCGCCGAAGAACTCCTGCCGCATGTCGTTGTCGATACCGACCACGTCCAGGCCGAGACCGGCGAAGTGCCGGACCGCCTCGGACCCGATCAGACCGCCCGACCCGGTCACCAACGCGACACTCACACGCCACTCCTGGTCAGTAGGAGGCTGGGAAACCCTCGGAGCATAGCGTGACGTCCGGCACGCTCCGATACGAGTCGAGGGCCCCGCAAACTGCGGAGCCCTCGTCGATCTGGTGGGGAAGGGGGGAGTTGAACCCCCACGTCCTTTCGGACACACGGACCTGAACCGTGCGCGTCTGCCATTCCGCCACTTCCCCGTGGCTTGACCTCGAACACTGTAGCTGGTGCTGATCCCGCTGTCGCCAGCGGGCCTACGTGTCCTGCGTCATCGCCTCGACTGGTTACGCTCCGTGGAGCGGTCACCGCCTCGGCGGACGAAACATTAGCACGCCCGGAGGGCCCCTTCCGAACGGCCTGGCACGCGCCCGCCGAGCGGCGCGCGAGCTGCATGCGCGCCGGCCGGATACCATCATGTCCTCGGGACCCGAGGAGGAGCCGGTGAGCGTGCTGCAACGCTTCGAGAAGCGTCTGGAAGGCCTGGTCGAGGGGGCCTTCGCCAAGGTCTTCAAAGGGGTGGTCCACCCCGTGGAGATCCTCAACGCCATGCAGCGGGAGGCCGAGGCGCACAAGGCCATCCTGGCCGGTGGGCGCACGTTGGTGCCCAACCGCTACGTGATCGATCTCTCGCCGTACGACCACAGTCGGCTGGCGCCGTACGCCGCCGCGCTGGCCCAGGAGCTGGCCCAGTCGCAGGCGGAGTTCATCGGCGAGCAGGCGTGGACGGTCTACGGCGACGTGATCGTCGAGATCGAGCGCGGCGAGGGACTGGACACCGGCATGTTCCGGGTCACCGCCGAGGTCTACACCGGTGGCGAGGTCGCCCCGGTCTCCGCGCCCGGTGGCTACGACGCCGGCCCGCCGGCGTACCCCGCGTACGACCAGGGCGGGGGATACGGCCCGCCGCCGGGACACGGCGCCGGCGCCCGCAACGTCCGGCTGGTCTCCGGTGACGGCCGCACCTACCCGCTCCAGATGGGGTCGACGGTGATCGGTCGCGGCGACCAGGCCAACCTGCGCCTGCCGGACGTCGGGATCTCCCGGCGACACGCCCGGCTGGACTTCGACGGCGGGCAGGTCGTGCTGACCGACCTCGGGTCGACCAACGGCACGATGGTCAACGGCCAGCGCGTCTCCGCGGTCGCCCTCAACCCCGGCGACATGATCCAGCTCGGCACGACCACCCTGACCTTCCGCGTGGACGGCTGACGCGCCTTGCCGGAGCTCGTCATCACCGTCGCCCGGTTCGGGTTCCTCATCCTGCTGTGGATCTTCGTGTTCACGGTGGTCGGCGTGATCCGCCGCGACCTCTTCGCAGGAGCCCGGTCGGGCCGGCTGGTGGCCGCGCCACGCGCGGTGGGCGCCTCCACCGGCCAGGCGGCGAAGCCGGCGAAGGTGAAGCGGGGCAGGGCCGCGCACCAGCTGGTGGTCACCGCCGGCCAGCTCGCCGGCACCCGGATCACCCTCGGCGAAGCACAGATCACCATCGGACGGGCCGAGGACTCCACCCTCGTCATCACCGACGACTACGCCTCCGCGCGGCACGCCCGGCTCGTGCCGCGCGACGGGCAGTGGTTCGTCGAGGACCTCGGCTCGACTAACGGCACCTACCTGGATCGCGCTAAGGTCTCCGGACCAACCCCCGTCCCCCTCGGCGTGCCGATCCGGATCGGCCGCACTTCTCTCGAATTACGGCCATGACTCTGACCCTGCGCTATGCGGCCCACAGCGACCGCGGTCTGATCCGAGACGGAAACCAGGACTCCGTCTACGCCGGGCCGCGGCTCCTCGCCGTCGCCGACGGCATGGGCGGCATGGCCGCCGGTGACGTCGCCAGCAACATCGTCATCGGTGCCATGGCGCCGCTCGACGAGGACGTCCCAGGGGACGCCCTCGTCGACGCGCTGCGCTCGGCCGTGGGCACCGCCAACCAGCAGCTCCGCGACACCGTGGACGCCAATCCGCAGCTGGAGGGGATGGGCACCACGCTCACCGCGACCCTCTTCTCCGGCAGCAAGCTCGGAATGGTCCACATCGGTGACTCGCGGGCCTATCTCCTGCGCAACGGTGAGTTCGCGCAGATCACCAAGGACGACACCTACGTCCAGATGCTCGTGGACGAGGGCCGGATCAGCGCGGAGGAGGCGAGCAGCCACCCCCAGCGCTCGCTGCTCACCCGCGCCCTGGACGGTCGCGACATCGACCCGGAGTACAGCGTCCGCCAGGTGCTGCCCGGTGACCGCTACCTGATCTGCAGCGACGGGCTCTCCGGCGTGGTCAGCGCGGACACCATCGCCGACACCATGCGGGAGTACACCGACCCGCAGCAGTGCGTCGAGCGGCTGGTGCAGCTCGCGTTGCGTGGCGGCGGCCCGGACAACATCACCGTGATCATCGCGGACGCCACCGACCAGGACATCGTCGAGGCGAGCCCGATCGTCGGCGGTGCCGCGTCCCGGGACCGGGGCATGGCCACCTCGGCCGACGTCTCCACCCCGGCCGCCCGCGCCTCGGCGCTCTCCGCGCCGCGTCCCCCGGTGCCGGAGGACCCGGCCGCCAACCGGGACGACGAGCCGGATCGCCCCCGCCGCCGGCCGCTGCGTACCGTGGCGATGCTGGTGGCGCTGCTGGTGATCCTGGGCGGCGGTCTCTTCGCCGGCTGGAGCTACACGCAGCGGCAGTACTACGTCGGGGCGACCGAGCAGGGGCAGCTCGCGGTCTTCCGCGGCGTCCCCGGCCAGGTCGCCGGGCTCGACCTGTCCAGCGTGCACTCGACCAGCCAGGCCAAGCTGGACGATCTCACCCTCGCCGCGCAGGAGCAGGTCAAGCAGGGCATCCAGGCCAAGAGCGAGCCCGACGCGGTCCGCCGGCTGGCCGAGTTGACCCTCGACGACCCGGCCAACCCCAACCTCAAGCCGGTCTGCCCGCCGAGCCCGACCGTGGCGGCGAGCGCCTCCCCGGTCGCGCCGACCGGCAGCCCGGCCCCGCCCACCCCGACCGCCAGCCGCCCTCCGGCCGGCACCGTCACCCCCGCGCCGACCACCACGCCCGACGCCCCGGCCTCCGACCCGGTACCGCCGGTCGTGGATCCGGCGGGCTGCCGGTCGACCGAGTGAACGTCGGCTGAGAGCCCGAGGATCGATCCGTGACCGCAGCCGCCACACCGGCAGTCTCGCCCGCCACAACGGGCGAGCAGCCCGGCGTGCGCCTGGCCCGGTCCCGGCGCAACGCGGAACTCTCCCTGCTGCTGCTGGCCCTGGTGCTGGTGGCGGCGTACGCGGCGATCGTCGAGGCGAACATGCTCGACACCGTCACCCCGGACTTCTGGATGCCGGCGGCGGCGCTGGGCGTGGTCTTCCTCGGCATGCACCTGGTCATCCGGTGGCTGGCACCCTTCGCCGATCCGGCCCTGCTGCCGGCGGTCGCCCTGCTCAACGGGATCGGGGTCGGCTTCCTGCGCCGGCTCGACCTGAGCAAGGCGGCGCCGGTCGAGCGGGAGACGCTGGCCGTCTTCGCCGGCACCGGCGGTCGGCAGCTCGCCTGGACGCTCGCCGCGGTGGTCCTCGCCGCCGGGCTGCTCGCCCTGATGCGCGACCACCGCTCGGTCTCCCGGTACGCGTACACCCTGGGTCTGGCCGGCATCGTGCTGGTGATGATCCCGGCGGTGCTGCCCGGCCGGTTCTCCGAGATCAACGGTGCCAAGCTCTGGATCCGGGTCGGCGGCTTCTCCATCCAGCCCGGTGAGTTCGCGAAGTTGGCCCTGCTGGTCTTCTTCGCCTACTACCTGGTCCGCAAGCGCGAAGTGCTCTCGCTGGCCAGCCGCCGGATCCTCGGCATCGACTTCCCCCGTGGCCGGGACCTCGGTCCGGTGGTCGTGGTGTGGCTGATCAGCCTCCTGGTCCTGGTCTTCGAGAAGGACCTCGGCACCTCGCTGCTGTACTTCGGCATGTTCGTGGTGACGCTCTACATCGCCACCGAACGGGTCAGCTGGCTGCTGATCGGTCTGGTCCTCTTCTTCGGCGGCGCCTATCTCGCGTACGTCCTGGGTGGCACCGTCGGCGGGCCGTTCGCCAACTTCTACACCCGGGCGGAGATCTGGCTGGACCCGTTCGCGGAGCCGTACGACCGGGGTTACCAGCTGGTGCAGGGCCTGCTCGGCCTGGGCAGCGGCGGCCTCTTCGGCACCGGCCCGGGTGCCGGCGAGCCGCTGGAGATCCCCGAGGTGCAGAACGACTTCATCTTCGCCGGCATCGGCGAGGAGATCGGCCTGTTCGGGCTCACCGCGTTGCTGGTGACCTACCTGCTGATCGTCGAGCGGGGCCTGCGGGCCGGGCTCGCCGTCCGGGACTCGTTCGGCAAGCTGGTGGCCGGCGGTCTCGCCTTCACCCTCGGGCTCCAGGTCTTCGTGATCGTCGGCGGGATCAGCAAGCTCATCCCGCTGACCGGTCAGACCACGCCGTTCCTCTCCGCCGGTGGTTCCTCGCTGATGGCCAACTGGCTGCTCATCGCGGTGCTGCTGCGGATCTCCGACGCGGCCCGCCGCCCGGTGACCCAGGGCTCCGGCCCGGCGGCCCGACCCGCTGGCGGCCCGCCGGAGCAGCTGCACGGTGCTCCCACGGAGGTGATCCGGCCGTGAACGCACCCCTGCGCCGCGTCGGCGTCGTCGTCATGATCCTGTTCGGTCTGCTCTTCGCGAACCTGAACTGGATCCAGGCCTACAAGGCCGACGAATACCGCAACAGCGACTACAACGGCCGGGTCCAGGTGGCCGAGTACGAGCGCCGGCGCGGCAACATCGAGGCCGGCGGCACCGCCTTCGCCACCAGCAGGGAGACCAGCGGCAAGCTGAAGTTCCTGCGCGCCTACCCCGGCGGGGCGAAGTACGCGCACGTGCTCGGCTACAAGCCGGTCAACCTCGCGGACACCGGCATCGAGCGGGTGGAGAACGAATTCCTGGCCGGCACCAGCGACGCGTTGATCGCCAACCGGATCAAGGACATGTTCACCGGCGACGAGACCGGTGGCGGCAACGTGCTGCTCACCCTCTCCAAGCGGGCCCAGGACACCGCGTACGAGCAGCTGCGCAACAACAACAACGGGGTGAAGAAGGGCGCGGCGATCGCCATCGACCCGCGTACCGGGGCGGTGCAGGCGCTCGTCTCGATGCCCAGCTTCGACCCGAACCCGCTGGCCGACCACGACACGAACCAGGCCTCCGCGGCGTACAACCGGCTGGAGCAGGACCCGGACGGTCCGCTGAAGAACCGGGCGCTCTCCGAGACGCTGCCCCCCGGCTCCACCTTCAAGATCGTCGTGGCCGCCGCGGCCCTGGAGAACGGGGTCGGCAAGAACACCCAGATCCCGGCCGGGGCGAGCTGGACCCCACCCACCTCGGGCTCCCCGATCCGCAACGCCGCCCCGTCGATCTGCCCCGAGCCACAGGTCAGCCTGATCGAGGCGGTCCGGGAGTCGTGCAACACCGGCTTCGCCCAGCTCGGCGTGAAGCTCGGCGCGGACACCGTCAAGGAGAAGGCCCGCCAGTTCGGCTTCGAGCAGGACGACCTCACCGTCGGCCAGCTCGGCGAGGACGGCCTCACCGTCGCGCCGAGCCGGACCGGCGCGATGGAGGCCCCCGGCGGCGGCACCGACCCGGCCGCGCTGGCCCAGTCCTCCATCGGGCAGCGCGACGTCAAGATGACCCCGTTGCAGGGCGCGCTGATCGCCGGCGCGGTCGCCAACGGCGGCAGCCAGATGCGGCCGCACCTGGTCAGGCAGCTACTCGCGCCGGACCGCACCACCAGCTACTACACCGCCAACCCGCGTCCGCTGCGTCAGCCGGTCAATGGCACGGTCGCCGCCGACCTGCGGGAGATGATGGTCGCCGTCGTGCAGAGCGGCAGCGGCACCAATGCGCAGATCAGCGGCTACACGGTCGGCGGCAAGACCGGTACCGCCCAGTCCGGGCCGCAGACGCCCGACCACGGCTGGTTCATCGGTTTCGCCCTCGACAAGAACGGCACCCCGATCTCCGCGGTCTGCGTGGTGCTGGAGGAGGCGGGCAGCGGCGGCAGCGCCGAGGCGGCCCGGATCGCCGGCCGGATCATGCGGGCGGCGATCGCCGACTCCGGGGGCCGCTGACATGCTCCACCCCGGCGTGCAGCTCGGCAACCGCTACCGCCTCGACGAGCGGATCGCCAGCGGCGGCATGGGCGACGTGTGGCGCGGCACCGACCAGGTGCTGGGCCGTACGGTGGCGGTGAAGAGCCTGCTGCCGGCGCTGCTGGACGACCCCGGTTTCGCCGAGCGGTTCCGGGGCGAGGCGCGCACCATGGCCACCATCAACCACCCGGGCGTGGTCGACGTCTACGACTTCGGCAGCGACCAGCAGATCGCCTTCCTGATCATGGAGTACGTCGAGGGCGACGCGCTGTCGGCGACGCTGAGCCGGGTCGGCCGGCTCACCCCGGCCCGGACGATGGCACTGGTCGCCCAGGCGGCCGACGCGCTGCACGCCGCCCACGAGAAAGGCATCGTGCACCGGGACGTGAAGCCGGGCAACCTGCTGGTCCGGCCGAACGGGACGCTGGTGCTGACCGACTTCGGCATCGCCCGCTCCGACCTGGTCGGGCAGCTCACGGCCGCCGGCTCGGTGCTCGGCACCGCCTCGTACATCTCTCCGGAGCAGGCCACTGGCGCGGTCGCCACCCCCGCCTCCGACGTGTACGCGCTCGGCGTGGTGGCGTACCAGTGCCTCGCCGGCCGGCGTCCGTTCGACGGGGACAACCCGCTCGAGATCGCGATGAAGCACGTCCGGGAGGCGCCCCGGCCGCTGCCCGGCGACATCCCGCCGCAGGTCCGGGCGATCGTGGAGCGGGCCCTGGCGAAGGATCCCGCGGCCCGCTGGCCCAGCGCCGCCGCGCTGGCCTCGGTGGCCCGGCAGGCGAAGCTCGCGCTGTCCCAGCAGGCCCGCGCCGGTGGGCACGCCGGCCCGGTCTCCGGGGCGCCCGCCTCCCCGGCCGCCCCGGTGGCCCGCGCCCAGGTGCCGGCCGCCGGACAGCAGCACCGGCCGCCCGCGCTGGCCCAGCAGCACCGCCCGCCGGCCGCCGGACAGGCCCGCCCGCCGGTCGCCGCGCGGCAGCCGCAGCCGCCCGCCGCGGCGCAGCGCCAGCCGGCCCCGGCCGGGCCGCAGTCCCGGCCGCCGGTCGCGCAGCCCGCGCCGCCGCGCGGGGTCGGGTCACCGGCCCCCACCCGGTCCGACCGCCCCGTCGGGTACGCCCGGCAGCCGGTCCCGGCTGCTGTTCCGCCGCGTCGTTCCAGGTCAGGGATGGTGACCGTGGCCATCCTGCTGGCCGTACTGGTCCTGGTCTGCTCCGGCGTGATTTCCTACAGGGCGCGGCAGGGCGCGCTGACCGGTGACCCCGGCGCATCCGGCCCGCTGAGCGTGACGTCCGGCGCGGTGAGCGCGTACGGGCGCGACGATCTGGCCCAGAAGCCGTACCGTCGGGTGGAACGGCTTCGACCGGGTGGCGGCGAGACGACGACGAGCGAAGGACGACGAACGCGATGACAGCGCAGGCCCGCCTGCTCGGTGGCAGGTATCAGGTCGGCGAGCTGCTCGGCTACGGCGGCATGGCGGAGGTTCACCGTGGTCGTGACCTCCGGCTGGGCCGGGACGTCGCGATCAAGATGCTCCGCACCGACCTGGCCCGGGACGCCACCTTCCAGATGCGGTTCCGCCGGGAGGCGCAGAACGCCGCCTCGCTGAACCACCCGGCGATCGTCGCCGTCTACGACACCGGCGAGGAGACCGCGCCGACCGGCGAGACGCTCCCGTTCATCGTGATGGAGTTCGTCAACGGCCGCACGCTGAAGGAGGTCCTCGGCGTCGAGGGCCGGCTCCAGCCGCGTCGGGCGCTGGAGATCTGCGCCGACATGTGCGCGGCGCTGGAGTTCAGCCACCGGCACGGGATCATCCACCGGGACATCAAGCCGGGCAACGTGATGCTCACCCAGACCGGCCAGGTCAAGGTGATGGACTTCGGCATCGCCCGGGCGCTGGCCAGCGGCGCGACCACGATGACCCAGACCAGCGCGGTCATCGGCACCGCGCAGTACCTCTCCCCGGAGCAGGCGCGCGGCGAGTCCGTGGACGCACGCTCCGACGTCTACGCCGCCGGCTGTGTGCTCTTCGAGCTGGTCTGCGGGCACCCGCCGTTCGTCGGGGACAGCCCGGTGAGCGTGGCCTACCAGCACGTACGGGAGGCCCCGCCGACGCCGAGCGACATCAACCCGGACGTCAACCCGGCGGTCGACGCGATCGTGCTCAAGGCGCTGTCGAAGAACCCGCTCAACCGCTACCAGAGCGCCGGCGAGATGCGGGCCGACCTGCTCCGGGCCGCCGCCGGCCGGCCGGTGCTGGCCACCCCGGTCATGCCGCAGGACGAGACGGCGCACCTGGCGCCCGCCGCAGGCGGGTACCCGACGCAGGTTGTCGGCGCGCAGACCCGGCAGCAGGCCCCGGCGCGGGTCGGCGACCCGGGTCGGCGCAAGAGTTCGGCCTGGGTGATCGCCGCGTTCGCCGCGGTCGGCGTGCTGGCGGTGATCGCCCTGGTGGCGGCGCTGCTGCTCAACAACCGCGGCCCGGAGACGGTCCAGGTGCCGAACCTGGCGGGCAAGGACCAGGCCACCGCCTTCACCGAGATCCGCAACGCCGGGCTGGTGCCAGGGCTGGGGGACGATGTCTTCGGCCCCACCTGCAAGAAGGGCACGGTCGCCGAGCAGACTCCGGCCGCCGGCAGCAGCCTGGAGGAGAACCGCCAAGTGACCGTCCGGATGTGCGGCGGTCCCGCCACCAAGACGGTCCCGTCCGGTCTGGTGGGCGGCACCTTCGAGAGCGTCAAGACCACCCTCGAAGGCCAGGGCTTCCGGGTCAAGCGGGAGACCAAGGACAGTCCCAAGGAGAAGGACACCGTCATCGCGGTGGACCCGCAGTCCGGTGAGAAGGTGGCCGAGGGCGCGGAGATCACCGTGACCGTCTCGCTGGGCAACATCCGCGAGGTGCCGCGGGTCATCGGCCTCACCGAGGACGAGGCCCGCAAGGAGCTGACCGACGCCGGCTACAAGGTGCGGGTGCGCGACGGCGACGAGGTGCCCGCGGCGGAGGCCGGCCGGGTCACCGACCAGAGCCCGAATGCGGGAACCAACCTGGCCAAGGGCAGGGAGGTCATCATCGAGGTGTCCATCCCCGAGCCCACCCAGGAGCCGAGCCCGCCCACCGCGACTCCGAGCAGCCCGACCCCGACCACCGGCACCGGTGGCGGCCTGTTCCCCCCGCCCCCGGACGGTGCCCCCGCCCGGTGAGCTGGACGCAGCACTGACGAAGGCCCGGTCCCGTGCCGAGGGACCGGGCCTTCCTGCTGTCGTGGTGGTGCTCAGGTGTTGGCGAAGGCGGCCCGCCGTCGCGCGTCCACCTCGGCCGCCAGCTCCGGAGCGCGGTCCAGCGCCTCCGGGTGGCCGCAGGCGGCCAGCCAGTTCGCCAGCATCAGGTGACCGCCCTCGGTCAGCACCGACTCCGGGTGGAACTGGACGCCCTCGATCGGCAGCGTCCGGTGGCGCATCGCCATCACGACGCCGGACCCGGTCCAGCCGGTGACCTCCAGCTCGTCCGGCAGCGTCTCGGGGAGCACGGCGAGCGAGTGGTAGCGGGTGGCGGTGAACGGGTCCGGCAGCCCGGCCAGCACGCCGACCGAGTGGTGGCGTACCTCCGAGGTCTTGCCGTGCAGCAGCTCGGGGGCCCGGGTCACGGTGGCGCCGAACGCCTCACCGATGGCCTGGTGGCCGAGGCAGACGCCGAAGATGGGCAGCTTGCCGGCGTACTCCTTGATCACGTCGAGGCAGATGCCGGCGCGGTCCGGGCTGCCCGGGCCGGGCGAGAGCAGCACCCCGGCCGCGTCGAGCCGGCCGACCTCGGCCACGTCGATCTCGTCGTTGCGGCGGACCTCGCAGTCGACGCCGAGCTGGCCGAGGTATTGCACCAGGTTGAAGACGAACGAGTCGTAGTTGTCGATGACCAGGACACGCATGGGCTCACTCGTCCGGGGAGGGGGGCGGGGTGTTGTTCTGGTCGGTGTCGTACGGCAGTTCGTGCTCGTCGCCGGACGGGGCGTCCTGCTCGACGCCGGGGTCGCCGGGGTCGCCCGGCACGCCGGTGTCCTGGGTGACCTGCACATCGTCGAAGGGGGTCACCAGGGGTTCGGCCCAGGGGAAGACGACGTACCAGAGCAGGGCCACGGTCGCGGCGGCGAGCAGCAGGGAACCGCTGATCTTGCCGGCCAGGCCGAAGGGCAGTTTGCGCCAGATCCAGGAGTACATCGTCGTCAGCCTCCCAGCGCCGCCGGGCGGCCCTCGGACTTGGGAATGCTGGCCGCGGCGTCCAGCTCGGCGTGGATGATCAGCCGCTGGTAGTTGTCGAACTTCGGGTTGCAGGTGGTCAGGGTGAGCAGCTTCTTCGGCTTCTCTCCCGGCCCCAGCTTGATCGGCGCCGGCGCGACGACCTCCACCTGGTCGGGACGGACGATCCGACTCTTGATCACCTTGTAGACGTACCAGTCGGTCTTGGTCTCGACGACGATCGCGTCGCCGTCGTCGAGCTCGTCCAGCCGCCAGAAGGTGGCCCGGTTGCGGTGCCCGGCGACGGAGAAGTTGCCGACCTGGCCGGGCATCGCGCTCTTCGGGTAGTGGCCCGGGGCGTACCGGATGTCCTTCTGGGTGACGCCCTCCACCACGACCCAGTTCTTGTCGAGCTTGGGGATGTAGAGGCCGGCGATCGGCCTGCCCTCCACCGGCGGCTTGGGCTTGGCCGTCGGACCGGCGGACGGCGCGACGGTGGGGTCGCCGCTCGGGCCCCACTCCTGCGCCAGCTGGCTGCTCAGGTCGCCCTGGTGGGCGTCGACGATGGCCGACTTGCCCCAGATCTCGTACCCGGCGAAGAGCAGCACCACCAGACCGAAGGTGATCAGCACCTCGCCGGTGACCCGGACGCCGGAGCGCAACCGGGACGCCAGGGACGGCCGGGTCAGCTCCGAGTAGACGCTCTTGTAGCCCTCGTCGGTCTGGTGCGGGCGGAGCTGGACCACCCGCTCGCCGCGCCGGGGCTGCGGCGGCTCGGCGGGCTTGTCCTCGGCCGGGCCGTCGCGCTCGGGCACGGGGGGCACCGCGCCCATCAGCGCCGTCGAGTCCAGCGCCGGCTGGGCGGTTGCGGGGCGTCCGGTCACCGCCGGGATGATCGCGGTGGCCGCCGGGTCCGCGAACCGGTCCGGTGCGCCGCCGGCCCGGTAGGCGCCGGTCGGCGCGCTGTCCGGGCCGCCGCCGGTACCCCAGGCGTCCGTTCGACCGCCGGAAGCGGCCACGCTCGCGGCTCCACCCTCGGAACCGGCCGCGCGGGGCCGGTCACCCTCCGGCGCGACCGCGCGGGGCAATCCGCCTTCCGGGACGGCCGCGCGGGGCAGGCCACTCTCGGGAGCGGCCGCGCGGGGCGGGCCACCGTCGGGAGCGGCTGCGCGGGGCAGGCCGGGTCCGCCTGGGCCGGCCTCCGGCGCGGGTACGCCGGGACGGGCCCCGCCGGACGGGTACGGGTGCCCCGGGCCGGCGAGGTCGCCGGCGGCGGGCTGCCGGGTACGTCGGGCCTCGGGTGCGCTCGCCGGACGGTCCGTGGGACGGGCGGCGACGATCGGAAGGAAGGCGGTCGGCGCCTCGGTGGCGGGCTGCGGCCGTACCCCGGATCTGGGCTGGTGGTCGGTGGCGGCCGCCGGGGCGGGCGCGGCCGGGCGCTCCGACGGCGCGGGTGACCGGTGGATCGTCGGCGCGGCCGGCGGCGCGGCGGCCGGGGCCGACGGTGGGTGAGCGGCGGGAGCGGCCGGGCGGACCGGGGCGTTGCCGGGCCACGCGGGCGGCGCGGGGCGGGTGTGGCCGTCGGTCGGGCGGGCCGGTGCCGGGCCACCGGAGAACGGGTGGGCGGCCGGGCGGTCGGGTGTCGGGTCGACGGACGGCCGGGCGCGTCCCGGGTCGGCGGTCGCGCGGTCGGTCGTCGGCTCGGTGGGGGCCGGTCGGGGGGCCGGGCCGGGCGGGGTCGGAGGCCGGTTCGCGGACGACCGCGGCGGCAGCACCGGGTCGGGCCAGCTGTTGCGGCGGGCCGGCGGGGTCGAGCCCTCGACCGTGGGGATGACCGCGGTCTCCTCGTCGCTCCGGTCGCGGTGGCGCGGGTCCCTGCCGTCGGGACTCATCGGGGCACCGTCGCCGATCGCAGAGCGGTGGAGTCCTCGAAGGCCGGCACGGTCACGGAGGAGACGGTCTCCTTGTAGCCCAGCTGGTAGTGCTCGACCGCCTGCTTGAACAACCCGACTCCCTCAGAGCCGGCGAGGGCCTGCTGGAGGGCAGCGGGATCGCCGATTGCTACGATCTTGAACGGTGGGGAGTACACCCGGCCGTGCAGCAGCAGGGTGTTACCCACGCAGCGTACCGCGCTGGTGGACAGCACGCGGACGTTCATGATTGACATGGCCTCCGCGCCGCCGGCCCAGAGCGCGTTCACCACCGCCTGCACATCGCCCTGGTGGACGACCAGGTCGTCGTTGGTCGCGTCCTTGGGCAGGGTCTGGTCGTTGCGGCGGGGCGCGTCGTCCAGCTCGACGGTCACCCCCGGCCCGGACAGCGCGGTGAAGCCGGCGGCCTCCAGGCTGCGCCCGGCCCGGTCGCGCTGCTCCTTCACGGGGCCGTCGGTGTCGGCCAGCGCGGCGGTCTGGCTCTCGACCTCGGCGCGCAGCCGGGCGGCCCGCAACTCGCTGGCCGCCACCTGCTCGCGCCGGTCCTCGATCAACTGGGTCAGCTGGGGCCGCCGGTCCTCCCGCAGGGCGGTGCCGCCGGCGGTGGTGGCGGTGGTGGTGAAGAGCAGCCCGGCCGCGGCGGCGATCAGCGGCACCCCGATCGACCAGCCCGGTCGCCGCTGCCGCGGACGCCGTGGCAGGAGCGCGGCGACCGCGCGCCGCATGGCCTTCTGCCAGGACGCCGCGCCGGATGTGTACTCCACCGAGCGTTCCCTCCGCCTCGTCTGGTTGATGCCCGCCACGACGCCGACGGGCGCGGGTGCGCCGGGGCGTTTCCCTCTTTCCGGTCACTCCGCGCACCGGCCTGACCCCATTCGTGGCTTGGGCGGGCCGTCCGGACTACGCTAGCTGTCGAACATTATTGGCCATGGACCGTCGCCCCCGCGCCCGGTTGTCAGGCCGGACGAGGTCGTCACCCCCTCTGGAGAGCGTCGTGCCCAAGTCTCAGGTCCGCAAGAAGAAGGTGTACACCCCGCCGACGGACGTGCGTCCGACGAGCACGGCGGCGACGCGCAAGCCTAGCCCGGTGTGGCTGCCGGCTACGGCGGTCGCGCTGATCGTCGGCGGCATCGGCTGGCTGGTGGTCTACTACCTCTCCGAGCAGGAGTACCCGGTCGCCACCTGGGGCTACTGGAACCTCGCGGTCGGCTTCGGCGCGATGGTCAGCTCGCTGATCCTGCTCTCCCGCTGGCGCTGACCCGGCCCTCTGTCGAGGCGGTGCCACGTCACCTTCGCGGAACCCTGCCCGGCGCTCCCGCGCCGGGCACCCTATGGTGTGCGCAGGGCGGCGTGGCCGGGTGCGAGAAGACTCACGTTACTGCTGGGTAACCTTGCGCGTAGGCTGCACTGCATGACCGAGCGGAGCGAGGTCATCGACCGGCCCGGTCGATCAGGTGGCAGCGGCGCGACGCCGGTGACGCCCTGACACCGGCCACCCGGTCGCCGAGCCGCTCGACAGGCAGCAGACCGGGAGGCCAACTCGATGGGCAGCGTCCAGATCGTCACCACGATCCTCGCGGCCGCCATCACCGCCGTGGCGGTGTGGCTTGCGGTGCGCGCGGTCATGAAGATGACGGCCGTCATCCGGCTCGGGCAACCCGCCCCGGAGCGGTTCACCGACAAGGGCGCCCGCACCAGGACCATGCTGGTGGAGACCGTCGGCCACACCCGCATGCTCAAGTGGAGCGTGGTGGGTGCCGCGCACTGGTTCGTGATGGTCGGCTTCATCGTGCTGTCGCTGCTGGTGCTCGAGGCGTACTTCGAGGTGGTCACCCCGACCGGCGGGCTGCCGATCATCGGGCACTGGACGGTCTTCGGCCTGGCCACCGAGATCATCGGCGTGCTGGGCCTGGTCGGCATCCTGGTGCTGATGGCGATCCGGCTGCGCAACCGGCCCACCCGGCCGGGCGGTCGCTCCCGGTTCACCGGCTCGACGATGTGGCAGGGCTACTTCGTCGAGTGGATCGTGCTGCTGGTCCTGATCTTCGGGTTCGTGATCCGGGGCTTCAAGGTCGCCACCGACCACTTCGAGTACCCGGCCTGGGCCACCCCGGTCAGCCACGCGGTCGGGGCGGTGCTGCCCGACTGGCAGGACGGGGCCAGCGTCGCCGCGCTCATCAAGATCGCTATCTCGATGACCTGGCTGATCGTCATCTCGCTGAACGTGACCATGGGTGTCGCCTGGCACCGCTTCCTGGCGTTCCCCAACATCTTCTTCAAGCGCGAGCCGGCCAAGCCCGCCGGCTCCGGCCTCGGCGCCCTGCGGCCGATGATGAGCGAGGGCAAGCCGCTCGACTTCGAGGAGGCCGACCCGGAGAAGGACCAGTTCGGCGTCGCCCAGGTCGAGCAGTTCACCTGGAAGGGCCTGCTGGACTTCAGCACCTGCACCGAGTGCGGCCGCTGCCAGTCGCAGTGCCCGGCCTGGAACACCGGCAAGCCGCTGTCGCCGAAGCTGCTGGTCCTGAGCCTGCGCGACCACGCGTACGCCAAGGCGCCGTACCTGCTGGCCGGCGGCGGCAAGGACCTCACCGGCGAGGAGAAGGCCACCGCCGCGCAGCTCGCCCACGTCGACGTGCTGGCGCTGGCCGAGGCCGACAAGCCGCTGATCGGCACCGCCGAGGAGGGCGGGGTCATCGACCCCGACGTGCTCTGGTCGTGCACCACCTGCGGCGCCTGCGTCGAGCAGTGCCCGGTCGACATCGAGCACGTCGACCACATCGTCGACATGCGCCGCTACCAGGTGCTGATCGAGTCGAGCTTCCCGTCCGAGGCCGGCGTCATGCTCCGCAACCTGGAGAACAAGGGCAACCCGTGGGGCGCCCCGCAGAACACCCGCGAGGACTGGACCAAGGGCCTCGACTTCGAGGTGCCGCGGGTCGGCGAGGTGGACGACTTCGAGTACCTGTTCTGGGTCGGCTGCGCCGGCGCGTTCGAGGACCGGGCCAAGAAGACCACCCGCGCGGTCGCCACGCTGCTCAACGAGGCCGGCGTCAAATTCGCCATCCTCGGCGAGGGCGAGACCTGCTCGGGCGACCCGGCCCGCCGGATCGGCAACGAGTTCGTCTTCCAGATGCTCGCCCAGCAGAACGTCGAGACCCTGAACGAGGCGTTCGAGGGTCGGGAGAAGGCCAAGCGCAAGATCGTGGCCACCTGCCCGCACTGCTTCAACACGCTCGGCAACGAGTACGGCCAGCTCGGCGGCGAGTTCGAGGTCGTGCACCACACCCAGCTCCTGGCGCACCTGGTCTCGACCGGCAAGCTGACCCCGGTGCAGCCGGTGGACGGCGGGGTCACCTACCACGACCCCTGCTACCTGGGCCGGCACAACCGGGTCTTCGCCGCGCCGCGGGAGGTGCTGGGCGACGCGATCGCCGGCGAGCTCACCGAGATGCCGCGCAACAGCGAGCGCTCCTTCTGCTGCGGCGCCGGTGGCGCCCGGATGTGGATGGAGGAGAAGATCGGCAAGCGGATCAACGTGGACCGGGTCGAGGAGGCCATGGCCACCGGAGCGCGGACGGTCGCCGTCGGCTGCCCGTTCTGCTCGACGATGCTCAACGACGGGGTCAACGGCAAGGGCGCCGGCGAGCAGGTCGAGGTCATCGACGTGGCCAGCGTGCTGCTCCGCTCGGTCAAGCCCGAGCAGACGCAGGGCGACAAGGAGACCGAGCCGGTCGCCGGCTGAGGCGTACCCCCGGATCACCGGACACCCGACGGCGGTGGCACCCACCAGGTGCCACCGCCGTCGTCGTGCTCAGGAGACGCGGGCCACCAGGGCCGCCTCGGGCGAACTCGTGCGCCGCGAGCGGCCGTGGAACAATCGCGCTCATCGACGGCCTGTTGCTCGGCACGCTGTTGCCCCTGGTCGGCTTCGTGCTGCTGACCGCCGGCAACGCGTTCTTCGTCGCGGCCGAATTCGCCCTGGTCACCGTCGACCGGGCGGAGATCGACCGGCGCGCCGACGCCGGGGACGCCGCAGCGGCCACGGTACGCCGGGCGCTGCGCGGCCTGTCCTTCCAGCTCTCCGGTGCGCAGCTCGGCATCACGCTCACCGCGCTGCTCACCGGCTATCTCGCCGAGCCGGCGCTGGCCCGGCTCTTCACCCCGGTGCTGCGGCCGGTGGGCGGGGCGGAACGGTTCGGCCCGCTGCTCGCCCTGGCGCTGGCCACCCTGCTCTCGATGCTCTTCGGCGAGCTGGTGCCGAAGAACCTCGCGCTGGCCCGGCCGATGCCCGCCGCCCTGGCCACCGCCGGGCCGATGCACCGCTTCTCCCGGACCTTCGGCTGGCTGATCCGGGCACTGAACGGGTCGGCGAACCGGCTGGTCCGGGCGCTGGGCGTGGAGCCGCAGGAGGAGCTGGCCAGCGCCCGCTCCCCGGAGGAACTGGGGCTGCTGGCGGCCATCTCGGCCCGGGCCGGTGCGCTGCCGCCGGACATCGCCATGCTGCTGCGCCGCACCATCCGCTTCGGCGACAAGCGCGCCGCCGAGGCGATGACCCCCCGGGTCGACGTGATCGCGCTGCGGGCCACCGCCACCGTGGCCGAACTGCTGGAGGCGTCCCGGCAGACCGGACGGACCCGCTTCCCGGTGTACGAGGAGACCCTCGACCTGGTCACCGGCGTCGCCGGCGTACCGGACGCGCTCGGGGTGCCGCTGGCCCGCCGCGACTCCACCACCGTCGCGGCGGTGGCCCGCGAACCGGTGTACGTGCCGGAGAGCCTGGACCTCGACGGCGTGCTGGCCGCGCTGAAGGACGCCGGCGCCGACCTGGCCATCGTGGTGGACGAGTACGGCGGCACCGACGGCGTGGTCACCATCGAGGACCTGGTCGAGGAGCTGGTCGGCGAGATCGCCGACGAGTTCGACCCGGACGCGGTGGACGACGCCGGCGCGGCCGAGCTGACCGTGCCGGGCGGCGAACGGACCGTCCTGCTCGACGGGGTGCTCCGCGAGGACGAGCTGGCCGAGCAGACCGGCTTCCGGCTGCCCGAGGGCCCGTACGAGACGCTGGCCGGGTTCCTGATGGCGCGGCTGGGCCACATCCCGGTGCCCGGCGAGACGGTCGAGGAGTCCGGGTACGAGTTCACCGTGGTCGAGGTGGAGCGGCACCGGATCGAGCAGGTCCGCATCGTGCGCCCGGAAGAGCCGGACGGCGATGACTGAGCTGCTGGTCGCCCTGGCGTTGCTGCTCGGCAACGCGTTCTTCGTGGGCAGCGAGTTCGCGCTGATCGCGTCCCGCCGTACCGTGGTCGAGCCGCTCGCGGCGACCTCCCGGCGGGCCCGTTGGGCGCTGTCGGCGATGAACCAGATCCCGCTGATGATCGCCGGGGCGCAGCTCGGCATCACGGTCTGCTCGCTGGGGCTCGGGGCGATCGCCGAGCCCGCCCTGGCCCACCTGATCGAACCGGCGTTCCACGCGCTGGGACTGCCGAACTCGGCGATCCACCCGCTGTCGTTCCTGATCGCCCTCGCGGTGGTGGTCTTCCTGCACACCGTGGTCGGCGAGATGGTGCCGAAGAACATCACCCTGGCCGGGCCGGAGCCGTCCGCGCTCTGGCTCGGGCCGGCCATGCTGGCGTTCTGCGTGGCGACCAAGCCGCTGTTGGTCGCGATGAAGTGGGCGGCCCGTCAGGTGCTGTGGCTGTGGCGGGTGGAGGCCACCGAGGCGGTGAAGACGGTGTTCACCGCCGAGGAACTCGCCGGGCTGGTGTCGCAGGCGCGCACCGAGGGTCTGCTGGACGCGGAGGAGCACGCCCGCATCACCGGGGCGCTGGCCCTGCACCGGCGGACCGCCGCGGACGCCCTGCAACCCTGGTCGACGGTGACCACGGTGGCCGAGGACGTCTCCCCGGCGTCGCTGGAGGTGCTGGCCACCCGGACGGGCCGGTCCCGCTTCCCGGTGGTGCAGCGGTCGACCCGCCGGGTGCTCGGCTTTGTGCACGTCAAGGACGTCCTGGGGTACGCCGGGGCGTCCCGCCGGGCCCCGGTGCCCGCCGACGTCTACCGACCGCTGGCGGTGGTGCCGCCGGACCGTACGCTGGCCGATTTGCTGCTGGCGATGCGGCGCGAGCGGCGGCACATGGTGTTGGTGAGCGACGGTCGCCGGCCCCTCGGCGTGGTGACATTGGACGACGTATTGACAGCGGTCGTTGGAAAATGAGCGAACACCCTTTGTGTGCAGGTGGTTGCACAGGCGTGATGCTGTAATGACCCACCTTGAATTCGTACGGACGGTTCCCTAATGTGGGGCACCGACCGCTGTGGGTCGTCTGCCTCCGTCTTCCCCTCAGCGAGGCGCCCGGCGGTCGGTCGTTAAGGAGTCGGTGCCGGTGGCAACCATGCCCCCTCATCGTCACGCCCAGGGTCGTCCGCCCACTCACCCCGCCGGCCTGCGCCGGATCGCCCGCCGCCTGCTCACACTGGTCGCCGCCGTGGTCGTCGGCGCCGGGATGTTCGCCGTGCCGGCGCACGCCGCGCCCACGCCGGAGGAGATCGAGGCGGCGATCGACAAGCAGTGGGAGCAGCTCGAGCCGACCATCGAGCAGTACAACAAGGTCCGCGCGCACCTCAAGGTCAACCGCAAGAAGTCGGCGGAGCTGGAGAAGAAGATCCAGCCGCTGGCCCTGCAGACCGAGCTGGCCATGAACCGGGTGGGCGACCTCGCCTCCCGGTACTACATGACGGGCCCCTCGCAGGACATCGGCGCGCTGCTGATCAGCGCCAAGCCGGGCACCCTGACCGAGCAGCTGACCATCCTCGACCGCCTCGCCGCGCAGGAACGCAAGGAGCTCCAGGTCGTCATCAACGCCCGGCAGAAGTACGACAGCGAGAAGCAGAAGCTCGACGCGCTGATCGCCGCGGAGGTCAAGCAGGAGAAGGAGCTGGCCGCCAAGAGGGCGCAGATCAACTCCGAGATCAAGCGGCTCCAGGCGTCGATGCCGAAGACCGTCGTCAAGGTGGCCGGCTGCCCGACCGTCAAGGGCGTGGTGAGTTCCGCCGCGCAGACCGCTATCCGGGTGGCCTGTCAGCAGGTCGGTGACCCGTACGTCTGGGGTGCCGACGGGCCGGACTCGTTCGACTGCTCCGGCCTCACCCAGTACGCCTACAAGGCCGCCGGCATCTACCTGACCCACCACACCGGCGCCCAGTGGAACGAGGGCAGGGCCATCCCGCGCTCCGAGGCGCGCCCCGGCGACCTGGTCTTCTTCTACAGCGACCTGCACCACGTGGGTCTCTATCTGGGCAGCGGGCTGATGGTGCACGCGCCACGGACCGGCAAACCGGTCCAGGTCACCAGCGTCGACTACATGCCGGTCGCCGGCTTCCGACGACCGAACTGACCCGAGCCCGCCGCGAACCCCCGGTCGACCGACCGGGGGTTCCGCGTATCCGGGACCCGGCACGGCATGGCGGGTTGCGGATCGATAACGGTCGTCTCTACTCTGGTCCTTCGTCGGCCGCGACAGGTCCGTCCAACCCGGGCGGCAGTGGCCGGCACCGCCGAGTCGCCTGCGGGCGAGCCGGGGACCCAGGTACGCCGGGGTGAATCCGCAGCCACTGCGGTAGGGCGCTCCCTTCCCGCCCGAACCCGTCAGCTAACCCGGTAGGCGGTCGCGGAAGAAGGAGCCCGGAGCCCGGTGGCACACCATGCCCCGCGGCCACCGTCGTACCGGTCGACCCAGGTCGCCCGGCTGACGGCTGCGCCGCGCCCACGCTGGTCCCGCTTCACCACCGTCCTCGCCGCCCTCGCCGGTGCCGCCGTCGTACTGACCGGCGCTGCCACGGCGGCCCACGCCGACCCCTCGGTCGCCGAGATCGAGCGGCAGATCGACCAGGACTGGAACAGGCTCGAACCGATCATCGAGCAGCACAACGCCACCCGTCAGGACCTGGCCGCCAAGCGCCGGCAGGCCGACGCGCTGGCCAAGCGCATCGAGCCGCTGCAACTCCAGGTCGACCTCGCGATGAACCAGGTCACCGGCCTCGCCGCCGAGGCGTACAAGGGGGAGAACGTCTCCGCCGTCAACGCCCTGCTCGGCAGCAGTAGCCCCGCCGAACTGGTCGACCAGCTCGAAATGCTCGACCGGTTCGCCCAGCGCCAGCAGCGCGACGTGCGGGTCGTCAAGGAGCTGCGGGACAAGCTGGCCGCGGAGAAGGCGCCGCTGGACGAGATGGTCGCCCAGCTGACCCGTACCGAGGCCCAGCTCGCCGCGAAGAAGAAGCAGATCAACGCCGAGATCGACCGGCTGCAGAAACTGCGGCTAAAGGTGTACGGCAACGGTGGCGGAGGCGCACTGCGCCCGGCCCCGTGCCCGGCCGGCTACCCCGGCGGCCCGGCCGGCACGGCGGTCAAGTTCGCCTGCGCGCAGATCGGCAAGCCGTACGTCTGGGGCGCCGAGGGCCCCAACTCGTACGACTGCTCCGGGCTGATGCTCGCGGCGTGGGCGAAGGCCGGTGTCTCGCTGCCGCACAACGCCCGCCAGCAGCGCCAGGTGACCCCCCGGGTCAGCCGGGCCGACCTGCGCCCCGGCGACCTGGTCTTCTACTACGCCGACCTGCACCACGTCGGCATGTACGTCGGCGGCGGCTGGGTGGTGCACGCCTCCCAGGCCGGCCAGCCGGTCAAGATGAAGCGGGTCGACGACGGGCCGGTCAACAGCTACGGCCGGCCGGGCTGAGCGCGCGCCGGGCTCCCGGGGGCTCCGGGGGCCCGGCCCGGCGTCAGCGGGTGGGCCAGGTGCGCCAGTTCTGCCAGGAGCGGCTCGGGGTCGGCCCGCGCTGGCCCTGGTAGCGCGACCCGTAGACGGCGGAGCCGTACGGGTGCTCGGCCGGGGACGAGAGCCGGAAGATGCAGAGCTGGCCGATCTTCATCCCGGGCCAGAGCGTGATCGGCAGGTTCGCCACGTTCGACAGCTCCAGCGTCACGTGACCGGAGAAGCCGGGGTCGATGAAGCCGGCGGTCGAGTGGGTGAGCAGGCCGAGCCGACCCAGGCTGCTCTTGCCCTCCAGGCGCCCGGCGAGCTGGTCGCCGAGCGAGATGACCTCCAGCGTGGAGGCGAGCACGAACTCACCGGGGTGCAGCACGAACGGCTCGCCCTCGGGCACCTCGACCATCGAGGTGAGCTCGTCCTGCTGGATCGCCGGGTCGATGTGCGTGTACAGGTGGTTGTTGAAGACCCGGAAGAGCTTGTCGAGCCGCACGTCGATGCTGGACGGCTGCACCAGCGTGGGCTCGAAGGGCTCCAGCGCGAGCGTGCCCGCCTTGATCTCGGAGACCAGGTCGCGGTCGGAGAGCAGCATCGGCACACCATATCGAGCGGACCGGGTGACCTGCGTGTCGGACTACGCGTTCGTACACATGTTCGATAGGGTGTCCGTATGGCTTCCTGGTCCGAATTCGCCGCTGACGAGCCCCGACTCGCCGACGGGATCCGCCTTCTCATGCAGCAGTACGGGCCGGGCTTCGGCTACCTGGCCACCGTCCGCGCCGACGGTGGGCCCCGGGTGCACCCGGTCTGCCCCGTGATCACCGACGAGGGTCTGTTCTGCTTCGTCGTTGACTCGCCCAAGCGGCGCGACCTCGAACGCGACGGGCGCTACGCGTTGCACTCGTTCCCGCCGGAGGAGACCGACGACGAGGCATACGTCGCCGGTCGCGCGCAACCGGTCACCGACCCGGCCCGGGTCGCCCGGGTAGCCCGCCTCGGCCGGGCGGCGCCGCAGGTCGACTGGCGACTCTTCGAGTTCAGCGTCGACGTGGCGATGCTGACCCGCCGCGACCAGGGCGGGCTCGGCCAGCCCGGCGAGGGCCACGGGTCCTCCGCCGTCCAGGTCTGGCTCGATCCGGTCGCCGCCCAGCGCGGCGGCGACGCTGCCGGCGTACCCGATCGGCGGCCGGCCCGCCGCGGCCGCCACGGTTTCGACACCCGCCGCCCCGCCGCCTGACCGCCGAGACGCCGATGCCGGCCCCGTCGGTCCGACGGAGCCGGCATCGGCGTCTGCTGGGGTGTTACGCCGCGCGGTACGCGTTCCACGCGGTCAGCATGCGGCTCGCCTGACCAGCGGTGAACTGGTACATGCACGAGTCGTAGGTGTAGTCCATGAAGTTGGTGATCGGGTCCAGGCCGGCCGTGGCGCAGGTGTCCCGCCCGGTCGGGCACTGGAACGCCGGCGAGGCCTCGGCCGGGGTGTCGCTGACGCTGTCACCCGAGCCGGAGCATCCACCCTGGAAGGTGTGGTAGAGGTTCAGCCAGTGGCCGACCTCGTGGGTGCCGGTGTCGCCCTGGTTGTAGTTGGCGGCGGTGCCGCCCGGCAGCGACTCGCTCAGCACGACCACGCCGTCCATGCTGTTCAGCTTCCGCTGCGGGAAGGTCGCCCAGCCGAGCAGGTCGTCGCTCAGCTCACCCAGGTAGACGTTGAGCGTGTTCTTGCCGCCCTCGCGCAGGGAGGTCTTCATCGACCGCTCCGCCGACGAGCCCTGCACGATCGGGTACCACGCCGGGTTGGTCACCCGGTTGATCTTCGTCAGCTGGAAGCCGAAGGCCGTGGCCGCGCCGCCGGTGGCACCCGCGTAGGCCTGGTTCAGCACGCTGATCTGCGAGGTGATCATCGAGTCCGGGATGTTGCCGCCGGCGCGGGTGCTGTCGCGCTGGATCACGTGCACGACGACCGGGATGGTGACGCTGGCCAGCGGGGCGGCGGCTTGGGCGCCGGCCCGGAAGCTCGCCCGCTCGCGCAGCGCGGCGGCCAGGTCGGCCTCGCGCTCGCGGACCTGCTTGGCGGTCAGCTCGTTGGGTTCGTGCTTGGCGATCCCGCCCTTCTTGATCCGGGCGTCCGAGTGGACGTCGGCCGGCTCGGCGCACACCTCGCTCGGGGCGGCGGAGAAGGCGGAAGCAGCGGGGACGACGCCTACCGCGGCGGTGCTGAGCAGCAGCGCGAGGGTCGTCGACGCGACACCGGCGGCACGCCGGGTCAGCAGGTTGGGACGGAGTCCCATGGGCCCACCTCTTTCTGGCGGCGTGACAGGGGGTATGTCACACCGTGGTCGAGAACGTGGGGGTGACGTTACAACCGATCGACAGATTTGAGAACGGCCATATGTTGCCGGTGTGAAACTTTTAGCTCTACGTGAATACGTTGGGTCCAAGATCGATCACGGCGGCGAGGGTGTCGGCGTGCCCGGGGGTACCTGGGTGCACGGCGGCGGTCACCTCAGGTACAGTGGTGCCGCTTGCGGGTGTAGTTCAATGGCAGAACATCAGCTTCCCAAGCTGACAGTGCGGGTTCGATTCCCGTCACCCGCTCCACGATCGAGGCCCTGGTCAGGACGCAAGTCCCAGCCAGGGCCTTCGATGTCGCTGCGGCCGGCAGCGCCCGGCGGGCCATCCACGGGCCACTAGCCACGCTTCTTGCCCTTGCCCTTGGCCTTGTCGGAGAGGTCGGCGGCTGGCTTCTTGGCCTTCTTGGGCTCGGCCGTCACAGCGTCGCTCACCGCCTGGGCGATGGCCCGATCCGCCTCCGAGGTGGCGTGCTGATAGATCACGGCCGCTTGCGTCGAGTCGTGACCCATCCGGGCCATCAGGTCCCGGGTGCTCGCGCCCGTCCGCGCCGCGATCGTGTTACCGGTATGCCGCAGATCATGGAAGTGCAGACCCGGCACGCCGAGCTTGCCGAACACCGCCGACCAGCCGATGACCTTGTTGAGGTTGCCGCGCCAGACCGGCCGGCCCGAAGGCGTCGTGAACCCGCCGAGGCCAACGACCGATCGGCGACCTCGTAGCTCCCTCGTGCTGCCGGGCACGAGCTCAAGCGGGCGGCGTGACCGGGGACCACACGCCCATCCACTGTTCGGCCCCCCACGCCTCGTACCGTTGCACCTCGGCGAACCCCAGCTTCGCCGCGAGGCGCATCGAGCGGTCGTTGGCGGTCTGGGTGCAGAGCACCACCGGCTCGCCGGGACGCGCGTCGGCGAACCAGCCGAGCGCCGCCGCGCACGCCTCGGCGGCGTACCCGTGTCCCCATGCCTCTGGCAGGAGCAGGTAGCCGAGTTCGGCCTGCCCGGCATCCGGGCGGACATGACTCCGACGCTCCGCATCGCGCCGGTTGAGCTCGATGGTGCCGATCATCGCTCCGTCGAGCTCGATCACGAAAAGGCCGGGGCGCCTCTCGGGCGTCTCAGGCAACGCGCGCTCGCACTCATCACGCGGTCGAGGGCCGCCTAGGTATGTGCCCACCTCCGGCGAGGTGAACAGCTCGATGAACGCCGCACGGTCCCGGGCCTCGGACTCACGCAGCACGAGCCGCTCGGTCCTGATCGCGGCAGGTGGCCAGGCGACGGGTCCGAGCTCGGTCATGGCGGGCAACCTACCAATGGATCTGGCTCTCGCCCTACGGCGCACCGGGGCACGACGACTTCGCCCTCTGCCGCGATCCGCGCTCCGATGTCGCAGATCAGTTGGCGGACGACTGTCGCGCATCAGTCGACGGAGGACACTGCACCGGCCACGCACCGGCCACGCGCATTGCCGAATTCCGCTCTATCAGATCAAGGCGGCCCGCAAGCGAGCCGCGCCGGCCCGGCCCCGGCCTGCTGGCGACCTCCGGCCGGCATCGGTCGGGCCGGCCGCCCGACGAGGAGATCCGCTTCTAGGTACCAGCAGCGATGTGGGACCAGGTGACTAGCTCGGCCAGCCAATAGCGTCGAGGAACTCCTCCACGGCGACCACGACCTGACTGAGCACCGCGATCGACTCGGTAAGCGGGCCGGGTACGTACATACCGTGGTCCGCGCCTTCCACCTCTAGCACATGAGGCGACAGCCGGCGGGCGATGTCACCGTCCCATAGCTTGTCGGCAGTGCCACCCACGAGCAGGAACGGCGCGGTTGCGCGGCCCAACGCATCAGCCACCCACGGCAGGGTGAGCAAGGGCGTGAGCCACACGGCGGGCAAGGATCTTTCGGCGGCAATCGCTGCCGCGTTCGTGCCGAGCGACTTGCCGATCAGCAGTGGGCGACCGCCAATGGTGTCGATCAGTGGAGCGATCTCACCGCCAACCCAGCTTTCGATTTCTGGCTGATCAGGCTTCGGAAACTCCTGGGACCACGAGTACCGATGTACTGTTGCGCCCCGCTGCTCCGCCACATCGCCGGCATACATCAGCAGGGGAGCGCCCGGCCCGAACCAGGCGCCGGGAATCACGACAGCGTCAGCCATGCGGACGACCTTACTTACCGGTCAAGACAGGTCCAGCGTGCAGTCCGCGTGCGACAGGGGCGGCATCGTCGGGCCATTCACGGGCCACAACGCGGTGTCAGCATTCGCGCCTCGGGGTCATTCGCCCAGCGGAGCACCGCGCCAGCGCCATTCCTTCAGCTGGGGACGTCCTGGCAGCTCGATCCGGCCCGTGGACCAACGCAGCGCCGCCCACGGGTCCACCCTGGCCAGTTCCTGCGCCGCTTCCGGAAACAGCCGAGCGAGTACCCGGGCGCACACGTCACGTGGTGGATCGATGGCGAAACCGAGGCCCTGCGCGATGTCATCGCCGTGCAGCAACGTCTCCACGCACCCCATCGCGGCGAAGCCCTCCGGATCGGCTTGACCCGTGGGGTGGTAGGCCCGAACAGCCGGTCCGGACGTGCGTACCGTGGCTGCCAAGATACGGCCACCCGCCTCGGCGAACTCCAGTACCTGTTCCGCGGAAGCGTCCTTGTCGGCGGTTGCCATGAAGCGCACAAACCGCTTCTCCGGCCGGGCCACGAGTTGACCCGCGAACGACATCAGGCAATCACCGATGTGCTCGGCGGTGTGCCAGCAGTCCCAATCCAGGCTGCCCGCCCGCGCGGACCAGTCCAGATCGGTCGCTGGTCGTAGGCTGGCAACAACGCTGGACAATGCTGCGTCGAGATCATCGGCGGTGACCGCCACGGTTTCCTCCAGGTTTGCGAGGCCGATGCTGCACTGGTGTTGATCGGTAGCGGCCAGCTTGCCTGGGGGGTGTGACGAACTGAGTGAAGTGGTCACGCGAGGAAGGTGCCATCCGGATTCATGATCTCGCCTCGCACCAGCGGGACGAATGCGGACCAGCCGCCATCGTCCACCGCTACTGACATGCGGACACGCCCGTCGCCGTCATCAAGGGCGTAGCTGACCACGCTGTACCGCTGGCCGTCCTGGTCAACGACCTGGCGTAGCTCTTTGTCGTCGAGGAGCGCACGCCACTCGGCATAGCCGAGGCGTCGCCATTCCGCCAGGCGTGCCTCGGCGACCCGAGCTGCGGTCCCCTTGTCCAGTCCCACCCACTCAGTCTCTCAGCCCACGACGACCACGAGCCTCGGCGCCGTGCCCGCTCCGTGCCGACCTAGGGGTCGACAGGCCAACGGCGGCATGCCGCGAACCACGACCCGAACGCTTCGTGCTCCTGTCTCAGGCGATCCGGCTACCCAGGGGGAGTTGTTCGTTGCGTGAGGGGTGGGTCGTTGGCGGTAATCATCGGAGCGGTGGTGACACAAGCCAGGGTGGGAGTTCGTCAACCAGGCGGGAGTCTTGGATGGGTCCACCGGAAAAACGCGATGAGGATTGGTTCACCAGGGTCTACGCCGCCGAGTACGGACCGGTCGTGAAGTACGGCCAGCGTCGCCTTGCCGATCTGAACGCGGCGGCTGAACTCGCTCAGGAGGTGTTCATCATCGCCTGGCGGCGCCGCCGCGAGGTTCCGGACCGCAGCCTGCCCTGGCTGTACGGGGTGGCTCGGCGCCTGCTTGCGAACGAATGGCGAGCTCGGAGAGCTGCGCCGGACGTACTACCGATTGCCGACGCTGGCCTTCTGCAGAAACCGGGATCGTCCGGCGCCGACGCGACCGTGGGAGTAGCCGATCTCCAGGCCGCTCTGGCCACCCTCGCCGATCTCGACCAGGAAATCCTCCGGTTGGTCGGCTGGGAGGAGTTGACCGTTTCCGAGGCCGCCCATGTCCTTGGCTGTACCCGCACCACCGCCGCAGTGCGCTTGCACCGCGCCCGTAGGCGCCTCAACGAAGCGATGTCGTACCGATCCGGATCACCGGCGCAGCAGCCGGTGCTGGCTAGTCCTCGAAAGGCCCTGTGATGTTCGGAGAAGAGCGAACGCGCACCCTCCTCAAGCCGATTGACCCGGCCCGGCACAGCACCATCGCACCGCCCCGGCTGTCGGCACACGACCTGATCAACCGCGCAGAGGCAGTCGCCGAGCCGGTCGCCCATCGCCGTCCGACACGCCCCACCCGCAGACTGGTTCTGACGGCCGGGACGCTGGCCGTCGCGATCGGCGCCGCGGCAATCGCCCAGACGTTCGGTACGTCCAGCCCGGACGCCCCGGAGGTCGCCAGTCCGCCCGCGGCGGATCCGGGGTTGGTGCTCGTGCCGGTGGCGTACGGCTCCGGCGCCCGTGATGCGGGGAGCCAACTGCGCGCGTTGGCGAGCAGGCTCGTCGACGCGGAGTACGACAACCGCACCGGCCGGTACATGTACCACCACACGAGGACGTGGGGCGATCCGGTGATGGCGTCTCCTGACGGTCGCTACCAGGTCGCTTTCGCGGACGAGACCAGGGTCTGGCAGGCGGCCGACGGGACCGGTGAGCAGGTCACGATCCAGCTTGAGCCGCAGTATCCGGACCAGGAGTCCCGGGACTACTGGCAGCGCAACCTCAAGTTCAAGGCTGCGGCACCCGCCGCTTCCGGGCCCGCCCGGGTGCCGCTGCCGCCGTTGGATCTCGCGCCGCTGCCGTCGGAACGGACCCGGTTGACGGAGCTGCTCAAGGTCAGGTTCGGGGCCGGCGCGGTCAGCAAGGAGGTGAGCACGGTGTACGGGCGGTACGTCGTCCCGCGTCGGACACGCGCCGAGATCCTGCGGGTCCTCGCCGACGTACCTGGGTTCCGGTGGCGCGGTCAGGTGACCGATCGGGCCGGCCGTAAGGGCGTGGCCATCACCTTCGACGACCGCGACCACAACGCGCAGTCCCTGCTGATCTTCGACCCCAACACAGGGGAACTGCTCGCTCACGAGCGGCTGACCCTCTCGCCGGTACGGATCAGCGCGTACCAGATGATCCTCAGCGCCGCCTGGACCGATCGACTCAACTGAAATGCCGGTGCCGGGGGCGCTTCTACGGGGTGGCCCCGGTCCGGGTGTCACCTCGACGCCATCCACGGGCCATGCGCCTCGGAAGTGGTGGCTCCCGCGTCGACGATGCGACAGATTGCCGATCTTCGTCACCCGAGCTCCGCCGACGTACGACGATGTCGGAGAGCCGATGGGTTCTCGGAGGTGGGATGTGCGGGGCCCGGTTCGGGGTACGCCTCGGGAGACTCTGCGGCGAAGCGGCCGCGAGATGTACGACCGACTTCGCACGTACCTGATCGTGGCGATGCAGGCGGGTCTGGCGGCCGGCCTGGCGTGGTTCGTCACCGACACTGTCCTGGACAACGCGCAGCCGTTGTTCGCGCCCGCCGTGGCGATCGGCGTGATAGCGGGAGCCATCGGCCACCGGCTCCGGCGGTCGGGTGAACTCCTTGCCGGGGTGGTCGTGGGCGCGTTCGTCGGGCACTGGCTGATCCGGCTCACCGGAACAGGGCCGGCCCGAACCGGTCTGGTCGTGGCGCTGGCCATCTCGGTGGCGGTCCTGTTCCGGGGTGGCGGCGCCACCATGGCACAGGCAGGAAGCACGGCGGTGCTGCTGGGACTGGTGACGGGGGGACCGGATCTGGCGGTGCCGAGAACGGAAAGCGCTCTGGTCGGTGGCGTTGCCGCCCTCGCGGTGGCACTGCTGATCCTGCCGCTCAACCCGCTGCGCGTCGTGCGCCGCGCGGCCGGTCCCACCGCGGATCTCTTCGCCAATCAACTCACCGCCGCCGCGCAGGCCCTGGCCGGCCGTGACGTCACGCGGGCCGACGAAGCCGCTCGCGCCTTCACCACAGGCCAGGCGCAGAGACAGCAGACTGCGGAAATGATTGAGGCAGCGCGAGAGGTCGCCGTCCTCTCACCCTGGCGCAGGCGACGGTTGGGCATGATTCGCCGGTACCAGTTCGCTGCCGAGCACCTCGACAACGTCTACACCAGCGGCCGCGAGATGATGCGGTGGATCGTGACGACCATCCGCGAAGGCGAGTCGGTGCCGGCCAGCCTTCCCGCCGCGATCGAGCACCTCGGCGAGGCGCTCAGGCTGCTGCATCGTGACTTCCTCGCCGGACGGGAGCCGGAGCCGACGCGCGCCCGAGCACTGCAGGCGATCGAGGAAGCCGACGAGGCCTGCGCCGAAGGTCTGGAGTTCTCCGCGAACGCCGTCGTGGCACAGCTGCGCGCCGCCGTCAGCGAGCTGCTGCAGGCCTCCGGACTGCCCGAGGCCGAGGGCAACGAGCAGGCAGGTCTGACAAGGCACGGTTGAGAAGAGAGGCCCGGCTCCACGCTCGTCGACCAGGGACCGCCGCCATGCAGAATGGCGGTGGAGGTGATCGACATGGTCGACCGGGAAAGCGTGCCCAGGCTGTGTTCGGTGGTGCTCGACTGCACCGACGCCAGGTCCCTCGCGGAGTTCTACCGATCTCTGTTGGGCCTCGTCTACCGGCCTGGTGACGAGCCGCCGGAAGCGGGGCAGGCGGATGAGCGTGGTCGCGACTGGCTCGTGCTGAGGGCCCCCGGCGGCGCTCCCCAGCTGGCCTTCCAGCAGGTCGACCAGCTGCCGGAGACGACCTGGCCGGAGAACCGGGTGCCGCAGCAGCTGCACCTCGACCTGACCGTGGCGTCGGTCGAGGAGTTGCAGGTGCAGCACGAGCGCGTCATGCGCCTCGGTGGTCGGCTGCTGTACGACCGCAGCGACGACCCCGACGAGCCGCTCCGCGTCTACGCCGATCTGGCCGGTCACCCGTTCTGCATCTTCGTCGGCTAGTCCCAGGAGGGCTGGTGTCGATGTTCCGCACCCCGCAGGTCGTCCTGTTCAGCGCCGACGTGCCGCGCGCCGTGACGTTCTACACGCGGCTGGGCTTCACCGAGACTTTCCGGGTGCCGACCGACGGCGAGCCGATCCACGTCGACCTGACGCTCGACGGCTACCGGATCGGTATCGCATCGGTCAGCTCCACCCGGGACGACCATGGCCTCGACCCGGTGCCCGACGGACAGCGGGCCGCCGTGATTCTCTGGACCGACGACACCGCCGCCGCCTGGGCCCGGCTCACCGCCGACGGCGCTCCCGCCCTCGCCGCGCCGCACCCCTGGCTCGATCGCCTCCTGATCGCCTGGACCGCCGACCCGGACGGCAATCCGATCCAGATCGTCCAGCATCTCTGAGGCGATGCACCAGCCTGGCCGAGGTGCGGGGGACCGGCGCGGCTCAGGCGGCCCGACCGCGCCGATCACCACCCCGTGGGCCACCGGCCCTGATCAATCGTGCGGGTACCAGCGCAGCTCGACGACGATGCCGTCCGGGTCGCGGACGTACAGCGAGGTGGCCGAGCCCCGGGCGCCGAACCGGCCCACCGGCCCCTCCACCACGTCGAAGACGCCGGCGGCGATCACCTCGTGCCAGTCGAGCGGCGCGACCACCAGGCAGAAGTGGTCGACGTTCGCCGATCCCCGCCGGCCGTGGACCAGGTCGATGATCGTTCCGGCGTCGACGCGCACCGAGGGGAAGGGCACCCTGCCGGCCCGCCACTCGTCGACGCGTACCGGGGCCAGGCCGAGCGGTCCGCAGTAGAACGCCAGCGCGCTCTCGACGTCGGCGACGGTGAGCACCAGATGGTCGAAGCCGGTCACCCGCACGCTGGTCACGCCGCCACCTCCCGGGCATACGCCTGGCGCAGCCAGTCGCCGAACAGGGCCGGGTCGACCTCGTCGGCGGCCCGCAGCTTCACCGACGCCATCGACCGGGCACCCGGCAGCAGCCGGCCGGACGGGTCGTCGACCTGCTGGCCGTGCCAGAGCCCGAAGGTCAGGTACGACGGGTACGCCTTGACCAGGCAGACCGGGTCCCGTCCCGGCCGGTCCCCGCGACCCCACACCGGGTGGCCGTGCCAGACGGCGTCGGTGGCGCCGGGCAGCGCCGCCTCGATGACCGGCCGCAGCTTCGCGGCGATCTCCCGCAGTGGCTCGTCGAGCCCGGCGAGGTATTCGGTGACGGTGGTCGTACTCATTGCGCACTCCTCGGCGTAGCGATCTCTCTGCTGGCTTCCAGCCTGGTCGGAGCGGGGAACGCGACCAAGCCGCGATCGGACTACGATCGTTGAACCGGATTCAACGACGGGAGCCCGGCTTGCTGGAGCGGCACGAGGTCGAGACCTTCCTGACCCTCGCCGAGGAGCTGCACTTCGGGCGGACCGCCGAGCGGTTACGGGTCACCACCGGGCGGATCAGCCATGTGGTGAAGAAGCTGGAACGGCGGATCGGCGCGCCGCTCTTCGAGCGCACCAGCCGGGTCGTCCGGCTCACCCCGATCGGCCACCGGCTCGCCGACGACCTGCGACCGTTGGTCGCCGGGATGGAGGACGCCGTCCGGCGGGCCGTCGAGGCCGGGCGGGGCGTCACCGGGGAGCTGCGGGTCGCCTTCCTCGGCGAGTGGACCGCGCCGGTGCTGCTCCGCGCGGTCAACCTGTTCCGCGAGCGGCACCCCGACTGCGAGGTGCACGTCCACGAGGCCCAGCTGGCGAACTCCCGGTCCAGCCTGGTGGACGGCTCGATCGATGTGCTCATCGCCGCGTACCCGTTCGACGGCATGGCCAACGGCCCGGCGCTGCTGTCGGAGGGCCGGGTGCTGGCGGTGGCGACCGGGCATCCGCTGGCCGGCGCGGAGTCGGTTTCCCTGGAGGTCCTCGCCGACCACCCGGTGGTGCAGTACCCGGCGGTGACCTCGGCGGAGTTCAAGCGCGACCGCACCCCGGACCGCACGCCGTCCGGGCGTCCGGTGCCGAGGGGACCGGTCGGCAACACCTTCTCGGAGATGCTCTCGCTGGTCGCGATGGGCCGTGGCGTGCTCCCGGTCGGCGAGCACACCCGGCGGTACTACCCCCGCCCGGACGTCGCCTACGTGCCGATCCACGACGCGCCGCCCATCCGGCGGGGTCCGGTCTGGCTGGAGACCAACACCACCGAGCGGGTACGCGAGTTCGTCCGTGCCGCGGCGGACGCCGTGCGCCGAGGGTGACTGGCAGGATGCCCGACATGCGGGTGCTGGACGAGATCCGGGCGCTGGTCGAGTCGATCGTGCCCCTCGACGACCTGGAGGCGGCGCACCGGGCGCAGTGCCTCGACTGGCTGGCGGCGACCGACGACGTCTTCCGGCGGGCGAAGCCCCGCATCCCGTCGCCGCACCTCGTCGCGTACTTCCTGCTGCGCGACGCCACCGACGGCGGCGTCCTGCTGGTCGACCACCGCAACGCCGGGCGGTGGCTGCCCACCGGCGGCCACGTGGAGCCCGGCGAACATCCGGCGCAGACCGTACGCCGGGAGGTGGTCGAGGAACTGGGCGTGCCGGCGGTCTTCCCGCCGGAGCCCGGTGAACGTCCGCTCTTCCTCACCGTCACGCCGACGGTCGGCCCGCCCGAGGACCGGCACGTCGACGTGAGCCTCTGGTACGTGCTGGCGGGCCGCCGGGACCAGCCGCTCACGCCCGACCCGGGGGAGTTCCGTGCCGTCCGGTGGTGGACGCCCGCCGAGGTGGCCGCGGCGGACCCGGCCACCCTCGACCCGCACCTGCCCCGGATGATGACCAAGCTGGCGGCGGGCTGACCGGAGGGCTCAGCCGCTGACGAGCGCCGATATCCGGTCGGCATCCCGTCGGGGCAGGGTCGCCAGGGCGATCGCGAGCAGCGCGCTCACCGATCCGACCAGGAAGAACAGTGAGAAGGTCGGCTGGCCCAGCCACTCCCAGAACGGATGCCACTGGGGGTGCTGTTCCGCGCCATGGTGGCTGGCCACCGACGGCACGGCGACCAGGATCGGCAGCCACCACAGCAGCAGCGTCACCCCGAAGAGGACCTTCACCACCGCCCGGGCCGGGTGGGGCGTCTCGGTGCGCCGGCTCGCCCAGCCGAAGACCAGCCAGCCGGCCAGCGCGCCGAGCAGCCCGCCGCCGATCGCGGCCGGGAGGACCAGCGGCGGCGTGGTGCGGCGCAGGTCGATCGACAGGTACGGGTAGTCGGGCTCCGGCCGCGAGTTGACCGTGACGGTGAGAAGGGTGTCCCCCCGGCTGGCGTCGAGGGTGGTGTAGGTGACCGGCACGACGGCGGCGCAGAATTTGCCGGCGCAGTCGTCCGAGCGGTGCACGGTGACCCCGTCCAGGTGCCAGCCGGCTTCCCGGAGCCGGCGCTGGGCCACCCCGGCGATCTGCTCGGGCGGGGCGGGTGGCGGGCCGGCGGCCCACGCGCCGGTGGCGGTCTGCTGGTACTCCCCGCCGTCGCCGAGGAGCAGGTTGTCCAGGGCCTGCAGGGTCAGCGGCTGGGTGTAGTACCCGAAGAAACTCGACGGGGTGGTGATCTCGTCCGGTTCGCGGTCGGGCAGTACGGTCCGGAAGATCGCACCGGTCTCGGCGTGGCCCGGCAGCGGTCGGGCGGTCTCCCAGGCGACCCGGGCGGACAGTGCCGCGCTGAAGAGCCCGCAGACGACCGCGGCCAACGCCGCCCAGGCGACGACCGTGCTGCTGGCCGGTCGGCCGAGCCGGCAGCGCATCCCGTTCCGGATCAGGTCGACGACCTCCCGCAGCCGTGGCCTGGTCCGTCCGGGCGGTGCGGTGTCGAGCAGCAGGGCGACCAGCTCGTCGCCGCGCTCCCGCCGGTAGGCGCGCGGATAGCAGCGCAGCAGGCGGCGGTAGCGGCGCGCGAGCGGGTCGCCGGTCGGTGCCATTGCCTTCCCTCCGGGGGCTCGGTCTCGCCTCGGGTGGTGCGGGGTGCGGTCCCGCCGACCGGCGGGACGGCGGGGATGGTGCTGCGTGGCTCGGGTGAGTTGGCGGTTCAGGCGGTGCCGGGGCGGAACGCGCGCAGCCGGGCCTCGGCGGCCGTGGCGAGCTGCCGCAGCCGGCCGGCCTCGGCCCCGAGGGCGGCGTGCCCCTCGGGGGTGAGACGGAAGTAGCGGCGCCGCCGACCGTCCACGGTCTCCTCCCGGTCGGGCTCCACCAGGCCCTCGGCGGTGAGCCGGTCCAGCGCGGTGTAGAGGGTGCCGGGGAGCAGGGTCACCCGCTGCTCGGACAGGACGGCGACGTCCTGGACGATGCCGTAGCCGTGCCGGGGACCACCGGCGAGCGCGGTGAGGATCAGGAAGGTCGGTTCACGCATCGCCGCCATGCGCCGGATCATATACAGATGATCGATGTATGAACAGACCCGTGTCGGGTGGCCCGGACCGGGTCGGGCCGTACCCTGGCGATCATGCGGATTGGCATCGTGATCCTTCCCGACCAGCGCTGGTCGGAGTCGCAGCGCCGCTGGCGCCAGGCGGACGAGTGGGGCTTCGACCACGCCTGGACGTACGACCACCTGGGCTGGCGCGATCTGGTCGACGGCCCCTGGTTCGACTCCATGGCCACCCTGACCGCCGCCGCGACGGTGACCTCCCGGATCCGGCTCGGCACCCTGGTCGCCTCGCCGAACTTCCGGCATCCGGCGGCCTTCGCCCGGCAGGTCACCGCCCTCGACGACGTGTCCGCCGGCCGGGTGCTGCTCGGCCTCGGGGTGGGCGGCATCGGGTTCGACTCGGCGGTGCTCGGCGGCGAGACCCTGCCGCCGCGGCAGCGGGTGGACCGCTTCGGCGAGTTCACCGAGCTGCTCGACCTGGTGCTGCGGCAGGACGGCGTCACCTGGCGGGGTGACTGGTTCGCCGCGGTGGACGCCCGCAACAACCCGGGCTGTGTGCAGCAGCCCCGGGTGCCGTTCGTGGTGGCCGCGAACGGTCCCCGGTCGATGCGGCTGGTGGCCCGCTTCGGGCAGGGCTGGGTCACCACCGGCACCGGCGGCGACGACCTGACGAGCTGGTGGGACGGGGTGGGGCAGCTCTGCGCCCGGCTGGATCAGACGTTGGACGCCGCCGGTCGGGACCCGGCCACCGTGGACCGCTACCTGTCGCTGGACTCGGCGCCGGTCTTCTCGCTGAGCAATGCCGACTTCTTCGCCGAGCAGGTGGCCCGGGCGGCGGCGCTCGGCTTCACCGACGTCATCACGCACTGGCCCCGGGCCAGCAGTTGGTACGCCGGCGACGAGGCCGTCCTGGTGGACGTCGCCACCCAACTCCTGCCCGAGCTGCGCACCGCCTGACCCGGCGGCCAGGGTCACCCGCCGCCTCCTTTGCTCTGCTGCCGCGGAGGCGACAGTGACTGGCTGTTGCTGTCGCCGTAAGGGCAGCAGAGCAAAGGACGCGCAGCGGTGTCGGCGCGCCCGACCCCCGGCTGGAAGCCGGAGCGATGGCGCCCGCAGCCGGGTTGGCCGCGCGGGGCCCGGGTGAAGCCTGGTCGGCGCGTACCTCAGGTGCTGAGGTCGCCGGTGGCGACGCCGCCGTCGCCCCCGGAGACCAGCCGGAAGCGCAGGCAGGCGATCTCGGTGTCGTCGGTGACCGGGGTGCCGACGCGGGCCCAGTAGGCGGCGTGCCCCGCCCGCCACTCCTCGATCGAGCGGTCGCCCTCGCCCTCGGCGCGGGCGAAGTCCCACGGGACGTTGGCGAAGCGGAGCACCTCGACGCCGGTGACCTCGACGATCCCGGCGAGGGCGTCGACGTCGTCCAGCAGGACGAGCCGTTCGCCGGTGTGCTCCAGTTCCTCGCCCTCCTCGGCGTACTCGGTGAGCAGGGTGGCGGTCGCCGTCTTCACCCCGGCCAGCACCAGGGTGTTGAGGTTGGTCCGCATCCGCCCCGGGGTGCCGAGGGCGAGCGTGCGCAGTCCACCGATCCGAGGCCACATCCTGCCGACGTTACCCAGCACCGATTTCCCGTCGTGGGGAATCGGCGCCACCGCGCCGGTCCTGCTGGTCGGCGGCACCGCCGACCCCTCCTGGGACGGTGCCGTGGCGCGCCGGCTCACCCCGCACGTGCTGGAGGTCCCCGACGCCCACCACGGGATGCTGGTGCCCGGTCCGCTGGCCCGCTCGGCGGAGGTGCTGGGCCGGGTCTGCACCGCGGTGGAGGAGTTCGTTCAGATCAGCTGGCCGGCGTAGCCGGCGGCGGTGAGCACCCGCTCGTCGCCGGTCGCCGCGTGCGCGTCGAGCACGGCGTCGGCCAGCTTGACCACGTGCGCGCCGCCGTGCCGGGCGGCCCGGGCGAACACCTCCGCCGGGGTGCCGGGCGTGACGGCCGGGATCGCCGTGCCGCGCGGCGGGGCGTACACCGCGGTCACCGCTGCCGTGGCCGACCACGCCGCGGTGAGGCTCGGCGCCCAGAGCGCCGGGTCGAGCGCCGGCAGGGTCCGCAGCACCGCCGTGGGCGCGGTCACCGCGTGCACCAGCATCACCGGGTTCTCGTGCCCGTACCGCAGGTAGTCCAGCGCGGCCCGGTGCACCAGCGCGACCAGCCCCCGCTCCGCTTCGGCGGGCGTCCGCGCCGGGCGCGGGGACGCCACCGCCCTGTCCCACCCGGGTACGCCCGACAGCCGCGCCAGCCGTTGCCGGATGCCGCCGCTGCGATCGTCGATCCGGGGCACCGAGGCCAGCGCGGTGGCCACGTCGGGACCGTCGGGACGGGACGCCGCGTCGAGGCGCAGGCCCGGCACCGGCTGCCAGCGGGCCGCCCAGTAGCCGAGGGCCTGGCCGAGCTCGGCCACCCGGTCCGGGCTGGAGCCGTCCTCCCGCAGCGCCCGGACGGCGTGGCCGACCCGGATGACGCCGTGGGTCGCGCCGGCCGCGATGCCGGGCAGCAGCCGTGGCCACCAGGTGCCCAGCACCTCGCGCCAGGGGCGCTCGAGCAGCTCCCGGTCGAAGTGGGCCAGCCAGTCGCCGGCGCGCTTCGGGTCACCGAGGGCCTCCCGCCAGTCCTCGATCCGGTGCTGACCCGGCAGTTCGTCGAGCCGGCGCAGGTAGTCGTCCAGCCAGCGGTGCACGCTGCGGTCGTGGCCGTGCCGGACCAGCGCCTCGACCGCCATCGGCCCGTGGTTGGAGAGCCAGCCCTCGAACTCGGGGCCGGTGCGGTGCAGCCGTCGGTACGCCTCGTCCAGGATGCCGTGGTCCATGCGCCGATCCTGGGACCTGAAGCGCGCTTCAGGTCAAGCGGGCAGTTGGGCGGCGTCGAGCAGCCCGTGCAGGCGGAGTTCCCGGCTCACCTCGGTCGGGCAGTCCCGCACCACCGCCGAGGCGCCGAGCCAGGTGGCGCCCCGGGCGGCGCAGAGCTCCCGGATCGCCCGCAGCTGCGCCCCGGTGGCGACCCAGTCGTCCACCGCCAGCACCCGGTCGTCCGGGCCGAGTCGCCGGTCCACCACGGCCAGGTCCACCTGGCGGCCGCGGAAGTCGGGGTCGCTCCGGGACCAGGTCAGCGGCCCGGCCGGCAGTCGCCCGTCGCCCGGTTTGTGCGCTGGCGCGAAGCCCACCCCGAGAGCGGTGGCGGTGAGCGGGCCGAGCATCAGCCCGGTGACGGCCGGGGCCACCACCACCGTCGGCCGGGCGTCCCGGAACGGTGCGGCCAGGGCCGGCCCGAGCCCGGCCAGCACCTGCGGGTCGCGCCACCAGCCGGAGACGTCGCTGACCAGGTGGCTGCTGCCCGGCCCCGGATCGACCCAGCGGAACAGCTCGATCAGACGCCGGCGCAGCTCATCGGCCATCCGTCCATCCTCACCCATCGCTGCCACGCGGCGTGGCGCTGGCCCGTCCGGCCCCCGCGCCGTCGGATGATCGGCTACACGTATCGCTGCAATTCCGGGCATACCACCATGATCACGTTGACTTCCGAAGTGCTTCTCTCGTTACGGTCCGACCCGGTTTGTTCAGCCGACGAAAGGACCGGTCCGGTGGCTGGTAGGCACTCCCGTACCCGCATGTTCTCCTCGCCGGCCGGCATCGCCGCCACCGCCGCCGTGGGTGTCGTGCTCGCCGTCGGTGGCACCGTCGGCGCCGTACAGCTGACCTCGGGCGAGGCGGCGGCCCCCGTCGTCGCCGACACCGTGCCGGCCGCGGTCAGCCCCAGCGCCACCACCTCGCCGAGCGCCACCGCGTCCCCCACCGCCAGCCCCTCGCCGACCGTCACGGCCAGCCCGAAGGCCACCCGGTCCGCCCAGGCGGCCTCCCGGGCCAGGACCCGCACCGCCACGCCGAAGCCGAGCGCGACGACGAAGAAGGCCGCCCCGAAGAGCACCGTGGTGGACAGCGGCTCGTGCGGCGCGTCCTTCTACGACGAGGGCCAGATGACGGCCAACGGCGAGACCTTCAACCCGGACGCGCTGACCGCCGCGCACAAGACGCTGCCCTTCAACACCCGGGTCCGGGTCACCAACCCGGACAACGGCAAGTCGGTGACCGTCCGCATCAACGACCGTGGCCCGTTCATCGAGGGACGCTGCATCGACCTGTCCCGCGCCGCGTTCGAGAGCATCGCTTCGGTGAGCCTGGGTGAGCTGACGGTGAAGTACGAGGTCCTCGGCTGACGGCGATCGGCTCGTCGTGACCGTCCGGCCGGTCGGAACACCCTCGGTCGAGGGGTCAGGTTCATTCACCGGTTCACGTCCATCAGGCATGCTGTCCCTCGTACGCACGCATGCCTTCCAGTCGGGCCGCGGCCCGCTGAGTCCCGGATCCCGCGCCGGCGTCGGCGCGGCCCTCGGCCTGCTCACAATCATCTCGGCGGTGGAGCTGGCCGACGGCCGGGCGGCGCACTACGTGGCGCTGATGATGGCCGCCCCCATCCTGGCCGCCGCGTTCGCCTCCTGGCGGGTGGTGCTCGGGGTCGGCGTGGTGGCCGCGGTGCTCGGGGCGAGCTTCGCGCTGACCGAACCCACCCCGTCGCTGGTCACCGCCATCGACCTCGCCGGGATCGCGTTCGCCAGCGGGATCTCGGCGGCGGTGGCGGCGCTGCGGCAGCGGCAGGGCGAGGAGATCGCCGAGTTGTCGAAGCTGGCGTCGGTCGCCCAACAGGCGGTGCTGCGACCGCTCGGGCCGCAGGTGGGCACCCTCGCGGTGGCTGCCCGGTACATCTCCTCGACGGCCACCGCCGAGATCGGCGGCGACCTCTACGAGGCCATCGACACCCCGTACGGCGTCCGCATGATCATCGGGGACGTCCGGGGCAAGGGGCTGGACGCGGTCCGGCTGGCGAGCATCGTGCTGGGCTCCTACCGGCACGTCGCGTACGAGCGGGCCGACCTGCGCGCGGTGGTGGCCGACCTGGACCGGGCGGTGGCCCGCAACGTGGGTGACGAGGACTTCGTCACGGCGGCCGTGGTGGAGGAGCGGGGCGGTACGTTGACCATTGTCAACTGCGGCCACCCGTCACCGCTGCTGCTGCGCCGGGGCGCGGTGATCCCGCTGGAGCCGCCGGCGCCCGCCCCGCCGCTGGGGTTCATGCCGGTGGTGCGCCCCCGGGTGGAACGCCTGGAGCCCGGCGACCGGCTGCTGCTCTTCACCGACGGGCTCGGTGAGGCTCGGCGCGACGGTGAGTTCTTCCCGACCGCCGACCGGGCGTGGCGGCTGCTCGGGCACGGCACGGTCGGCGACGGCCTCGCCTCGCTGGAGACCGCGCTGGTGGAGTGGGTGCACGGGCGGCTGGACGACGACATCGCCCTGGTCCTGATGGAGTACACCGGCCCGCGCACCGGGGCGACCGTCCCGGTGCCGAGCTGGGAGGTCGGCGCGGCGGAGGCGTGAGTCGCCGCGCCCCTGCGCCGTCCTGCCACGGGCCGAACGAGAGCTGAACCGCAGGTGTGTAATCGCCGTCACTTCCCCCATCGGCTTGTCGGTGGCTACCGGTGAGTAATACAGTCGGGGTTACTGATCGGTAACACCTGTCCGGAAGCGGGGCCAGCGAGCATGACCCACTACAAGAGCAACCTTCGGGACCTCGAGTTCAATCTGTTCGAGGTCTTCGGGGCGGACCGGACGTTCGGCCAGGAGCCGTACTCGGACCTGGACGTCGACACCGCCCGCAGCTTCCTCTCCGAGGTCGACCGCCTGGCCCGCGAGGACCTCGCGGCCAGCTACACGGACAGCGACCGCAACCCGCCGGTCTTCGACCCGGCCACGCACACCGCGCCGCTGCCGGAGTCGTTCAAGAAGTCGTACCAGGCGTTCATGGACTCCGAGTTCTGGCGGCTGGACCTCCCCGACGCCCTCGGCGGCACCAACGCCCCGCGGGCGCTCTGGTGGTCCCTCGCCGAGCTGGTGCTCGGCGCCAACGCGCCGATCTGGATGTACGCCTCCGGCCCGTCCTTCGCGCACGTGCTGCACGTCGAGGGCACCGAGCAGCAGAAGAAGTGGGCGCGGCTCTTCATCGACAAGCAGTGGGGCTCCACCATGGTGCTCACCGAGCCGGACGCCGGCTCGGACGTGGGCGCCGGTCGGACCCGCGCGATCCAGCAGCCCGACGGCTCCTGGCACATCGAGGGCGTCAAGCGCTTCATCACCTCGGGTGAGCACGACCTGAGCGACAACATCGTCCACTACGTCCTGGCCCGTCCGGTCGGCGTCGAGGGCGTCGGCGGCCCGGGCACCAAGGGCCTGTCGCTCTTCGTGGTGCCGAAGTACCACTTCGACGAGACCACCGGCGAGCTGGGCGAGCGCAACGGCGTCTACGCCACCAACGTCGAGCACAAGATGGGCCTGAAGGTCTCCAACACCTGCGAGGTGACCTTCGGCGAGCACGGCGTGCCGGCCAAGGGTTGGCTGCTGGGCGAGAAGCACGACGGCATCCGGCAGATGTTCATGATCATCGAGTACGCCCGGATGATGGTCGGCACCAAGGCGATCGCCACCCTCTCCACCGGCTACCTGAACGCCCTGGAGTACGCCAAGAACCGGGTGCAGGGCGCCGACCTGATCCAGCAGGCCGACAAGACCGCCCCGCGGGTGACCATCACCCACCACCCGGACGTGCGCCGCTCGCTGCTGCTGCAGAAGTCGTACGCCGAGGGCCTGCGCGCGCTGGTCTGCTACACCGCCAGCTGGCAGGACAAGGTCGCCATCGCCGAGGCGGCCGGCGACGAGAAGGCCACCAAGCTGGCCAAGCGGGTCAACGACCTGCTCCTCCCGCTGGTCAAGGGCGTCGGCTCGGAGCGCGCGTACGAGCTGCTGGGTCACGAGTCGCTGCAGACCTTCGGCGGCTCCGGCTTCCTCCAGGACTACCCGCTGGAGCAGTACGTCCGCGACGCCAAGATCGACACCCTGTACGAGGGCACCACCGCGATCCAGAGCCTCGACCTGATTTTCCGGAAGATCGTCCGGGACAACGGCAAGGCCCTGATGGCGGTCGCCGGCGAGATCCAGGAGTTCATCACCACCGAGGGCGGCAACGGTCAGCTCAAGGAGGAGCGGCAGGCGCTGGGCAAGGCGCTCGCCGAGATCCAGACCATGCTCGGCGTGATGACCGGCTGGCTCGGCGAGGCGCAGGGCGGCGACACCCGCAGCCTCTACAAGGTCGGCCTGAGCAGCCGCCGCTTCCTGCTGGCCATCGGCGACCTGGTCGTCGGGTGGCTGCTGCAGAAGCAGGCGGACGTGGCACTGCGCGCCCTGGCCGGCGAGGTCTCCGCCGCCGACAAGGCGTTCTACACCGGCAAGGTGGCCGCCGCCCGGTTCTTCTCCCGCGAGGTGCTGCCCCGCATCGGCGCCGACCGGCGGATCATCGAGGGCGCCGACCTGGAGATCATGGACCTCCCGGAGGAGGCGTTCTGATCCCCTCCGGGGTGATCAGCCCGGTTCGACCCTGATGGCGGGCGGCGAGCACCTGCTCGCCGGCCGCCGCCGTCGGTGCGGCACCCACCCGGCCCGAGTCCTGGGTGCTCTGCCGGGTGTCGCCGTGCCCGCCGCTGGCCGCTGCCGCGCCTTGCGGCGTGTCGCGGTATCCGGCCCGTCGAACACCGCGACTCGCCGCAAACCGGGAGCCGCCCCAACCCCGCGCCGGACCCCACCAGCCCGCGCCGAGCCTCACCCGGCTGCCCCCCGAACCCCTCATCGGGCACCCGACCCGACACCCGCCCCGCCGGGCCCAGCACCACCACGGAGGCCGCGCACTTACTGGGAAAGAGTGGCTGTTTCGCCTCGGACAGCCACGCTTTCTCTGAAAGTGCGCCCAGAGGGTGGCGGGGGGTGGGATTGGCGGGGGTGGGGTTGGTAGGCGGGCCGGTTGACGGGTAACCGTCGCGGACCACGTCAGGGGCACGCCCAGAGGCCACCGCACGGGGGAGTGCAGCGCACATGGGCATTGGTAGCGGAATCTTTCTCATCGCGCTGGGCGCGATCATGACCTTCGCCATCCGGGCCAACGTCTGGTGGATCGACCTGCGCGCGGTCGGCTGGGTGTTCATCCTGGCCGGGCTGGCCGTACTACTCACCACGCTCTGGTTCTGGCAGGACCGGCGCAAGCGGGCACGCACGCTGATCGTGGAGGAGAACCGCCTGTCCCATCCGACCGCGATGATGCCGCCGCCGCCCGACCCGCCGCCGCCCACCGCGCCACCGTCCTGACCCGCCGCCCGCGCTGCCGTCCCCGCGCTGCCTGCCCCGGAGGTGCGGTCCGGGGAAGACGTACCGGCTCAGCCGCGGGCGGTGTGGCGGTTCACGATCGCCGCGCCGCCCGGCGCCAGGTCCGCCCAGGGCGTCGCGGCCCGGTGCACCACCAGGTCGGTGGTCCGCAGCCCCTCGGGATCCGCCCGTTCCGGGTCGAGCAGCGCCGAGAGCAGCGAGATGCCGGGATTGTGGGCGATCAGCAGGACCGTCCGGGCTGTCGGCTCGGCCGCCCGGACCAGGGCGAGCAGCTCCTGCGGCTGCGCCTCGTACGCGGTCGGCTCGTAGCGCACCACAGGTGACGACCCCGCCGGTCCCCCTTCCGGCGGGGATCCCGTCATGCCCATCGCCACGTCGTGCCAGGTCTGCCGGGTACGCCGGGACGACGAACAGAGCACCACCTCGGGCAGCAGGCCGTGCCGGGCCAGCCAGGCTCCGGCGGCGGCCGAGTCGGCGTGCCCGCGCGCGGTCAGGCGGCGTTCGGCGTCCGGGGCGCCCCCGGCGGGTAGTTCGGCCTTGGCGTGCCGGAGCAGCACCAGGGTCCGTTCCTCGGCGTGGGCGTCCGTCATGCGCCCAGCTTGCCTGATTGGCGATCGGAGCGCCTGGGTAAGTCGATGTGTGCCGCACGCTCACCGATGGCCGCGGCGGTCGGATACGCCAGTGAACATGCCAAGGAGGCGACATCATGGGCATCGGTGCCAGCATCTTCCTCATCGCGCTGGGCGCGATCTTCGCGTTCGCCATCGACGCGAACCTGGGATGGCTCAACCTGAACGTCGTCGGCTGGGTGCTGATGCTCGCCGGCGTCGTCGGGCTCATCACCACCCTCTATTTCTGGAACACCCGCCGCCGCACGGTGGTGGCCACCCCGGTGCGCGAGGACCGGGTGGTGGCCGACCGGGTCGTGCCGGTGCAGGACGACCGGGTGGTGCGGGAGGAGTACCGCGAGGTGCGCCGCCCCGGTTACCCGACCTGATCCCCGCGCGCAGACATCGGGGCCCCGCAGCGGTGCGGGGCCCCGCACCATGTCCGGCCGGGCCGGCGGGCGGGCTTCGGGCTCAGGCGAAGAGCGCGAAGTAGATGGCGATGTGGTGGCAGAGCGCCGCGAGCAGGGTGCAGGCGTGGAAGAACTCGTGGTGGCCGAAGACGGTGGGCCACGGGTTGGGTCGGCGCAGGGCGTAGAAGACCGCGCCGGCGCTGTAGATCGCGCCGCCGACGGCGAGCAGGACCAGCGCGGTCACCCCGCCCTCGTGCAGGATCTGCGGCAGCATCGCCACCGAGACCCAGCCGAGCGCCAGGTAGAGCGGCGCGGACACCCAGCGGGGCGCGTGCGGCCAGACCAGCTTCAGCGCCACGCCGGCCAGCGCCCCGCCCCAGACCACGCTGAGCATGATGGTGGCCATCCGGCGGTCGAGCAGCAGCGCGCAGAACGGCGTGTAGGTGCCGGCGATGAACACGAAGATCATCGAATGGTCCAGCCGGCGCATGATCTGGTAGCCCCGCTCCGACCACACCCGCCGGTGGTAGAGGGCGCTGGTGCCGAAGAGCCCGCAGACGGTGAGGCTGTAGATCAGGCAGCTCACCAGGGGTGCCCAGCCCGGGCGGGTGGCCGCGATCGCGCACAGGACGATGCCGCAGGCGAGCGCGACGAAGAAGGCGTAGGTGTGCAGCCAGCCGCGCATCCGGGGCTTCCCGATGTCGACCGGCTTGAGCCGGAGCGGTGCGGAGGTGGTCACGGATACAGGTTACGACACCGTAGGTTACCTGCGGGTAGTGCGTCTGGTCACCGCCGCGTCGCGCGGGCGCGGGCCCGTGGTCGTCCGATCGATCGGGGAGGATGGCGGGATGCGGATCCGACCCGTCGGCCGACACGCCCTCCTGCTCGACTGCGACGACCCCGGCCAGGTGGAGGCGTGGCGCGCCGAGCTGTGGCGCCGTCGGGACGCCGGTGAGCTGAGCGCCGTCGAGATCGTCCCGGCTGCGGCGACCGTCCTGCTCGACGGCGTACCGGACCCGGCGGCGGTCGCCACGCGGATCGCCGGGTGGACCCCACGGCCGGTCGCCGCCCCGGCCGCCACCGCCCAGGTCGAGGTCCCCACCGGGTACGACGGGGAGGACCTGCCCGTCGTCGCCCGGCACTGGGGCGTGACCGTGCCCGAGGTGGTGCGACGACTGCGGGAGACCCCGTTCCGGGTGGCGTTCTGCGGCTTCGCGCCCGGGTTCGCGTACCTGACCGGACTGCCGCCGGAGTGGGCGGTGCCCCGGCTGCCCAGCCCGCGTACCCGGGTGCCGGCCGGGTCGGTGGCGCTCGCCGGGCCGTACGCGGGGATCTACCCGACCGCCTCGCCGGGCGGGTGGCTGCTGGTCGGGCGCACCGAGCTGACCCTGTTCGACGTGCGCGCCGACCCGCCGGCCCGGCTCACCCCGGGCACCCGGGTCCGACTGGTGGCCGCGTGATCGACGTGATCGAGGTACGCCGCGCCGGCCCGCTCACCACCGTCCAGGACCTCGGCCGGCTTGGGTACGCGCATCTCGGCGTACCCCGGTCGGGGGCGCTGGACCCGGCGGCGCTGGCGCTGGCCAACCGCCTGGTGGGGAACCCGGTCTCCGCCGCCGGCCTGGAGATCACCCTGACCGGCTGTGAGCTGCGGCCGACCCGCGCCGTCACGGTCGCGGTGACCGGGGCCGACGCTGACGTCCGGGTGGGCCGGCGACCGGGTGACGTGGGCCGGCCGCTCGCGGTGCCGGCCGGCGCGGTGCTGCGGATCGGGCCGGCCCGCGACGGGCTGCGCAACTGGCTGGCGGTCAGCGGCGGGATCGCGGTCGAACCGGTGCTCGGCAGCCGCGCCACCGACACCCTCTCCGGCCTCGGCCCACCCCCGGTACGCGACGGCGACCGCCTCCCGCTCGGCCCGTGGCCCGGGCCGCCGCCACCGGTGGACGTGACCGTCGGCCGGCCCCCGACCGGCGAGCTGCGGCTGACCCTGCGCCCCGGGCCCCGGGCCGACTGGTTCACCCCGGACGCGCTCGACCGGCTGCTCGGCACCCCGTACACGGTCAGTCCGGTGGGCGACCGGGTCGGCGCGCGACTGACCGGCGCGCCGCTGCCCCGCGCGGTCGCCGGTGAACTGCCCAGCGAGGGGATCGTGCTCGGCGCGGTGCAGGTGCCGGCCGACGGCCAGCCGCTGGTCTTCCTGGCCGACCACCCCACCACCGGCGGGTACCCCGTCATCGGGGTGGTGGACGACGTGACCGCGCTCGCGCAGGCCAGGCCAGGGACTACGGTGAGGTTCCATGGACCTCAACGCTGACCTCGGCGAGGGATTTGGCATCTGGCGGCTCGGCGACGACGACGCGCTGCTGGACCTGGTCACCTCCGCCAACGTCGCCTGCGGCTTCCACGGCGGTGACCCGTCGACCATGCGGCGGGTCTGCGCCGCGGCGGCCGATCGCGGGGTGGCCATCGGTGCTCAGGTCGGCTACCGCGACCTCGCCGGCTTCGGCCGCCGGCGCATCGAGTACGCCTTCACCGAGCTGCGCGACGAGGTCACCTACCAGCTCGGCGCCCTGGACGCGTTCTGCCGGCTGTTCCGCACCCGGGTCCGCTACCTCAAGCCGCACGGCGCGCTCTACCACGCGGCGGCCGTCGACGAGTCGCAGGCCGCCGCCCTGGTCGCCGCCGTCAGCGGGTACGACGACCAGCTGCCGATCCTCTGCGCGCCCGGCTCGAAGCTCGCCCAGCTCGCTGTCGGGGCGGGCCTGCGGGTGGTCGCCGAGGGCTTCGCCGACCGGGGCTACCTGCCCAACGGCTCACTGGTGCCCCGCACCGCGCTCGGTGCGCTGGTCACCGACCCGGAGGAGGTGGCCGCCCGGGCCGTACGGATGGCCACCGAGCGCACCGTCGTCGCGGTCGACGGCACCGTCATCCCGTGCGTGGTCGGTTCGATCTGCCTGCACGGTGACACCCCGGGCGCGGTCGCCTCGGCGGCCCTGGTGCGGGCCGCGCTGCTCGACGCGGGCGTCACCCCGAAGCCCTTCGTCTGACGTCCTGGCCCCGTGGTGACCGGATCCCGCCGCCGAGGCCACGGCCCGGAGCGGGCGAGCTGAGAGCGCCGACGCTCAGGCGTCCAGGCCGCGCAGCACCAGCGGCAGTCGGGTCGCGCCGCCGTCGACCACCCGCACCGGTACGCCCCAGTCCTGCCGGGTCAGGTGGCAGGCGGCGTGCTCGACGTCCTTGTCGCAGGTGGCCGCCTGGGCGGTCACCTGGAGCACCCCGCCGGCCACCGCCGGGTCGATCACCAGCCGACGGGACAGGTCGGTGGTGGTGCCCGCCCCCTCGACCAGCAGCTCCGGCGGGGAGGCGGAAACCACCAGCCGGGTCGACGGGCCGTACGTCTCGTCCAGCTTCTGCCCAGGCGCGGGCGTGAAGATCACGTCGAGGGTCAGCTCGCCGGCCGCCACGTCCGTCGGCTTGCGCTCCACCTGATGCCGGGGGCCGTTCACCGTGCTCGCCCCGGCCGCCGTGAGCGTGCCCGGCGCCAGCCGGGTCAGCCGGTGCGCGGACGACTCGACCACCAGCACGTCACCGTCGGCGGTGAGCACCACGTCGCTCGGCTCGGCCAGGCCGTCGGCCACCGTGGCGACCTGGTCGGTCGCCGGGTCGAAGCGGCGCACCGCGCCGTTGTAGGTGTCGGCGATCAGCACCGAGCCGTCCGGCAGCGCGCACACCCCGAGCGGGTGCTGGAGCAGCGCCCGGTCGGCCGGGCCGTCCACGTGGCCGAAGTCGAAGAGACCCTGCCCCACGGCGGTGGCCAGCACGCCGTTCTCGACGTAGCGGAGCGCGCTGGTCTCGCTGTCGGCCACCCAGAGCCGGGTGCCGTCGGCCGAGACGGAGAGCCCGGAGGGCTGCGCCATCCACACGTCCGGCAACGGACCGTCCCGCAGCGCCTCCACGGTGGTGCCGGCGTACATGCCGGCGGTGCGGCGGATCGGGTCGAACCACCAGAGCTGGTGGATGCCGGCCATCGCGATGACGACCTTGTCGTCGTACCAGGCCAGGTCCCAGGGGGAGGAGAGGTCGACCGAGAGCGCGTCGTGCGCGTGGTCGTCGACCGAGGAACGCCACTGCCGGCCGGTGCCGGCAACCGTCACCACCTCGCCGGTCGCCAGCCGTACGCCGCGCAGCAGGTGGTTGACGGTGTCCGCGACCACCAGGTCGTAACCGGCCACCTCGGCGACGTGCGCGGGGAGCAGGCAGAGCCCCTGCGGCTCGGCGAAGCTGGCCGCGTCGGCCGGCCCGTCGGCCCGGCCCCGCTCGCCGGAACCGATCCGCCGGACCAGGCTCTCACCGTCGGGGGCCAGCTCGGCCAGGGAGTGCCGGGCCGAGTCCGAGACCAGCAGGTTGCCACCGTCGAGCACCACGGCCTTGCCGGGGAAGCGCAGGGTGGTCTCCGGCTCCGCCGGCGGGACGTACGGGCCGTCGCCCCGGTGCAGGGTGCCCTTCGCCGTGTGGGTGGCGACCAGGTCGTCGACCAGGCGGGTCAGCCCCTCGGCGTGGCCCTCGCCGGCCATGGTGGCCACCACGTACCCCTCGGGGTCGACCACGGCCAGGGTCGGCCAGGCCTTCGCCGCGTACTGGTCCCACATGTCCAGCTCGGGGTCGTCCAGCACCGGGTGGTGCACCCCGTACCGCTCGACGGCGGCGGCCAGCGCGTCCGGGTCCTTCTCGTGCTCGAACTTCGGCGAGTGCACGCCGATCACGACGAGCACGTCGGCGTACTTCTCCTCCAGCGGGCGCAGCTCGTCGAGCACGTGCAGGCAGTTGATGCAGCAGAAGGTCCAGAAGTCCAACAGGACGATCCGGCCGCGCAGGTCGGCGAGCTTCAGCTCCCGCCCACCGGTGTTCAGCCAGCCCCGACCGTGCAGCTCAGGAGCCCGTACGCGTGCGCTCATGGCCCCAGTCTGCCGGATGCCGGGCCGCCGACACGGTGTGACCCCGCGCGTGGTCGATCACGCCACAGCGGATACGACGGCGGGGCCACGGATCACCGTGGCCCCGCCGTCGAAACGTGCTACTTGGTGGCCGGCTTGAGGCAGAGCACCCGGTCGGCGCCGGTGCCCGGCAGCACCACGTGCGGCTGGGCCGGGTCGGCGCACTTCTCCTTCGCGTCGACCTTGGAGACCACGGTGAACGCGTTCGGCTCGCCGCAGTCCACCTCGGTCGCGCCGTTGCCGGACTGCTTGACGCAGGAGCCCACGGAGAACCGGTCCGGCTCGTCCTCTCCGCCGATCTTGCCCAGCAGGCTGAGCAGGCCGAGCGGGACGGCCAGGATCAGCACCGCCGTGATCAGCACCATGGCCAGCACCCGGCCGTTGCGGACCTTCGGCGCCGGCTGCTCGACCTTCGGCGCCGGGTCCGGCTTGAACGAGTCGAAGCGTCCCTGTTCGGGCTCCGGGTCCTGGTGCCAGGCGCCCGGACCGGGCTGGTTGGCCGGCGGGAAGGGCTGGCCGGCGGGCGGGAACTGCTGACCCGCGGGCGGGAACTGCGGCCCGGCCGGCGCGAAGTGCGGCCCCGCCTGCGGGAACGGCGCCGTGCCGCCGCCGTGGGCCGGGTCGTGGGCCGGGTGGCCGTAACCGGGGACCGCACCGGCGGCCGGACCGCCGGCCGGGCCGGCGCCGAACGGCTCCGCCGGGCGGTCGTCGGGGCCGTGCGGGCGCGTCCCGTTCATCGGCCGGTTGTTGCTGGCCGGGTCCGCGAAGGCCGGGATGGCGCCCGGGAACGCCGGCGGCGCGGCGGGCGAGGTGGGCGGCGCGGACGAGGGCGCCTCGGGGCCGAAGCCGGGCTGGCCGGACGGCCGCTCCGGCTCGTCGAAACGCCGCCGGTCCTGGTCCTCGTACCGCTGCTGGCCGTCGAAGGACTGCTGGCCGGCGAACGGCTGCTGGTCGGCGAAGCGCGGCGGGGAGTCGTGCTCGGCCTGCTGGCCGTCGTACTCTCCGACCGGCTCGTCCACCGGCTCCGGGCGGGCCGGCCGGCCGTACACCCGGGGCTGCGGGGCACCCGTGGCGCCCGGGCGCAGGGCCTGGTCGGTCGGGGGCATCACTCGGCTGGCCAGCGGCACCGACGCGCTCGCCGACGCCCGCCCGGCGGCGGACTCGTCGGCAACCGGCACGGCGGCGCGCCCGGCCCCGTCGGCCTCCGGCGAGGTACGCGGCCCGGGCACCACCGGCCCGGCCGGCGACTGCGGCTCCTCGCCGGCACCCCAGCCCGACCGTTCCGGCTCGTACGCCGACGGCGCGTCCGCACGCCCGGCCGGCTCGAAGGAGGACTGGTCCGCGGCTCCACCGAACTGGGCCGGCGGGGCGTAGTCGTCCGGCGGCGCGGCGGCCAGGCTGGCGCCGGGCACCCGCTGCTCCTGCGGCGGCAGGGGCACCACGTTGGCCGGCGAGATGCCGGGTGCCGGCGCCGGCTGGTAGATCGGGGCCTCGTCGGCGCGCTGGGGCTCCCAGGCGTCCCCGGCCTGTCGCTGCGCGGGCGGGGCCTCGGCGCGGCCCCAGGCCTCCTCGGCCGCCCACGGCTCGGCGTCCGGCACCGCCGGACGGTCGGCACCGGCCCGCTGCGGCGGATTGTCGGCGTCCGCCCCCCAGGCCGGCGGGCTGCCCGGGACCGTGACGGACGCGGTCGCCCGGGCGGGCTGCTCCGGCGGCGTCCAGCCGCCCGATTCGGGTCGGCCGTCCTGACCGGGCACGGCGGCCGCGCCCCAGGAACCGGCACCATGGGCCGACTCCTCCGCGGCGGGCCAGTCGGCACCGGACCGCTGCTCCTCGCGGGCCGGCGCGGCACCGCCCCAACCGTCGGCGGCCTGCTGCTCCGCGCGGGCCTCCCAGTGGGCCGGCGCCGGTGCGCCGGCGGCGTCCCACGACTGCGGCGACCGCTCGTCCGCCTGCGGCGCGTTGTTCCACCCGCCGGCGGCGTTGTCCGGGGCGGCGGTGTTCCAGCCACCGGAGTGGCCGGCGTCGTCCTGGCCGCCGGTGTTCCACCCGCCCGAGTGGGCCGGGTCGTTCTGCGGCGTGCGGGCGGCGTTCCAGCCGCCGGAGCGCGCCGGGTCGTCCTCGGTGGACCATCCGTCGGCCGGCGGGGTGTCGTGCTGCGGCACCTGCGCGGCGCCGCGCGCGCCGGTGTCGGGCTGCGCCCACCCGGGCACGGCCTGTTCCGGCTGCTGCTGCGGCGGCACGGGCACGGAGGCGCGGCCGGCGGATCGGGGGGCCTCGTCCTGGGTGGACGCTGCGTTCCACCCGCCGGAGCGGACGGCGTCGTCCGGTGGCGGCTGGGTCTCGCCACCCCAGCCGTCGGCCTGCTCCTGGGGCGCGGCTGCGCCGTTCCAGCCGGTGGACTGCTCGTGCTGCTCGGCGTCGACGTGTCGACCGCCCGAAGTGGACGCCTCGTGGGACGCGATCCCGCCGGCGTTCCAGCCGCCGTTGCCCGCGGCGTCCTGATCCTGGCCGGGCGTGCCGGCGTTCCAGCCGCCGGAGCGGGCCGGGTCGTCCTGGGCCGGGGTGTTCCAGCCGCCGGAGTGGGCCGGCTCGTCGTGCTGCGGCGCGGCGGCCCAGCCGTTGGCGGCCTGGTCCTGCTGTCCGGCGTTCCAGCCGCCGGAGGCGGCCCGGTCGGCGGAGGCGGGCCAGGCGTCGTTCGGCTGGGGCACCCGGGCGGCGCCACGGGCGCCGGAGTCGGGCTGCGCCCACGCCGGGGCGGCCTGCTCGGGCTGCGCCCAGGCGGGCTGTGCCGGCTCGCCCGGCCCGGCGGGCTGGCCGGGTACGGAGGCCGCGGCCCAGGCGGCGGCGGGCTGGTCGGACTGGGCGGCCCAGGCGGGCTGCGGCGCTGCCCACTGGCCGGGCTGCGCCGGCTCGCCCTGCTGCGGCGCCTGCGCGGCGCCCCACGCCGGGGGCTGGTCCTGCGCGGCGGCCCAGGCCGGGGCGGCCTGATCCGGTCGGCCGGCCGGTGGCGGTGGTGCCCAGCCCAGGTCCGGGGCGGCGGGGTTGCCGTACCCGGTGTCCTGCTGCGTCTGCCGGTCGCCGTACGGCGCCGGTCCACCGGCGCCCGGCGGCACCTGGTCCGGCTCCTGGCCGGGGCGGTGCTGGCCCTCGGACGTCATGGGTGCGCCTCCTCCATCACATGTCGGCCGCCGATGCCGTCCGGGACCGGGCGGCGGGCCGCCGGTGTCGCCGGCGGATCGGCCGTGCGGGCTCCCCGCACCGTATCCGGTGACCGCGCGGGGCGTCCGGGGAGCACCGGGCCGTCACTCCGCGTCGCCGGGCGGTGGCGATCGGCTCTCATCCGGCTCGATCGGTGTCCCGGGTCGGCGGGTGGCGACCGTGCCCCACCGTACCGGGCGTCCGGTCGAGGTGGAATCCCGGTCTCAGCGGCCCGGAAGCGCCGACGACCCCGGAAACGCCGATGACCCGCCCGGGTGCCCCGGGCGGGTCATCGATCTGGAGGAGGTGAGGAAAGTCTGTGCCGCGTCAGCTCATGTGGCGCTGGGCGATCGCGAGGATCTCCTCGCGCACCGCAGGCGAGTTGGCGGAACGAAGCGCGTGCTCGATCGCGCGGGCGCGGCGGGTGGCGTCGCGGTGGGTGCGGATGCGCTCGATCATGCTCATGGTGTCTCTCTCCTCCGACTATTCGGTTGTCAGCCCCTGATGTCTCTATTGAAGCGCAAGACGCCGCCAACTTCCATCGATTGTTAGGTGAGCTGAGACACCTGCCTACGATTCGTAGGCCACAGAGGGCCATTGCCGAACTTTTCTTCGTGCAATGGCAACGGCCGGTGTGCCGGGCGTTCACCCTGGGCACACCGGCCGTGGCTGGTGTCGTGGACGGTCAGGTCCAGGCGAGCAGCGCCGCCTCGGGGTCGGCCAGGAAGTCCCCGATGTCGCGGAGGAACTTCGAGCCCAGCTCACCGTCGATGATCCGGTGGTCGAACGACAGGCCCAGCGTGGTTACCTGGCGCGGCTTCACCTTGCCCTTGTGCACCCACGGCATGTCGCGGACCGCGCCGAAGGCCAGGATCGCCGACTCGCCCGGGGGCAGGATCGGCGTACCGGTGTCCACGCCGAAGACCCCCACGTTGGTGATCGTCAGCGTGCCGCCCGACATGTCGGCCGGCGAGGTCTTCCCCGCCTTGGCCGTCTGCACCAGGTCGGTCATCGCGTCCGCCAGGTCGCGCAGCGACAGCCGGCCGGCGTCCTTGATGTTCGGCACGATCAGGCCGCGCTCGGTGGCCGCCGCGATGCCCAGGTTGACGTAGTCCTTGACCACGATCTCGTCGCCGGCCCAGGTCGAGTTGACCATCGGGTGACGCTTGACCGCCAGCAGCACCGCCTTGGCGACCAGCAGCAGCGGCGAGACGCGCACGTCGCGCCACTCCCGCCGCTCGCGCAGCCGGTCCAGCGCCTTCATCGCCCGGGTCACGTCGACGGTCAGGAACTCCGTCACGTGCGGGGCGGTGAACGCCGAGCGGGACATGTTCTCGGCGGTGAGCTTGCGTACCCCCTTGACCGGGATGCGCTGCTCGCGGTCCGCGCCGAAGCTCGCGGCCGCCGTGGCCGGGGCCGTCACCGTCAGCGGCTCGGCCGCCGCCGGGGTCCCGCTCGCCGCCCGCTGTACGTCCTCCCGGGTGATCGAGCCCAGCGGGCCCGAGCCGGTCAGCGTGGCGAGATCGACGCCGAGGTCCTTGGCGAGCTTGCGCACCGGCGGCTTGGCCAGCACCAGCCCGCCGGCCCGCCCGTTGCCGCTCGCGCCGGGCGCCGGCGACACCGGCGCGGCCGGCGTGACCGGAGCGGGTGCCACCGGAGCCGGCGCGGCCTGGACCGGCGCGGCCGACGCCTGGGCCGGCAGCCCGCCCTTGCGCGGGCGGCGCTTGGCCGCCGTGGTGCGCGGGCCGTAGCCGACCAGCACGGCGGTCCGCCCACCCGGGGCGGGACCGCCGATCAGGCCCGGCTCGACCGCGCCCTCGGTCGGGGCCACCTCGACGGCGGCCAGCGAGGCCGCCGACGGGGTGGGCAGCGCGGAGGCCGGCGCACCGGTCGTCGACTCCTCGATCGGCCCGGCGCCCGGGTCGGTGTCGATCGCGATGATCGGCGTGCCGACCTCGACCGTGGTGCCCTCCGGGTGGAAGATCGCCTGCACCTGGCCGGCCCACTTCGCCGGGATCTCGACGGCCGCCTTGGCCGTCTCCACCTCGACGATCGGCTGGTTCAGCTCGATGACGTCGCCCACCTTGACCAGCCAGGCGAGGATCTCGCCCTCGGTCAGGCCCTCGCCCAGGTCGGGGAGGTTGAACTCCTTGATCCGTGACATGGCGCTCACCAGCCGAAGGTGCGGTCGACGGCGTCGAGCACCCGGTCGAGGTCGGGCAGGTACTCCTCCTCCACCCGGCTGGCCGGGTAGGGGGTGTCGAAGCCGGTGACGCGCAGCACCGGGGACTCCAGGGAGTAGAAGCACTCCTCGGTGATCCGGGCGGCGATCTCCGAGCCCAGGCCCAGGTTGCCCGGGGCCTCGTGCACGACCACGCAGCGGCCGGTGCGCCTGACCGACTCGTACGCGGCGGTCAGATCCAGCGGGGAGAGCGTGCGCAGGTCGATGACCTCCAGCTGCCGGCCGTCCTCGGCGGCGGCGGTGGCCGCGTCCAGGCAGGTCCGCACCATCGGGCCGTACGCCAGCACGGTGGCGTCGGTGCCGGCCCGCGCCACCCGGGCGGAGTGCAGCGGGTACGCGTCCGCGAGCGGGGCGTCCAGGTCGACCGGGCCCTTCTCCCAGTAGCGCCGCTTGGGCTCCAGGAAGACGATCGGGTCGTCCGAGGCGATCGCCTGCTGGATCATCGAGTACGCGTCCTGCGGGTTGGCGCAGGTGACGACCTTCAGACCGGCGGTGTGGGCGAAGTACGCCTCGGGCGACTCGGAGTGGTGCTCGACCGCGCCGATGCCGCCGCCGTAGGGGATCCGGATGACCATCGGGATCCGGACCTTGCCCTGCGAGCGGTAGTGCATCTTCGCCACCTGCGACACGATCTGGTCGTACGCGGGGTAGACGAAGCCGTCGAACTGGATCTCGCAGACCGGACGGAAGCCGCGGATGGCGAGGCCGACCGCGGTGCCGATGATGCCGGACTCGGCCAGCGGGGTGTCGATCACCCGCTGGTCGCCGAAGTCCTTCTGGAGCCCGTCGGTGATCCGGAAGACGCCGCCGAGCTTGCCGACGTCCTCGCCCATGATGACGACCTTGGGGTCGTTCTCCAGGGCCTTGCGCAGACCGGTGTTGAGGGCCTTGCCGAGGGTGAGCGTCTCCGTGGCCATCAGTGGGCGCTCCCCTCGAACGACTCCATGTACTTGCTGAACTGCGCCCGCTGCTCGTCGAGCTCGGGGGACCCGGTGGGGTAGACGTGGTCGAACATCGACACCGGCTCGGGGTTGGGCATGGCGAGCACCCGCTCGCGCAGGTGCACCGACTCGGTGCGGGCCTGCTCGTCGACCGAGGCGAAGAAGTCCGCGTCGGCGATCTGCTGGTTGGTCAGGAACGCCTTCATCCGGGCGATCGGGTCCTTGGCCTGCCAGGCCTCGACCTCGCTGGCGATCCGGTAGCGGGTCGGGTCGTCGGAGGTGGTGTGCGCCCCCATCCGGTAGGTGTACGCCTCGATCAGGCTGGGGCCCTGGCCGAGCCGGGCGTTGTCCAGCGCGTGCCGGGTCACCGCGTACGAGGCGAGCACGTCGTTGCCGTCCACCCGGACGCCGGGGAAGCCGAAGCCACCCGCGCGCTGGTAGAGCGGGACGCGGGTCTGCCGCTCCAGCGGCTCGGAGATGGCGTACTGGTTGTTCTGGCAGAAGAAGACCAGCGGCGCGTTGAAGACGCTGGCCCAGACGAACGCCTCGTTGACGTCGCCCTGGCTGGTGGCGCCGTCGCCGAAGTAGGCGATCACCGCCTCGCCGTCGTCGGTGCCGGTCTTGCCGTCCATGGCGACACCCATGGCGTACCCGGTCGCGTGCAGGGTCTGCGCCCCGATCACGATCGTGTACATGTTGAACTTGAACTCGTTCGGGTCCCAGCCGCCCTGGTCGACGCCGCGGAACAGGCCGAGCGGCATGATCGGGTCGATGCCCCGGCAGTAGAGGACGCCGTGCTCCCGGTAGGTCGGGAAGGCCATGTCCTGGGTACGCAGCGCGCGCCCCGAACCGACCTGTGCGGCCTCCTGGCCGAGCAGGCTGGCCCAGAGGCCCAGCTCGCCCTGGCGCTGCAGCGCGGTGGCCTCGGCGTCGAGCTTGCGGACCAGCACGAGGTCGCGGTAGAGCCCGCGGTACTCCTCGTCGGTGAAGTCGACGCGGTACTCGGTCCCGTCCGGGCCGATCGCGCTGTCGATCCGCTCACCGGTGGGGGTGAGCAGCTGTACGAGTTCCGGCTCGCCCGCCGCGGCGGTGCGCTTGGACCGGGGTGCGGCCCGCCGGCCGCGGCTGGTGACCCCGGGGTCGCCCTTTGCCATCCGTCTCTCCCTGTCGTGTCTGCGTCGGCGCCGGGGGTGACCCGTCCGCGCAACTCGTACGCCGGCCCGGCCGGTGCCGGGCTGGTTCCTGGCGGCCGCGCCTAGCCCCGGTGAGGGTTGCCGCGCGGCGGTGAGCCGGATTCGGGGAGGAACCCGGTTCGGGAGCCGGCGCCGAACCGCGCCTGCCGCGGGGTGCGCGGAGGCCGGCTGCGTTGCCGTCGTGCCTGAATGATTGCAGAGGAGGTGAGCGGTCCCACAGTATGGCCTCCCCCACCGGTCCCGTTCCGTCGTCTTCGCGACGCATCGACGTATTTGTCCCTTGGAAGATTCATGGGGACGGACATTTTGTGTGTCGACACGCTGTGGTCCCTGGTGAACTGAGCGTCACTGGTCCAAGCTGACCTGGGTGCCGGCAGGGCGTTTCAAGCCGTATGTCCGTTTAGAAATCCCGCCGGTGCCCGGTTGCTCCAAAATCGACGAGGGAGTTCTGCGGTGTCCGAGTCAGGTGACGGTCCTCCCGCCCCCATGCTCGGCCGGCACCGCGTGGGTGGCGGCTACCGGCGGATGATCGGCGCGCACCGCACCCCCGGACCGGCCGGCCCCGGCCGCGGCTACCTCTTCACCGTGGCCCTGCTCGCCGGCACGGCGTCCATGCCGATCCTCGCCGCCTTCAGCACCGGCTCCGCCACCGTCGGCAGCAGCGCGCTCCCCGACGGGAGCACCCCGTTCCTGCCCACCCCCTCCGACGGCCCGGTGGTGGTCCCGCTGCCCGCCACCGGCCAGCCCGCGCCGCCGTCCGCCGGGCCCGGGGACCTGCCGGCCGCCGTCCCCGGCGCGGTCAGGTTGATCCCGCTGGGGCCGCCGCTGCCCGCGCTGCCGGCGGCGCCGGCCGCTCCCGGCTCCGCCCAGCGCCCGCTGCCGCCACCCCCGCCCCCCCGGCCCACCCCGCCCGCACCGGGCCGGACCGCCGCACCGACCCCCGCACCCCGCCCCACGCCGGCCGGCTCGCCGACCCCCGGGCCCACCCCGACCGCCGAACCGAGCAGCACCTTCTCCGAGTCGCCGCCGGACCCGACGCCCACCGTCAGCGCGGAGCCCACCGCCACCGGCTCTCCCGAGCCGTCGCCCGACCCCGAGCCGTCGCCCGACCCCGAGCCGACCGTGACAGCGACGGCCGCGCCGACCGTGGCCCCCACCCGCACCCCGCCGTCGCCCCCGTCGCCGGCCGCCGGGCCGCGCCCCGCCGCCACCGCCGCCACCACCACCGGCGGCCCGCGTCGGCGTCCGGCCGCCCGCCCGCCGGGCCGACCGCCGTCGCCCACCGCCCGTCCGCCGAAGTTCCCGGCGGCCACCCCGAGCCCGGCCCCGCAGCGCCCGGCGGCACCCGCGCCGACCAGCCACGACGCCCCCGACCCGGACGGTACGGTGACGGGCGACGCCAGCTGACCGGGCCGTACGCCCGCCGCCGGCGCAACCGGCCTGCGGCGGGGCCGGACGGGACGGATCGGGGACGGGGAGCTGAACGGGATCGACGGGGGCGGCGACGAGGGTGGACTCCGCCGGGTCGTCGTACCGCCCGGAGCCCTGACCCGGCTGGCCCGGCTGGTGACCGAGGTGACCGCCCCCGCCGTCCTGGTCACCCTGCTGACCGTCGCGGTCGGCTGGCACGGCGCCGGTGGCGCGCACGGGCTGGGCTGGGCGCTGCTCGCCTCGGTCTTCGCCAGCGGCATCCCGTTCGCGTACATCCTCGGCGGGGTGCGGCGCGGTCGCCTGACCGACCACCACGTGGGCGTCCGCGACCAGCGACGCGTACCCCTGCTCTTCGGTCTGGCCTCGGCCACCGCCGGCCTGGCGCTGCTCGCGGCGCTCGGCGCCCCCCGGTCGGTGCTCGCCCTGGTCGCCGCCGGGGTGGTCGGCCTGGTGGTGGCGGTGACCGTCAGCCACTGGTGGAAGATGTCGATCCACACCGCGGTGGCCGCCGGCGCGGTGGTCGTGCTGGCGCTGACCTTCGGCCCCCGGATGCTCGCCGCCGCGCCGCTGCCGGCCCTGGCCGGCTGGTCCCGGGTACGGCTGCGCGACCACACCGTCGCGCAGGTGCTCGTCGGGGGCGTGGTCGGCGGTCTGGTCGCCGGCCTGGTCTACGCCGCGCTGCGCTGAGCGCGGCGTGGCCGGTCAGGCGGTGTCGTCGCCGAGGCGCTGGCGGTTGGCCTCGATCCAGGCGTCCAGCGCGGCCGGGTCGTCCGGGTCCACCCCGTCCGCCATCAGCTGCGCCACCGCGGCGGTGGCCGGGCTGCGCCGCTCACCCGTGCTGTAGAGCCGGGCGAACTCCGGCACCAGCTCCTCGATCGCCTCGTCGGTCCGGGTGACGGCCTGCTCCGGCAGGCCGCGCCGATGTCCCGCGAACGCCGTCCAGGCGCGCAGCACCCGGGGCAGCATCGCCGCGTCGTCCATGTCCAGCACGGCCCGGCGGTGCACCCAGTCCAGCAGGAACAGCCCCGCCACCGCCGGGCTCCAGCGCAGCGGGTCGGCGTCCGGGAAGCTCGCCGCGTGGTCGAAGAGCAGGCCCAGGCAGAAGTGCAGCGAGGCCAGCTCCGCGTCGCCGTCCAAGGCGTGCAGGCCGGCGCGGGCCGCCTCCGGCGACGCCAGGAAGGCCCGCACCAGCTCGGTGCGCTCCTCCCCGGTGAGTGGCTCGGCGTCCCAGGTCAGCGTGTCCGCCGGCGCGCCGGGCAGCACCGCCAGCCGGGCGCCGACCAGGGCCCGGTCGGTGGCGAGTGAACCCTCGCCGGGCAGGTCGCCGAGGTCGTCGGTGACCGTCAGGTGCCGGCTCACCTCGCCGTGCATCCGGGCCGGGTCCTCCTCGCGGAACCAGGTCAGGTCGTCCGTGGCGCACATCTGCCGGACCTGTTCGAGGATCCGCTCGGCGGGACCGCCCACGAAGACGTCCTTGGTGATCCCGATGTTGTGGTCGACGAGCGCCACCAGCGCGTGCTCCGGACCGCCTGTCGCGTCGTCGTAGGCGAAGGTGGCGAGGTAGGAGGTCTGGTCGCCGTACACGTCGCCGTACGACCAGGCGCCGGTGAGGTGCACCCGGCCGAGCTGGCCGGACCAGGCCGGGGCCTGGGTGCCGGGGCGGACCTTCGCGGCGCCCTCCGCGTCCGGCACCAGCGCGGCGAAGACCGACCGGATGGTGGTCGCGGCGGCGGTCCGGCGGCGCGCGGTGGCGGCCAGGAAGCCGGAGACGAACTCCCGTACCGCCCGCTCCCGGTCGGTCTCGGCGATCGCGTAGACGCTGCCCAGCAGGGCGGCGCCGAGCATCTCGGCGTCGAGGGCGGTGTCCAGCCTCGTCACGTCGCGGGCGGCGTGCAGCACCGCATCGTAGGGGGTCTGTGGCGTGGCCATGGTCCGACCCTACGCCGCGACGGCCGCGGGGACACCCGTGCCGAGGGCGGGCCTCACCGGGCCGCGTCGCGCAGCGCGTCCCTGGCCTGCCCGTACCGGTCGAGGACGGCCCGTACCGGGCTGAGGACGTACGTGTCGCCGACCTCGGCCACCGCGGCGGTGAGGCGCTTCTCGGCCCGTTGCCGGGCCCGCCGGGCCGCCCAGCGGATCACCGGCCGGGTCACCGCGGCCACCAGCAGCCCGGCGAGCAGGCCGCCGAGCAGCAGCAGGGTCGGCAGCGGCACCTCGCCCACCCGGGGGTACTCCAGGGCGGGCAGCCCGAGCGCGCGCAGCGCGTAGCCGAGCAGCAGCCAGCCGAGCCCGGTCAGCGCGGCGAGGGTGACCAGCCACTGGACGCCACCGACGAGCCGCCACCAGAGCGGCCGGCGGTCCATGCCCAGGTCGGTGCCGGCGATCGCCCGGTCCAGCGCGTCCGGCAGATCGTCGAGGCGGGACCGGGCGGCGGTGGTGACCGCGTCCGGCCAGGGCGCGGGCAGGTCGGCCCCGGAGCGGTCGCCGACCGCGCGGATGGCCAGCCCGAGGGCGGACCGCTGGGCGGCGGTCGGGTCGGGCACCGAGGTCGCGGCGACCAGGCTCTCCGCCGGCTGGTCGGCGGCCGGACCGGGCAGGTGCAGCCGGCGCAGCGGATCCGGTCGCAGCCGGCGCCAGCCCCGGACGATCGGCCAGCCGGTCGTGCCGCCGGCCCGGTGCCGGTACGCCCCTTGAACGGCGTCGGCCACCGCCGGCACCCCGGCCGCGCCGGCCAGGGCCCGGTCCAGCGAGCGGACCGTGTCCTCGTCGGGGGCGTCGCGGGGGAGGTCCGTGACCACCAGCTCACCCAGCCCCGCCACGACGGCGTCCACGTCGCCGGAGAGCCGGCGTAGCGACGCCTGACGCTCGGCGACCGCCCGCTCGAGCGCCTCCCGTAGCCCCGTCAAGCCGCCTTCGTGGACCGCCGTGGTGGCCAGCAGCGGCACGCCGTCCAGCCCGTCGGCGTCGAGCAGCCGGCGCAGGTCGTCGAGGACCCGGGGCAGCTCGGTCGCGGACAGCCGGTCGGCCTGGTTGAGCACGACCAGGGTCACGTCCCGGTGCCGGTGGAACTCGCGCAGGTAGCTGGTGTGGATCACCCGGTCGGCGTACTTCTGCGGGTCGACCACCCAGACGACCAGGTCGACCAGGCCGAGCAGCCGGTCCACCTCCAGCCGGTGGGACCGCTGCACCGAGTCGAAGTCGGGCAGGTCGAGCAGGACCAGCCCGTGCAGGCCGGTCTCGTCGTCGGCGTCCAGCGCGCTCTCCCGGACGAACCGGTGCCGGGGCAGCACGCCGACCCAGTCGAGCAGCCGGCTGGCGCCGTCGAGCGGGCCCCAGACGCAGGCGTGCGCCACGCCGGTGGTCGGGCGGCGCACGCCGACCGGGGAGAGGTCCAGCCGGGCCAGCGCGTTGAACAGGCTGGACTTGCCGCTGCCGGTGGCGCCGGCGAGCGCCACCACGGTGTGGTCGCGGGAGAGCGCCAGCCGGGTGCCGGCCCGCTCGACCAGGGTGTGCGCGGTGACCAGGCGGGAGTCCGGCACCTGGCCGTCCACGGCGGCCAGGAAGCGGCGTACCGCGTCGAGGCGGGCCACCAGGTCGTCGGCGTCCACCCGCTGCTCGCCCCGGAACGCCTCGCGCATCCGGCCGACGATGCCGGTCATCGGCGGTCACCGCCCGGGGCGGTCAGGTCGGGGCCGTCGCCGTCGGCCAGGCCGCTGCGGTGCCGGGCCACCTCGACCCGGGACGCGGCCCGGCGCAGCTCGGCCCCGGCGTCCGCGCCGGGCCGGGCCTCGTCGGTGCGCGTCAGGTAGCGCGCCGCCTCCTCGTCCAGCAGCGCCCGGACCCGGTCCAGCAGGTCGGCCCGGGCCTTGTTGGCGAGGGTACGCACGGCCTGGTCGCCGAAGATCGCCTGGAGCACGGTCTGCGCGGCGACGGTGGTGCCGGCCCCGGTCGCCACCTCCAGGCCGGTCGGGATGAACGCGGTCGAGGCGAAGACGGCGATCATGACGGCGAGGCCGGTGGCGTTGACCGCGTACGCGGCGGTGCGGGCCACGAAGCGCCGGTCGCCCCCCTCGGCCTTGACCAGCTCCAGCACCCCGCGCTGCCAGTCCCGGACCAGGCGCTCGGCCCGCTCCGAGAGGTCGTCGGAGGGGTGGGCCAGCCCCGGTTCGAGCAGCGCCGCCCCGGCCGGGTGCGCCTTCCAGGCGGTGTACGCGTGCTCGGCCGCCTCGGAGGAGACCCCGCGCAGCAGGGTGACCAGTTGGGACTCGATGGCGTTGCGCAGCTCGGTGGCGGGCGTGGCGGGGCGTCCGGTCATCGCGGCGACCACCCGGTCGCGCAGCCGGCCGATCCGTGCCTCCAGCGTCCGGAAGAACTCGCCGGTGCCGACGAACTCCTGCCACCGGGCCAGCACCTCGCCGCGGAGCAGCCGGCCGTCCTTGAGCCCCTCCTCCACCGTGCGGTGCGCACCCCGGTACGCGGCCCGGACCCGCTCGTCGAGCGCGTCGGCGGCGGCGACCTGCTCGTCGGCCGCCTCGGCCAGCGCCTCGACGGTCGGGTGCAGCGAGGCGAGCGCGCCGTCCAGCGTCTGCCGGACCACGGCGGCCCGGGCCTCGGCGTCGGCGGCCAGCCGGGAGAACCAGGCGCTCAGCGGCGCAGTGACCTTGTTCGGCAGCAGGCCCTGGCCGTCGACCCAGGTCTCGGGCAGGACGAACAGCGGCGCGGCGCCGAGATCCTGTGCGGCGAGCATCTCCGACAGGTGGGCGGCGATCTCGTCGGCGGCCTCCGGCGGCACCCGGTCGAGCACCATGGCGATGGCCGCGCCCCGGGCCCGGGCGCTGCGCAGCAGTTCCCAGGGGACGGCGTCGGCGTACCGGGCGGCGGTGGTGACGAAGAGCCAGAGGTCGGCGGCGGCCAGCAGCTGGCCGGCGAGGGCCCGGTTGGCGTCGACCACCGAGTCGATGTCGGGGGCGTCGAGGAAGGCCAGCCCGGCGGGGAGCGCGGGTGCGGTGACCAGGTGCAGGGCGCGCGGGTCCTCGCTCGGCTGGGTGGTGCGGGTGAGGCCGGGCAGCAGCTCGCCCTGGCGGAACCAGGCGGAGTCGGCCGGGTTGCAGACCAGCACGGGGGAGCGGGTGGTCGGGCGGAGCACCCCGGCGGCGCTCACCCGGGCCTGCACCAGGCTGTTGACCAGCGTCGACTTCCCGGCGCCGGTGGAGCCGCCGACCACCACCAGCAGCGGCGCGTCGAGCCGGGCCAGCCGGGGCAGCAGGTAGTCGTCGAGCTGGTCGGCCAGGGCCGAGGCGGTACGCCGGGCCGGCTCGGCCGACGGCAGGGTCAGCGGGAAGCGGGCGGCGTCGATCGCGGCCCGCAGCCCGGTCAGCGCGGCCGGGAGGCCGTCGGCGGTGGTGCCGGGGGCAGCCTCGGCGGCGTCCGGCGACCCGGTGCGGGCGGCGACGGGGGGCGCGCCGGACCGGGTGGCGGGATCGCCTTTGGTCGTCACCGCTAAAGCGTGCCCGACTGATGCAAGGGAAGACAACCGGACGGTAATAACGGTCGGGTTGCGTCGGGTCGGCTCAACCCCGACTTGCGGATTGCCGCCGGCATGGCACTATTGAGTCAAGTTCACTCAACTTGTGGTGCGGTCGCTGCGGGCGGCCCGCCAGGCAGGCCCGTGACCTGCCTCAACGTTACGAAGCGAGGAAGCGAAGATGGCACGTGCGGTCGGTATCGACCTCGGCACGACGAACTCCTGCGTCAGCGTTCTCGAGGGCGGTGAGCCCACCGTCATCGCCAACGCTGAGGGCTCGCGGACGACCCCGTCGATCGTCGCGTTCGCCCGCAACGGCGAGGTGCTCGTCGGTGAGGTCGCGAAGCGCCAGGCGGTGACCAACCCCGACCGGACCATCCGGTCGGTCAAGCGGGAGATCGGCACCAACTGGTCCGTCGACATCGACGGCAAGAAGTACACCCCGCAGGAGATCTCGGCGCGGACGCTGATGAAGCTCAAGCGGGACGCCGAGGCGTACCTGGGCGAGCAGATCACCGACGCGGTGATCACCGTCCCCGCCTACTTCAACGACGGTCAGCGCCAGGCCACCAAGGAGGCCGGTGAGATCGCCGGCTTCAACGTGCTGCGGATCGTCAACGAGCCGACCGCGGCCGCCCTGGCGTACGGGCTGGACAAGGGCTCCAAGGAGCAGACCGTCCTGGTCTTCGACCTCGGCGGCGGCACCTTCGACGTGTCGCTGCTGGAGCTGGCCGAGGGCGTCATCGAGGTCAAGTCGACCAGCGGTGACAACCACCTCGGTGGCGACGACTGGGACCAGCGCATCATCGACCACCTGGTGAAGACCTTCCGTGGCGAGCACGGCATCGACCTGGGCCAGGACAAGATGGCCCTGCAGCGGCTCCGTGAGGCCGCCGAGAAGGCCAAGATCGAGCTGTCCGCCGCCACCACCACCAACATCAACCTGCCGTACATCACCGCCGGCTCCGCCGGCCCGCTGCATCTGGACGTGACGCTCAGCCGCGCCGAGTTCCAGCGGATGACGCAGGACCTGCTGGACCGCTGCAAGGGCCCGTTCGAGCAGGCCGTGAAGGACGCCGGGATCAAGATCTCCGACGTCGAGCACGTGATCCTCGTCGGCGGTTCGACCCGGATGCCCGCCGTGACCGACCTGGTCAAGCAGCTCACCGGCCGCGACCCGAACAAGGGCGTCAACCCGGACGAGGTCGTCGCCGTCGGCGCCGCCCTGCAGGCCGGTGTGCTCAAGGGTGAGGTCAAGGACGTCCTGCTGCTCGACGTGACCCCGCTGAGCCTGGGCATCGAGACCAAGGGCGGCATCTTCACCAAGCTGATCGAGCGCAACACCACCATCCCGACCAAGCGCTCCGAGGTCTTCACCACGGCGGACGACAACCAGCCGTCGGTGCTGATCCAGGTGTTCCAGGGTGAGCGGGAGATCGCGGCCTACAACAAGAAGCTCGGCACCTTCGAGCTGACCGGCCTCCCGCCGGCGCCGCGCGGCGTGCCGCAGATCGAGGTCGCCTTCGACATCGACGCCAACGGCATCGTCAACGTCCACGCCAAGGACCTCGGCACCGGCAAGGAACAGAAGATGACGATCACCGGCGGCTCCTCGCTGCCGAAGGACGACATCGAGCGGATGCGCCGGGACGCCGAGGAGCACGCGGAGGAGGACAAGCGCCGCCGCGACGACGCCGAGACCCGCAACGTGGCCGAGGCGCTCCAGTGGCAGACCGAGAAGTTCCTCGCCGAGAGCGGCGACAAGCTGCCCAGCGAGAACCGCGACCAGATCAACGAGGCCCTCGGCGAGCTGCGCGGTGCGCTCGGCGGCCAGGACATCGAGAAGATCAAGGCGGCGCACGAGCGGCTGGCGCAGGTCTCCCAGCAGGCCGGTTCGCTGCTCTACTCGCAGCAGGCCGAGCAGGGTGAGCAGCCGGGCGCGGCCGGCCCGGGCGCGGGTGCCGGTGCCGCCGGCGGCCCGCAGGCCGGTGGCGCCGACGACGTGGTCGACGCGGAGATCGTGGACGAGGACAAGAAGTGACGGTCCGTCCCCGATCCGGACTCACGGTAGAGAAAACGAGGTAGTCGCATGACGGAGAAGCCACGAGCCGCCGACCCGGGAGCCACCGGGTCGGTGCCGGGTGGCTCCGCGCCCGCCGAGCAGGCCGCCGGCGACGGGCCGCGGGTCGTCATCCGCAACAACCGCAAGATCGGCAAGACCGAGGAGGCGCCCGCCGCCGCCGACGCCGGGGCGGACGTCCCGGCCGAGGGCCTGGTGGAGGAGGCCGAGGTCGTCGTCGACGAGATCGAGGTCGAGACGGTCGACGGTCCGGTCCCGGCCGGTCCGCCCGTGGTGGACGCCCCCGCGCAGCCGGTCGCCGGCGGCGTGGTGGGTGCCACGCTCGGCACCGAGCTGGAGGCCCTCCGGGCCGAGCTCGACGAGCGGACCCGGGACCTGCAGCGGGTGTCGGCGGAGTACGCCAACTACCGCAAGCGGGTGGACCGCGACCGCGGTCTGGTCCAGGAGCAGGCGACCGGCTCGGTGCTCGCCGCGCTGCTGCCGATCCTGGACGACCTGGACCGGGCCCGCGAGCACGGCGACCTGGTCGGGCCGTTCGGCACGGTGGCCGAGCAGCTCACCACCGCGCTGGGCAAGTTCGGGCTGACCCCGTTCGGGGAGCAGGGCGACCCGTTCGACCCGACCCGGCACGAGGCGGTCGCGCACCAGACCTCGGCCGACGTGGACGAGCCGACCTGCGTCCAGGTGATGCGCCGGGGCTACCAGCTCGGGGAGCGGCTGCTGCGGCCCGCACTGGTCGCGGTCGCCGACCCGGAATAGTGGGGAACCATCCGGTCGCCCCGCCCGCCGTACGACGGCGGGTGGGGCGGCCGGGCCACATCAGGCGGAAGGGGGTGGACCGGTGAGTTCCAAGGACTGGATCGAGAAGGACTACTACGCCGCGCTCGGCGTGCAGAAGTCCGCCTCCTCGGACGAGATCAAGAAGGCGTACCGGAAGCTGGCCCGGGAGTCGCACCCGGACCACAACCCGGGTGACCCGAAGGCCGAGGAGCGGTTCAAGACCGTCTCCGAGGCGTACGCGGTGCTCGGCGACGAGGCCAAGCGCCGCGAGTACGACGAGCTGCGCTCGCTGTTCGGCTCGGGCGCGTTCCGGCGCGGCGCCCGGGGGGCCGGGCAGCCCGGCGGGGTGCCGTTCGACGTCTCCGACCTCTTCGGCGGCGGTGGCGCCGGTGGCGCCGACACCCGGTTCGGCGGGGGTGGCTTCACCGACCTGTTCAGCTCGATCTTCTCCGGCGGTGGCGGGGCCGGTGGCCCGGCTCGTCCCCGCGGCCCGGCGCGCGGCCGGGACGTGGAGACCGAGGTGGCGCTCGACTTCGACGACGCGGTACGCGGGGTGACCGTCCCGCTGACGCTGCGCGCGCCGGGAGTCTGCGACACCTGCCACGGCGACGGCGCGAAGCCGGGCACCCGGCCGAAGGCCTGCCCGGTCTGCCACGGCGCCGGGGTGACCACCCGCAACCAGGGGTCGTTCAGCTTCTCCGAGCCGTGCCGCACCTGTCAGGGCGTGGGCACCGTCGTCGAGGAGAAGTGCCCGGAGTGCCAGGGCACCGGCGGGGTGACCAAGACCCGCACGCTGAACGTCCGCTTCCCCGCCGGGGTGGCCGACGGCCAGCGGATCAGGCTGGCCGGGCGCGGCGAGCCGGGTGAGCGGGGCGGCCCGGCCGGCGACCTCTTCGTGCAGGTCAAGGTCCGCCCGGACGAGCTGTTCGGGCGTACCGGGGACGATCTCACCCTGACCGTGCCGATCACCTTCGCCGAGGCGGTGCTCGGCACCGACCTGCGGGTGCCCACCCTCGACGGCGCGGTGACCCTGCGGGTGCCGCCGGGTACGCCGTCCGGGCGGGTGCTGCGGGCTCGGGGCAAGGGCGTGGTGCGGCGCGACGGTCAGGCCGGTGACCTGCTGGTCACGCTGGACGTGGTGGTGCCGGCGGTGGTGTCGGACGAGGCGCGAGCGACGCTGGAGTCGTTCGCCGAGCAGACTCCGCCGGCGGCTCGGGAACATCTCGACGCGCGGGTGCGTCGGGTCGGTTGACCGGTGGATCGGGTGCGGAGGTGAGCGGGATGTCGGGCGATTTCGTCGGTTCGGGTGACCCTGCCTACGAGGCCAAGGTGCTGATGATCTCGGTCGCGGCGCGGATGGCGGGGATGCACCCCCAGACCCTGCGCCAGTACGACCGGCTGGGCCTGGTGCAGGCCGGCCGGGCGGCCGGCGGTGGGCGTCGCTACAGCGTGCGTGACGTGGTGCTGCTGCGCGAGGTGCAGCGGCTCAGCCAGGACGACGGCATCAACCTGGCCGGCGTGAAGCGGATCATCGGCCTGGAGCGGCTGCTGGAGCAGGCGCAGCAGCGGGTGGCCCGGCTGGAGGCCGAGCTGGACGCCGCGTACCGGCGGATCGCCGAGCTGGAGTCGCTGGGCGGTTTCCCGCGCGGCGACCTGGTGCCCACCAACCGCACGTCGACGGCGCTGGTTGTCTGGCGTCCCCGCCGTACCCCGGACCGCTGAACCTCCGGCGCCGCCCGGCCCGATGGCCGGGGCGCGGCCGTCCACGCCCCGGTCCGGGTCCCTCGCGCGACCCGGACGCGGGACCGCTGACCGGCGCCGGGCGTTTCACCGCTGCCAGTTCGCGTTTCTCCGGCGACGGTCGGACCCCTTGGGTTAGCCTCAGAACCAGGTCCAACCAACTCAATCCGGACTCCGATGGCAGGGGGAGCCATGGCGGAATCGGCGAAGAAGGTTGCCCAGCAGACGGAGGGCCGGCTCGACAAGGTGGCCGAGAACGTCCGGCAGGGGTTCGACCGGGTGACCAAGGGTCGCTTCAGCGACGAGATCAAGAACGGCCGGTTCAGCGACCAGGTCGACCACGGCATCGACCAGGGGCGGGTCGAAGCGAGACGCCGGAAGCAGGGTGGATCGGAACGCTGACGATCCGCCGACGTGCGGGCCGGGACCCACGGGGGGTCCCGGCCCGTTCGCCTCGTCGAGGAAGAGTGGGCACGGGGCGGCCCGCGGCGCGCCGGCCGCTGGCGTCAGCCGATCCGGCGGTTCTCCCGGACCAGGCCGCCCTCGCACCAGTCGTGGTAGACGAAGAGGTCCTGCCGGGCCAGCAGCACCCGGCTGTTGTGCGCCCAGTTGCGCATCAGCTCGTCGCCCTCGCGCTCGGCCTGCTCGACCAGCTTGCGGAAGCGGCGCTTCGGGTGGGCGCGGAAGTTCGTCCGGATGCCGTCCGCCGCGTAGATGTAGAGGCAGTGCAGGGCGAACCGGCGGGCCGGGCAGGCCGGGTCCATCGCCAGGTCGAAGAGGGTGAGCACCAGGTGGTCGCCGGCGACCAGCAGGTCCCAGTCGGGCGGCATCGAGGCCAGCGGCACCGAGTCCGGGTGGTAGGCCCACGCCCGCAACTCCGTCGGCGACGGGTCGACGGGGTTGGCGAAGCCGTGGAACGTCGGATCCTGCACGCTCACCGGCAACCTTCCGCTTACGCCCGCGGGGCGCTACCGGCCACCCGCGGACCCCTGGCTCATTGGGGCAGAACGGTAACCGTCGCCGGTGGGCTGGCGGAAGAGCTTGTCGGGAGCAATTCGACAACGGGCGGACCGGCCGGGTCAGCCGTACGGCCGACCCGGCCGGGGCACGCTCAGTCGGTGGTCGGCACCGGTTCGGGCCGGCGGATCGTGGCCCGCCGCCGCAGCCAGACCTTGAACCAGCCCATGTCGGGCAGCCGCGCCAGCATCGGCCCGGTCACCACCGTGATCAGCACGTACGCCGTGGCGAGCGCCGCCAGCCTGGGCTCGACGGTGCCGGCGGCGACGGCCAGTCCGGCGATGACGATGGAGAACTCACCGCGCGGCATCAGCGCGAAGCCGGCCCGCCAGCGACCGGGCTCGGCGATGCCCGCCCGGCGGGCCGCCAGGTAGCCGGTGAGCAGCTTCGTCCCCATGGTCACCACGGCCAGGGCGAGCGCCGGCAGCAGCACCGGCGGCATGTCCCGGGGGTCGGTGACCAGGCCGAAGAAGACGAAGAAGACCGCCGCGAAGAGGTCCCGCAGCGGGGAGAGCAGCTGGGTCGCGTGGTGCGCCACCGGCCCGGAGAGCGCGATGCCGACCAGGAACGCGCCCACCGCCGCCGACACCTGGAGCTTGGCCGCGACGCCGGCGACCAGCAGGGTCAGCCCGAGGACGCCGAGCAGCAGCGCCTCCGGGTCCTTGGCGGACAGCGCCGAGGAGATGAGGTGGCCGTACCGGATGGCCACCACCAGGACGACGACCACGGTGAGCACCGCGATGCCGAGGGCGATGCCGCCCTTGACCAGCCCGACGCCGGCCAGCAGCGCGGTGACCAGCGGCAGGTAGAGCGCCATGGCCAGGTCCTCGATGACCAGCACGGAGAGGATCACCGGGGTCTCCCGGTTACCGACCCGGCCCAGGTCGCCGAGGACCTTGGCGATCACGCCGGAGGACGAGATCCAGGTGATGCCGCCGAGCACCACGGCGGCCACCCAGCCCCAGCCGAGCAGCAGCGCGAACGCGAAGCCGGGCAGCGCGTTGAGCAGCGCGTCGATCAGCCCGGCCGGCGCGGCGGAGCGCAGGTTGCCGACCAGCTCGTTGGCGCTGTACTCCAGGCCGAGCATGACCAGCAGCAGGATGACGCCGATCTCCGCGCCGACGGCGAAGAACTCCTCGCTGGCGTTGAGCGGCAGCAGGCCGCCGTGGCCGAAGCCCAGGCCGGCGAGGAGGTAGAGCGGGATCGGAGAGACCCCGAACCGCCGGCTGAGCCGACCCAGGAGTCCGAGGAGCAGCAGCAGCGCGCCGACCTCGACGAGCAGTGTGGTGGTTTCGTGCATCCGCCTCAGCCGTCCGGGTCACTGTCGGCGAGGATGGCGGTCACTCCGTCGAGACCCTGGCGGGTACCGACCACGACCACCACGTCACCGGCCGCGAAGCGGAAGGTGGGATCGGGTGAGACGTTCACCTCGCCCTGGCGGAGCACCGCCACGATCGAGGCGCCGGTGCGGGTGCGTGCCTTGGTGTCGCCCAGCCGCTTGTTGACGTACTTCGAGCCCGCCGGGATGGCGATCTGCTCGGTGAGCAGCCCGGCCGCCTGCTCGCGCAAGCCGGAGAGCTGGCCGAGCATCAGCGACGCGCCGAGGATGTCGGCGAGCGCCTCCGCCTCGTCGTCGGTGAGCGGGATGTCCGCCTGGCAGGCGTCGGGGTCGTCCGGGTCGTACAGGACGAGGTCACGGCGGCCGTTGCGGTGGGAGACGACCCCCAGCCGGCGGCCGGATTCCGTCACCAGGTCGTGCCGCACGCCGATTCCCGGTAGGGCAGTCTGTTCGACACGTACTCGCACCCGGGCAAGGCTACCCTGCCGAGGAGGCGCCCATGATCGATCGAGTGCTCCGCCCGATGGTCGCCCTGCTGGCCGTCCCGGCGCTGGTGGCGTGCTCGGCGATCGGGGACATCCGCCGCGATCCGCCGGCCCGGTCCGCCGCGCCGTCGCCGACGGCCGCGCCCGTGCCGGCACCGCCGCCGTCCGCCGGCTTCGACGAGGTACGCGCCGGCCGGGTCGCCGTCGCCCAGCGGTACGACGACCCGTTCGTGGAGTTCTCCGACGCCGCGCACGGCTGGGCGCTCTTCGCCAGCTGCGACGGCGGCCCGCCGGACCGGAACTGCCCGGCGCTGCTCTTTTCCACGCTGGACGGTGGCCGCTCCTGGCTGACCGTGCGCCACCCGCGCCCGGTGGCCGACAACCAGCAGCTCCACACCGCGCCGGGACTGGTGACGCTGCTGGCCGAGCCGCACGGCTGGTACACCTCGACCGACGGCGGTGCGAGCTTCGTGCGGACCGACGGGGAGCCGCCCGCCTGGCGGGCCGCGCAGGGGCGGTTCCAGGTGATCGAGGCGACCGGCCGGGTGGGCGAGTGGGACGGTGCGGCGCTGCGCCCACTGACCGTCCAGCCGCCCGTGCCGGGGCTGAACACCGTCGCGTCCTCCGCCGACCTGCTGGTGGCGGCGGGGGTGGGCGACGAGGGCCCGTCCGCGGCGGTCTCCACGGACCGGGGTCGGAGCTGGCAGCGGACCCCGGTGCCGGCGCCCGCCGGGGCGGTTGCCGTCCTGCGGGCGAAGGTCGCCCCGGACAGTCAGGTCTGGCTGGTGGGTGAGCGCCCGGACCGGATGGACTTCCCGGCGCTCTGGCGGTGGCAGGGGCGGTGGGAGTCCGTCCCGGCGCAGTCCTACCCCTCCCGGATCGTGTCGGTCGCTCCGATCGGCGCCGGGCGGGTCGCGGTGACCGGCCCGTACGGTGCCGGCGCGGTGATCGACGGCCGGTACACCCCGGTCGCCTGGCCGGTCGGCCCGGAGCACTACCTGACCACCCTCGCCGACGGCACCGTCTTCGCCCGTGGGTCGACGGACGTGGTGCTGGGCACCGGCGTCGGCACGGACCGGCGGTGGGTGCGGGTGACCGTCGAGGGCGACTGACGGGCGAGCGTTCCGCACCGGTCGGCCCGGCGAGCGGACGACGCGGCCCGGCCGGGGATCCCCGACCGGGCGTACGGCTGCCGCCGGCTCAGCGGAGCGCGGCGAAGAACTCCCGGAGGTCGGCGACCAGCACGTCGGTCGCCTCGTGCGCGGCGTAGTGCCCGCCCACGTCGCCGCGCCCCGCCACGTCGGCCTGGTGCGCCGTCCAGCGCACGATGTTCCCGTGGTCCCGCTCGGCGAAGCGGCGGATCGACTGGAAGTCGCCCGGGAACATCGCCAGCCCGGTCGGGGTGGTCGTCGGCCCGGTCGGGTGCTCGGTGGTGTGCGCGTCCTCCCAGTAGAACCGCATCGACGAGGCCGCCGTGCCGGTGAGCCAGTAGATCGCCACGTTGGCCAGCACGAAGTCGGGGTCCAGGCTCCGGTCGAAGAGCTGACCGTTCCAGGCGAGCAGGCCGACCGGCGAATCGGCCAGCGCGAACGACAGGGTCTGCGGCTGCTGGCTCTGCACCTGGTTGAAGGAGAACTTGTTCTCGAAGAACCACGTCAGGTGGGCGAGCGCCGCCTGGTCGGCCTCGGAGAGCCCCTGGAACTCGCTCGGGTCCCCGGAGGGGAACGAGAAGAGCTGGGTGACGTGGACGCCGAGCACGTGCTCGGGGTCGATGCGGCCGATCTCCGGCGAGATCATCGAGCCGGCGTCGTTGCCGACCGCGCCGTAGCGGTCGTAACCGAGCCGGGCCATCAGCTCCGCCCAGGCCCGTGCGGTGCGGTACCGGTTCCAGCCGGGGCTGCGGGTCGGCCCGGAGAAGCCGAAGCCCGGCAGCGACGGGATGACCAGGTCGAACGCCGGCGCCGCGGGATCGGTGGGCTCGGTGAGCGGGCCGATGACGTCCAGGTACTCCACCACCGAGCCGGGCCAGCCGTGGGTGAGCACGAGCGGGGTGGCGTCGGTGCGGGACGACCGGACGTGCAGGAAGTGGATGTCCTCGCCGTCGATCTCGGTGACGAACTGCGGGTGGGCGTTCAGCCGCGCCTCCACGGCCCGCCAGTCGAACCTCTCCAGCCAGTACGTCACCAGCTCGCGGACCCGGTCGGTGGTCGTGCCGTAGGCGTCGCCGACGCCCGGGAGCTCCCCCGGCCAGACGGCCCGGCGGAGCCGGCCGGCGAGGTCGTCGAGGGCGGTCTGCGGGATGTCGACGCGGAACGGGCGGATGGCGGTGTCGGACATGCGCTGCTCCTCAGAACGGAATGTTTCGTTCCGTTCGACCATAGCAGAGCGGAACGATCCGTTCCACTGTTATCCTCGGGTCATGCCGAACCCGACCGACACCCCGCCGCTCGCCGGGAGGCGCGCCCAGGCGGCGCGCAACGACGCGGTGATCCTGGAGGCTGCCCGCGCGGTCTTCCTCGCCGACCCGAAGGCCCCGATCGCCGCGGTCGCCGAGCGCGCCGGCGTGGGGATCAGTGCTCTCTACCGGCGGTACGCCGGCAAGGAGGACCTGCTGCGCAGGCTCTGCCACGACGGCCTGCGGCGGTTCATCGAGGCGGCCGAGGAGGCGGCCGGCGACCTGGACGACTGGTCCGCCTTCGCCGGCTTCCTGGAGCGCGTCGTCGATGCCGACGTGCACTCGCTGACCGTGCACCTGGCCGGTACCTTCACCCCGACGGCCGAGATGGGTCGGGACGCCGCGCGGGCCAACGAGCTCACCGCGGCGCTGGTGGAGCGGGCGCGGCGTGCCGGGCGGCTCCGACCCGACGTGGTGGTGCAGGACGTCGGGCTGCTGCTGGAGGGGTGTGCGGCGATCCGCGTACCCGATCCGGAGCGGACCCGGCAGTTGCGCCGGCGGCAGCTCGCGCTGCTGCTGGCCGGCCTCGCCGTCACCGATCCCCCGCTGCCGGGGCCGCCGCCCGCCGCCGGGGAGTTCGACTGGCGGTGGCGGCGACCCGGGTGACCCGGGTCACACACTTGGAGTTGAGCGGAATAGGCTCAACTCTGGTTTCGTCCTTACTGGCGGACACGCCGATCCAGGGGAGCCCATGAACACGGAACGCCTCACCACCAAGAGCCGCGAGACCATCACCGGTGCCGTCGCGCTGGCGAACCAGCGCGGTCACGCCACCGTGGAGCCCTGGCACCTGCTGCTGGCCCTGCTGGACACCGACGGCTCGACCGCCGCCGGCCTGCTGCGCGCCGTCGGGGCCGACCCCGCCGAGCTGCGCCGGGTCGCCCAGCGCTCGGTCGACGCGCTACCCGCCGCCCGGGGCTCCAGCATCGCTGAGCCCACGCTGGCCCGCGAGTTCGTCAACGCCATCGGCGCCGCCGAGCAGATCGCCCGGCCGCTCGGCGACGAGTACACCTCGACCGAGCACCTGCTCGCCGGCCTGGCCCGGGTCGGTGGCGCGGTCTCCGGCGCGCTGAAGGGCGTCGGGGCCACCGAGGAGAACCTGGTGGCCGCCTTCCCGACCGTCCGGGGCGGCGACCGTCGGGTCACCACCGCCGACCCCGAGCAGACCTACCAGGCCCTCGCCAAGTACGGCGTCGACCTGACCGCCAGCGCCCGGGACGGCAAGATCGACCCGGTCATCGGCCGGGACTCGGAGATCCGCCGGGTGATCCAGGTGCTGTCCCGCCGGACCAAGAACAACCCGGTCCTCATCGGCGAGCCGGGCGTCGGCAAGACGGCGATCGTCGAGGGGCTGGCCCAGCGGATCGTCGCCGGCGACGTGCCGGAGTCGCTGCGCGACAAGAAGCTGGTCTCGCTCGACCTCGGCGCGATGGTCGCCGGCGCGCAGTACCGGGGCCAGTTCGAGGAGCGGCTGAAGTCCGTCCTCGAGGAGATCAAGAACTCGAACGGCCAGGTCATCACCTTCCTCGACGAGCTGCACACCGTCGTCGGCGCCGGCAAGGGCGAGGGCTCGATGGACGCCGGCAATATGCTCAAGCCGATGCTCGCCCGCGGCGAGCTGCGAATGGTCGGCGCGACCACGCTGGACGAGTACCGCGAGCACATCGAGAAGGACCCGGCGCTGGAGCGCCGCTTCCAGCCGGTGCTGGTCGGCGAGCCGACCATCGAGGACACCATCGGCATTCTGCGTGGCCTCAAGGAGCGCTACGAGGTGCACCACGGCGTACGGATCACCGACGCCGCGCTGGTCGCCGCCGCCGCCCTCTCCGACCGCTACATCACCGACCGGTTCCTGCCGGACAAGGCGATCGACCTGGTCGACGAGTCGGCCTCCCGGCTCCGCATGGAGATCGACTCCCGCCCGGTGGAGGTCGACGAGATCGAGCGGGCCGTACGCCGGCTGGAGATCGAGGAGATGGCGCTGGCCAAGGAGCCCGACGCCGCCTCCGCCGAGCGGCTGGAGCGGCTGCGCAAGGAGCTGGCCGACAAGCGCGAGCAGCTCACCGCGCTGTCCGAGCGCTGGCAGACGGAGAAGAGCCACATCACCAAGCTCTCCACCGCCAAGGAGGAGCTGGAGCGGCTCGGCGGCGAGGCCGAGCGGGCCGAACGCGACGGTGAGCTGGAACGCGCCGCCGAGCTGCGCTACGGCCGTATCCCGGCGCTCAAGACCGAGCTGAAGCAGGCCGAGGAGGAGCTGGCCCGGCTCCAGGCCGACGGCGCCATGCTCAAGGAGGAGGTCGGCGCGGACGACATCGCCGCGGTGGTCGCCTCCTGGACCGGCATCCCCGCCGGCCGGCTGCTGGAGGGGGAGACCGCCAAGCTGCTCCGGATGGAGGAGTCGCTGGCCTCCCGGGTGGTCGGCCAGGCCGAGGCGGTGGGCGCGGTCTCCGACGCCGTCCGCCGGGCCCGGGCCGGCGTCGCCGACCCGGACCGCCCGACCGGCAGCTTCCTCTTCCTCGGCCCGACCGGCGTCGGCAAGACCGAGCTGGCCAAGGCGCTCGCGGAGTTCCTCTTCGACGACGAGCGGGCCATGGTCCGCATCGACATGAGCGAGTACGGCGAGAAGCACTCCGTCGCCCGCCTGGTCGGCGCCCCGCCCGGGTACATCGGCTACGAGGAGGGCGGCCAGCTCACCGAGGCGGTGCGCCGCCGGCCGTACTCGGTGATCCTGCTCGACGAGGTGGAGAAGGCCCACCCGGACGTCTTCGACATCCTGCTCCAGGTGCTCGACGACGGCCGGCTCACCGACGGCCAGGGCCGCACGGTGGACTTCCGCAACGCGATCCTGATCCTCACCTCCAACCTCGGGTCGTCGGTGATCAGCGACCTGACGCTGGCCGAGGAGCAGCGCCGCGAGGGGGTCCTCGCCGTGGTCCGCTCGCACTTCAAGCCGGAGTTCCTCAACCGCCTCGACGACATCGTGGTCTTCGCCGCGCTGCTCGGCGACGACCTGCGCTCCATCGTTGACATCCAGCTCAACCGGATGCGAAAGCGTCTCGCCGACCGTCGGTTGGCACTGGACATCACCGATGCCGCCCGTGGATGGCTCGCCGAGCACGGCTACGACCCGATCTACGGCGCCCGCCCGCTGCGCCGCCTGGTCCAGACCGCCATCGGCGACCAGCTCGCCAAGGCGCTGCTGGCCGGGCAGATCCGCGACGGCGACACCGTCCGGGTCGACCTCGCCGACACCAAGGACGCCCTCACGGTCGCCCCGGCCTGACCCACCCGCGCCCAGGACGACGGGCCCGCCTCCCGGCGGGCCCGTCCCCGCACCCGACCAGCCCCGCACCCGCCCCGGTGATCAAGAAGTTTGCGTCGGCGTCACCGCTCCTGCTGACGCAAACCCCTTGATCAGGAGGGTGGGGGTTGGCGGGACGGGGAAAGAATGGGGGCATGTTCGGGATCGGGAAGAGCAGGGACCGGGAGCTGGACGCGGCCGTCAAGGAGCTCGCCGGGGCGGACACGCTCGCGTTCGGCGGGGTGGGCATCGCGGGCACGCTGCTGCCGGTGACGGAGGCGTACCGGCGGGTCGAGGAGGCCCTCCACGCGCACCCGGACGAGGCGCGGGACAAGGTCGACTGGCTGCTCCGGCACGGCTCGCCCGCCGGGAAGGCGTACGCGGCGACCCTGCTGGAGCGGGTCGACCCGGCGGCGGCCCGGGAGGCCTGGGCGTCGCTGCGCGACGACAAGGGCGAGTTCACCACCTTCACCGGCTGCGTGATGGGCAACGCCAGCCTGCCCGGGTACGCCACCGAAAGGCTGGCCGGACGGTAGGCCGGAGTCCGGCCGAACGGGGCTGCGGCAACCGGTCGACGCCCCGTAGCTTCCCCGCATGACTCAGGACGCCGGCGCGCCGGCCCGCCCACCGCGCCCCACCGCCGTCACCGTCGCCTCCTGGATGCAGATCGCCGCCGCCGTCGTGCTGCTGGCCCTGCTCGGCCTGGTGATCTGGCAGGCGATCGAGTGGAACGGCGAGATCGACCGCGCGGCGCGGCTGGTGCCCGACGCCGATCTGGACGAGGTCTCCGGCGAACGGTTCGGCAACATCGTCATGTCCTGTGTGCTCGGGGTGCCCGCGCTGCTGCTCGCCGCCGGGCTCCTCGCCACCGCGCGCGGCGTCCGTCGGGGCAGCAACGTCGCCCGGATCCTGGTCTTCGTGGCCGGCGGCCTGCAACTGCTGGCCACCTGCGCGCAGGGCGGATTGTCGGTCCTGTTCATCCCCTTCCTCTTCGCCCTCGGCGGCCCCGAGGAGGAGTGGGACTCCGACATCCCGGCCGAGTTCATGCCGGAGGAATCGGGGTTCATGCGGGAGCTCTACGGCGACGGGTCCGATCCGACCGGCGACATCCTCTTCGGCGCCGGCAGCCTGGGGACGCTGCTGGTCGTCGGCCTCACCCTCACCGCGGTGGTGCTGCTGGCGCTGCCGTCGGTGCACCGCTGGTTCGTGCCCCGCGCCGCCGAGCAGGCCCGCCCGGCACCGCTCAACCCGCCCTACCCGCCCGCCTTCCTGCTGCCGCCCGGTTACATGCTCTGCCCCGACCCGCGCGCGCACGGCCTGCCGCCGCAGCTGACGCCGGCCGCGCCCATGCCGGCCGCGCCGACTCAGCCCGCCACGCAGCCGATGCCGCCCCAGCCCATGCCGACCGCACCCGCCCAGCCCGCACCCGCCCAGCCCGCGTCCGCCCAGCCCGCACCCGCCCAGCCCGCGTCCGCCACCCCGCCGCAGCCCGCACCGGACGCACCGCCGGCACCGGACGCGCCGGACGCCGGACCGAAGCCGGGCAGCTGAGCTGGCGGTCCCACCCCCTCCACACCGGGACGCTGAGTGACTGGTCGCTCACTCAAGCCGGGCGTGTTTCCCCAGGTGCGCGGGGTTGTTACCGTCTCCGCCGACGCGTGGGGAGGCGGTCGGGGTGGACGGTTCGGTGGCGTACCTGGTGGCGGCGGTGGGGTGTCTGGTCGGGGTGGCCGGGGTGGTGATCGCCGTGATCGCCCTCGCCCGGCAGCGGAAGAGGACCGGGCCGGCGGCACCGGGCGACCCGTTCCGGGACACCGACGCGGACGCGCTCCGGGGTGACCCGCGCAAGCTCAAGCCCGGCGACATCGTCGAGATCCGGCAGGTGTCGTACGCGATCCGCGGCTCGGTGCACCTGGTCGAGGGCGCCTGGAGCTGGGCCGAGCACCTGCTGGACGACGCCGGTGGGGCCAAGCGCTGGCTCTCCGTCGAGGAGGACCCGGACGTGGAGCTGGTCCTCTGGACCGCCGAACCGGGGGCCACCGTCACGCCGGGTGCGCCCATCCTCGACTTCGCCGGCCGCCGCTACTCGTGGGAGGAGTCCGGGCAGGCCCGCTACTCGGCCACCGGCACCACCGGCCTCGACCCGACGGGTACCGTCCGCTACCACGACTACCGGGCGCAGGGCGGGGCCCGGCTGGCCTTCGAGGCGTACGGGGAGGCCGGCTGGGAGGTGGCCGTCGGTGAGCCGCTGCACCGCTCCGAGGTGATGGTCTACCCGCAGGCCGGCCCGGACAAGGTGGGCTGAGCGTGCTGGTCCGCATCGACACCCCGTACGTCGACACCAGCGCCGCCGATCTCGGCCTGGCCCTGGGTGACCCCGAGCTGCCGGCCCTGGCCGTCCGCGAGATCGACCTGCCCGGCGGCGTCCGGCTGCGGCTGCGCCTGCTCGGCGCCTCCCATCAGGTCGTCCTGCCCACCCCGACCGGTGGGCTCACCGAGACGGTGGCCTGCCTGCCGGGTCGGCCACCACACCTGCCCGGCACGCTGCACGACGAGCCGAACGGCTACCGGTTCACCGCCACGGTGCTCCGGCCGCCCGCCGGTGAACTGCGTGCCCGCGTCGCCGCGCTCCGCGCCGAACTGACCGACGACCCGTACGCGCTGGTCGGGGTCTTCCCCGGCGACCCGGACGCGGTCACCGCGCTGGCGGTACGGCCCGATCCGCCGGACGGGTCGGTCGGCTGGCGGACCTGGCACGCGTATCCCCAGACCAACGAGCTGGTCCTGACCGAGACGGTGGTGGCACTGCGATGACGTACCGGCGCTGGTTCGTGGTGGGGGTGGGGTTCGCCGTCATCGGCGCCCTGGTCGCCGCCTTCGCGATCTTCTACGGTAACTTCTCGCCCCGCGGTTACGTCGAGGACCGGTACACCCGGGCGACCAGCCAGGACATCGGCGGCGAGGCGGTCGCATACACCTCGGACAAGACCCCGAGCCAGGTGGCGCAGGACGTGACCGAGGCCTGGCAACCGGCCGACCAGTACGTCGACGGCAGCGGCGTCTACCTGCGCTACGACGACGACTCGGTGGTGATCCTGCCGATCGCCACCGGCTCGGTGATCCTCCTCGAAAGCCTCCGCACCGCCTACCCGCGCTACCACTCCACCGTGGGCAGCCACTGGGGCTGGGGCCGGGGCAGCACCGTCCGGGGTGGCGGCCCCGGCAGCGGCAAGTAGCCCGACCCGAACGACACCCCTGGAGTCCCCTGTGCAGACCCTGGTCACCGATCTGCTGGTCACGCTCGCCTACGGCGTGGTCGGCGTCGTCCTGATGGCCGTCGGCTACGTCCTGGTCGACGTGGCCACTCCCGGCAAGCTCCACGAGTTGATCTGGACCGAGCGCAACCGCAACGCCGCGCTGCTGCTCGCCTCGAACCTCGCCGGCGTGGGCGTCATCGTGGTCGCCGCGATCGCCGCCAGCGCCGACGACTTCGTCCTCGGCCTGATCGGCGCCGCCGCGTACGGAATCCTGGGCCTGGTCATCATGGCCGCGGCGTTCCTGCTGCTCGACGCGGCGACCCCGGGCCGGCTCGGCGAGATCCTGGTCGACCCGGAGCCGCACCCCGCGGTCTGGGTCTCCGCCGTCGTCCATCTCGCCACCGGCGCGATCATCGCCGCCGCGATCAGCTGATGACCGCCGCGAAGCGGCCGGGCGCCGCCGGGCGCTCGGCGACCACCGGCGCGAAGAGCCCAGCGAAGAGCGCGGAGATTCCGGTGTGGAAGCAGGCCCTGATCTGGGTGGGCCTGCTGGGCACTGTCGCCGCCTGCACCGTCGGGGCGATCGTCAACGGCGACGACGGGTCCGACATCGTGCCGCCGCCGACCGCCCAGGAGCGCGGCGACACCGTGCCGATCCTCCAGCGCTCCACGGCCAGCCAGGGCGTCTGCTACGGCTGGGAGCTGACGGACTACTTCGGCTACGGCGACCCGGTCAGCGTCGGCTCCAACCTCGGCGACGGGGTGGCGGTCGAGGACAACCCGGCCTGCCCGCGCTGGCTGCAGGTGAGCGTCCGGATCTACTACCCGTCGGAGAGCAGCGAGAGCGACGACAACGCCTACGTCGACGTCAACGGATCCAGCGACTTCTCCGCGGCGGAACTGCTGCGCATCGCGGACGGCCTGGGGCGGCTCGGGGTCACCGAGAAGGTCTTCATCGACGATCCGGGCTGGGCCGTCACCCGGGCCGCCGTGATGCTGCCGCTGCTCGCCGCCGAGGCGGGGGCGGTCGAGCCGGCCGCCACGCCGGCCCCGGCCGCGACGGAACCGTCGCCGCTGCCCGACCCCGGCAGCGACCTGTGGCGGGACCGCTGGGGCTACCTGCTCGCCGCCGGTGGCCTGCTGCTGGTCACCAGCCTGCTGGTCACCGTCGGAGTCGTGCAGCGCCGCCGGCAGCGCCGGGGAGGCGGGCCCGCGAAGCGCGCCGGGGCGGAGACGGCGGCGACGCGTACCCCGGAGGGGGCGTGACCACCGACGCGCCGGCCGCCCCAGCGCGCTGGCGGGCGGCCCGGGCGGGGGTCCTGCTGGCGGTCTTCGTCTGCGCGGCCTGCGGCCTGGTCTACGAGCTGGCCCTGGTCGCGCTCGGCAGCTACCTGATCGGCGACGCGGTCGGGCAGGCCTCGATCGTGCTCGGCGTGATGGTCTTCGCGATGGGCGTCGGTGCGCTCGCCGCGAAGCCGTTGCAGTCCCGGGCCGCCGCCGCGTTCGCCGTGGTCGAGCTGACCCTGGCGCTGCTCGGCGGGCTCTCGGTGCTCGGCCTCTACGCCGCCTTCGCCTGGCTGGACCTCTACGGCCCGGCGCTGGTCGGCACCGCGTTCGTGCTCGGCCTGCTGATCGGCGCGGAGATCCCGCTGCTGATGGTCATGCTGCAACGCATCCGCGAGCAGTCCGCCGGCAGCGCCGTGGCCGACCTGTTCGCCGCCGACTACGTCGGGGCACTGCTCGGCGGGCTGGCCTTCCCGTTCCTGTTGATACCGGTCTTCGGCCAGCTCAAGGGCGCGCTGGTGGTCGGCGCCGTGAACGCGGTGGCCGGCCTCGCGCTGGTCGGCACGGTGTTCCGGGCGGAGCTGAGCCGCCGGGCGCGGGTCGCGCTCGCCGCCGGCTCCGTCGTGGTCGCCCTCTGCCTGGGGTACGCCTGGATCACTGCCGCCGACTTCGAGCTGACCGCCCGGCAGCAGCTCTACCGGGACCCGGTGGTGCACGCCGAGCGCAGCCGCTACCAGGAGATCGTGCTCACCCGGTCGGTGCGGGAGGCCGGGCACGCCGACGCCGACCTGCGCCTCTACCTCAACGGCGACCTCCAGTTCAGCTCGGTCGACGAGTACCGCTACCACGAGGCACTGGTGCATCCCGCCATGCGCGGCCCGCGCGGCGAGGTGCTGGTGCTCGGGGCCGGCGACGGGCTCGCCGTCCGGGAGATCCTGCGCTACCCGGACGTCCGCCGGGTGACCGTGGTCGACCTCGATCCGGCTGTGGTGGCGCTGGCTCGCGCCGAGCCGCAGCTGCGCCGGCTCAACGGTGACGCGTTCACCGACCCCCGGGTGCGGGTGGTCAACACCGACGCGTTCGGCTGGCTGCGTACCGCCACGGAACGGTTCGACGTGGTGGTGGCCGACCTGCCCGACCCGGACGAGACCGCCACCGCGAAGCTCTACACCGTCGAGTTCTACGCGCTGATCCGGTCGGCGCTCGCCGAGGGCGGCCGGCTGGTGGTGCAGTCCGGGTCGCCGTACTTCGCGCCCCGGTCGTACTGGTCGATCGAGGCGTCGGTACGCGAGGCCGGCTTCGCCACCGTGCCGTACCACGTGGACGTGCCCTCCTTCGGCGACTGGGGTTTCCTGCTCGCCACCGCCGGGGTGATCCCGCCCGCGCTGGAGCTGCCGGCGGACGCGCCGCCGCTGCGTTTCCTGGACCCGTCGGTGCTGCGGGCGGCGGCCGCCTTCCCCGCCGACCGGGCCCGCCTGGACGTCCCCGCGTCCACGTTGCTCCAGCCCAGGGTGCTGGAGTACGCCCGCGCGGAGTGGCGCGGCTACTGACCCCGTCGCCGGCCGCCGGCTATTTGGTGCGCGCGCGGCTGGGCCGGAGTGGATACGGTGTGGGCGCGATCTAGGGGAAGGAGAATCGTGGTCGATTCCCAGCACACACCGGCCCGCGTCCGGCCGGCCGTGGTGACGATTTCCAGCTATCTGCTGATTCTGTTCGCGCTCATCCAGGTGATCAACCTGATCATCGCGCTCACCACCATCGGCACCATCCGCGAGGTGATGGACGAGGCCTACCGCGGCACCTCCGCCAACGGGGTGCAGGGGGTGGCGGACTTCGCCGTCGCCTTCAGCCTGGGCGGCGCCATCGTGGGGCTGCTGCTGGCCATCGTGCTCGCCGTGCTCGGCCCGTTCAACAACCGGGGCGTGAACGGCACCCGGATCACCACCTGGGTGCTAGGCGGCCTGATGTTCTGCTGCTGCGGCCTCGGCACGGCCGGCAACGCCGCCGGCGGCCTCACCGCCGGCGGTGGCGCGCCGACCGACGGTGACGTCCCGAGCGCCGAGGAGGTGCAGCGCCGGCTGGAGGAGGCGCTGCCGTCCTGGTACGGGCCGGTCACCACGCTGCTCGCGGTGATCGCCCTGCTCGCCCTGCTGACCGCGCTGATCCTGCTCGCGCTCCCCAAGGCGAACGAGTTCTTCCGCAAGCCGCAGCAGGTCTGGGAGCCGCCGGTCCCCGGCGCCGCCTACCCCGGCCAGCCGAGCTACCCGGCGACCCCCGGCTACCCGGCCACCCCGGGCTACCCGCAGGCGGGCTATCCGCCCGCGCAGCCGGGCCAGCCCTCGGCCCCCGGCCAGCCCGGTTACCCGCCGGCCCCCGGCTACCCGGCCGCGCCGGACCAGCCGCCGCCCGCCTCGCCGTGGCAGCCGCCGTCGGCCCCGTCCTCGCCCTCGTCGGACGCGCCCGCCGCGCCGCCGGCCGGCCAGCCGGAACAGGGTGGACCGGCGCAGGGACAGGACCGGCCGGGCGGGGACGTCCCGCCGTCCGACCCGACCCGCCCGACCGGCAGCTGACGGGCCAGTACGAGCGACGCCGACGATTCCCTCCGAGTAGGTTGCAAGCCGACGCCTACCGGAGGGAATCGTCGTGTCGTACCCGGATCAGGCCCCGGCGCGTCGGCCCGCCGCCGTCACGCTGGCCGCGGCGGTGCTCGGGCTGATGGCCCTCGCCGCCGGGGCGTACGCCGTCGCGGCGCTGCTCGCCCTCGGCGGCACGGTGGACCGGTTCCGGTCGGCCGCCGCCGTTACCACCGCAGGCCCGGACGACGTCGGCGGCGTGGTCACCCTGCTGCGGGTCACCACGACCCTCTCGGCGGTGCTCACCGTCCTGGTCGGCCTGCTGCTGGTCGGTCTCGCCGCCGGGTTGCTCGCCGGCCGCCGGGGCGCCCGGGTGACGACCTGGGTGGTCGCCGGGCTGGGGCTGCTCTGCGGCTGCTGCGGCCTGGCCGTGCTGGTCGGTCAGCGGGCCCGCCCGCTGCGGACCGACGAGCAGAGCACCGCCGAGCTGCTGGGCCTGCTCGGCGGCGCCTACCCGTCCTGGTGGCTCCCGCTGAACGCGGCCCTTTCGGTGGGCCAGGTGCTCGGCTACCTTGTGGTGGCCGTGCTGCTGGCGCTGCCCGCGGCGAACGGCTGGTTCGGCCGCGCCCGGCCGACGCCGCCCCCGCCACCGGCGCCGCTCCCGTACGGCCCGTACCCGCCCCCGCAGGCCCCGCCGCCGTCCCGCTGAGGAGCGCCCGTGACGTCCGAGACCCCGGCCACCGAGCGACGGGCGCTGGTCACCGGCGCCACCGCCGGCATCGGCGAGGCGTTCGCCCGCCGGCTCGCCGCCGACGGGTGGCAGCTGGTGCTGGTGGCCCGGGACGCCACCCGGCTCGCCGAGGTGGCCGCCGACCTGACCGCCCGGCACGGTCACCGGGTGGAGACGCTCTCCGCCGACCTGTCCACCGACGACGGATGCGCGGCGGTGGAACGGCGGCTGACCGACGCCAACGCCCCGGTCGAGCTGCTCGTCAACAACGCCGGGCTCAGCCTCAACCGGCCGTTCCTGCGGTCCACCGTCGCCGACGAGACGCGGTTGCTGCGGCTCAACGTGCACGCCGTCATGCGGCTCACCCTGGCCGCCCTCGGTCCGATGGCGGATCGACGAAACGGGATAGTGATAAATGTCTCTTCCGTTGCCGGTTTCGGTCCGGTGATGCCCGGTTCGACGTACCCGGCGAGCAAGGCGTGGGTGACGAGCTTCAGCGAATCCGTCGACCTGTCGGTGCGCCCGCTGGGCGTACGGGTGATGGCGCTCTGCCCCGGCTACACCGCCACCGGCTACCACGAGCGCAACGGCATCGACATGTCCGGCACGCCCCGCTGGATGTGGCTGCGGGCCGACGACGTGGTCGACGGCGCCCTGCGTGACCTGCGTAAAGGCAAGCAGATCAGCGTCCCGGACTGGAAGTACAAGCTCGCCGTGGCCGGCCTGCGGCACGCGCCGCGGCGGTTGCTGCGGATGGCCTACCGGGATCGCCGGGGACGGGTCGAGTCGACCGACGGCTGACCCGCGCTGCCCCGGCCGGTGCCGTCACGGCGGCGCCGGCAGGGTACGGGATTCCAGCGTGGTCGCACAGCGTAGCCGTCCATCGCCACCCATCGGTCGCCCGCGAGGCTGACCCGGGTGGACCCCACATCCGGCGCACAGACTCGCGCAGTACCCTCTATCGCCATGGGGCACCGCGACGACCTGCGTAAATTCATTTCCGACCTGGCTGTGGTCCACGGCCGGGTGGTGCTCTCCTCGGGCCGCGAAGCGGACTGGTACGTCGATCTGCGCCGCGTCACGCTGCATCACCAGGCTGCACCGCTGGTCGGTCGGGTGATGCGCGAGCTGACCGCGGACTGGGACTATGAGGCTGTCGGCGGGCTGACCCTCGGCGCGGATCCGATCGCGATCTCGATGCTGCACGCCGCGGCGGAGACCGATCGACCGTTGGACGCGTTCGTGGTTCGCAAGGCGGGAAAGGCGCACGGTCTGCAACGGCGGATCGAGGGGCCTGAAGTGGCCGGTCGGCGGGTACTTGCTGTGGAGGACACCTCGACGACGGGCGGCAGCGTGTTGACCGCCGTCGAGGCGCTGCGCGAGGCCGGGGCGGAGGTCGTTGGTGTGGCGGTTATTGTTGATCGAGGAGCCGGGGACGCCGTACGTGCCGCCGGACTGCCGTATCGGGCGGCCTATACGTTGGCTGACCTCGGCCTTGTGGCGTAAAAATTTGCCGATTCGGATCTGCTGATATGCAGGCGGATCGATGCTGCTGGTGGAAGGATGGAATACGTGGGAACTGCGTTGGCTGAAATGACCATGCCTCAGATCTCGCCGCTTGCCGGCGAGCCGATCGAACGTGCCGATGCCGAGCGGCTGGCGGGGGTCCTCAAGGCCCTTGCCGACCCCGCCCGGCTCCGGCTGCTCAGCCTGATCCAGTCGGCCCCCGAGGGCGAGGCGTGCGTCTGTGACCTGACGGCGCCGCTCGGCCTCTCGCAGCCGACGGTCAGCCACCACCTGCGTATCCTCACCGAGGCCGGCTTGCTGGAGCGGGAGAAGCGCGGTGTGTGGGCCTACTACCGGCTGGTGCCGGCCGCGATCGCCACGATCGCGGATCTGCTGACCCCGCCGCGCAAGCGGGCCACCAAGAAGGCCCGCTGACCCGGTGTCCGCGCGTCGTCCCTGACCGGGGCGACGTCCGGTGACGTACCAGGGGTGGCGTCATCGGGTGGTGACTCCTGCCTGTCACCAGCCAGCTCGCTGATCCGTCCGCCGGGACATCCGGTGGCACGAACGGCCGGTCCCTTCCGGGGCCGGCCGTTCGTCGTGTCCGAGGGTCAGCGGCCCTGGCCGTGGTCCGGGTAGCGCCGGTCGCCCTGCGGCTGCTGCGGCTGCTGCGGCTGGTCGTGGTGCAGGTGGTGCTCGATGGTGTCGCGCACCGCGTCCACCGCGCCGACCGCGCTCGCGGCGGCGACCACGGCGACGGCCTCGCCCCGCTTGCGGGCCTTCCGGTCGCGCAGGAACTCGAAGAAGATCGGCAGCACCGAGATCAGGATGATCAGGGCGACCACCGGCAGGATGTACCGGTCGATCTTGTCGCCGATGGCGCTGTAGATCTGCTCGGCGAGCAGGTAGCCGATCAGCAGGATGCCGTCGACCCAGAGGATGGCGCCGATCACGTTCCAGAGGAAGAACTGCTTGGCCGGCATGCCGAGCGTGCCCGCCACCGGGTTGAGGAAGGTCCGCACGATCGGGATGAAGCGGGCCAGCACCACGGCCTTCGCCGGGCCGAACTTCTGGAAGTAGAACTCCGCCTTCTCCACGTACTCCTTCTTGAAGAGGCGGGAGTTGGGGCGGTCGAACATCCGCCGGCCGTACTTGGAGCCGAGCCAGTGCCCGAGCTGGGCGCCGACGATCGCGCAGATCGGCCCGCCGATCAGCAGCCCGATCAGGGAGAGCCGGGTGCCGTCGCCGAAGATCGCGTCCGCCACCGGTGACGCCGCGACGCCCGCCAAGAACAGCAGCGAGTCACCCGGGAAGAAGAAGCCGACCAGCAGGCCGGTCTCGGCGAAGAGGATCACCCAGACGCCGATCAGCCCGAAGGTCTGCAACAGCTCCTTGGGGTCGAGCGGATTCAACGCGATCGTCTCGACGACTACCCGGCTCTTCTCACCTGTGTCCACGGCCACACAGGCTACCTGCCCCTCACCCCACCCCGCCCCACCCCCGCCCCCCCTTCCGCACCCCCGCCCTTGCCCGCACTTTCTCCGAAAGCGTGGCCATGGAGCGCGAAATGGCAACGCTTTCTCCGAAAGTGCCCGAATCTCGGAGGTGGGCGCGGGGTCAGAGGCGGGGGTCGACGGGTTCGGATTCGCAGGCCAGGATGGCGAAGACGAGTTCGTGGCGGCGCCAGAGGGGGGCGTTGTCGGCGAACGCGTCGAGGGCGGCGAGGCCGAGGGCGTGCTCGCGCAGGGCCAGGCCCCGCTTGCGGCCCAGCGAACGGCGGCGCAGCGCGGCGAGCTGGTCGGCGGCGGTGTAACCCGGGCCGTAGATGATCCGCAGGTACTCCCGGCCCCGGCACTTGATCCCCGGCTGGAGCAGCGAGCCGCGCGCCGACCGGGCGGCCAGCCCGGCGTACGGCTTGACCACCATGCCCTCGCCCCCGGTCGACGTCAGCTCCAGCCACCAGTCGGTGGCCGCCGCCACCGCGTCGGCGTCGGCGAGATCGACCACCTGCCGCCGGGTCGGGGTGAAGAACTCCGGGTCGGCCGCGCAGAGCCGGTCGGCCAGGTCGAGGTGCCAGCCGTGGTCCCGGTCGGCGAAGCTCACGCCCGCGCCCGCCAGCACCGCGAACGGCGCCAGCGTCACCCCGCGCAGCCCGTCGGTCGGCGCCACGTACGCCCGGTAGGCCGTCGAATAGCCGTCCACCTCGGCGCGGCGGGCCGCCATCCGCTCCCGCAGCCCGTCCACCGCCAGCCCGCGGGTCGCGGCGGAGTCCAGCGTGGCGAGCACCGCCGGCAGCGCGGCCCGGCCGGCCGCGCCGACGCTGGCGTACTGCTCGCGGATCAGCCCGCCCGCCTTCGCCGACCAGGGCAGCAGCTCGCAGTCGAGCAGCAGCGCGTCGGTGCCCAGCTCGGCCCAGAGGCCGGCGGCGGTCACCGCCGCGCGTACCCGGGCCAGCAACTGCTCGTCGAGCGGCGCGCCGAAGAACGGCCGGCCGGTGCGGGTGTGCACCACGCCGCCGCCGAACGGCCCACCGGTGGGCTCCCGCTCCACCAGCACCACCGCCCGCGAGCCCATGTGCTTCTCCTCGCAGACCACCCGGTCCACGCCCGCCGCCCGGTAGTCCTCGAACGCCTGCGCCGGGTGCTCCAGGAAGCCCTCGACGGTGGAGGTCGAGCAGGGCGCCATGGTCGGCGGCAACCAGACCAGCCGGCCCGGGTCGACCGCGAACCGGCTCATCACCTCCAGCGCGGCGGCGGCGTTCTCCGCCGGCACCGTCAGCGTCCCGTACGCGTGCTCGAGGTGCCGGCGGCCGGTGACGTCCGTCAGGTCCAGCACCGTGTCCGGTCGGGCCGGGGTGCTGACCAGCGGGCGAACCGGGGCGTACCACTCCTTGACCGCCGGGACGGCGACCAGTTCCTTCTCCGGGTAGCGCAGGGCGGTGAGCCGGCCGCCGAAGACGCAGCCGGTGTCGATGCAGATGGTGTTGTTCACCCACTCCGGTTCCGGGGTCGGCGTGTGGCCGTACACGACCATGGCCGAGCCCCGGTAGTCGCGCGCCCACGGGTAGCGGACCGGCAGGCCGTACTCGTCGGTCTCCCCGGTGGTCTCCCCGAAGAGCGCGAACGCGCGGACCCGGCCGGACGCACGGCCCTGGTAGGCCTCCTTCAGGCCGGCGTGCGCGACCACCAGCCGGCCGCCGTCCAGCACGAAGTGGCTGACCAGGCCGTCGACGAAGGCGGCGACCTCGGCCACGAACGTAGGGTCCTCGGCCGCCAGCTGGGCCATCGTCTCGGCCAGGCCGTGGGTGAGCCGCACGTCCCGGCCGCGCAGCTTGCGCAGCAGCTTCTGCTCGTGGTTGCCCGGCACGCAGATCGCGTGCCCGGCCGCCACCATGCCCATCACCAGGCGGAGCACCCCGGGGGAGTCCGGGCCGCGGTCCACCAGGTCACCCACGAAGACCGCGGTACGACCAGCCCGGTGTACCGCGTCCACCGGGCGGCCCGCGTCGTCGCGGCGCAGCGACCAGCCCAGCCGGAGCAGCAGCGCCTCCAGCTCCTCCCGGCAGCCGTGCACGTCACCGACGATGTCGAACGGCCCGGTCAGCTCCCGCCGGTCGTTGAAGAGCTTCTCGTACCGGATCTCCGCAGCCTCGATCTCCTCGACGCCGCGCAGCACGTGCACCTTGCGGAAGCCCTCCCGGGCCAGCAGCCCGTACGTCCGGCGCAGATCCCGCTGCATCCGGGTCAGCACCTGCCGGCCGAAGGTCCGGTCGGCCCGCCCCTGGGTCCGCTCCCAGGCCAGCGCCTCCGGTACGTCCAGCACGAGCGCCACCGGCAGCACGTCGTGCTCCCGGGCCACCCGGACCAGCGCGGCCCGGGCGTGCGACTGGAGGTTGGTCGCGTCGACCACCGTCAACCGGCCCCGACGCAGCCGGGTGGCGGCGATGTGGTGCAGCGCCTCGAACGCGTCGGCGGAGGCGGACTGGTCGTTCTCGTCGTCGGCGACCATCGCCCGGAACATGTCCGAGGAGAGCACCTGGCTGGGCAGGAAGTGCCGGCGGGCGAAGGTCGACTTGCCCGATCCGGAGACGCCGACCAGCGCCACCAGGGCCAGCTCGGGGATGTCGAGGGTGGTCATCGGCGCTCCTCCTTCCGGTCGGTCGTGGTGGCTTCGGTCATGGTGTTTTCGGTCGTGGTCAGGACGGCCAGCTGGGTGGGGGCGCCCACCTCCGGGTCCTCCTCCCCGACGCCGCCGATCGTGGCGGTGTAGCCGTACGTCGCGGCCACCCGCTCGACCCAGGCGGCGAACTCGGCGCGGGTCCACTCGAAGCGGTGGTCGGCGTGCCGGAACCGCCCCGCCGGCAGCCCCTCGTAGCGGACGTTGTACTCGACGTTCGGCGTGGTCACCACGACGGTGCCCGGCCGGGCGTGGCCCAGCACCGCGTCCTCCAGCGCCGGCAGCCGGGGCGGGTCGAGATGCTCGATCACCTCCATCAGCACCGCCGCGTCGTAGCCGCGCAGCCGGTCGTCCCGGTAGGTGAGGGCGGACTGCCAGAGCCGGATCCGGTCGCGCTGCCGCTCCGGCAGCCGGTCCAGGCGCAGCCGGCGGGCGGCCAGCGTCAGCGCGTGGGTGGAGACGTCGGTGCCGACGACCTCCGTGTAGCGCCGGTCGGCGACCAGGGCGGTGAGCAGCGCGCCGCCGCCGCAGCCGAGGTCGAGCACCCGGGTCGCGCCGCTGGCCGCGAGCGCGGCGAGCACCGCGTCGCGCCGCCGTACCGCCAGCGACGCCCGCCCCGGTCCGGCCGCGTCCGTCGTCCGGGCCGCTCCGCCTTCGTGTCCCGCTGCACCGGCCTCGCTCTGCGGGGTGCCGGCGTCGGGTCCGGCCACGCCGGCCACGGGTGCCGGGTCGGCCGGGGGCTCGTCGATGCTGTCGTCGGGCAGGGGCTCGTCGGCGAGGCGCAGCTCGGTCAGCCGGGCCAGCGCCTGCCCGGCCAGCGCCCGGCGGTGGGCCAGGTAGCGACGGGTGATCAGGGCCCGCTCCGGGTGGTCGGCCAGCCACCCCGCACCGGCGCGGAGCAGCTTGTCGATCTCGTCCGGCGCCACCCAGTAGTGCTTCGCGTCGTCCAGCACGGGCAGCAGGACGTACAGGTGGTTGAGGGCGTCCGCGACCCGGAGGCTGCCGGTCAGGACGAGGTCGACGTACCGGCTGTCACCCCAGTCGGGGTGCTGCTCGTCCAGCGGGATCGGGGTGGCGGTGACCGTCCAGCCCAGCGGGGCGAAGAGCCGCCCGGCCACGTCGGCGCCACCGCGGCAGCGCAGCACCGGCACCCGTACCTCCAGCGGGATCGCGGTGCCGGCCAGCTCCGGGCGGTCCCGGGACTCGCCGCGCAGCGCCGACCGGAACACCGTGGACAGTGCCGAGGCGAGCAGGCTGGACGCGGCGTACGCCCGGTCGTTGACGTACTGCCCGAGGGTGAAGCTCTCCGGGGTGCGGGCCTGCTTCCGGCCGGCACGCCGCCCCACGCCGAGCCGCTGCGGGTCGACCTCGACCAGCAGGGCGGCGGTGCACCGGTCCTCGCCCGCCTCGGGGTAGAAGACGTGCGCGGTGCCCGCCGGCAGTTCGAAGGACTGGACCCGGTCAGGGTGCTTGACCAGCAGGTACCCGAGGTCGGTCGCCGGCCGGTGGGTGGTGGTCAGGGTGAGCAGCACGGGCTCATGGTCTCAGGGGTTTCGATCTTGCGTCGCCCTCTTTTTGTGGGTGGGGCTCCCCCGGAAACCCGACGGGGTTGAGCGGCGTGCGCCGGCTCAGGGTGGCCGGGGTGCTGCTTCTGGTTCGGGATCTGGTGGTGCTGGCGGGGTTCTGCGGACGGGCTGGGTGGAGGGCGGCTTGGCCGGCGGTCCTCCCTCGGCGGGAGACGGCGGCGCCCCGCCGACCGATGGTCGACGGGGCGCCGGGTGGTGCGGGGTGGGTCAGGCGACGAAGCGGGTCCTGCGGCGGCGGGCCACCACGTAGCCGCCGACGCCGGCGGCGAGCAGCAGGCCGCCGATGCCGGCGATCAGGCCGGTCGACTCACCGGTGATCGGTAGCGAACCGCCGTCACCGCCACCGTTGCCACCGTTGCCACCGTTGCCGCCACCGGCGCCGGTCGGGTTAATGATGATTTCGGCGTTGTCGTTCTTGCTGTTCGGGTCGCCAACCAGCTTGAGGGAGACGGCCCCGGAGGCGTCCGGTGTCACCTTGTCGATACGCAGGCCAAACTCGTACGAGTAGTCCACGCCCTTCGGGGTCTCGCTGACCCAGCAGGCGTACTCCCGGGCACCCGGCTCACCCCACTTGCCGTTCCACGGGTCCCACTCCGAGTCGGACGTGTACGGCTGGCACTCGCCCGACACCTCGACGGCGGTGGTGCCCTCCGGGACCGTGACGCGGAAGACCGGCTTGTCCTGGTACTCGAGGAGGGCCGGGCCGAGGTTGGTGAAGCCCGGGCGTACCTGGACAACCTCGCCCTTCTTGCCGCTGGCTGTGGCGCCCGTGGCGCTGAGGTCCGCCGGGTTGTCGCCGGTCACGTTCACCGAGATTTCGGTCCAGTTGTTCATGCTGTCCGTGTCGGTTTGCGGGGTCAGCGACTTGGCCCCGGTCTGCTCGACCAGGCGCAGCTTCGCCCCGCTGCCCGGCTCGCCCTCCTGCGGCCAGTCTCGGTTGACCAGCTCCCAGTCGTCCTTGGTCCACCAGACGTTCGTCGCCAGCAGGCTGGCACCCGTCCGGGCGTCCTCATGGAGTTGGAAGGGCGTCTCCTCGGAGAGCCGGTAGGTCTTGCCCGGCTCCAGGTCCTCGTCGAAGGTGCAGAGGGCACCGTTGAAGTCGGTCGGACGGCAGTTCGAGAAGTTGCCCGCGTACCGATACAGGTAGTCGCCGTGCACCAACAGCACGGCACCGTGGGTGGTCGTGTCGCCACCGTTGCGGACGATCGCCGGCGTGCCGACCCGGCTGCCCGGAGCGCCGCTGACGCTGGCCTCCGGCTCGGTCTGGAGGTCGACGCCCTCGGCGACGGTGACGGTGGAGGCCGCCTTGACCGTCCGGCCACCAGAGGTGATCGCGTACTCCAGCTGACCCTTCTGGCCCGGCGTGGCGTTGTCCTTGCCGGTCACCTGGATGGCGAGCCAGGGACCGTCGTCCTCGGCAAACTCGGTCTCGCAGTGCACGGCCTGGGCGGAGGTCTCACACGCCCATCCCCAGCCCTCACCGGGCTGCTCGAGGACGGCGAAGTCGGAGATGCCGGAGAAGTCGATGTCCAGCGTGGTGTGGCCGAACTGGTGCGGCTGCTCAGAGCCGGTCGGCGCTGCGAAGACGTACGCGGAGCCCGTGTGGCCCGGAGCGACGAGCATGTCCTGGCCGATGACTTCGAACGGGTCGCCGTCGGCGACCGCAGGGGTGGCGGAGGCAGCGATGAACGCGCCTGCGACGCCCAACCCGGCGAGCCAGCGCCGGGTGGAGTGCGTGAGCATTGGGGGTTCCTCCCGTGGGGGTGTCCAGGTGGAGCCTGCGGATCTTAAGGACTCCTTAAAACACCGCGTCACCCCGAATGGCGTCTGGACCAGGCAATCGAGCCGAACGGCTGAGCATCTTCGGCGCAACGGGCGGACCATGGCGACGCCCCGTCGCCAGGGCGGCGACGGGGCGTGACGCGGTGCTGGTCAGGCGACGAAGTCGGTGCGTCGGCGGCGGGCCAGCAGGACCCCCGTCGTACCGGCGGCGAGCAGCAGCCCGCCGACCGCCATCGTCAGGGTGGTGGATCCGCCGGTGATGGGCAGCGAGTCGTCGCCACCGCCGTTGCCGCCGCTCGCTGCCGGCGGAACGAGCACGATCTCCGCCCGGTCGTTGGCGGGGTCGGTGTCGGCCTCGACGTCGACGGTCACTCGCCCGGCGGTTGGCCACGGCAGCCGGTCCACCCGCAGGGTGAAGGAGTACGAGACGGTCTCGCCGACACCGGCAATGTCGCCCGGGCCGCTGCACCCGTACTCCCGGGCCCCGGGTTGGCCGAACGTGTCGCCGGGTTTCCAGGGGCCGGCGCCGATCGGCGCGCACCCCCAGTGCACCTCGACCGCGGTGGTGCCGTCGGGGATGCGGAACCGCACCAGCGGGATCTCCCGCCAGGTCTCCACCTCCGTGGGCCCCAGGTTGCGGAATCCGGGCGTCACCGCCACCCGGTCGCCGACCTTGGCGTTGACCCGCCCCCCGACGGCGGCCGCATCCGCGGTCCGGTCGCCGGTGACGGTGATGCCCACCGCGGTCCAACTGTTCCAGGTGGCGCTGTCGGTCTGCCGCGCCGTCGGCTGCGCCACCAGGCGCAACTCGTCGCCGGTGCCGGGGGTGTCCGGTGGGAGCGGGACGTCCGGGTCCTGCTCGACCAGCGCCCAGTCGTCGGGGGTCCACCACTGCAGACGGTTGGGCAGCACGAGGCCGCTGCGCAGGAACGTCTTGAGGGTGAGCGGCAGCGGTGCCGACAGCCGGTAGCTGACCCCGGGCGCCAGTTCGGTGTCGAACCGGCAGACGGTGAGCCGGGCCTCGGCGCGTCGGCAGTTGCGGAAGTCGTCGACCGACATGACGTCCATGTCGGCGTCGAGGGTCAGCACCGCGCCGTGCACCGGCACCGGTCCGGCATTGCGTACGGTGCTGGTCAGGTCGACGGTGCCGCCGGGCCCGGCGCGGAGCGCGGTCTTCGGCTCGGTCACCAGGTCGACGCCCTCGACCACGGTGACCGTGATCTTCCGGGTGGCTGTGCCGACGGCCGAGGAACCCTGGACGGTCAGCTCGGCCCGCCCTTCGAGCGGGGCGTCGGCCCGCGCGGTGAGCTGGAAGTAGAGGGTGGGCGTCCGGCTCCACCGGCCGAAAGCGCCCAGGCAGCGCAGGTTGTCGGCGTGACGGGCGCAGTCCCACCCGCCGTCGTCGGTCACCGTGAAGCTGCCCAGCGAGTCCCACCCGGACAGCTCGATGTCGAGGGTCACCGGGCGGCCGTCGGGGGAGGGGTAGCCGTCGAAGTCGACCCGCACCGCGCCGGGAGCGGTGTGCCCCGGGGCGACCAGCAGGTCCCGTGCGGCGATCCGGAGGTCGCCGGCCGCGCTCGCGGGAGCGGCGGTGGCGGCGAGGAACGCGCCCGCGACGGCCGCACCGGCGAGCCAGCGCCGGATGGAGTGCCGGAGCATCGACTGTCCTCCCGTTTGGTGGCGGAGCGTGGTCAGCCTCTCACGGATGGCACTTCCCGCCGGCGTGCCGCGCCCGGCGAGCGGGCGGCGCAACGTTTCGGGCGCCCACTTTCGTCATCAGGGTCGGGACACCGGGAGGTGCAGTGACGTACGAGGAGTTCGCCGACTCGCGGCTGACCGCGCTGCTGCGGTACGCGGTCATGCTGACCGGCGATCCGCATCAGGCGCAGGACCTGGTGCAGGACACGATGGTCCGGGTCCAGCTGAACTGGCGGAGGGTGGCCCGGGCGGAGTCCCCGGAGCGCTACGTGCGCCGGATGCTCACCAACCAGTACGTCGACTGGCGGCGGGGCTCCTGGATGCGTCGGGTGCTGCTGCGCGGCGAGCCGGAGGAGTCCGCGCCGTCGGCCACCGACCACGCCCAGGACGCCGTGGAGCGGGACCAGGTCTGGTCCTGGCTGGCTCGGTTGCCCCGCCGGCAGCGCGCCAGCCTGGTGCTCCGCTACTACGAGGACCTGCCCGACGCGGAGATCGCCGAGATCCTCGGCTGCGCCGTCGGGACCGTCCGGTCGTCCATCTCCCGCGCCCTGGCCACGCTGCGCGCCGAACACGTGGAGGTCTGCTCATGACCGAGGCCGAGCTGCGGGCCGCCTTCGCCCGCCACGAGTCGCTGACCCCGCCGGCCGGGCCGGTGCGGGCGGCCGTCGACCGGATCGTCGTACGCCGTCGCCGTCGGCGCCGCCGGCTCCGGGCCGGGGCCGCCGCGCTGGCGGTGCTGGGGCTGCTGGGCCTCGCGGTGCCGCAGGTCGTCCCGCCGCTCGGCGGGCAGAACGCCACCGCGGAGCTCCTCGCCGACCGGGTCGCGCCGGGCGGCGCGCTGAACGTGCTGCTGGTCGGGGTGGACGGTGCCCCCGATCCCCGGGTCCCCGGCGCCGATTCCGTCCCCCGCGCCGACTCGGTGCTGCTGGTGCACGTCCCGGCGGACCGGAGCCGGCTGTATCTCGTGTCGCTGCCGCGCGACCTGATGGTGGCGATCCCCGGGCACGGCACCGACAAGCTGAACAGCTCCTTCCAGTTCGGCGCCACCGCATCGCGGCCCGACCTGCGCCGGGGCTACGACCTGACCCGTCGGGTGGTCGGCGACACCACCGGCGTACGCATCGACGCCGGCGCGGTGCTGACGTACCCGGTGCTGCGGCGACTCACCGACGGCGTCGGCGGGGTGGAGATCTGTCTGCCGGAACAGGTCCGCTCGGTGCACACCCGACGCGTCTTCCCGGCCGGGTGCCAGCGGCTGGACGGCAGGGAGGCGGTCGATCTGCTCCGCCAGCGCATCGGGATGACCTGGGGAGGCCAGGATCGGGACCGCAACGCCCAGCGCTACGCGGCGGGACTGCTGCGGCAGCTCGACAGTGGGGACGCCCTGCACAACCCGGTGGCACTGAATCGGCTGTTGGTCGCCCTCGGCCCGGACCTGGTCACCGACACCGGTGACGCCTCGCTGCCGGAGCTTCTCACGCGCACCGTGCAGGCGTCCCGGGCCGCTCCGGTCGGTCTCGCCCTGCCGACCGTCGACTCGCCGAAGCGGCCGGGCAACCTGTTGCTCGACGAGCGTGCCGCACCGGCCCTGCTGACCGCGCTACGCCAGGACCGGCTGGCCGAGTGGGCGGCGGCGAACCCCGACCGGGTGACCGCCCTGGGGGCTCAGCGGTAGTCGTCCTCGTCGCCGGTGACCACCCGGGCCTGCTCCATCGCGTCCCAGTCGCCGACCTCCAGGCCACGGTGCGGCTCGGTCTCGGCGTCGCCCGGGTCGATCGAGGCGGCCTGCTCGACCGCGTCGGCCGGCTCGGCCTCTAGGTCGCGCTCCTCCGGGCTGAGGTGGTCGCTCGGCGCGAAGTCCTCGTCGGGCTGACCCATCGTCCCTCCCTGGTTCCGGCGGACTACCCCCCACACCGTACGGGCTGCGCGGCGCGGGTGCCCGGTGGGCGCGGCAAGCGGACTCGGTGGATCGTCCCACCGGGGCCTCCCGGCGGTGCCAGGATGGTGGCGTGGGCTTCCTGATCCGGCTGGCGATCACCGCGGTCGCGCTGTGGGTCACCACGCTGATCGTGCCCGGCGTCGACGTGACCGGCCGCAACGGCGCTGAGACGGCGTTCACCCTGATCGTGGTGGCGCTGATCTTCGGCGTGGTCAACGCCGTGCTCAAGCCGGTCATCAAGGTGGTCGGCTGCGTGTTCTACCTGCTCACCCTCGGTCTGATCGCGTTGGTGGTGAACGCGCTGCTGTTCCTGCTGACGGACTGGCTCGCGCGTGGGCTCGACCTGCCGTTCCGGGTGGACGGTTTCTGGGCCGCCTTCTGGGGGGCCATCGTGATGGCGGTGGTGAGCTGGCTGATCAGCGTCGCCGTACCGGACAGTCTGGAGGACCGGTGAGGGGAGGCGGTTGTGCCCGCCGCCACCTTCTACGGGATACTGCCGGCGGTGGACAGCGCGGTCCGGCGCACCCGATGGAAGACAGCGGCCAGCTCGGCCGAGAGCGGTAAGTAAGGAGCGTTCGACATGCCCATCGCTTCCCCCGAGACTTACGCGGAGATGCTGGACCGGGCCAAGTCCGGCCGGTTCGCGTACCCCGCGATCAACGTGACGTCCTCGCAGACGCTGAACGCGGCGCTGAAGGGCTTCGCCGACGCGGAGAGCGACGGCATCATCCAGGTCTCCACCGGTGGTGCCGAGTACCTGTCCGGCCCGTCGGTCAAGGACATGGTCACCGGCGCGGTGGCGTTCGCCGCGTACGCCCGCGAGGTGGCCAAGAACTACCCGGTCAACATCGCGCTGCACACCGACCACTGCCCGAAGGACAAGCTGGACAAGTTCGTCCGGCCGCTGATGGGGATCTCCCAGGAGCGGGTGAAGCGCGGCGAGGAGCCGCTGTTCCAGTCGCACATGTGGGACGGCTCGGCCGTGCCGGTGGCGGAGAACATGGAGATCGCCGCGCAGCTCCTCGACGAGGCCGCCAAGGGCAAGATCGTCCTCGAGATCGAGGTCGGCGTGGTCGGTGGCGAGGAGGACGGCGTCGAGAACGCCATCAACGAGAAGCTCTACACCACGGTCGAGGACGGCCTGGCCATGGTGGAGGCGCTCGGCCTCGGCGAGAAGGGCCGCTACATGGCGGCGCTGACCTTCGGCAACGTGCACGGCGTCTACAAGCCGGGCAACGTCAAGCTCCGCCCCGAGGTCCTCGACCACATCCAGATGGCGGTCGGCGCCAAGTACGGCAAGGAGAAGCCGCTCAGCCTGGTCTTCCACGGCGGCTCGGGCTCGCTGCTGTCGGAGATCCGCGAGGCGCTGGACTACGGCGTGGTCAAGATGAACATCGACACCGACACCCAGTACACCTTCACCCGTCCGGTCGCGGACCACATGTTCCGCAACTACGACGGCGTGCTGAAGGTCGACGGCGAGGTCGGCAACAAGAAGATGTACGACCCGCGCGTCTGGGGCAAGGCCGCCGAGGCCGGCATGGCCGCCCGCGTCGTCGAGGCCTGCGAGCACCTGCGCTCGACCGGCACCAAGATGAAGTAACCACTGCCAGCACGACGGCCGGCTCCCCGCCCGGGAGCCGGCCGTCGGCGTCTCAGGCGGTCGCGGTGAGCACCCGGACGGCCTCCCGGACGTCGTCGGTCAGGTGCACGGTGGTCGACAGGTCACCGAACGGGGACGCCGCGAACAGCGGCCGCAGCAGCGACTCGATCGGCAGTTCCCGGGTCCAGTACGCGCGGTCCAGGAAGACGTACGCCCCGCTCGCCCCGTCGGTGCCGTAGTAGGTCTTCGTCGCCGCCTGGAACACCTCCTGCACGGTGCCCGCCCGGCCGGGCGCGAAGACGATCCCGCCCCGGGCCAGCCGCAGGATCGTGTCCTCCCGGATGGCGTTGGAGAAGTACTTGGCGATCCGCCCGGCGAAGAGGTTCGCCGGTTCGTGCCCGTACAGCCAGGTGGGGATCGCCAGCCCGCCGGAGCGGGCCCAGTCGAGCTCCGGCGCCCGCTGCTGCGGGACGGCCGGCCCGGTCGCGTACCGCTCGCGTACCGCCAGCGCCGCCGCCGTGTAGCGGTCGTGGTCGGTGAAGTCCGGCGCCACGGCGAGCAGGTCGATCGCGGCGGTCAGCTCCTCGGCCGGCCGACCCGCGAGGAACGCGCCGAGGTTGGCCGCCTCCATCACGCCCGGTCCGCCGCCGGTCACCACCAGTCGGTCGGCCCGCGCCAGCTCCCAACCCAGCACCGCCGCCATCCGGTACGGCACGCTGCCACGCGGGACGGCGTGCCCGCCCATCACCCCCACCACCGACTGCGGCCCGTGCTTCGCGAGCCAGGACCGGGTGGCGTCGACCAGCGCGTTGTCCACGCCGTGGTCGTGCAGCCGCTGGCCGAGCGCCTCCCGGACGTCCGGCAGCGCGCCGCCGTGCTCGCGGAAGTGCGCGTACACCCGGGTGTCGTACATCCCGGCGAAGCCGCCCTCGGCGAACCCGGCGGCCAGTTCCTCGGGGGTGTAGAGGTGCGACGGCTGGGTCGGGTACGGCAGCCCGGAGAAGGGCGGCACCACGTTCGCCCCGCGCCGGACCAGGTCCGCGCCGACCTCTCGGGAGGCGAACCGGCAGCCGACGAAGAGGGTGCCGGCGACCTCGGTGCGGGTCAGGTCGGGGATCGGGTCCAGGTCGAGGCGGAGCCCCTGCACGGTCAGGCCGGCGAGGCTGCCGGTGGCCAGCCGTCGGTCGAACTCGGCGCGGGTCTCGATCTCGTCGTGGCTGGTGTCGTGCGGCGCGATGACGTCCGCGGGAGGTGGGGTCGGCACCAGGCCATCCTGCCCGGCCCGGGCAATGGCGCAAACCTGCAGGTCCGGGGGCCGGGACTACAGGAGCCCGACGGTCGAGACCGCCGGGCTCCTGCGTAACCGGGTCCTGGGGAGGCTCCGGATTAATAGTTGTAATGGAAAACATCTCGCGGCGGCATGGGCCGCAGGCGTGACGGACGCCTCCCCCGTTCAGCCAGCGCGCTGGGCCGATCCTCTCGCGCGCGGTGGGGCGAAGCCGGTTGAATGGGACGATGCAGAACCTGTTGCCTGAGCCACCGGCCACCCTCCTGCCCGCGCACGAAGAGGCCGACGCCACGCTCGCGGCCGCCGCCGAGAGGGGCACCGACGAGGCGTACGCCGGGGTCGCGGCCCGCTTCCCGACCTACAGCGCGGCCTGGGCGGTGCTGGCGACCCGGGCCTTCAACGCCGGCCAGGTCATCCCCGCGTACGCCTACGCCCGCACCGGCTATCACCGGGGCCTGGACCAGCTGCGCCGCAGCGGCTGGAAGGGCCACGGGCCGGTGCCCTGGTCGCACGGCCCCAACCAGGGCTTCCTCCGCTGCCTGTACGTCCTGTCTCGGGCGGCGGGCGAGATCGGCGAGGCGGACGAGGCGGCCCGCTGCGCGCAGTTCCTGCGCGACTGCGACCCGGCCGCCGGGGACGCCCTCGCCAGCGAGTGACCCGTCGCGACGGCCGGCCCGGCGGTGATCGGGCCGGCCGTCGCGGCTACAGCCCTTCGGCCACCGCGGCGGCGATCTTCAGCCAGGCGTCCCGCGTGGCGGAGGAGAGCCCGCCGTACCGGATCGGCTCCCCGGTGTCGATCAGACGCTCGTACGGCGCGAGCAGCACCGCCCGGGTGCGGGCGGCGAAGTGCTCCTGGATCGCCGGCAGGTCGATCTCCTTGCGGGACGGCGGCATCGACACCACCGTCACCGCCTGCCGGACCAGCCGCTGCCGGCCGCTCTGCTCCAGGTGGTCGAGCATCCGGGCGGCCGTCTCCGCCGAGTCGTTCCGGGCCGACATGGTCACCACCAGTTGGTCGGTGGCGTCCATCGCGGCCTGCCAGTTCTGCGCCCGGACGTTGTTCCCGGTGTCCACGAAGATCAGCTTGTAGAACCGGCTGACCACCTCACGGATCTCCGCGAAGGCCGCCGCGGTGAGCATCTCGCCGCCGGTGGCCGACTCGTCCGAGGCGAGCACGTCGAACATCCCCTCGCCCTGCGAGCGGACGTACTGCGACAGGTCACCGATCCGGCCGTGCGCGCCCTGGAACTGCCCGAGGTCGCGCAGCATGTCCCGGACCGTACGGGAGTGGAAGTCCTGCTGGGCGCGCATGCCCAGGGTGCCCTGCGTCTCGTTGTTGTCCCAGGCCAGCACGTACCCGCCGCGCTTCTGACCGAAGGTCATCGCGAGCAGCAGGATGGCGACCGTCTTGCCGGCGCCGCCCTTCGGGTTCACCACGGTCACCTGGCGCAGCCCGCCGAAGTTGCGGCGGACCATCTCGACGTCCCGCTTGATCTCCTGCTCGTGCCGCCCCGGCGGCAGCTTGAGACCGATCTTGTTGACGACCGCCCGTACCCCCATGGTGGCGACCGGGTCGGCCGGGCGGGCCTGCCGGCGGCGGGCGAAGTCCTCGGCGGTCGGCGCCGATGCGCCGTCCGGCGTCCAGCCCGCGTCCGGGTAGCCGCCCTGCGCCGCCCGTGCCAGCGGCTCCGGGTACGACTGCCGGGGCAGCCCGGCTGGCGGGGTGCCCTCCTGCCAGGACGGCTGGTACCACCCGGCGGGCGGCTGCGGCCCCGGCGGCGCGGCGGTCATCGGCCCGGGCTGCGGCGGGCCGGCGTGCGCAGGCGGCACCGCGAGCGTGGGCCCCGGTGGGTACTCCGTCGGCGGGTGCGGGCCGGGCGGCGTCAGCGGCGTGCCCGGCGAGGGCGGGAACGGACCCAGCTTCGGCGCCGGGGGCGTGGGCGTCGCGGGCTGGCCGGGCACCGTCGCGCTGCCGATCGCCTCGTCTCCGATCGCGGCTCCGCCGTGATCGCCGCGCATCGCCGCGTCGCCGTACACCGCCGCGTCGCCGTACACCCTCGCGTCGCCGCGCGTCCCCGCGTCGCCGGTGACGCCGGAGCGCTGCGGTGGCTGGGCCCACGGCGACTGGCCCTGTCCCCGGGCCGCCTGCGGGATGCTCGCGGCGGGTACGACCGGAGTGCCCGGCGCGGTGTGCGGCGGGGGCGCGGTGATCGGCTGGTCCAGGGTGAAGGGCAGGTCGAGGTCGACCGCCGGCTGCCCGACCCGGGGTGCCGGCGCGGGGGGCGCCGGCCGTCGGGCGTCCTCCGCCGGCTCGGACTGCGGCCGGGCCTCCCCGGTCACCGGGCCCGCTTCGGCGGCCGCGACGGCGTGCCCGGCCGGCGAGCTGTCCTCGGCCACCATTCCGGGTTCGGCGGCCCTGCCGTTGGTGGCTGGGATGCTCGGGCCGGCGGCAGTGCCGCTCGCGGTCGGAATGTTCGGCCCGGGTGCGGTGCCGTTGGTGGCCGGGATGCCGTGTCCGGCGAAGGTGCCGTCGGGGGTGGCGTTCGGGTCGGTGGTCGTGCCGTCCGTGGCCGGAGTGGTCGGGCGGCCCGCGTCGCTCGTGGCCGGGACGCCGTGTCCGGCGAAGCTCCCGTCGGGGGTGGCGTTCGGGTCGGTGGCCGTGTCGCCCGTGGTCGGGCTGGCCGCCGCGCCGCTCGTGTCGGCGGCGGAGCCGTTCGTGGCCGGAATGCCCGAGCCGGTGGTCGTGCCGCTCCCGGTCAAGGCGGTGTCTCCGCCGGTGGCCGGAGCCGCATACCCGGTGACCGGGCCGTCCGGGCCGGTGGCGCCGTTCCTGCCGGCCCCGCCGTTCCCGCTCGCCGCGAACCCGGTCGTGGGTGGGCCGCCGCCAGAGAGGTGTTCGGTGCCGACCAGGCCGCGCACGCTGTCCCCACCGGCCGGGCCGCCGCCAGCACTCACCGGGGCGCCGCCAGTGGCGGCGCCCGCACCGGCGCTGGTGTCGTGGCCGAGCTGGGAGGCGTATTCCTCGCCCGCGTCGGCCGGCGTGGCGGACCAGTCGTCGGGGCCGGCCGCGTACGGCGGTATCGGCGGCGGGGCCGGTTCGTCGGCGCCCAGGGACACCCAGTCGCCGTCCGGCGGAGGTGCCGTCCAGCCGTCGGCGGCGGGGGCGGCGTTGACCTCGGCGGTCAGCGACGGGTACAGCGGCGAGGCATGAACGCCCCAGGTCGGGGCGGTGTCGGTCGCGTCGGGCGGCCAGAGCGGTTCGATGTCCCGCTCCGGCACCGCAGGCGGGCCGGGCAGCCGGCCCCGGTCGGCGTTCTCGTCCACCACGGTTCCTCCCCATTCCTCCTGCCGAGGATAGGCCGTCCCGTTCCGGTCACGGAACGTAGCGGAACGCCGTTCCGGGTCAGCTCGTCCAGACCGCCCAGGCGCCCGCCTCGGTCCACCAGGACCGCTTGCGGCTCAGCTCGCCCTCCACACCGTCGTCGAGGAAGGGGACCTTCTCGTCCCGGGGGACGACCGCGACCGCCCGGCCCCGGGCCCGGCGGACCTCGAATCGGATCCGCTTCCGGCCGAACGCCTTCCGGGTGACCACCGGCACGGCCACCGCCACCTCGACCACGCCGTCGGTCGGGTCCGGAGCGGTCAGCAGCGGCAGCCCGTCCAGGGACGCGTACCCGCCGGCGTTGCCGATCGCGCAGGCCAGGATCGGGTCCTCGCCGTCGGAGAGCACCGCGTCGTCCACCTCGACCCGGCCGCGCCAGTGCAGCGGGCGCCCCCCGTCGTCGGCCGCGCCGAGCAGCGCGCCGTCCAGGGTCACCGAGCCGGCGTCGTTGCGCAGCAGGTCGAGCCGGCGGGCGGTGCCGTCGAGCACCGCGGCGGCCACCGCCGCCGGGTCGCGGGGCAGCCCGAGCTGCGCCGCCAGGTCACCCTGCGTCCCGTTCCGGGCGGGGTCGAGCGGGAGTACGCCGACCGGCGGCAGGTCCGGCACCGTACGGTTGCCGGCCAGGTCCGCCGGGCGGCGGCTGGGCGGTGGGGCGTACCGCCGGACCAGCCGGCGCAGGACGGCGCGCAACTGTGCGTCGGTGGCCGTGGCGACGATCAGCCGGGTCTTGGAGTCGGGGTCGGGCCAGGTGAGGCCGTCGGGGCGGGCGGGGGCGTCGAGCCGGGCCAGCACCTCGTCGATCTCGGCATCCGAGCGGGCGGTGACGGTCTCCACCCGGGCACCCCGGGCGGTCAGCGCGTCCGCGCAGGCCAGCACCGGTACGCGCGGCGTCTCGCAGCGCTCCTCGGTCGGCTTCGGCGCTTCCGCGCCGGCAGCCTCGGTCGCGCCACCGCAGCAGGCTCCGCCGCTGCCGCAGCCCCCACCGGGAGCGTCCCGCTCCGAGCCGAGGGTGAGCAGCACCACGTCGTACACTCCGAGCCTCCTGCCTCTCGACGCGACCCCTGCGGGTCCCGCCGTCACTACTTGTTAGCCTGACACCCCGGGCTCGCCAACCGGTCGCCACCTGGCACCCGAGCCTTCTGGAGGCGGAGAAGATGCCAGCGATCGTGCTCATCGGCGCTCAGTGGGGCGACGAGGGCAAGGGCAAGGTTACCGACCTGCTGGGTGAGCGGGTCGACTACGTCGTGCGCTACTCCGGCGGCAACAACGCCGGTCACACGGTGATCACTCCGGACGGGCAGAAGTACGCGCTGCACCTGATGCCGTCCGGGGCGCTCTCGCCGAGCGCGATGATCGTCATCGGCAACGGCGTGGTGGTCGACCCGAAGGTGCTGCTGGCCGAGATCGACGGGCTCGCCGAGCGCGGCGTGGACGTCTCCCGGCTGCGCATCTCCGGCGACGCGCACCTGATCATGCCGCACCACCGGGCGCTGGACCGGGTGGTCGAGCGCTACCTCGGCTCGGCCCGGATCGGCACCACCGGCCGGGGCATCGGCCCGGCGTACGGCGACAAGGTCGCCCGGATGGGCATCCGGCTCCAGGACCTGCTCGACCCGGGCATCCTGCGCAAGAAGCTGGAACTCGCGTTGCGTGAGAAGAACCAGCTGCTGTTCAAGATCTACAACCGCAAGGCGATCGACGTCGACGCGACGATCGAGGAGTACCTCCAGTACGCGGAGCGCCTCAAGCCGTACATCGCGGAGACCCGGGTGATGCTCTGGGACGCGCTGGACCGCGGCGAGACCGTGCTGCTGGAGGGCGCCCAGGCCACCATGCTGGACATGGACCACGGCACCTACCCCTTCGTGACCTCGTCGAACCCGACGGCCGGTGGGGCGTGCGTGGGCGCGGGCATCCCGCCGACGGCGATCAACCGGGTGATCGCGGTGAGCAAGGCGTACACCACCCGGGTCGGCTCCGGGCCGTTCCCGACCGAGCTGTTCGACGACAACGGCCAGCACCTGCGCAAGATCGGCCACGAGTACGGCACCACGACCGGCCGCGAGCGCCGCTGCGGCTGGTTCGACGCCGTCGTCGCCCGGTACGCCTGCCGCCTCAACGGCGTCACCGACCTGGTGGTCACCAAGCTGGACGTGCTCACCGGCATGGCCAAGGTGCCGATCTGCGTCGGGTACGAAATCAACGGCGAGCGCTTCGACGACATGCCGATGACCCAGACCGACTTCCACCACGCCAAGCCGATCTACGAAGAGCTCGACGGCTGGTGGGAAGACATCACCAAGGCGAGAACCGAAGAAGACCTCCCCGAAAACGCAAGACGCTACATCGCCAGAATCGAAGAGATCACCGGCACCCGCGTCAGCGTCGTAGGCGTAGGCCCCGGCCGCGAAGAAAACGTAGTCCGCCACCCCCTCCTCCCCTAACCCCACCCTTTCCCCCGTTGATCATGAAGTTGTTGCCGCCCACCTCGGCGTGTCGGGGCAATAACTTCATGATCGACGCGCCCAGGTAGTGGGTGGTTGTCCACAGGGGGGAGGGGTTTTCCACAGGGGGTTTTGGAGGGCTTCGCTGACCGGGACAGTCGGTTGGTGTGGATGCGTGGGCGGTGGTGCGGCGGGTTGCGGCTCGGCGGGACGGAATTGTCACGCTGGCGCTGGCGCAGGCGCGGGCGGCCGGCTTCACGGTGCACGAGGTGCAGCGACTGTGCCGGGCGGGCCGTTGGCGTGCGGTGGCCCGGGCCAGCTACCTGGTCGACGCCGACCTGCATGACGGCGTACCGAGGAGGGCGCGGATTCGTGCGGCCGTCGCCTCCTTCGGTCCCGCGGCGGCTGCCGTCCTGCGGACCGCTGCCGAGCTGCACGGTATCGCCGGCTGTCGGTCGACCGAGGAGATCCATCTGTCGGTCCCGGGCCGGGTGGCCCGGCCTGCCCGACTGGCTCATCGGGAAGTGATCGTCCATCAACTGGCCATTGGCGAGCGGCAGTTGGTTCGGATCGACGGCATCCCGGCCAGCGCCCCGTTGCGCACGGTCGCTGACCTGATCCTGAGCGAGGACCGCTATCCGGCGGTCTCGGTGCTCGACTCGGCCCTGAATCGCCGGCTCGTGACCGAGGACGATCTGCTGGATGCCGCTCGACTCATCCGTGGTCGGCGAGGCGCCGTAGCCGCCCGTGGCTATCTGGCGGAGGCGGACGGTCGAGCGCAGTCGCCGTTGGAGACCCGGGCTCGCCTGCGCTGTGTCGACGGCAAGGTTCCACCGGACGCCCTGCAGTTGGCGGTGCGGGACGCCGACGGCTACCTGCTCGGCATCGGGGACCTGGGCTGGCGTGGTCCCAGGGTGATCGCCGAAGCCGACGGCCGAGCCGCACACGACACCCCCGAGGCGGTCTTCGCCGACCGCCGCAGACAGAACCGCCTGATCAACGCCGGCTGGTCCATCCTCCGCTTCACGTGGCAGGACACCCTCGACCCCACCTACATCCCCTGGACCGTCCGCCAGGCGATCGCCGCCGCAGGTCGTCGCCGTTGACCATGGAGTTGTTGCCATGACACGCCGACATGGTGGGCAACAACGTCATGATCAACGGGGTGGGAAGGGGGGTCGGTAGGATCGCCGGCGTGCGCGTACTTCTTGTGGGGGGTGGCGGGCGGGAGCATGCGCTCGCGCTCGGGCTCACCGACGACCCGTCCGTTGAGGCTCTGATCGCGGCGCCGGGGAATCCGGGCATCGCTGCGCTTGCCGAGCTGCGGGAGGTGGATGCCGCCGATCCGGGTGCCGTGGCGGCACTCGCGGTCGAGGTGCAGGCCGACCTGGTGGTGATCGGGCCGGAGGCGCCGCTGGTCGCCGGGGTCGCGGACGCGGTGCGGGCCAAGGGCATCGCGGCGTTCGGGCCGTCGGCCGAGGCGGCCCGGCTGGAGGGTTCCAAGACCTTCGCCAAGGAGATCATGACGGCCGCCGGCGTGCCGACCGCGCGTGCCTACACCTGCACGGACGCCGAGAGCACCGCCCGGGCCCTGGACGAGTTCGGTGCGCCGTACGTGGTGAAGAACGACGGGCTGGCCGCCGGCAAGGGCGTCGTCGTCACCGAGGACCGGGACGCCGCGTTGAGGCACGCGCAGGAGTGCGGCCGGGTCGTGGTCGAGGAGTACCTCGCCGGGCCCGAGGTCTCGCTCTTCGTGGTCACCGACGGCGAGGCGGCGCTGCCGCTGCTCCCGGCGCAGGACTTCAAGCGGGTCGGCGACGGCGACAGCGGCCCGAACACCGGCGGCATGGGCGCGTACGCGCCGCTGCCCTGGGCGCCGCCCGGCCTGGTCGACGAGGTGATGCGCGACGTCGTGCACCCGACGCTGGCGGAGATGCGCCGCCGGGGCACCCCGTTCGCCGGGCTGCTCTACGTGGGCCTGGCGCTGACCGCCGCCGGCCCTCGGGTGATCGAGTTCAACGCCCGCTTCGGCGACCCGGAGACCCAGGTGGTCCTCGCCCTGCTGGCGACCCCGCTGGCCGGGCTGCTGCACGCCGCGGCCACCGGCACGCTGGCCGCGCACCCGCCGCTGCGCTGGCGCGACGGCGCCGCCGTCACGGTCGTGGTCGCCGCCGACGGTTACCCCGCGTCCCCGCGTACCGGTGATGTGATCACCGGCGCGGACCGCGCCGGGATCATCCACGCCGGCACCCGCCGGGCCGCAGACGGCGCGTTGCTCTCCGCCGGGGGCCGGGTCCTCTGCGGTACGGCCACCGGCCCGGACCTCGCCGCCGCGCGGGACGCCGCCTACGCCCTGGTACGCGGCGTCGAACTGGCCGGCTCGCACCACCGCACCGACATCGCCGCCGCCGCGGTCGAGGGCCGGATCGCCGTCCCCGACTGACCGACCGGCTCGCCGTCGGGCGGGGCAGGTCCCCGCCCGACGGAGCGTCGTCAGAGCATCCCGAGCGCGGCGCCGATGACGGCCTGGGCGGTACGGCTGAGCTCCTCACCCTTGGCGTCGGTCCCGATGATCGAGTACTGCATCCGGAATCATGCGGTCGAGCCTGCCGCCCCGGCGGGGCCGGGAGCATCGGGGAGAATCCCCCGGCGTACCCGGGACGGTGGCTCGGGGTACCCCGGTCAGCCGTAGTAGCGGCGCAGTTCCCGGCTCAGCACCTTGCCGGTGGCGTTGCGCGGCAGGTACTTCACGAAGATCACATCCCGGGGTACGGAGAACCGGGCCAGGTAGTGGCGGACGTACTCGCGGACCGCCTCGGGGTCGAGCACCTCGCCGGGGTGCAGGCCGAGGAAGGCGGCGAGCCGCTGCCCGTACTCCGGGTCGGGTACGCCGATCACGGCGGCCTCCCGGACCTGGGGGAGGCGGGCCAGCAGATCCTCCACCTCGGACGGGAAGACGTTCTCCCCACCGGAGACGATCATGTCGTCGGCGCGGCCGTCGACGAAGAGCAGCCCGTCGGCGTTGATCCGGCCGAGGTCCCCGGTGTCCAGCAGCCCGTCGTGGGTCTCCCGTCGCGCCCCCGAGGTGTAGCCCTCGAAGAGCATCTCGTTGCCCACGAAGATCCGCCCGACCCGCCCGTCGGGCACCGGCTGGCCGTCGTCGTCCAGGATCTCCAGCCGGGTGCCGTGTGGCGGCCGGCCGGCGGTGGTGGGCGCCTCGCGCAGGTCGGCGGGGCTGGCGATGGAGGCCCAGGAGACCTCCGTCGAGCCGTACAGGTTGTAGATCACGTCGCCGTAGACGTCCATGAACCGCGGCGCCAGCCCGCCGGGCAGCGCCGAGCCGCTGACCGCGACCACCTTCAGCGGCGGCCGCGGGTCCGGCGGCGGCACGTCGAGCAGTCGCTGCACCATCACGGGTACGGCGAAGAGCGCCTGGCACTGGTGGGCCACCAGCGCGGCCAGCGTGGCGGTCGGCTCGAACCGGCGGTGCAGCACGATCGTGGCGCGCAGCGCGAAGGCGAACTGGAGGGCGGCGTACCCCCAGGTGTGGAAGAGCGGCGCGGCGATCATCACGGTGTCCCGGGTGTGCAGCGGAATCCGGTCGATGATGGACACCAGTGGGCCGAAGCCGTTGGGAGTGGGCCGACGGGCGCCCTTGGGCGCGCCGGTGGTGCCGGAGGTGAGCACGATCGTCCGGCCGTCGCGCTCGGGTGGTTGCAGGTCGCCGGGGAGCGCGCCGGCGATCAGCTCTTCGAGGCCGCGCTCGTCCACCCGGTGCACCTCGGCGGGGAGGCCGAGGATGCGGTCGGCGAACTCGTCGTCGTGGACCAGCACCCGGAGGCGCTGTTCTTCGGTCACGGTGGCCAGTTGGGCGGCGGAGAGGCCACTGTTGACCAGCACCGCGTCGGCGCCGAGCACGGTGGCGGCGACGACCGCCTCGATCAGCCCGTGGTGGTTGCGGCAGAGCACCCCGACCCGGTCGCCGGCCTGTACGCCGAGCCCGGTCCGCATCGCCCGGGCCAGCCGCTCGGCCCGGTCGAGCAGCTTCTGGTAGGTCAGTTCGGCGCCCTGCTCGTCGACGACCGCGACCCGGCCCGGGTCGCGGGCGGCGGCCTGGCGCAGCTCGCCGGCGAGGCTCCAACCCCACTTGCGCAGCGCTTGGAGCTGGGAGGCGACCCGGATCGGCCGGCCCGGGGTGAGCAGCCCCCGCCGGGTCAGCGTGGCCACGACGAACGGCAGGTCCATGCGGCGCCTCCTTCTCCGGGGGGTGAGCGTGAAGGGCCCCCGCAGGGGCCCTTCAGCAGGACGTCACCTTTCGATCATGCACCGGATGCCTGCCGGAGCCCAACCGGTGCGAGCAGTTGCCACCTGGTGGACACCCGGCAGTGGCGGACGCCACCACCGAGGGTGACGGGTCAGCGGATCTGCATGCCGGAGATCGCGCGGGAGATGACCAGCCGCTGGATCTCCGAGGTGCCCTCGAAGATGGTGTAGATCTTGGCGTCCCGGTACCACCGCTCGACCGGGTGGTCGCGCAGGAAGCCCGCGCCGCCGAGCAGCTGCACCGCCCGGTCGGTCACCGCGACGGCCACCTCGCCCGCCTTGAGCTTGGACATCGAGCCCTCGCCGGCGGTGAAGGGGCGGTTGTTGCGGCCCATCCAGGAGGCCCGCCAGACCAGCAGCCGAGCGGCGTCGATCTCCATCTTCATGTCGGCCAACGCGAACGCGACCGCCTGGTTCTCGATGATCGGCCGTCCGAACTGGACTCTTTCCTTCGCGTAGTCCAGGGCGTACTCGTAGGCGGCCCGGGCCACGCCGAGCGCCTGCGCGCCGACGGTGGGCCGGGACAGCTCGAAGGTGCGCATCGCGGCCTGGCCGGAGGCCTTCCGCCCGGAGCGGGCCCGGTCGAGTCGTTCCAGCAGGGCGTCCCGGCCGCCGAGCAGGCAGCGCCCGGGCACGCGTACGTCGTCCAGGAAGACGTCGGCGGTGTGCGACGCGCGCAGCCCCAGCTTGCGCAGCTTGCGGGTCGCGTTCAGCCCGGCGGTCCCCGGCGGTACGACGAACGCGGCCTGCCCACGCGAGCCCAGCTCCGGCTCGACCGAGGCGGTGACCACGTGCACCCCGGCGATCCCGCCGTTGGTGGCGTACGCCTTCTGCCCGCGCAGCACCCACTCGTCGGTGGCCTCGTCGTAGACCGCCCGGGTACGCATCGCGCCGACGTCGGAGCCGGCCTCCGGCTCGCTGGTGCAGAACGCGGCGACGGCGGGCTGGTCGACGTCGCCGAAGCACTGCGGCACCCATTCGACCATCTGGTCGGGGGTGCCCGCGCCGTAGATGGCGGCGACCGCGAGGCCGGTGCCGAAGATGCTCAGGCCGATGCCCGCGTCACCCCAGAAGAGTTCCTCGCTGGCGATCGGCAGGGAGAGGCCGGTGGGGTCGGCCCAGCAGGTGGCGAGGAACTCGAAGCCGTAGAGGCCGACCTTCGCCGCTTCCTGGATGATCGGCCAGGGAGTCTCCTCCCGGGCGTCCCACTCGGCCGCGGCCGGGCGCACGACCTCGGCGGCGAAGCCGTGCACCCAGTCGCGTAGATCCCGCTGTTCCTCGTTCAGGTCGAGCGAGAACTCGGCCATGTCAGGACTTGGGGATGTCGAACAGGTTGGCGATGTTGGCCGCCAGGCCCAGGTCGCCCTTGGCCTTGAGCTTGCCGGTCATGAACATCATCACCGGGTTGGCGCCACCGGAGACGATCTTCAGGAACTCGACCGGGCCCATGGTGAGGCTGAGCTTCGGGTCGTGCTGCGGGGTCTCGTTGACGGTGCAGGTGCCGTCGGCGATGGCGACCTCGTAGGTGTCGGTGCCACCGTCGGGCCGGCCGGTGATGTTCCAGTGGATGACCGCGTTGGTGGAACCGGCCCGGTCGGCGCGGAACAGCTGCGGCATCCGGCCGAAGACCTCGCTGAGGATCTTGCCGCGCAGATCGCCGGACATCACCTCGGCGATCTTGTCGTCGGGGGTGGACTTGACGAGCTGCGCGAACTCCTTGGGGTCGACGTTGGCGAAGTTGGCCGGGTCGAAGTCAGTCATGGGGGAATGCACCTCTCGGGCGGGCCGACTTTGGTTACTCGGGCGTAACCTTACGCACGAGTAGGTATGCTCGCAAGAGTGTCCAGCACACCCACGTTCAAGCGCCTACCCCGGGCCGTACGCGAGCAGCAGATGCTCGACGCGGCGGTCAAGGTCTTCTCCCGGCGCGGCTTCCACGCCGCCAGCATGGACGAGATCGCCGAGGACGCCGGCATCTCCAAGCCGATGGTCTACGCCTACCTCGGCACCAAGGAGGAGCTCTTCGTCGCCTGCCTGCACCGCGAGGGCACCCGGATGATGGAGGCGATCGCCGGGGCCGCCGCCCCGGACCTGCCCGCCGACGAGCGGCTCTGGCGGGGGCTGCGCGCCTTCTTCGGCTTCGTCGGGGCGCACCGGGACGGCTGGGCGGTGCTCTACCGGCAGGCCCGGGGCTCGCAGCCGTTCGCCGCGGAGTTGGCCACGATGCGCGCCCGGCTGGTCGAGGTGGTCGCCGGGATGCTCGACCACGCGCTGCGCGCCGACGGGCGCGAGGTGGGCGAGACCGAGCTGGAGGTCGTCGCGTACGCCCTGGTCGGCGCGACCGAGTCGCTGGCCGACTGGCTCGCCGACCACCCCGAGGCCGACCCGGAGAAGACCGCCACCCGGATGATGAACGTCGCCTGGCTCGGTGCCGGCCAACTGCTGCGCGGCGCCACCTGGCGCCCCCCGGCGGCCTGACGGCCACGCCAGGAAGCGACGGTCAGCGGCGGGCGATGGCGCGACGGTCGGCGCGGCGGTGGGCGCGGCGGCGCAGCCAACGGGCCGACTCCACCAGCCCGGTGACGGCGAGGGAGAGGCCGACGCCGGCCAGCAGGGCCTTGATCGGGTCGCGCTCGAAGGCCAGGCCGCCGAAGTAGCCCAGCAGGGCGCAGTAGGTCCCCCAGGTGCCGGCCGCGAAGGCGTCGAAGAGCAGGAAGCAGCGCAGCGGGTAGCGGACGGCGCCCATGGTCAGGGTGACCGCGGTGCGGCCACCGGGCACGTACCGGGAGGTCATCAGGATCATCCCGCCACGCCGGTCCACGGCCCGGCGGGCCCACTCGGAGCCGGTCCGGCGGCGGCTCTCCGCCGGGAGCCGGGCCAGCCGGTGCGCCCCGCCACCCCGGCCGATGCCGTAGGAGATGTGGTCACCGACGAGCGCCCCGAGCGCGGCGGTCACGATCACCGCCACGATGGTCGGCTCACCGCCGGCGGCGAAGACCCCGGCGGTGATCACCACGGTCTCGCCGGGCACCGCCGGGAAGAACGCGTCGACCGCGGTGACCACGAGGATCACCAGATACACCCACGGCGAGGTGACCGTGTGGTGGAGCAGGTCGAGCACGGACTCCATGCCCTCATGCTCCGGGCTCGACCACCGCCCCCGGGCCGAGTCGGCGGATCAGGCCACCGCCGACCGCCGCCGCGCACACCCCTCGTCGTTCAGCGGACGGTGCCAACCAGGTGCGGACGGCCGGTCCGCGCGTCGTGCAGGGCGAAGTCCCAGGCCGGGGTGGCGCTGAACGCCACGGTGCCGGGCAGCGGCACCGGCAGCTTGAACGCCACGTCCACCGTGTACGCCTCCGGCAGCCGGCTCTCCAGCGCCGCCAGGCAGCGGGCCTTGCTCCACATCCCGTGCGCGATCGGGCGGGGGAAGCCGAGCAGCCGCGCCCCGAGCCGGGAGGTGTGGATCGGGTTGTGGTCGCCGGAGACCCGGGCGTAGTCCGTACCGACCCGGGGCTCGACCCGCCAGCGGGCGGTGGCGGCCGGCGGCGCGGGCCGCTCACCCCGGTCGCGCCGCCCACCGCCGCCGGGCGTGCGCTCCTTGCCCAGGTACGTCGAGACGCCGCGCCAGACCTCCTCGCCGCCGACCGACCCGACCAGGACGACGTCGACCTGCCGCCCCCGCTCGTGCGGCCGGAGGTTCTCCGCGTGGGTGACGAAGTCCAGCGTCTCGCCGGCCTCGATCGGGCGGTGCACGGTGATCTGGTTGCCCACGTGCACCACGCCGGTCAGCGCGATGGGGAACTCCGGCGTGGTCATCAGCCGCAGCGACAGCGGAAAACCCAGCACGTGCGGGTACGTCGCCGGCAGCCGGTCGGAGAGCCGGAACCCGCAGACCCGGTCGTAGTCGGCGAGGTGCGCGCGGTCCACGGTGACGCCGGCGACGGCCAGTTCGACCTCCGGCGGGGCGTCCGGGCGGCGGGACCGGCCGATGACCGGTACCGCGTCGCGCAGCGCCCGCCGGTAGAGCGCGCCGGGTGCGGGCAGCCGGGGCAGCTCGACCCGCGCCCGTGCCGCCGGGGCGGCGTGCGCGGACAGATCCGTGGTCGCGTACGCCGACAGGTCGTGGGTGGCTTCCAGGCTCACGTCGTGCTCCGACGAGGCGGCCCGGACGGCGGCCAGGTCCGCCGCCGAGATCACCTCGGTCGGCCCGTCGATGAGGTCGTGGACGGAGAGGTTCTCCGCCGGGCCGTCCGCCGGCCGCTTCTTCCTCGCCATCACGCCCCCAGCAGACTCTGGCCGCAGACCCGGACCACGTTGCCGCTGACCGCGCCGGACGCCGGCCAGGCCAGCCAGCCGATCGTCTCGGCCACGTCCACCGGCAGGCCGCCCTGCGACATGCTGTTCATCCGGCGGCCCGCCTCGCGCAGCGTCAGCGGGATACGCGCGGTCAGCCGGGTCTCGATGAACCCGGGGGCGACCGCGTTGACGCTGATCCCGCGCCCGCTCAGCGCCGGGGCCAGCGACTCGACCAGCCCGATCACGCCGGCCTTGCTGGTGGCGTAGTTGGTCTGGCCCCGGTTGCCGGCGATGCCGGCGATGGAGGAGACCGAGACGATCCGCCCGCCGGCCGGGATCAGGTCGCGGGCCAGCAGCACGTCGTTGATCCGCTCCTGGCTGGAGAGGTTGACGTCGAGCACCTGGTCCCAGCGGTCGGCGTCCATCCGGCCCAGCGTCTTGTCCCGGGTGATGCCGGCGTTGTGGATCACCACGTCGACCCGGCCGTGCCGGCCGGCGAGGTGCTCGGCGAGCCGGGTGGGAGCGTCCGGGGCGGTCAGGTCGAGCTGGACGGCGCTGCCGCCGATCTCGTTGGCCACCGCGGCCAGCTCGTCACCGGCCGCCGGGATGTCCAGCGCGACGACCTGGGCGCCGTCGCGGGCGAGCACCCGGGCCAGCGCCGCGCCGATGCCCCGCGCCGCCCCGGTGACGAGGACGACCTGCCCGTCGAGCGGGCGGTCCCAGTCCGCCGGCGGCTGGGCGGTGCCGGCGCCGACCCGGACCACCTGCCCCGAGACGTACGCGGACCGGCCCGAGAGAAGGAATCGGAGGGTCGATTCCAGGCTGGTGAGGGTGCCGGCTGAGAGGTCCGGGCCGTCCGAGGCGTTACCGGCCTCCTTCGTGACGTACACGAGCTGGGCGGTGACGCCGCGGCCGAACTCCTTGCCGATGCTGCGGGTCAGCCCCTCCAGGGCCCGCTGGGCGGTCGCCTCGCGCGGCGAGTCGCACTCCGCCGGCGGGGTGCCCAGCACGATCACCCGGCCGCTGGGCAGCAGCGCGCGGGCCTGCGGGTGGAAGAAGTCGTACAGCTGGCGCAGGCCGGTGGAGTCGGTGATGCCGGTGGCGTCGTACACCAGGGCACCGAAGCGCGCGGTGGCGTCGACGGCGGCGGGATCGCGCAGCTCGACCCCGGCGGCGGTCAGGATCTTGCCGACCGGCTCGGCGAGCCGGCCCCCGGTGGCCGTCCCGAGCAGCACCGGCCCGGGGACGAGCGGGTCGCCGGGCGTGTGCCGGCGCAGTCGCGGCGGATCGGGCAGCCCGAGGCGCTTGACCAGCGCGCGGCCGGCCCCCGATTGGACGAAGCTCGCGTACCTGTCGGTCATAGGCGTAGCCTACTGGCCAGTAGGTTGTGGGCAAGTCCTGAAACGGAGGCGGGATCGTGCAGAGCATCCGGCGGGTCGCGGTCATCGGCGGCAACCGCATCCCCTTCGCCCGGTCCAACTCCCGCTACGCGAACGCGTCCAACGCGGACATGCTGGGCGCGGCGCTGGACGGGCTGGTGGCCCGGTTCGGGCTGGCCGGGCAGCGGGTCGGCGAGGTGGTCGCCGGCGCGGTGCTCAAGCACGCGAAGGACTTCAACCTGACCCGCGAGGTGGTGCTCGGCTCGACGCTCGACCCGCACACCCCGGCGTACGACATCCAGCAGGCCTGCGGCACCGGCCTGGAGGCGGCCATCCTGGTCGCCAACAAGATCGCCCTCGGCCAGATCGAGGTGGGCATCGCCGGCGGCGTCGACACCACCTCCGACGCGCCGCTCGCGGTCAACGAGGACATGCGCCGCACGCTGCTCAAGCTCAACTCCGCCCGTACCCTCGGCGAGCGGTTGAAGATCGCGGCCAAGCTGCGGCCGCACCAGCCGTTCAAGCCGGAGATCCCGCGCAACGCCGAGCCGCGCACCGGGCTGTCGATGGGTGAGCACGCCGCGCAGACGGCGGTGCGCTGGCAGATCGACCGGCAGGCGCAGGACGAGTTGGCGCTCCGCTCGCACCAGCGGCTCGCCGCCGCGTACGACAAGGGTTTCTTCGACGACCTGATCACGCCGTACCTGGGGCTGACCCGGGATGCGAACCTCCGCCCGGACACCACACTGGAGAAGCTGGGCTCGCTCAAGCCGGTCTTCGGCGCCAAGGGCCCGGACGCCGACCAGGCGACCATGACCGCGGGCAATTCCTCCCCGCTCACCGACGGCGCGTCGGCGGTGCTGCTGGCGTCTGAGGAGTGGGCCCGGGAGCACCACCTGCCGGTGCTGGCCTGGTTCTCCTGGTCCGAGGTTGCCGCCGTCGACTTCGTGCACGGCGACGAGGGGCTGCTGATGGCCCCCGCGTACGCGGTGCCCCGGATGCTCGCCCGGGCTGGGCTGACGTTGCAGGACTTCGACTACTACGAGATCCACGAGGCGTTCGCCTCGCAGGTGCTGGCCACCCTCGCCGCCTGGGAGTCGCCGGAGTTCTGCAAGGACCGGCTGGGCCTGGACGCCCCGCTCGGGTCCATCGACCGCGACAAGCTCAACGTCAACGGCTCCTCGCTGGCCGCCGGGCACCCGTTCGCCGCCACCGGCGGCCGGATCGTCGCCACCCTGGCGAAGCTGCTCGCCGAGAAGGGGAGCGGCCGGGGGCTGATCTCCATCTGCGCGGCGGGCGGGCAGGGCGTCACCGCGATCCTGGAGCGCTGACCGTTCCGCGTGGCTGCCCGCTCGTCCACGGGACGAGCGGGTAGCGGTCCCCCGTTCGGCGGCAAAGGGCACAAAGCCTCACATTCTCGCTCCGCTCTCCCGACGATGAAGGCGTTGACCGTCCTTCACCGGGAGGTTCGTCGTGGACCGCAGACGCTGGCTGCTCGCCCTGCTCTCCGGCGCGGCGCTGATCCTCTTCCCCGGGCCCGCCGATCAGGCCGCCGCGCCCGACGTGGTCGCGCGGGCCGGCACCCTCCCCGACGACGGCGCACCGGAAGCGGGCGACGCCGGCGGCCGTCCGGACGACCCGCCCGGTCTCCGCCCCGGCGCCGACCAACCGCAGCCGGCGGCCGGGCCGAGCCTCTGCCGTCCCGGCCTGCCGCCGAGCGCGCCGCCGACCACCCGGTACCTCGACGACAACCCGCTGCTCGGCCCCGCCCGGTTGCCCACCGCATCGCCGCTCGGGCCGCTGCTCGCCGGCTACCAGCGCTTCGGCGGGCTGACCGAGCGCCGGTTCCTGGCCCGGTACACCACCAGCGCCCCCGCCGGGTACGTCTTCCCGCCGGCCAACGGCTTTGTCGTCGCGCCGGACGGCACGCCGCTCAAGACCCGGCAGACCCTGCTGGCCGGGTACCGCCTGGACCGCTTCGGCTTCGCCGGCGGCGCGTTCCTGGCACCGCTCGGCACCCCGGTCAGCGCCCGCTCCCTGGCACCGCAGAGCCTCGACACGCCGCCACTTCCCGCACCGCGGCCGGCGCTTCCGTCGGCCGCGCCGCTGGCGAACTACCACACCTACTGCGTGCTCAAGCCGTTCGACGTCGACTCCGGCCCGACCGCGCCGTGGTTCGCCCAGCCCGGCCGGGGCACCCAGTTCCAGCTGAACCCGGCGTACCTGCCGCAGGCCGGTGCGAACCTGACCGTGCAGTGGCTGGTCGACCACCGGTTCCTCGTGGAGGAATCCCTGGCCGGCACCGCCGGGGAGTGCGTGACCGACAGCGTGCCCCGGCGGGGTGGGACGGGTGGCGGCGTTCCCGCCGTACACGTCTGCTGAACCGGCGGGCGGTCACCGCAGCGGCGACCGTCGGAGCGGCCGGTGCGGAGCGGGAGGTCGGGAGTGGATCGGCACGAGGTGCGCAACGCCCTGCTGGCGACGGGACTGTCGCCGGACGCCTTCGAGCTGGAGGGGGTGCACGAGCACGTGCCGGTGCCGCCCGACTTCTGGTTCCTGCGCCGCTCCGCGGGTGGGCGCTGGGAGATCGGCCTGTACGAGCGCGGGACGCGGGACGTGCGGCAGGTCTTCGACACCGAGGAGGAGGCGTGCGCGGGACTGTGGCGGGCGCTCACCGGCCGCCCCGCGTAGCGGTCCACGACAGCTACTTGATCGTGCCCGGCGGTGCGATCCAGCGCATCGGTTGCCCGGTCACCGCCGCGATCTGGTCGAAGTCGCGGTCGTAGTGCAGCAGGGACAGGCCCTGATATTCGGCGGTCGCCGCGAGGAGCAGGTCCACGGCACCGGCGGAGCGGTGGGTGCCCCGGGCGGTCAGCTCCTCCTGGATCTCGGCCGCCCGCTCGTAGCTGCGGTCGGGCATCGCCACCCAGCTGAAGGCGGTGCGCAGGAGTTGTTGCAGCCGGGCGCGGTCGGCCGCCAAGCGCGCCGTGTAGAGGAACTCCAGCTCGACCAGCGGGCAGGTGGCCAGCAACCCGGCGGTGGCGGCGGGCTCCCACCGGGACCGCAGCGCCGGGTCGCGGACCAGGCGGACCAGTGCGCTGGTGTCGACCAGGTAGTCGGCGAGCTTCACGACCGGTAGCTGTCCTTGTCGAGCAGTTCGTCGAAGTCGCCGGCCTCCCCGCGCACGCCCAGCTCGGCGAGGGCCCGCGCCCGTCGCAGCCGGGCCGCGCCTTCCCGGAGCGCCACGTTGACGGTGTCCTTCTTGGTCTTCGTGCCGAAGGCCTCCGCCGCGTCCGCCAGGGCGTCGTCGTCGACATCTACGAGGATCTTGGTCATCGGCGCCTCCTATATACGGACAGCGTCGCGAGTATATCCGTTTCGGCCCGGTCGACGGGGCATCTCGGAGGTGCCGGACAATGGGCACGTGACGACGATCCCGAACGTGCTCGCCAACCGGTACGCCTCACCCGAGCTGGTCGCCCTCTGGTCACCGGAGGAGAAGGTACGGCTGGAACGGCGGCTCTGGCTCGCCGTACTGAAGGCGCAGCGCGACCTCGGCGTGGCCGTGCCGGACGGGGTGGTCGAGGCGTACGAGCGGGTGGTCGACGACGTCGACCTGGCCTCCATCGCCGAGCGGGAGCGGGTCACCCGGCACGACGTGAAGGCCCGGATCGAGGAGTTCAGCGCGCTCGCCGGGCACGAGCACGTGCACAAGGGGATGACCTCCCGGGACCTCACCGAGAACGTCGAGCAGCTCCAGGTACGCCGCTCGCTGGAGCTGATCCGGGACCGCGTCGTCGCCGCCCTGGCCCGGCTGGCCTGGCTCGCCCACGAGCACTCCGGACTGGTGATGACCGGGCGCTCGCACAACGTCGCCGCGCAGGCCACCACGCTGGGCAAGCGTTTCGCGTCGGCCGCCGAGGAGCTGCTGATCGCGTACGAGCGGCTGGAAGACCTGATCAACTGGTACCCGCTGCGCGGGATCAAGGGCCCGGTCGGCACCGCCGCCGACCAGCTCGACCTCTTCGACGGCGACGCGGAGAAGGTGGCCGAGCTGGAGCGCCGGGTGGCCGGGCACCTCGGGTTCAACCGGGTGCTGGACAGCGTCGGGCAGGTCTACCCGCGCTCGATCGACGTGGCGGTGCTCGCGGCGCTCTCCCAGGTCGCCGCCGCGCCGTCCTCGCTGGCCACCACGATCCGGCTGATGGTCGGCCAGGAGCTGGTCACCGAGGGCTTCAAGCCCGGCCAGGTCGGCTCCAGCGCGATGCCGCACAAGATGAACACCCGCTCATCGGAGCGGGTGAACGGCTTCGCCGTGATCATCCGGGGCTACCTGTCGATGGTCGGCGAACTGGCCGGCGACCAGTGGAACGAGGGGGACGTCTCCTGCTCGGTGGTCCGCCGGGTGGCCCTGCCGGACGCGTTCTTCGCCGCCGACGGGCTCTTCCAGACCTTCCTCACCGTGCTGGACGAGTTCGGGGCGTACCCGGCGGTGATCAACCGGGAACTGGAGCGGTTCCTGCCCTTCCTGGCCACCACCAAGATCCTGGTGGCGGCGGTACGTCGGGGCGTCGGCCGCGAGGTCGCCCACGAGGTGATCAAGGAGCACGCGGTCGCCGTCGCGCTCGCCATGCGGGAGAAGGGCGCCGCCGAGAACGACCTCTTCGACCGCCTCGCCGCCGACGGTCGCCTCGGCCTGACCCGCGCCGAGATCGACGCCCTGGTCGCCGACCCCACCACCTTCACCGGCGCCGCCCAGGCCCAGGTCGACGCGGTCACCAAGCGCATCACCGCGGTCGTGACGGCCCACCCCGAGGCCGCCACCTACTCCCCGCCGCCCATCCTCTGAGCCCATCCCCCGAGCACCCGTCCTGGTTTCCGCTGGGAGATCGCCTCCGTTTGCGGCGAGTCGCGGTGTCATCCGGTCGGGACACCGCGACACGCCGCGAACGGAGTGGATCAGGCGCGGCGTCGCCGGCCCAGGGTCAGGAGTTGCGGGTGGGGGTGTCGGCGGCGGAGGAGAGGTTCGGGGCGCTCGCCGGCTCCGCGATGCCGCCGGGGGCCTCGGTGAAGCCGGGCTCCTGGGCGGTCTCCGCCGCGACCAGCGGTTGGTCGCTCGGCATGACGTCGGGCACCTTGGGTACGACGATCACCGCCGTGCCGTACGCGCAGATCTCCATCCACATCTCGCCGCAGTCGCGGCTGTCGAAGCGCATCCCCACCACGGCGTTCGCGCCGATCCGGAGGGCCTCCTCGCCGAGCCGGGCCACCGAGTCGGTCCGCCACCGGGTGAGGTTGTCCGGCGCCATCGGGTCGTACGCGCCACCGCGCAGGTTCTTGACCCCCTCGCGGTACGGGTTGCGCGTCCGGGCCATCGATGAGACCACTTCGCCGAGGATCTGGCGGATCTCGTAGCCGGGCAGTTGATCCGTCGTCACGACCAGCACGGTTCCGATGCTGTCAGTCCGCGCCCGGGCCGTTCGCGAGCCGTGTTCACCTGATCGGATGCTGCAAAACGAGGCGGCGCGGACGACGGGCGCTCGCCCGGCCATCCGCGCCGCCACGGCGCTAACCGTCAGACACCGGAAACCGAGGTGATCCAGGCCCGGTTGTACGCGACGCTGCCGTAGTTCTGGATGCTCACGCCGTCGGCGGTGGAGGCGACCCCGACCTGCCGGCCGTTGTAGAACTGCGGGCCGCCGGAGTCACCGCGCCAGGCGTTGCCGCTGATCTCCGTGCTGCGGATCGCCTGCCCGCCGTACGCGTCGGTCACGTTGGTGCTGGTCACCTGGACCGAGGCGGTCTTGAGCTGGCTGGAGGCCGAGCAGCCGCTGTAGCAGGTCATGCCCCAGCCGTAGATCGTGTTGGTGGAGCCGACCGGCGGGTTGCTGCTGGCCAGCGTCACCGCGCTGGTGGTGACCGGGCTGGACAGGCGCATCAGGGCGAGGTCGTAGCGGCTGTAGGTGGCGCTGACCGTACGGGTGACGCCGCCCGAGGAGCGGTAGACGCTGCCCACCCGGACGGACATCGAGCCGCTGATGCAGTGCCGGGCGGTGAGCACCCACTGCGACGAGATCACGCTGCCGGAGCAGGTGAACGAGCCGTTGCTGAACACCGCTGCGGCCCACGGCGCGGAGGAGACGGTGTTGCCGCCGATGATCGGCTGGGGGCCGGCCGGGGCGGCGGTGGCGCCGGAGGCGGTGGCGAGGACGCCGGCGAGCGCGGTGGTCAGCACCGCGAGCAGGGGGCGGAGGCGCATGGGGGAACTCCTTGGTCGGGGGGCCCGGGGTCGCCGGGTGGAGTCGGCCTCGGCGGGCGGGGGTGACCCGCCGGGGACGTCGAAAGCATCGACATCTGCCGATGTAGGCTAGAGCCCGCGAGTCCCGTTCACAAGAGTTATATCGAGATTAACGGATGTGACGCCGCAGGCTCGGGGCCTGCTCGTCCGTGTTTGTCGGGAACCGGTCAGCGCTGGCGCAGTCGCCCCGGGATTTGCCTGGTCAGCGGGGCGGCGATGGCGGTTCGCCGACGCGAGAGGCAACGAAATCGCATCGGCCCGGCAACGAACGCGCATCGGCCCTCCGTCGGGACGGGTCGTTATGTCGATCACTGCCTGAACTGCCCCCGGCCGGTGCGTCCGGACCGGAATCTGCCAGGTACGCTGGCTGCGCTCGCCCGTAGTGGGCCGGCACCCAACTGCGTACACAGTCAGGAGTGCCCAGTGCCTCGCGTCGTCGTCGACGTCATGCTCAAGCCCGAGATCCTCGATCCTCAGGGCCAGGCCGTCGCAAACGCGCTGCCGCGGCTCGGCGTCAGTGACGTCGCCTCTGTCCGGATCGGCAGGCGGATCGAGATCGAGTTCACCGGCGAACCGGACCTGGACCGGGCCCGCGAGATCGCCGACAAGCTGCTCGCCAACCCCGTCATCGAGGACTTCACCGTCCGGGTGGTCGAGGCGGACGAGACCGTGGACGCGCACCCGTGACCGCCCGCGTCGGTGTGGTGACCTTCCCCGGTTCGCTGGACGACGGGGACGCGGCCCGGGCCGTACGGATCGCCGGGGCCGAGCCGGTCCGGCTCTGGCACGGCGACGCGGAGCTGCACGGGGTGGACGCCGTCGTCCTCCCGGGAGGCTTCTCCTACGGCGACTACCTGCGCTGCGGCGCCATCGCCCGGTTCGCCCCGGTGATGGACCGGATCGTGGACGCGGCCCGGGGCGGCCTGCCGGTGCTCGGCATCTGCAACGGCTTCCAGATCCTCTGCGAGGCCCACCTGCTGCCCGGCGCGCTCACCCGCAACCAGCACCTGCACTTCCGCAACCGGGACCAGATCCTGCGCGTCGAGTCGACCGGCACCGCCTGGACGAACGCCTTCCAGGCCGGTCAGGAGATCCTGATCCCGGTCAAGAACGGCGAGGGCTGCTACGTCGCGGACACCGCGACCCTGGACGAGTTGGAGGGCGAGGGGCGCGTCGTCGCCCGCTACGTCGGCGGCAACCCCAACGGGTCGCAGCGCGACATCGCCGCGATCACCAACCCCGCCGGCAACGTGGTCGGCATCATGCCGCACCCCGAGCACGCGGTGGAGGCGCTCACCGGCCCCTCCCTGGACGGTCTCGGCTTCTTCACCTCGGTGCTCAAGCACCTGGTGGGGGCGCCGGCGTGACCGTGCGCGGCGGGATCATCGGTCGGCTCCCCCGCCCGACGGGCGGCCACGAGCGCAGCGAGGAGACGTCATGACCACCCATCCGGACCCGGTCGTACGGGAGACACCGGGCACCTTCCCGGCCGCCCCGACTGAGCCGCGCGCGGCCACCGTGGTGCCGCAGGGCGGCCCGGCCGACGCGGGCCGGCACGCCGGCTCGACGCCGGCCGTCGACTGGACCGCCGGCGTGGACACCGTGTCGCAGGCCGCCGGCACTCCCGAGGAGCTCCAGCCGTACGCCGAGCTGGGCCTGCGGGACGACGAGTACGACCGGATCCGGGACATCCTCGGCCGGCGCCCCACCCAGTCCGAGCTGGCCATGTACTCGATCATGTGGAGCGAGCACTGCTCCTACAAGTCGAGCAAGGTGCACCTGCGCCAGTTCGGCGAGAAGGCCCCGCCGAGCGACCGGCTGCTCGCCGGCATCGGTGAGAACGCCGGCGTCGTGCGGATCTCCGACGAGCTGGCGGTGACCTTCAAGGTCGAGTCGCACAACCACCCGAGCTTCGTCGAGCCGTACCAGGGCGCGGCCACCGGGGTCGGCGGCATCGTCCGGGACATCCTCGCCATGGGCGCCCGCCCGGTCGCCGTGATGGACCCGCTGCGCTTCGGCGCGGCCGACCACCCGGACACCGCCCGGGTGCTGCCCGGCGTGGTCGCCGGCGTCGGCGGCTACGGCAACTGCCTCGGCCTGCCCAACATCGGCGGCGAGCTGGTCTTCGACCCCTGCTACCAGGGCAACCCGCTGCTCAACGCGCTCTGCCTCGGCGTGCTGCCGGTCGACCGGCTGCAGAAGAAGGACGCCACCGGCCCGGGCAACATCGTGGTGCTGCTCGGCGCCAAGACCGGCCGGGACGGCATCGGCGGCGTGTCGGTGCTGGCCAGCGCCACCTTCGACGAGGGCAGCGAGCAGCGCCGCCCGTCCGTGCAGGTGGGTGACCCGTTCACCGAGAAGCTGCTGATCGAGGCCTGCCTGGAGCTGTACGACGCCGAGCTGGTCGTCGGCATCCAGGACCTGGGCGGCGCCGGCCTGACCTGCGCGCTCACCGAGACCGCCGCCTCCGCCGGCACCGGCATGCGGGTGTGGCTGGAGCGGGTGCCGCTGCGCGAGCCCTCGATGGAGCCGCACGAGATCCTGGCCAGCGAGTCCCAGGAGCGGATGCTGCTGGTCGTCGCCCCGGAGAAGCTGGAGGCGGTCCTCAAGACCGCCGACAAGTGGGGCGTGCTGGCCACCGCGATCGGCGAGGTCACCGCGCCGTCCCCGGACGGGCAGCCGGGCCGGCTGCTGGTCACCTGGAACGACCACGTGGTGGTCGACGTGCCGCCGGGTTCGCTGGTGGACGACGGCCCGGTCTACGCCCGCCCGATGCGCGAGCCGGCCGACCTGATCCTGCTCCAGGCCGACCGGGCCGAGACGCTGCCCCGGCCGAGCACGCCGGAGGCGCTGCGGGAGACCCTGCTCCGCATGATCGCGTCGCCGAACCTGGCCGACAAGACCTGGGTCACCGAGCAGTACGACCGGTACGTGCTGGGCAACACCGTGCTCGCCCAGCCGGAGGACTCCGGCGTGATCCGGATCGACGAGCGCACCGGCCTCGGGGTGGCCCTGTCGGTGGACGGCAACGGCCGGTACGCCCGCCTCGACCCGTACAACGGGACCAAGCTGGCGCTGGCCGAGGCGTACCGGAACGTGGCGGTGACCGGCGCGAAGCCGATCGCCGTGACCAACTGCCTCAACTTCGGCTCGCCGGAGGACCCGGGCGTGATGTGGCAGTTCGCCGAGGCCGTGCGCGGCCTGGCGGACGGCTGCCTCGAGCTGGGCATCCCGGTGACCGGCGGCAACGTCAGCTTCTACAACCAGACCGGCGCCGCCGCGATCCACCCGACCCCGGTGGTCGGTGTGCTCGGCGTGCTGGACAACGTCGCCGACCGGGTGCCGATGGGCTTCGCCCCGCGGGCCGGTGGCGACCACGACCAGCTCTTCCTGCTCGGTGACACGCACGTCGAGCTCTCCGGCTCGGAGTGGGCCTGGGTGACCCACGAGCACCTGGGCGGCATGCCGCCGCAGGTCGACCTGGCCCGCGAGCGGGTGCTGGCCGAGCTGATGGCCGAGGCGGCCCGGGTGGGTCACCTCAGCTCCGCGCACGACCTCTCCGACGGTGGTCTCGCCCAGAGCCTGGTCGAGTCCTGCCTGCGGCGCGGGGTCGGCGCCCGGATCGCCGTGCCGGAGCGGTTCGCCGACGGTTCGCTGCCGTTCGTCTTCCTGTTCAGCGAGTCGGCCGGCCGGGTGCTGGTCTCGGTGCCGCGCGGTCGCGAGAAGGCGTTCACCGCCCTCTGTGGTGAGCGCGGTGTGCCGTGGGAGCTGATCGGCGTGACCGACCCGGCGGGCGGTGCCCTCGAGGTGCACGGCCAGTTCCGGATCGGCCTGGACGAGCTGCGCGAGGTGCACACCGCCACCCTGCCGCGGCTCTTCGGCGGCGCGGAGGCAGCCCAGGTCGAGGTCGAGGCCACCCGGACCGGCACCACCACCGTCGCGCCGGCCACCGTCGCGCAGCCGCTGGACGTGCCGACCGCCGCCGACACCGAGGCCGAGCGGGCCGAGGCCGACGAGGACGCGCAGCCGGAGCCGGCCGCCGCCGACGAGTCGCCCCGGCCCGAGGCCGACGTCGCCGAAGGCACCGTCGCCGAGCCCACCGCCGTCGAGGCGGCGGAGCGGGAGCGTCCGACCACGGAGGTCACCGCAGATGCGACGGCTCCCGACGCTCCGGCGGCCCCGTCCGACCCGGGTGACGACGAGCAGTCCTCGGCGCCCGATAAGCGCTGAGGCGTTGGCCGGGGCCGTCTACGCCCAACCCGGTTCCGGCGCCCGGTTCGACTGGGGGCTGACCGGGGCGGCCGAGCTCGGCCGGGTCTGCGCCGTGCTGGTGGTGGTGGACGTGCTCTCGTTCACCACCGCCGTCGAGGTGGCGGTCGGCCGCGGCATGCGGGTGCACCCGTTCCCCTGGAATGAGCAGGCGGCGGACTTCGCGCGGCGGGTCGGCGCGGTCGCCGCGGTCGGCCGCCGGCAGACCACCCCGGAGCACCCGTGGTCGCTCTCGCCGGCGGCGTTGAGCACCGCACCGGTCGTCACCGACCTGGTGCTGCCGTCGCCGAACGGCTCCGCCATCAGCGCCGCCGCCAGCGCCACCGGCCTGCCGGTGGTCGCGGCGTGCCTGCGCAACGCCCGCGCCGTCGGGCGTTGGCTGCGCCGCCAGGGGTACGGCTCGACCGACGCCCCGGTGGGCGTGGTGGCCGCCGGTGAACGCTGGCCGGACGGCTCGCTGCGCCCCTGCGTGGAGGACCAGTTGGGCGCGGCGAGCGTGCTGGACGCTCTCTCCGGCGTACCGGGTGGCCTCTCGGTGGAGGCGGCGATGGCGCTCGCCGCGCTGGCCAGCACCCCTGACGTTCCGGCGGCGGTGCGCGGCTGTGTGTCCGGCCGGGAGCTGATCGAGGGCGGCTTCGCCGGCGACGTGGAGGTCGCCGTGCGGGTCGGCGTCTCCGAGGTGGTGCCGCTGCTGCGCCAGGGCGTCTTCTCCGCCGCCTGACCAGGCGATGTGAAAGGGCCGCCCGGTGCTCCGGGCGGCCCTTTCACGTCGGTCCCTGGGGTCAGTCGTCCAGCCAGTCGAGGCGACGACCGCCACGGTCCTGCTGCGGCGCCGCGTCCGGCCGCCCCCGACCCGCCTGGGCCTGGTCGCCGTAGTAGCCGCCGCCCTGCTGCTGGTCGTAGCCCCGGTCGTCGTACCCGCCGGTGCGCTGCTGCGGCGGCTCCTGGTCGTAGCCGCCCTGCTGGCCGTAGCCACCCTGGCCGGCGCCGTAGCCGCCGGCCGGCTGCTCGTAGCCGCCGCCCTGCTGGTCGTACCCGCCCTGGCCGGCGCCGTAGCCGCCGGCCGGCTGCTCGTAGCCGCCCTGGGCAGCGCCGTAACCGTTGTCGTACCCCGGCTGCTGGCCGCCGGCGTCGTAGCCGCCGCCCGGCCCGCCGTAGCCGTTGCCGTAGCCGTTGCCGCCGGCCGGTTCCTGACCCCGGCCGTACGGCGCCGGGTCCGGCTGGCCGTAGCCGTGGCCCTGGTCGGGCTGGTAGGTGCTGGTCGGGTAGGGGTCGGCCGCCGGGGCGTACGCGCCGGTGCTCTCCCCGGTGTACCGGCCGGTGGGCTCGTCGTAGCGCTCGCCGTAGCCGCCACCCTGGTCCTGGCCGGCGTAGCCCGGGCTGCCGGCCGGTGCGCTGTAGTCCCGGCTGCCGTAGCCGCCGCCGGAGGCCGGAGCGTTGCCGTAGCCGCCGGCCGCCGCGCCGGCCGCGCCGGCCGCGCCGTAACCGGCGTCGGCGGACGGGGCGCCGTAGCCGCCACCCGAGGCGGGAGCGTTGCCGTAGCCGCCGCCGGAGGAGGGGGCGTTGCCGTAGCCGTTCTGCTGGCCGTATCCGCCCTGGGCGGGCTCGTCGCCGTAGCCGCTGCCGGCCCAGCCGCCCGCCGCGACACCCGCGGCGCCGTACGGCTGCGGCGGAGCCCCGTACGGGTCCGGCGGGACGTCGTCCACGACCGGACGGTGCATCATCGTCGGCGCGTCGCTGAGCGAGGTGCCGCCGATCATGGTGGGGTCCGGCCCGGCCGCTCCGACCCGGTTGACCACGCGGGTCTGGTCGTCGGCCCCCCGGAACGCGCCCCGCGCGCCGGGAACCGCGCCCGCGGCGGCAGCGCCGGCCGGAGCGTCGTCGTCCTCCTCGTCGGCGTTCTTGCGCCGCATCCAGAGCAGCACGATCGTGCCGACGCCGGCCGCGACGAGCAGGCCGCCGAGCAGGATGATGATGAAGGAGCCGGCGCCGCCGCCGTCTTCGTTGGCTGCCGCCTGGGCCTGCGCGGTCGCCTCGGCGGTCTCCTCCGTGGCCTCGTCGGTTGCCTCATCGGTGGGCAACGGCTCCTCGGTCGCCGACGGCGTGGCGCTCGGTGAGACCTCCACCTTGAGCGCCAGGGCGATCCGCTGGCCGGTCAGGCTCTGGCCGGCGCTCGCGTTGATCGTCCTGGTCGCGACGATGTTGTCCTTGCTCGCGCCGAGGTCAATCCGGCCGGGGCTGATCGGCTGCGAGCTGGAGCCGCTGAAGCGGTAGTTGCCGCTGCCGTCGCTGGTGGTCTGGTACTGGTGGCCCTGCGAGTCGCGCAGCATCACCACGGCGTTGGGCACCGCGTCGCCGTTCGCGGCCACGGTCACCTTGCCGGAGATCGTCTTGACCGTCTGCGTCTCCGATGGGGTCGGCGCTGCCTTGGCGACCAGGGTGACGTTGGTCGACCCTTGGTCCCCCCCCAACGGGCCCTCCGAGGCCCTGACGGTGATCGTGGCGGATCCGTTGGTCGCGTTGTCTGCCGCCTTGAAGGTGGCGTCGTAACTGCCACTTTCGGTCACATTGCCGCGGTTGCAGCCCTCAATGCATGTCAACTTCGAGTTGTCGGAGCTGACGCTGACATTTGCGGGGACCGGGTTGGTCGGGTCGAACCTGAGGGTGTAGGTGACCTTGGTGGTCTTGCCTGCCTCGACCGAACCCGGGGATGCAGAGACGTTACTGACCTTGGTATCCGCGAACGCTGGTGTGGCGGGGACGGTGAGCAGGGCGCCGGCAACCAGCGCTACGACCACACCGGCCCGCTGCTTCCAGGCACGTCGGTGTGTTGACACGTCCACCGCCTTCCGGACTGACTTCCCGGGCCGGGTGGGCCCGGAATCATCACGGTACGAATACGCCGTCGGCAACTATGCCTTGTCTGACCGGATCAGCGCGACCCAGGGCCAGCGTCGCGGCCTCTGCCGTCGAGTCGTATCGTCCCGTCGTGTCCTCTCCGCACATTAAGTCCGCCGCGGTCGCGGCGGCGTTGTCGGCGCTCGACGAGGGGCGTACGCCCGAACGGCCGGTGTACCGAGAGGCGGTCCGTGCCTTGTTGACCGCCCTCGCGGAGCGCGCCCCCGGCCGATCGGTGGAGGTGCGTGTCCCACCTTACGGTGCAGTTCAGTGCCTTCCGGGCCCCCGACACACCCGGGGCACCCCGCCGAACGTGGTCGAGATGGATCCGGCGACCTGGTTGGCGCTGGCGACCGGACGGCTGTCGTGGGCCGAAGCCGTCACCGAGGGTCGCGTACAGGTGAGTGGGAACCGGGCGGACCTCTCCGCGCATCTACCCCTCTAGCAGCGACTCCACGGCCGCCGTGGTGACGCGCTGGAGCCAAATCGTGACTATCTGTATCGACTGCCATTCGCGTACACTGTCAGGCGACGACAGTGGTCCCGGCCGAGGAACGCGGATCAGCACCTCTGATTCCGCCAGGCCAGTCCAGACCAGCATGAGGGAGCGGCAGGGTGCCCCGAGGCGACGGCCGGCTGAGCCACGACCTTGATCCCCAACGACCCGGCCCGCAGGACGCCTGTGGCGTCTTCGGTGTCTGGGCCCCCGGCGAAGAGGTCGCCAACCTGACCTACTTCGGCCTCTACGCGCTCCAGCACCGGGGTCAGGAGGCCGCCGGCATCGCGGTGAGCGACGGTTCCGGTGTCGTGGTCTACAAGGATCTCGGTCTGGTGGCCCAGGTCTTCGACGAGCCGACGCTGGCGAGCCTGCGCGGCCACGTCGCGATCGGGCATGCCCGTTACTCCACCACCGGCGGTTCGACCTGGGAGAACGCCCAGCCGACCATCCGGTCCACAACCTCAGGCACGACCATCGCGCTGGCCCACAACGGGAACCTGGTCAACACCGCCGAGCTGCAGAAGGAGGTCGCCGAGCGGGGTCTGGTCGCCGACGGCGCCACCAACGACACCTCGCTGGTGACCATGCTGCTGGCCAGCCGCCCCGACCTGTCCGTGGAGGCCGCCGCGCTGGAGGTGCTGCCGCAGCTGCGGGGCGCGTTCAGCTTCGTCTTCATGGACGAGTCGACGCTCTACGCGGCCCGCGACCCGCACGGCGTACGCCCGCTGGTGCTCGGCCGGCTGGAGCGCGGCTGGGTGGTGGCCAGCGAGACGGCCGCGCTGGACATCGTCGGCGCCAGCGTGGTCCGCGAGGTCGAGCCGGGTGAGCTGATCGCCATCGACGCCGACGGGCTGCGGTCGGCCCGGTTCGCCGCGCCGGAGCCCAAGGGCTGCCTCTTCGAGTACGTCTACATCGCCCGCCCGGACGCCACCATCGCCGGGCGCAACGTGCACTCCGCCCGGGTGCAGATCGGCCGCCAGCTCGCCAAGGAGCACCCGGTCGAGGCCGACCTGGTGATCCCGGTGCCGGAGTCCGGCACGCCGGCCGCGATCGGGTACGCCGAGGAGTCCGGCATCACCTACGGCGCCGGCCTGATGAAGAACCCGTACGTCGGGCGCACCTTCATCCAGCCGTCGCAGACCCTGCGCCAGCTCGGCATCCGGCTCAAGCTCAACCCGCTGCGGGAGAACGTGCGGGGCAAGCGGCTGGTGGTGGTCGACGACTCGATCGTGCGCGGAAACACCCAGCGGGCCATCGTGCGGATGCTGCGCGAGGCGGGCGCGCTGGAGGTGCACGTGCGGATCTCCTCGCCGCCGGTCAACTGGCCGTGCTTCTACGGCATCGACTTCGCCACCCGCGCCGAACTGCTGGCCAACGGGCTGGACAACGAGGGCATCCGCCGGTCGATCGGCGCCGACACCCTCGGGTACGTCTCACTCCCGGGTCTCATCGCCGCGACCGAGCAGCCCAAGACCCGGCTCTGCCGCGCCTGCTTCGACGGGGAGTACCCGATCGAGCTGCCGGCCGGGAACCTGATCGGCAAGCACGTGCTCGAAGGAGTGGGGCGGCGGGTCACGAACCAGCCCTCCGACGACCTCGGGCACATCGCCCCACCGCTCGTCGCCACTCCCGGCGGCGCGACCGTCCACCCGTAGCACCACCGGCGCCGCCCGGCACCCCGAGCGGCACCGAGAACCAAAGGGGAGAACCGTGACGCACGTGTCCGAGCGCAGCGGCGCAGGAAGCAGCCCGACGGGCGCCGGCGGCGACCGCCAGCCCTGGACGGCCGGCTCCGGCCGCACGGCGCGCAAACGCTCGGTCTCGTACGCGGACGCCGGTGTGTCGATCGAGGCGGGCGACCGCGCGGTCGAGCTGCTGAAGTCCAAGGTCAAGCAGACCCGGCGGCCGGAGGTCATGGGCGACCTCGGCGGCTTCGCCGGCCTGTTCCGCCTGGACACCAAGAAGTACAAGAACCCGATCCTGGCCTCGTCCACCGACGGCGTGGGCACCAAGCTGGTGATCGCGCAGCAGATGGACATCCACGACACGGTCGGCATCGACCTGGTCGCGATGGTCGTCGACGACCTGGTGGCCTGCGGCGCCGAGCCGCTGTTCCTGCTCGACTACATCGCCACCGGCGAGGTCGTGCCGGACAAGGTCGCCGAGATCGGCGCCGGCATCGCCGACGGCTGCCGGTACGCCGGCTGCGCGCTGCTCGGTGGCGAGACCGCCGAGCACCCGGGTGTGCTGCGCCCCGACGAGTACGACATCTCCGCGACCGGCGTCGGTGTGGTCGAGGAGAGCGACATCCTCAGCCCGGAGCGGGTCGAGGTCGGCGACGTGGTGATCGCCATGCGCTCCTCGGGCCTGCACTCCAACGGCTACTCCCTGGTCCGGCACGTGCTGCTCGGCGCGGGCCGGATGCGGCTGGACGTGGTGATCGAGGACTTCGGCCGGCAGCGCACCCTCGGCGAGGAGCTGCTCACCCCGACCAAGATCTACGCGCAGGACTGCCTCAAGCTGATCGCCGAGGCCGAGGTGCGGGCCCTGGCCCACGTCACCGGCGGCGGCATCCCGGGCAACCTGGTGCGGGTCCTGCCGGAGCACGTCGACGCGGTGGTCAACCGCTCCACCTGGAAGCCGCAGCCGGTCTTCGACCTGATCCAGACCAAGGGCCGGATCGAGGACCCGGAGATGGAGGCGACCTTCAACATGGGCGTCGGCATGTTCGCGATCGTCTCGGCCGAGGACGCCGACCGGGCGCTGGCCACCCTGACGGGCCGCGGCGTCGACGCCTGGCAGGCCGGCGAGATCATCGAGGGTTCCGGCAACGTGCAGATGATCGGGCAGCACACCCGCGGGTGATCACGCTGCGTTGATCATCCGGGCACCTGATCAGGGCTTCACCCGAGTGGCCATCGCCGCCTAGCCTGAAGGGCCTCAGGCACGGGGGAGGAGGGCCGATGGCTGCTCGGGCACAGCCCGTGACGGGGATGCGGGGCATCGCCGGAGTTCCCTCGTACGTGGTGATGCAGCCGACCACCCTGTGCAACCTGGACTGCGTCTACTGCTACCTGCCGTTCCGTGCCGTCGACCGGCGGATGCCGGTGGCGGTCGCGGAGGCGGTTGCCGCCGCCGTCGACCCGTGGGCGGCCACCGGGCGGTTCTCGGTGGTGTGGCACGGCGGTGAGCCCCTCGCGGCCGGCCGGGAGCACCTGGCGGCCCTGATGGCCCCGTTCGGGCCGCAGGTGGAGCACCACGTCCAGACCAACGCCACGCTGATCGACGACGCCTGGTGCGCGTTCTTCGTCGAGCACGGCGTGCGGGTGAGCGTGAGCGTGGACGGCCCCCGGGAGCGCAACGGCGACCGGGTGACCCGGGCCGGGCAGCCGGCGTACGACCGGATCGTGCGCGGGGTGACGGCGCTGCGCCGGCACGGCCTGCCGTTCTCGGCGCTCGCCGTGGTGAGCCGGCCCGCCCCCGGCTACGCCACCGAGCTGTACGACTACTTCCTCGACCTCGGCTGCGACGTGCTCGGCGTCAACATCGAGGAGACCGAGGGGGTCAACACCCGCGCCAACGCGCACGACGCGGCGACGGTGACCGCGTTCTGGGCGGAGCTGGTCGCGGCCTGGCGCCGGGCGCCCCGGATCCACCTGCGGGAGGTGGAGTGGTCGTTGCGCTACGCCGCGGCGGTGCTGGACGGCGCGGCGGACGACCTGCTGCCCCGGCAGCTCGACCCGATCCCCACGATCGGCCACGACGGGTCGGTGACCGTGCTCTCCCCCGAGTTGGCCGGCTTCACCCACCCCCGCTACGGCGACTTCAGCAGCGGCAACGTGCTGGCGACCCCGCTGGCCGAGATCCTGGCCGGCGCGGCGGGCACGCCGTGGGTCGGCGAGTTCCTGGCCGGGGTCGAGGCGTGCCGGTCGTCCTGCCCGTACTTCGGCTTCTGCGGTGGCGGCCACGCGGCCAACCGTTACTTCGAGCTGGGGCGTTTTGACGGTACGGAGACCGAGCACTGCCGCAACAGCAAGATCCGCCTACTGGAGGGAGTGTTGGAGCATGCCCGAGACCACGAGTCACCGGCAGCCTGAGCACGTCGGGAGAGGTGCCGTCGATCCGGTCGTGGACCGGGTCCGGCAGGCCGCCCCGGGGCTTACCGCCCTGCTCCACGAGGCCGAGGCCGCGCGTCGGTCACGGGCGGAGGTGTCGGGTCCCGACGGCGCCAGCGCGGTCTGCGCCTGGAACCACTTCGAGAACATCCCGACGTTCTACAACTGGAACAACCGCCCGCGCTGAACAGGCCGCGATCAGGGACCTGCCGGCCGGCCGGAGAGCGTTCCGGCGGGGCGAGGTCCCTGATCGTCGGTCGTGGTGCCGCTTCTGTCGGGCACATGCGTGAGCACGCGGGGAGTTACCGCGTGCTCAGATGCGACCGGAGGTCAGCGGGTCGGAGGAACCCAGGGATCCGGGTCGTCGTCCGCGTGATCCTCATCATCGTCGTCGACATACTCTTTGTAGTCGTCGTCGAAGTTGTGCTCAGACTTACCAGCACCCGCCAGTTCGCGCTGCAAGGCGGTGAGGTCGGTGTTCGGGGAGTGGTACTTCAACTCCCGGGCCACCTTCGTCTGCTTGGCCTTAGCACGGCCGCGCCCCATGGCTCGACCCCCTCGCACAGAATGCGGGGCAGCCCGAAGGCGGGCCCCGATGACGTCAGGCATCTCTCGTGGCTCTTACGGTACATGGGGATGCCACCGTTCGGCACCTCGGGTTACCGTCAGCCGGCCCTGCGCGTCGCAGCGATCCGGCCGTCACCGAGTGTACCCGGTAAGGAGCGGATGCCGGGGCTGGCCGTGACACCGGACAGACCGTGACGAACTCCCCGAATGGAGCTTACTCGGGGGAGCCCCGGGGCGCGGGGCGGTGCCCGCACCCCGGGGGCCGCCGTCAGCGCAGGAGGATGCCGCGCAGCCGGCCCACGTCGGCCATCCGGCGCTCGGCCAGCCGGTCGGCGGCCACCGCCGGCGGCACGCCCTCGTCGTCGGCGAGCTGCAGGATCTCCCGGGTGGTGTCGTAGATCTTCGTGGCGCGCAGCTTGGCCCGCTCGAAGTTGAAGCCCTCGATCTCGTCGGCGACCTGGATCACGCCGCCGGCGTTCACCACGTAGTCGGGGGTGTAGAGGATGCCCCGGTCGGCGAGCAGCTTCTCGATGCCCGGGTGGGCGAGCTGGTTGTTGGCGGCCCCGGTGACGACCTTGGCGCGCAGCGCCGGCACGGTGTCGTCGTTGAGGGCGCCGCCCAGCGCGCACGGGGCGTACACGTCGATGTCGGCGGCGACGAGCGCGGAGGCGTCGTCGACCAGCTCGACCTGCGGGTGGGTGGTGCGCACCCACTCCAGGGCCTTCGGGTTGACGTCGGTCGCCACGACCTCGGCGCCGTCGTCGAGCAGGTGCTTGGTGAGGTACTTGCCGACCTTGCCCAGGCCGGCCACGCCGACCCGCTTGCCGGCCAGCGTCGGCGCACCCCAGACGTGCTCGGCGGCGGCGCGCATGCCCTGGAACACGCCCCAGGCGGTGAGGATCGAGGAGTCGCCGGCGCCGCCGTGCTCCACGCTGCGGCCGGTGACGTAGCGCGTCTCCCGGGCGATCACGTCCATGTCGGCGACGTAGGTGCCGACGTCGCAGGCGGTGTAGTAGCGGCCGGCCAGCGACTCGACGAACCGGCCGTACGCGCGCAGCAGCGCCTCGCTCTTGATCTGCTCCGGGTCGCCCCAGATGACCGCCTTGCCGCCGCCCAGGTCCAGCCCGGCGAGGGCGTTCTTGTACGCCATGCCACGGGACAGGTCGAGCACGTCCGCCAGCGCCGCCTCCTCGCTGGCGTACGGGTAGAACCGGGTGCCGCCGAGCGCGGGGCCCAGCGCGGTCGAGTAGATGCCGATGATCGCCTTGAGGCCGGTCTGCTTGTCCTGGCAGAAGACGACCTGTTCGTGACCGGTCGATCCCGGATCGTCGGTGCTCGCGAATACGCCCATGGCTTGCTCCTGTTTCGGTGTGCGCCCTTGTGGGACGCGGACCTGGGTGGACGCCGGCGGGATGCTGCCGGTGCTGCTGAGCCTAATATCGGTCCACGCCGCACCGCCGTCCACGTCATGCCTGCCGGGCGCTGACGGCGCTGGGGCCCCGTCTCGTGGGAGGATCGCGCCGTGCCGTCGCTCTTCGCTGCTTATCTGCGCGTCTACGAGCCGCTGACCGCCTTCGACCGGGACCGTCAGTCGTACTGGCGGCGCTACGTGCGGGAGGGGCGGGCGGTCGCCCCGCTGGAGGGCCCCGGACGGCAGCGCACCTCGGTGATCGAGGCGCTCGGCGCGGGCTGGACCCGGCTGCCCGACCTGCCGGACGAGGCGTACGTCCTGGAGGCCGACGACACGCTGCTGGTCTGCCCGTGGAACCTGCGGATCCGGGTGGCTGAGGCGGCGCTCAGCGCGCGGGACGGGGTGCCGTCGGTGCTCGCCGACGCGTTCGTCCCGCCCGTGCTGGCGGGTCAGGCCAAGGCGGTGGTCGACGACTGGCGCAGCGGGGCGCGGGTGCTCGAACACGGGGTCCCGCGGCTGCACGAGCAGATCGCCACCTGGGGCGTGCCGCTGCGATGGTTCGTGCTCTTCGAGCCGGCGGAGCGGGACCTGGTCACCCACCCGGGGCGGCGGGCGCTGCGCTACCGCACCGAGATCTCCAAGGCCCGCCGGCGGTCGTCCCGCGCCTTGTCGGTGCTGCGCAAGTCGGTCGGGGACGCCCCGATCACCGAGGCGGTCGAGGAGGCCGCCCGGTGGCTGGAGGAGTTCCATCCGCGCTCGGTGGTGGAGCTGGACTACGGCGGCCTGGTGCAGCTGCTCTCCGACGAGACGCTGACCGCGGACGACTCGACGGAGCTGGTCGCTGCCGGCCTGGCCGGGCTCGCCCGGGGGGAGGCGGAGGAGGCCTCCGCGGCGTACGACCGGCTGGTGGCCCGCTGGCGTGCGGTGCAGCTGCTCGAGCGGTGCAACTGACCACGAATCCACCCAGCGATGCCGTCAGATACGAGCCGATCTCGTAGTTGACGCATCACGAACCGTGATCATGAGTCCGAATAAGGTACTTTCTGCCGTGTAAAAGTCAGATAAATCGGGCATGGTTCATCCGTCCGTCTAGGGACCTTCGGCCGTTCGGCCCATGTCGGACATCGGGGACTAGCCGGACCATGGGAGACGCGTCGGCCGGCGGGACCCCGGCCGATGTCTATACATGTGGAGGAGTGACCGATGGCATCGCGAACGCACGAACCAGAGCCGCTACTCACGCCGGCCGAGGTGGCGTCGATGTTCCGTGTCGACCCGAAGACGGTGACCCGGTGGGCCAAGGCGGGGAAGCTCAGCGCGATCCGAACCCTGGGCGGCCACCGTCGGTACCGCGAGTCGGAGGTTCGGGCCCTGCTTCAGGGGCAGATCCCGCAGCAGCGTCAGGGAGACTGACCGACCGACACCGAGAAGAATTCCGGACTCAGGGGCGGGCGGACGTCGCGACAGCGGCGATCCACCGCCCCTGAACCATGTCCGGGGCCGGCGACGCTCACTCCTGGACGGTCACCCGGATCCCGATCGTGCCCCGATCCCCCCGCCGCAGCCGGCTGCCGAGCAGGGTCAGCCGGCCCAGCAACCGGTACTTCTGCTTGATCAGATCGCGGATCCGGCGGCTCTCCTCCAGGGAGCCGAGCACGGCGTGCCCGGGTACCGCCGCACCGAGCGGCCGGCCGCGGACGTCGCACGGGGCCACCGTCACCGTGCCGTCGCGCCGGATCCGCTTCACCTTGCCCGAGTCCGCCGCCGTCCAGACCGCCAGCGTGTCGCCGTCACGCACCGCCCAGACCGGGGTCGGCACGGCCCGACCGTCCTTGCGGAACGTCGTCAGCAGGACGTACTTCTCCGCCGCCAGGCGGTCCAGGTCGGTCACGCCGCCAAGGATACGACCGCGACAGGTCCCGGCCGCACGGATAGCGTGAACCCCGTGACCGGGGAACCGAGGATCGGCGACGTGTTCGGCGAGATGCTGCGCGACGCGTACGCCGTGCACACCGGCATCGGTCCCCGGCCGCTGGTGGGCGGGCGGCTGCCCCGACCGGTCATCGAGATCATCGAACGGGAGGACGGGCTGATCAACGGCGCGCCCGCCGCGCACTACCTCGACGGGCCGCAGGACTGGCAGCCGTACGACCACCGGGCCGTGGACCGGGCCCGGGGCGCGACGCTCGACATCGGCGTCGGGGGCGGGCGGATCGCGCTGCTGCTCCAGGAGCGGGGCGTACCGGTGACCGGACTGGACACCTCGGTCGGCGCGCTGCGGGTGTGCCGGCACCGAGGGGTACGCGAACTGGTCCTCGGCACGGTCGACGAGCACGCCGCCGACGGCCGGCGGTACGACACGTTCCTGCTGCTCGGCAACAACCTGGGGCTGATCGAGGGGCGGCACCGGGCGCCGGCGTTCCTGGCCGCGCTCGCCGCGATGGCCGCGCCCGGCGCGCAGGTCATCGCGCACGGCACCGACCCGTACGGCACGAAGGACCCGGTGCACACCGGCTACCACGAACTCAACCGGCGGCGGGGCCGGCTCGGCGGCCAGTTGCGGCTGCGGCTGCGCTACCGGGAGCTGGGCACGGAATGGTTCGACTACCTCGTCTGCTCGGCCGAGGAGCTGGCCGAGCTGGTCCGGGACACCGCCTGGCGGCTGACCGACGTGGACGACCGGGACGCCCCGTACTATCTGGCCACCCTGCGGCTGGCGGGCTGAGCGCGCCGCCGGGACCCCGGACCGGGGCCCCGGCGCGGGGTAGGCCGTGTTTCATGAGGACTGGCCGGCCTGCGGCGGGCCCAGGCGACGGCCGGCAGCGTTGCGATTCCGTCCGGATACAACACCGGTATCCGGACGAAACCGCGCCTTGCCGGACCGCCGCCTGGGCTCCCCCTCGGCTCGACCGCCCTCATGAAACACGGCCTACACCTGCACGGTCGGGGGCAGCTGCTCCGGCGGGAGCCCGCCGTCGCCGTCGACCACCTCGTCCGGGGTGCCGTCCTCGTCGATGTCGACCATCGTGATGTCGACCTTGCCGTCACCGTCGGTGTCGAACTGGAACAGGTCGGCCTTGCCGTCACCGTCGGTGTCCACCACCCACACGTCGGTCTTCCCGTCGTTGTTGGTGTCGGCGCGGAGCAGGTCGACGCGCTCGTCGCCGCGCGTCTCCACGGTCTCCCCACTCTCGCTGGTGCCGGTGCCGTCCACGGTCTCCGGTGCCTGGCTCATGCGCTACGTCCTTCCCTTGACGTTGAGGGCCGTCTGTACCCGGTCCGGCGGTCCCCCACGCATGCCGCCCGGGGCACTGCTGCATAGGGTCGCACCCAGGAGCGGGCGGCAGGGCGCGACGGAGACCCCGGCGCGTCGCCGCACGCAGCGAGGGAGCGTCATGAGTGGTCGTTTTGTCGTCGTCGGTGCCGGCACGATGGGGCTCGGGATCGCCTACGTCGCCGCCGGTGCGGGACACGCCGTCGAACTGGTCGAGGTGGACCGGGGCCGGTCGGAGGCGGCGGCCGCGCGCCTCGGTGAGCTGTGGGACCGGGCCGTGCAACGCGGGAAGCTGAGCGCCGACGAGGCCGCCGGGCACCGGGCCAGGGTGACCCTGCGCGCGGCGCTGGGTGAGGTCGCGCCGGAGCCGGACGTGGTCGTGGAGGCGGTGCCCGAGCGGCTCGACCTGAAGCGCGCCGTGCTGCGCGAGGCCGAGGGGCTGCGCCCGGTGCTGCTGGGCAGCAACACCTCCAGCATCCCGATCGCCGAGCTGGCCGACCCGCTGGCCCGGCCGGAGCGCTTCCTCGGGCTGCACTTCTTCAACCCGGTCTGGGCGATGGCCCTGCTGGAGGTCGTGGTGGGCCCGGCGACCGCCCGGGAGACCACCGAGGCGGCCGTCGCGCTCGCCGGCCGGCTCGGCAAGGACCCCGTCGTCGTACGCGACATGCCCGGCTTCGCCACCTCCCGGCTCGGGGTCACCCTCGGTTTGGAGGCGATCCGGATGGTCGCCGACGAGGTGGCCAGCCCCGCCGACATCGACAAGGCGATGGTGCTCGGCTACCGGCACCCGGTCGGCCCGCTGGAGTTGACCGACCTGGTCGGACTGGACGTCCGGCTCGACATCGCGCGCACCCTCCAGGCCGCCTACGGCGATCGCTTCGCGCCGCCGCCGCTGCTGGTGGAGATGGTCGCCGCCGGAAAGCTCGGCAAGAAGTCCGGCCAGGGCTTCTACCGCTGGATCGACGGCCGCAAGGCCGACGGGGAAGGGGCGGGCCGGTGAGCGGGCTGCGGATCGAGGAGCTGCCGGACCGGCTCGTGGTGACGCTGGACCGGCCCGAGAAGCGCAACGCGATCGACGCCGCCCTGATCGGCGAACTGCACGAGGTCTGCGCCGAGCTGGAGGCCCGGCCCCGGCTGCTGCTGCTCACCGGCGGCACCGAGGGCATCTTCGCCGGCGGGGCCGACATCGGCCAGCTGCGCGAGCGCGGCCGCACCGACGCCCTCGCCGCCATCAACCAGGCGGCCTTCGCCCGGATCCGGGCCCTGCCGATGCCGAGCGTGGCCGCGGTGGACGGGCCGGCGCTGGGCGGTGGCGCCGAGCTGGCGTACGCGTGCGATCTGCGGGTCTGCACGGCGCGGGCGGTCTTCGGCCAGCCCGAGGTGCGGTTGGGCATCCTGGCCGGCGCGGGCGCGACCTACCGGCTGCCCGCGCTGGTCGGCGAGGCCCGGGCCAAGGAGCTGCTCTTCACCGGCCGGCAGGTGGATGCCGAGGAGGCGCTGCGGATCGGCCTGGTCAACCGGGTGGTGACCGAACCGGCCGAGCTGCTGCCGAGCGCACACGAGCTGATCGACGAGATGGCGAAGGGCTCTGCCCTGGCGCTGCGGCTGACCAAGCTGGCGGTGGACGCGCCGCCGGCCGCGCACCCCCACCTCGACCTGGTCAGCCAGGCGGTGCTCTTCGAGGACGAGGAGAAGCGGCGGCGGATGACCGAGTTCCTGGAACGGCGCCGCTCCCGCTGACCCACCCCGTACGCGCGACGGCCGCACCGGATGTCCCGGTGCGGCCGTCGTCGTCGGTGCTCAGTGCCGGATCGACACGTCCGCGTCGTCCAACGCCCGGATCAGCCCGGCCGACTCGGCGAAGCCGATGACCAGTACCGCCTCCGGGGCGTAGCTCTTGATCTCCTTCGCGGTGCCGACGAAGTCGACGCCGTCGGCGCCCTCACCGTCCGCCGGCGGATCGTAGGTCAGCAGCTTCACCCGGTCGCTGCCGAACCCGGCCCGCTCCAGTTCGGCGCGGACGGTCTCCTGGAGACCCTCACCGTAGGAGTCCTTACGGGCGACCACAACGATCTTGTGCGGACCGTCCCGCAGTATCACGTCGGCCAGCGCCCGGCCCTGGAGGCTGTCCGGCGGGGCGGTGCGGAAGTAGAGGCCCTTGTCGTCGGCCTTGGTCAGCCCCGAGTCGGTGTTCGACGGGGAGAACAGGATCCGCCCCGCGGCGACCACGTCCGGCAGCACCGAGCTGGAGATGCCGGATCCGCCAGCGCCGATGATGACCTGCACCTTGTTGCGGATGTGCGAGGCGACCGTGGCCTTGGCGACCGCCGGGCTGGTGCCGTCGTCGCCGTCGATCCAGACCATCGGCTCGCCCAGCACGCCGCCGGCCGCGTTGATCTCCTTGACCGCCAGGGCCGCGCCCGCCGCGAGCGGCGGGTTGGCCAGGGCCAGGTCACCGGTCTTCGGCAGCAGGCCGCCGAGGATCAGCGGGGAGCCGTCGCTGCGGTCGTTCTTGCCGCCGCGCTGCTTCTTGGGCTTCGGCGGGGCCTTGGTGCTCGCCGCCGTCTCGAAGCCCGCGCCGACGAACTCGGTCTTCGCGTCGTTGATCTTCTGGGCGTCGAAGTGCAGCGTCGCGTAGCTGGCCGTGGCCGGCTCGCCCTCGTCCGTGAAGCCGGCCCGGGTCAGCGACGGGCCGCGGTATTCCACGTCCTGCCCGTCGCGGGCCAGGGTCAGGCAGGTCTCGGCGTCCGAGCAGCGCTGACCGTTGTTGGTCACGCCGACTATCTGCTTGGCGATGTCCGCCGGGTCGGTACTGCCGGCGAGCTGCGCCGCCAACGCGCTGATCATGACCGCGTCGTACGCCTCGGCGGCGTAGAGGAAGTCGGCCAGCTTGGGATCGACCGCCAGTAGCCGGTCCTTGAAGTCGTCCGTCAGCGGCGTCAGCGGGGTTGTGCCCTTCATGCCGTCGACCAGGTCGGCGCGCTCCTTCAGCTCGCCGGCGAAGGAGTTCAGCATGTTGCCGTCGGTGCCGTACAGACGCACCTGTTGGGTGGCTGTGTCTTCGGGCTTGTCGGTCGTCCCGCAGGCGCTGGTGACGAGCAGGAACGCCGCACCCGCCGCCAGGATGGCAGCGCGCGGGCCGCGTGTTACGAGCATGGTCGTCCTTACCTTTGGGGAGTTCCGCTGGGCACCATAGCGCGCCGGGGCGGCGGGTGGGAGCGTGGATGCCACCGGTAGGCGTCGGCCATCCGTCACGGATACGCTCCGTGATCAACGGGCTGTTCCGGGTCACCGCTTGACCCGCCGTCCTACTGTGCGGCAGGTGACCGAAGTACCTGACCAGACGCTCGACGACGCGACCGCCGTGCTCCGTTCGGCGCTGGCCGGGGATGGTGACGCGGTGGTGGGAACGTTCGACGCCGTGGTCGACCGGTCCGGGCTCGCCGGGGCGTACGGGGTGGCCTGGTGCCTGGCCGCCACCATGGTCGGCGACCCGCCGCCGCCCGGCGCCTGCGCGCTGGACTTTCCCGGCATCGACGAGGCCGGTTACGACACCCGCTGGGTGGCCCGCTTCGTCAGCGCGTACGCCAACCACGACGCGGACACCGGCGAGGCGCTGTTCGGGGCGGCGGCCGCCGACGGCCTGCTGCCGGACTGTCTGCTCACTCTCGCCGGCTCGACCGTGGCCACCCTGCGCAGTCGGGCCGGTTGACGGCGCGGCGCCCGGTTCGGGCGCCGCGCCGGCCTCCCTCAGTACGCGTGGTACGCCACCAGCGGCTCGTACTCGTAGCGCAGCGTCTCGAAGCGGACCTGGAACCGGACCCCGTCCCGCACGTTCGTCGCCACGGTGGTGAAGCCCGACTTCGACGGCAGGTACGTCCGGTAGTTGCACCGGTCCGTCTTGTCCACGAAGATCACGCACGCCTCGACGCCGAACTCGCTGGCGTTGCGGACGTTGATGTCCTTGCACCGGGTGCTGGTGCGGTACGGGCCGGCGTCGCCGCCCCAGCCGCCGGTCTGGAAGTACGAGCGGACCGCGCCGCCGTAGCAGGTGGCGTACGACTCGAACAGGTTGGTCTCGGGGGCGGCCTGTGCGGGGGAGCCGAGGGCGAGGAGCGACAGCGCCGCCGTGGTTGCCGCCAGGCGGGCGACCGGGGATGCCATGCGGTTGCCTCCAGGGATGGGGGTGCACCCTGCGTTGCGGACAGGGTGCCGAGCGTGGTGATGGTACCGGTGGTTCGTCCGCAGTGGACCATCCCGCCGATGTGATAGCTCTGGTGACATGTCCGAGGCGATGCTGAGCAAGGTGCGCAAGTTGCTGGCCAAGGCCGAGGATCCGGCCTGCACGCCCGCCGAGTCGGCGGCCTTCACCGCGAAGGCCACCGAGCTGATCGCCCGCTACGGCGTCGACCGGGCGCTGTTGGCCGCTCGCGACCCGGCCACCGACCTGGTCGGCGACCGGGTGGTCGACGTCGTCGCCCCGTACGCCCGGGACAAGGCCGGGCTGCTCGCCGCCGTCGCCGACCCGCTGCGCTGCCGCTGCGTACGCCGGGCCCGGGGTGACGGCTTCGCCCTGCACCTGTTCGGCTTCGCCAGCGACCTGGAACGGGTCGACCTGCTCTTCACGTCGCTGCTGGTGCAGGCCGCGCACGGGCTGTCCGGGACGGCCGTGCCGGCCGGCGAGCATCCGGCCGCCTTCCGCCGCTCCTGGCTGGCCGGTTTCGCCCGGGTGGTCGGGGAGCGGCTGCGAGCCGCCGAGGCGGGCGCGGTGGCCGAACGGGACGGCCCATCGGTCGCGCTGGTCCTGGCGGACCGCTCGGACCGGGTGGCCCGCCGGGTGACCGAGGTCTACCCGAGGTTGCGTACCGCCCCGGTCCGCCGGCTGGCCGGAACCGGCTTCGGCGCCGGGGCCGAGGCGGGCCGCCGGGCGGACCTCGGCGGTCGCGGAGTCGTCGACGGTGCCGGGGATCGGGGGATCGCGGGCTGAGCCACGCTGCTCCCGTCCCCGGCCGAGCGGTGGGGCTCCGGCCGGGGCCCACCTGCCGCTCGTGTCGCCGTCGTTCGGCCGCCCGGATCAGCCGTCGCCGGCTCAACGGCCCGCCGGTGAGCGCGTGGTCGGGCCGGCCGGTGGGCTGGGTCAGCCCGGCTCGGCGTCGTACCGGGTGAGGGTGTCCAGGTAGCGGCTGAGCAGCTCGTGCCAGCCGGCGGTGAGCGCCTCCCGGTAGCCCTCGGCGGCCGCGCCGTGCCGGTCGAAATGCCGGTGCTCCACCTCGATCCGGGTCTGCCCCGACCCGTCGGGCAGGAACAGCACCTCCACCTCGCTGGCCCGCGCCGGATCCGGCACCGGCACCCGGTCGGGGCCGATCTGCCAGGTGAAGACGAGCCGCTTCGGCGGATCCCAGGTGAGCACCCGGCCCCAGTCGCTGCGGAAGCCGTACGGGCCGATCTCGTAGAGCATGCCGCCGGCCTTCGGCTCGATCCCCAGCTCGGCCAGCGCCTCCGGCCCCGACCAGGTGTATTCGCGGACCCACCAGTCGGCCAGCGCCCCGGTGAACACCGCGAACGCCTGCTCTGCCGTGGCTGGGGCGAGGAGGATGCTGCGGAGTGCGTACCGCTCTACGTCCTGCCGGACGTCCGCCATCTCCTGTCCCATAGGCCCGGACCATACCGGCTGATGCCTCGCTGTGCAGCTTCGCGTACTGCCCCCTTCCGGACAGTCGATCGGAACCCACCGTGTCGGATTCGGCACGGATGGCCACCGGGAAACCGGGTAACCGCGCCTGACGTGGCCCGACGGCCGGGCCTCGGGTTAGGGAGCGGGAAGCATGAGCGAGAGCGGGGCGGCGGCGCGCGGACCGGACCGGACCGGCGGGGGCCCGGAGCTCGAGCCGGACGTCCTGCTCGACGTCCCCGGGCTGTCCGTCGACTCGCTCCGGCTGGCGGTGGACGGGCTCGACGCGGATCTGTCGCTGCGCGCCCGGCTGGCCAACCTGCTCCAGCTCGACGCCGGCGTGCGGGTGCACCTGGAACAGGTGGAGCTGGACATCGAGGGTGTCCGCGCGGAGGCGGTGCTGAAGGTCCGGCTGGAGAAGGTGCTGGAGATCCTGGACCGGGCGTTGAGCACCATCGACCGCAACCCACAGATCATCGCCGCGCTGGCCAACAGCGCGAACCTCACGCTGAACGACGTCAACCGGGTGGCCGACCGGGTCGCCAACGCGGCCACGCCGGTCGTCAACCAGGCCGGCCAGCAGGTGGGCCAGGCCGGCCAACTGGTCGGGCAGGTGGCGCAGCAGCAGGGGATGCCGGCCGGAGCGCAGGTGGGTGGGGCCGCTGGAGCCGGGCAGCCGGGGCGGCAGGGCGCTGAGGCCGGACCTCAGACGGGCCAGGCTGGCCAGCAGGGCGGCGCGGCCGCCGGCGTAGGCCCCGGTGGGAGGCCGGCGGGCCCCGAGGGCCCGTCAGGTGGGCGGACCGCCGGCAAATCGGCGCCGACCGCACCGGAGCGGCCCGCGGGGCCTCGCCCGGAGTCGCCGGCCGGTCCGTTGCCGGCGGGTTCGCCGCAGGAGCCGCCGCTGGGCCCGGTGCCGTCCGGCCGGGCGGGCGCCAAGGGGGGCCGGCCCGCCGACCGGGGTACGACCGCGGGCGACCGCGAGTCGCGCGGCGAGGCCGAGGGCGGCGGATCGACCCAGGGCGGGCGGCAGCAGGGTGGAACCGCGCAGGCGTCCCAGCTCGCCGGGCAGGCGGGCGAGACGCTGCGGCAGGCCGGTCGGAGCGTCTGGGAGGCGATCCAGGGCGGCATGGCGCAGCGACGCCAGGGGCAGCAGCGCCGGGACCGCTGACGCGACACCCGGCGCCTCAGCTCCGCGGCTTCCGATGACGAGTGGGAAACCGTCGCGGGTCCTAGGGAACGCCGGCGGTGTCCCGGACGACGGGGTGACCGGCGTCGGGCTGCTGGCCGATGTGCGGCTCGCCGGGCGCCGTCACGGCGGCGACCGACACCGCTGCCGCCAGAGCAACCGGCGGCATCCACCATCGATGGAGGCCCAGCCGCGCCAGTCGTTCGTAGGTCAGCCCGCCGTCCATGCGCACAGGCTAGGCCGACGATCCGTCTGATCGATCGTCGCCTTCCTGTGACGGCGATCTACGGGACCCGCCGACAATCGTCATCTGCGGCCACGAGCAAGCAGGGTGCGCCGTATTGGCTACCACTTCTTGTCAAGATCGTGACACGTTGTCAATTGTTGCTGACAGGAATTGAAAGAGAAATCGTCGGTCCGGTGTTCGACGACGGTCCGGTCACGCCTTCCGTTCGGTGCAGCAGCCATCGGCGCAGCCCGGGGACTCGACGGTGGCGTCGACGGCAGGCAGGGGTGCGCAGTCGTCGCAGTGCTCACCCCGCCAGGCTTCGACGCCTTCCTTGACCGCGACGCCGGCGATGACGAGCGCGGCGATCGGGTCGGCCCACGACCAGCCCCAGGTGGCGTTGAGCACCAGGCCGACGAGCAGTACCCCGGAGAGGTAGGTGCAGAGCATGGTCTGTGTCGAGTCGGCCATGACCGTTGCCGAGCCGAGTTCCCGTCCGGTGCGGCGCTTGGCCGCCACGAGGAGCGGCATCACGAGCAGCGACGCCACGGCGAGGCCGATCCCCACCGGGCTGACGTCGGCATCGCCGCCGGCCAGCAGCGAGCGGACGGCGTCGAAGGTCACCCAGGCGGCGAGGGCGAAGAACGACGCGCCGATGAGCCGCAGCGCCAGGCGTTCCCGAGCCTCGGGCACCCGGGAGCGGAACTGCCAGATCAGCACGGCCGCGCTGGACACCTCGACGAACGAGTCCAGGCCGAAGCCGATCAGCGCCGTCGACGAGGCGGCCGCGCCGGCGGCGATGGCGACCAGGCCCTCCAGCAGGTTGTAGCCGGCGGTGGCGTAGGCGAGCCAGAGGCTGCGCCGGGACAGCACCGCCCGACGCTCGGGGGTCAGCAGCGAGGCGCTCACGCCGGCACTTCCGCCGAGGGCTCGGTCGACGTCCCGTAGGTCGGGCACAGAGCGACCGCCTCGCCGGTCGCGGCGAGGACCTGTTCGGCCGAGCGCAGCAGGTCCAGGAGTTCCGGCCGCGTCAGGGCGTAGAACGACTGGCGGCCCTCGGCCCGATAGTCGATCAGCCCGCAGTCACGAAGACACGCCAGGTGCTTCGACACCGTCGACTGCGCCAACCTCAGCTCGCCGGTCAGATCCACCACCCGGGCCTCCCCGGTCGCGATCCGGCGCAGGATGGCCAGCCGGGTCGGGTCGCCGAGAGACCGGAACAACGCCACCGCGGGGGCCAGCCCGGGAGGGCAATCAATCGCCATGGCGGGATGATAGCCAGCTCCAGCGATCGATCTGCAATCCGGGCCAACAGGGACGGCCGGCTCTCAGGGGCGACCTTGACACCGCGTCAATGATGGCCGCATGAGCCCGAGTGACACGGACCCGCTGTTGGTGGCCGGCCGTCTCGTGATCGTGGTCGTCAGCCTCTTCGTGCTCGTACTCGGCGTGCGCGTCGCCCTGTCGCGACGGTTTCCCCGGGCCTGGCTTCGCTCCGGGCGTCCGACGAAGAGCCACCGATCCCAGCCCGTCCGCGTCGGCGGCGGCATGGCGCTGGTTGGGGCGAGTCTGCTGATCCAGCAGGCTCCGTTTCTGATCCCTACGTCTTTTGTGCTCGGCACCGCTCTGCTCGCGGTGGCGATGCTCCTTGCCGCCACCGCGGCGGGCTGGTTCGTCCTGCGGCGGGACTAGTCACCAACCGCCCGCTCCGGGGCAGTCGTGCGACAGCTCCGTGCGCCGCACAGCTCCCTGGTAGGGCCACCAACAGCAAAATCCCCACCGGCGTTTCCGCTGGCGGGGATCTCTGTAGTCGGCGAAAGGCTATGTGGTCAGGGACAGGATCAGAGGCTCATCCCTTGCCACTCTCAACATATAGCGCACGGGGGGCCTTGCGGCAAGACCCGGGTCGTGCCACAGAATTGCCGGCCGAGGCCAGGACCTGCGGAAATCAGAGATTCGTGAAGATACGTGGGCGGTAGCAGCTGGCCGAAATGCAATGGGGGGTTTCATGTTTGACGTGATCGTTGCCGGCGGCGGACCGACCGGCTTGATGCTGGCCAGTGAATTGCGGCTGCACGGCGTGCACGCGCTCGTGTTGGAGAAGGAGTCGGAGCCGACCGCGTTCGTCCGCGCGCTCGGCCTGCACATGCGCAGCATCGAGGTGATGGACCAGCGCGGTCTGCTGGAGCGTTTCCTCGCGTACGGCCAGCAGTACCCGGTCGGTGGTTTCTTCGCCGGCATCGACAAGCCCTCGCCCATCCGGCTGGACACCGCGCATCCCTACGTCCTGGGCATCCCGCAGACCATCACCGATCGCCTGCTGGCCGAGCGCGCCACCGAGCTCGGCGCCGAGATCCGGCGCGGCTGCGAGCTGGTCGGGCTGAGCCAGGACGACCGCGGGGTGACCGCTGAGCTGGCCGACGGCACGCAGCTGCGCTCGCGCTACCTCGTCGGCTGCGACGGCGGCCGTAGCACGGTACGCAAGCTGCTCGGCGTCGGCTTCCCGGGCGAGCCCACGAGGGTCGAGACGCTGCTGGGCGAGATGGAGGTGACCGCCCCACCGGAGAAGCTGGCCGCCGTCGTGGCCGAAGTCCGCAAGACCCACAAGCGGTTCGGCGTCGCGCCCTTCGGCGAAGGGGTGCACCGCGTCATCGTGCCCGCCGAGGGGCTGGCCGAGGACCGCATGGTCCCGCCGACCATCGAGGAGTTCCGGCAACAGCTGCGGGTGTTCGCCGGTACCGACTTCGGCGTGCACTCACCGCGCTGGCTCTCCCGCTTCGGCGACGCCACCCGCCAGGCCGAGCGCTACCGGGTCGACCGGGTGCTGCTGGCCGGCGATGCGGCGCACATCCACCCGCCGGTCGGCGGGCAGGGGCTCAACCTCGGCATCCAGGATGCGTTCAACCTCGGCTGGAAACTGGCCGCCGAGATCAACGGCTGGGCGCCGGAAGGGCTGCTGGACAGCTACCACACCGAACGGCACCCGGTGGCCGCCGACGTGCTGGAGAACACCCGGGCGCAGATGCAGCTGCTGTCCCCCGAGCCGGGCCCCCAGGCAGTGCGCCGGCTGGTGGCGGAACTGATGGACTTCGAGAACGTGCACCGGTACCTGATCGAGAAGATCACTGCGATCGGAGTCCGCTACGACTTCGGCGACGGGCACGAACTGCTCGGCAGGCGGATGCGCGACATCGGCTTGAAGCGGGGCCGCCTCTACGAGCTGCTGCACGATGGTCGCGGACTGCTCCTCGACCGAACCGGCCGACTCTCGGTCACCGGGTGGGCCGACCGGATCGACCACGTCGTCGACGGCAGCGAGGAACTGGATGCGCCCGCCGTGCTGCTGCGGCCGGACGGTCACGTGGCCTGGGCCGGCGAAGACCAGGCGGATCTCCTCAGCCAGCTGCCGAGGTGGTTCGGCGCTGCCGCCAGCTGAGCGCGCAGCGATTTCGCACGGGCAACGACGATGCCTGCGGACACCTGTCCCGCCAGGCAACTGGGGCTTGAGCCGACCGTAATGCGGTGGCACGCATCCACCAAGGAAGTCACCAGCCGCAGCCACGGCTGTCTCGACTACGAGGACGAGGTGTAGGCACGGCTCGGACGCCAGGGACCGAGGCGGGATTGCCGCCTTCCGATCTCAGTCGAGGCACTGCCGGCGTCGATGTGACAACTCGGCATGGTGGTGTCCGCCGGGGTGGCAATGCGGATCCGTGTGCACGGTAGCGCTGGTCAGCCTGGGTACGGCATGCGCGAGTTGGTGTTCCGCGTCGGCGGCGATTTCGTGTGCGGCAACGAGGCTGAGGTGGGTGTCTACGACCAGCTCGGCTTCGGCGTGCAGTCGGTGACCGATCCAGCGGAGCCGAACCGCGGCCACGTCGCGGACGCCGTCTACGGCGCGGAGGGTGCTCTCGGCCTGGTCGACAATCTCAGGATCGACGGCGTCCATGAGCCTTCGATACACCTCGCGGGCGGCGTCCTTGAGGACGAAGGCGATGGCGACGGCGATGACCAGGCCGACGACCGGGTCGGCCCAGTGCCAGCCGAGGGCCGTGCCGCCGGCGGCGAGGAGCACGGCGAGGGAGGTGTAGCCGTCGGTGCGGGCGTGCAGGCCGTCGGCGACCAGGGCGGCGGAGCCGATGCGACGGCCCACGCGGATGCGGTAGCGGGCGACGAGTTCGTTGCCGATGAAGCCGACGAGGCCGGCGGCGGCCACCCAGCGCAGGTGGGTCACCTCGGCCGGGTGCAGCAGCCGGGTGATGGCGGTCCAGGCAGCGGCGACGGCGGAGGCGGCGATGACCGCGACGATGATGATCCCGGCGATGTCCTCGGCCCGGCCGTAGCCGTAGGTGTAGGCGCGGGTGGCGGCGCGCCGGCCGAGGAGGAAGGCGATGCCCAGCGGCACGGCGGTCAGGGCGTCGGCGACGTTGTGCAGGGTGTCGCCGAGCAGGGCGACCGAGCCGGACAGCACAACGATGACCGCCTGGGCGATGGCCGTGATTCCGAGGCCGACCAGCGAGATCCACAGGGCACGTAGCCCTTCGCGGGAAGACTCCAGCGCGGGGTCGACCTTCGCGCGGGAGTCGTGCGAATGCGGAACCACGGCATGCGTCAGCCGATGCCACCAGGCGGCGAGCCGACCACCGTGATGGTGGCCGTGATCGTGCGGGTGGTCGTGACCGTGGTCCTGCTCGTGGTCGTGGTCGTTCACCGCGTCTCCCAACGTCCCGGGCGGCATGACAGTCGGTACCCCCGACGGCGGCGATAATATGTGCCCATGTACGCACGCGACAATGGTGCAGGTGCCAGTGACCTGCAACAACGCCTCTATGCTGATGGCCACATAGAGGCGGCTACGGAGATGTTGCGGATGCTGGCCGACGGCACTCGGCTGCGGTTGATGTGGCTACTCGTCGGCGGCGAACACGACGTGACGGCGCTGGTAGCGGCGCTGGGGGTGGCGCGGCCGGCGGTGTCGCAGCATCTCGGCAAGCTGCGGTTGGCCGGGCTGGTCGTCGTGCGGCGTGACGGCCGGCGGGCCCTCTACTCCGCCCGAGGTGGGCATGTGCGGCGACTGGTGAACGAGGTCATGCAGGCGGCGTCTCACCGGGTGGGCGGCATCCCCGACCACGATTGACGTGCGAGGCGGGTGCGGCTACTCGCCGACCTTAGAACGGGGGTCGGCGAACCACTCGCGGGTGAACCCACGGACCGCGTCGACGTCGACCGCGTCGCAGGCGATGGTGCGGTATGCGTGCACGGCCTTGACCGCCTCGGCCTGGTCAGGGGCAGCGCCGCCGACGACCCGGCCGGCGGTGGAGTCGGTGACGAAGGCCCGCACCTGGGCGAGCTGCTCGGCTGGCAGGTCCGGCCGGTAGGTGACGATCACGTACCCGTCACCGATGACGTGCCCGAACGACGTGGCCCGCACGACCTCGCCCGGTTCGAAGAAGTCCTTGACCGGGTGCCCACCGCCGGCCGGGAACGTCTCCGTGCGGTTGCGCACCTCGCAGCTGCTCCCCGGATCGGCAGCGGCCTGCACCGGGCGCAGCGCGTCAGGGCCGGAGGTGATGGCCAGGACCGCTGCGGCGACGACACCGGCGGCGATCAGCGCACCGTGAGAGCCGGACATCCCGCAGGCGGGCAGGTAGTGACGCGGCACGTCGCCGATCATGAGCATGGCCATGGCCGCGATGAGTTGGCCGATCTCGACGCCGAGGTTGACGGCCAGCACCCGAGGAATCAGCCCATCCGAGGGCAGGCCCACGTCCTGCAACCGGGTGGCCGGGCCCAGGCCGTGGACGAGGCCGAAGGCGAACACAGCGGCGGCGAACCCGGTCCAGTTCTTCGGCCGGCCGCGCAGACCGACCACGCCGACGAACACCAGGCTCAGGGCAACCACGATGTCGACCAGGACCGGATTGACGTGCCAGTCGGCGACGGTGGCCCCACCGGCGTTTCCGCTGGTGGGGATATCTGTAGCCCGGCGAAAGGCTATGTGACCAGGGGTCGAACCGCCGACCTTCCGATTTTCAGGCACCCGCATTTCGGCAGGTCAGGGAGCCGCCGGAGGTTGCCGTGCAACTAGCGTGCAACTAGGCGCACGCCCCCTCGGTCGCCCGCTCCCGGTGCGTGGCTGCCGAGTCGTCCAACGGGCGCCCCGGCACCGCTATGCAGAACTGCCCAGGCTTGGCATTGCACACTGGGCAGTGGCGATATTCCGGTCTCTCGGGGCACGGCTGCCCCAGCTTTTCCAGCGCTCGGCTGATGCTTCCGGCCGCCTCGTGCAGTTGGTCGTCCTTGTGCCTTACGGCAGCGCGGTGAATGATCAGGAGCGCATCCTGCATGTCGATGTTCATGCGCTGCTGTTGCTCGGTCACGAGGGAACCTCCTACAGCTCGCCCAGTGCGCCGTCTCCCCGTTCCAGGCTTCATGAAACACCCGGGAAAGGCTTCCATGGCACTCACCAACTAGTGCCGCATGGTGATGTGCCGGGGCAGCCGTGCAACATCACCGTGCGCGGCGAGTTCCGACAGGGCTTTGGCGATCTCACGATCACGCCCGTCGACGGCGTGCAGGTACCGGCGAGCCGCCGCCATGGACGAGTGCCCGAGTCGCTTCATGAGGTCGGCCAAGGTCGCGCCGGTCTGCGCGGCGAGGGTCTGCCCGGTGTGCCGCAGGTCGTGGAAGGTCAGATCGTCGAGACCCACCTTCTTCCGTGCCCGGACGAACGCTTGATACAAGGTGTTGCCCCGCAGCGGCGTGCCATCCCGGCTCACGAACAGCCGATCTTTACCCGCGTACTCATCCAGGTGCAGCCGAACCAGCGGCACGACATGGGGCGGAACGGCGACCGTCCGCTTCCCTGCCTCCGACTTGGGATCCTTGTCGAACGCCTGCCCAAGAGCGTGCAGCGGTTCGACACGTGCCTTCCGGACGGTGATCGTGTGCTCGGTCAGATCCACGTCCGAGACGCGCAGGCCGGCGATCTCACCACGGCGCAGGCCGCACCACGCGGCGATGAGAACAGCGGTGCGGTAACGCGGGTTGATGGCGTCGACCAGGGCGACGACCTGAGCCGGTGTGGCGACTGGCCGCTCAGCGACGCGCACCGTTCCGGCACCGGGGATCTGGCAGGGGTTCCGGGCGATGATGCCCTCACGCACAGCGGTGTTCATGACCATGCGCAGGAAGCGGTACGACTGCGAGATGGAGGTGCGCCCGCCCTTGCCCCGCAGCGCGGCAGCGTGCCACTCCCTGATCCGACTGGCGGTGAGTTCACGAAGCGGCACGTCGACCAGGGGTGCCAGGTGCAGCCGCAGGTTCCGTTCGCACGTCTCCCGCCACCGAACGCCAATCTTCGGGCTGTCACGCAGAATGGCCCGCGCGTAGTTGCCGAACGTTTCCGCCGCCGCACGGTCGTCCAACCAGGTGCCGCGCGAGATGTCCGCCTCCACCAGCGTCAACCAGCGGTTGGCGTCCGTCTTCGTCTTGAAGGTGTGCGGCGCGGTCTGCCGAGCACCGCCACCAGGCGGCACGAACGAGGCTTGGAACCGCCCGGACGGCAGCTTGCGGACCATGCCGAACCGGCGCCCCATCAGGCCACCACCTTCCCGCCCGACCACGACACGGTGACCGGCTCCACCACGCCGGAGGCGATGAACTCCGCCAACGCGCTCTCGGGGATGCGGACGTGAGAACCGCCGAGCTTGACGTAGCGGATGCGCCGCTCTGCGATGAGCCGGCGGGGGAATCGCTCGGTGGTGCCGAGGCGGGCCGCGGCTTCCTTGACGGTCAGCAGCTGCTCCACTCGGTGGCCTCCTTCCCGGTCGTGTCCGTGGTCGTGGTTGCCGAAGCGTCGGGCGGGTTGGCGGCGGCGCGTCTGGCGGCGTCGAGCTGGGCGCGCCATTGGATGCGTTCGGAGATGGCGTGCAGGACGCGGTGGCCGAGGGGTGCAACGTCGGGGTCGGTGGGTCGGGCGAGTTCCCACGCGTGGCGTTGCTCGCCGCCGGCCGGGGCGGTGTTGGCGTCAGTGGTGACGCCCAAGAGGGCCTTGACCCAGTCGCGCCGGTCGGCCCGGTGGTCGGTGAGAGTCTTGCCGGACCACTGCCGGGAGATGAGGACGCGCCGGCCGCCGATGCCGAGGGTTTCCCGCTTGTGGACCTTGTTCTTGCAGTTGCCCGGCTTCAACCCTGGCCGCGCCTTCTTCGGCTGGACGCCGTAGAGCAGCCAGTTGGCGCACCGCTCCGAGCACGGCGTGTGCCGCAGCTCCTGCCAGAGCCGTTCGAGGTGCGCCCGTTGCCGGCCGGTGGCCACCTGGTGGCAGTCGGCGGCTTGCTTGGTGAGGTACTTGGTGATGTAGCCGACGCACCGGTCGGCGTCCTTGGTGCCGGCGAGCACTCCCTTGGCGTCGACCTGGCTGCCGAAGCGGACGACGTGCACGGGTTGGGCGGCGGGGTCGGCGTCGACCAGGTCCAGGGCGTCATCCCACGTCCGCAGGAGCCGGCCGGTGGTGGGATCGGTGTAGCCGGCGGCGTCGGCGTCCCACTGCGGTGCCTGCCCAGGTTCGTAGACCCGCTGGTCGACGGAGGGCCACCACACCTGGTGGTAGGTCGCGGCGGCGACCTGCCGCACGAGGGCGCGGGGGATGGTGCCTCGGATGGCGAAGTGCGCGTGAGGGGCAAGCCGGCGTTGCGGCTCGACCGCGCCCGCGTACTGGACGTTCCAGCCGACCGCCCGGCGCAGGTTCTGCCAAAACCGATCGAGCAGCCGGGGGAAATGCACAGCGTCCCACGCCGCCCGCCGGTAGTCGTAGCTGTCCGGGTCGACCGGAGTCCCGTCGGAGTGGACGCGGCCGTAGGAGCCGAGAGTGAGAGTGAGGAACATCGACGGCCGGAACACCTGCCCACCGCGCCCCTCATACGTGCGGCCGACTGTGCGGCCGTCGACGGGCAGACGGGGCAGGTCCGGGGCATCCTGCCGGCGCTTGGTCGAGCGCACCCGCCGCTTGCCGTCGCCGTCCTCCTGGTCCTCGCTGGCGTGCGGGGGCGCTGGTCGGCCGCGGAGCCCTTCGGTGGTGATCTGGGCTTCCAGCTCGGCGATGGCGTCGTCCAGGTCGGTGACCTGGTCCCACTGCGAGGCGCGGGCGGCTTCGTCGCGGGCGAATTCGAGGTGGGCGCGGGCGACGATCAGGCCGCGTTGCGCGTCGGTGGCCGGCTCGGGGCCGGGGTCGGGTTCGTCGTCGCGGTGCCAGCCCTCGCGGATCTGCTGCTGCCGCAGCCGGCGGGCACGGGTGGCGCAGGCCGGGCACTTGGCTTCCTGGGTGACGCCGCAGGGTATGTCGATGACCTCAGTGCGGCCGGAGTCGAGGTCGGTTCGGCGCAGGGAGACGGGGCGGGTGCAGACGCCGTAGTCGGCGGCCAGGTCCTTGACGACGTCGACGGAGCGGGGCATGAGCATCCGGGCGGCCCGTGAGCCGGGCCTCGGCTCCACCACCGGGGCGGGGGTGAGGCCGGGCAGCGTCGGGGTGATGGTCAACGGGTCACCTCCCCGACCAGCGGGACGCCGTTGCGGCGGGTGAACGCCGCCGGCGGCACCGGGACGAGCGGAGCCGGGCGGGCCGGCTCGACCGGGACCAGGGCGACCGGCTCAGGGGCGGCCGGCGCGGTGACAGGCGAGGGAGCCTGCCGGACGGGCGGGGCGGTCGGCTCCACGGGCTGGGCCGGCGCGGTGGTTTCCGTGACCGGCGCGACCGGGGCCGGGGCAGGCGTCGGGGTGGGGCCGGTGGACAGGACGAGCTTGGACAGGCCGATGAACGCCAGCGCGGGCACGGCCGAGAGCAGCCACCCGGACAGGCCAGGCTTGGCCACGGCGAGCTGGGCGGCCAGGGACAGGGCGACGGCGGCGACGAGCAGGAACATCGGGTAGCCGATGGGGCCGCCGGTGCGCTTGCGGCGGCGGATGGTGAGTAGGGCGGCGGTGGGGATGAGTTCGGAGATGACGGCGTTGGCCCAGCCGAACCACTCGCCGGTGCCGGGTGGGCTGTTGTCGAGGGTCCAGTCCTTGACGTGGGTGAAGGAGGCGGCTCCGGCGAAGCCGGCGACGATGAGCAGGATGACGACGAGGACCAGGGCGTCGATGCGGTCGGCGCGGGTGGCGGTGGGGTGGGGTTTCATGCGGCACCGTCCAGGATCTCGCCGTCGATGACGCGGAGCCGGCCGTAGGTCTGGGCCATGTCGCGGATCTCGTCGTCGGTCAGGTAGGAGAAGCGGACCCGCATCGGGGTTGGATCACCGTCGATGACCACGAAGCCGACGCCGGGCAGGGATTGCGGGATGCGGTCGCATAAAGCGCCCCGGTCCCGCATCCCCTCGCCTAGCACGAGATCGACCTGCGCGGCTTCCGCGAGCCGCAGCCCGACGCGGGTGGGGAACAGGTCCCGGAACGGCAGGACTTCCTTGCGGGGGTCCTGGATCGCGGCGACGACGTGCACGCCGACCGCTCGGCCCTGGGACAGCAGGATGGACAGGGCGGCCTTGATGCGGTCCTTCAACTGGCGGTCGGTGAGGTAGGCGGTCAGGTTCGCCAGTTCATCGATGACCAGGACGATCAGCGGCTCATCCGGGGTGGGCGTGTGTTGGCGGGTGCGGCCGTAGAGCTTGCCGGCGCGGTCCTTGGCGACGGTGGCGGCTTCCTCGATCAGCTCGCACATCGCGGCGTAGTCCTTGCGGGCGAACCGGGTGAACATCGGCGCGCCCATGCCGAGTTCCATGCCGCCCTTGGGGTCGAGGCCCCATATCTGCACGAGCCCGGAGGTGACGCCGGCGGCGAGGGAGCGGACCACCGACCAGATGACCGAGCCCTTCCCCGACCCCGTCGCCCCAACCACGAGGACCTGAGTGCCGAACAGGCGCAGCTCGTAGCCGTCGCCGTCTTCCTGCCGGCCCACCGGCAGGGCGGTGAACTCCGGCACCGCTGGCACCGGCAACGGCCGCACCACCCGCGCGAGAGGGTCACCGCGGAAAAGGTGCAGCAGCACCACATCCGGGCGCGGACCGGGTGACGCCTTGACCTGGCGGACGCCGAAGGTGTGCGCGAGGCGTTCCGCGACCTTGGCGAAGTCGTCGGGGATCTGCCCGGTGACCATCCGCACCGTCACCACGTCGACGCCCGAGGCGCACCGGACCTTCCGCAGGACGGGCAGGACCGTGTGCGAGTCGAACGAGACGGCCAGCTTGGCGGTGACCATCGCGGCGTGCCAGTTCCGCCGGTAGACCCAGCGGCGATACCGGGACAGCACCGGCCACCACCCGAACCGCAGCCACGACGGCCGATGCCCGAAGCCCCAGCCGGTAGACACAGCGGCGATGGCGCCCACCACGACGGCGGGACCGGCCCAACCCCACCGGAGGTAGAGCCAGGCAAAGAAGACGGCCGGGGCGGTGACATACCAGAAGCGGACCAGGACCACGGCCAGGCGGCTGAGCGCCTTGAGCGTCCACCAGGTCAAGGCCAGCCACATCGGGATACGGATGAACGGGGTGCGGACGTTGATCGGGGCGGAGTCGATCCGGTCGCCTCGGATCACGTTGACCAGCGGCACGGCTCAGCCCTCCCCAGCGGTCGCGGCGGCGAACAGGGAGCCCTGCCCCGGCGTACCGGGACGACGACGCACCACCCGACGACGCAGGGCCGGTCGGGCAGGGGCGAGGGCGGCCAGGTCGATCGGCCCGGACTCCGGGGCGGGGACGTGGCGGGTCATGGTCGGCAGCCATCGGCCTCTGCCGAGGACGGCGCGCATGTCGGCGCGGTCGGCCACGTACGGGGCGATCAGGTCCGGATCGAGGTGCCGGAGCTTCACCACCGTCCGAGCCAAAGCGGCGGCAGCGGCGGCGATCTCGACCAGCGCGGCCACGCGGACCGCGTCGGCCGGGACGGTCGTGTAGACCTCGCGGACGGCCTGGATACCGGGGCCGGCGAGGCGCATGACGGTGCGGCGGCGCGTGCGGCGGTTGGGGGCGGGGCGCGGGTTCCCGGCGATGCGGGCAGCGTCAGCTAGCGTGGGCATCAGCCCAACTCCTTCCAGGGAGAAGAGGGTGAAGCGCGGGGCGGGAATCGTCTTGGCGGAGGAAGCCCGCCCCGCGCGTCCTGGTCTGGTCAGGCCGCCTGCTTCACGGCGGCGGCTTCGGTCATGGCACCGGCGCGGATCGACCACGCCTGGCGGGCCCGGCACTTCCCCGAGCCCTTGCACCGCTGCGAATCCACGTACGGCGTGAGGGTCACGTCGGTGAACTCCACCGCCGGCGGATAGCCGGGGATCTTCGACGCCGGCGGCACCGGCTGATGCGGAGCGACGATCTTTACCTTGACCTCCTTGGACCCGCCGAACTTCCCGGCCTCCGGGTCCAGGTCCAGGACCTTGACCACCCACAGCCGCTCGCCCGTGTCCTTGTCACGGGCCTGGTCATCGCCCTGACCGCGCTTGTCGAAGTCCGTCACCGGCTCCACACCGAGACACAGCGCACCGTGCGGAAACACGTAGTCGAACGGAACCGGAACCTTGATCGTGTTCGGGACTGCCATGCCCCTGCCTCCATATCTCGCCGCCGGGCACTTCCCGGACTCGGCCGGTCCTTGAGACCTATAGAGGACCGTACGACACTCGCCGCCTGTCCTCAAGTCCTCTATAGGACCGCCGCCCAAGAGGCGGAGGCCGATCAGCGGTACGGTGGTCAAGAGGGGTAGACCTCAATAGGACAAGCCCAGAACGGGACAGGAATGACCGACGATCTCGGCGCTAAAGCGCCCAAATATTTACAAATCGCGGCCCAGCTACGCAGGGAAGTCCGCGAGGGCAAGTTCAAGCCCGACAACCGCCTCCCGGCCGAGACAGCCCTCGCAGAGCGCTTCCGGGTAAGCCCGATCACCCTCCGAAACGCCATTGGCGTCCTTCGCGCCGAAGGACTCATCGAGTCCCGCCACGGCGTCGGCACGTTCGTCCGGGAGAGCCGCCGACTGCAACGCCGATCCCGCGACCGCTACGGCCGCGCGCGCAAGGACCAGCAGTTGCTCACCTCGCACCTACGGCACGAGATCGTCTTTGCCGGACGCGCGCCAGTACCCGCGCACATCGCCGAAGTCATGGGCATCGAACCCGGAAGCGAGATCGTGCTCCGCCGCCGCCACTTGTTCGATAGGGAGACCGGCAGGCCCGAAGAGATCGGAGCCAGCTACATACCGGCCAGCATCGCTGCGGGCACCTACCTGGAAGAACCGACAGTGGTTCCCAAGGGGCTCTTCCTCTGCGTGGAAGACCTCAGCGGCAAGCGCTACACCTCCGCCCGAGACCAGTGGGTTGCGCGCCTCCCCACCGCCGAGGAGGCCGCGGCTCTGGCATTGCCGATGGGCGCCCCAGTCATGCACGTCATCCACATAGCCCGAGCCGATGACGGCTCGATCCTCGAAGTGTCGGAGTCCGTTTGGCCCGCCGACCGGATCATGGTCATCGACGACTACCACGTAGAACCGGCAGCGACCGAGCCCGAAACGCCGTCTGACGTCTGACAGGAGAACGCCGTGGCATTCGCTGATCTCGCCCCCGGACAGCACGCTGACCACGTTCGCGACCACTGGTGGTGGCGGCCAGGGTGGCGTGTCGGTCGACGCTTCTACGCCTTTCACGTCACGTTCGACGACCAGCCGGAGCTGTACCGCCTGGCCGACTCCTACCGATCCGCGCTGGGTGTCGCACCGCCAGTAACCCTCATCCCTGACCGATGGCTCCACCTCACCATGCAGGGCATCGGCTTCACCGACGAGACGAGCAACGATGCGCTAGCCAGGATTATCGAAGAAGCGGGCAGGCAGCTCGGAGAGCTGCCCGCAGTCGACGTCGAGTTCCACGAAGTCGTCATCGCCGACGAAGCCATCGTCATGCCGGCAATGCCCGCCGAGCCCATCCAGCAGCTCCGCGCCGCGACTCGGACAGCCATCGCTTGCGTAGTCGGTGACGACCACGTTCCGGAGGACCCAAGGCGATACCGGCCGCACGTCAGCGTCGCCTACCTGACAGCAGACGGCCCCGCCGAGCCCTATATCCGAGCCGTAGAGGCCATCAAGCCAAACTCCGCCACCGTTCGGATCAGCCATGTCGACCTGATCGAGATGCACCGTGACCGTCGCATGTACGAGTGGAGCATGGTGGCGCGGTTGAATCTCCACGGACGGAGTTAAGCGTCGTCCCAGTGACGGCGGAATGACGGGGCTATAGGACGGAAAACTACCTCGTACCTCGGCCACCAGAGTCCGTCATCCCTTCGGCCCTACGCCGAGCGTCGACAATCCTCTGCAACTCATCGATCGTCGCTTGTTCTGCCCGAGTTGCCCCGTGTGCCAAGACGCTTCGCGCAAGGGCAACGATGTTCAGCGCGGCATACAGGAACAGGATGCAAAGAGCAACGAACGTGACCTTCTCAGCAGGCGGAGGCAAGGACTTTGCGGCGGCCCGATAGACGACAGAGAGGATCACGACGAAGACTTGAACCCCAATGTTGATCATGAAGGGCGCGAGAAACGCCCTGGTGCCGTTCGGCGACTTCTCCAGGAGAAGCAGGTACCGATCCGAAAGCAACGCTATTACAAGGGCGAAGCCAGCGAAGATGACACCGACCAGAGCGGAACCAAGGGTAAGAATGTCACCGGCCGTGGCGACACGGGCGTCGAGCGAAGCCTTCAGAATTAGGAGGACCGCACCAGTGCTGCCAAGAAGAACGGCGAGCAGTCCCTCCAAGCCGACCAACTGACCAACCGACGTCCTCGCTACGTTCCGCCAGAATCCAAACTCTCCGCGCCCAAGACTCATTGCCGCCGCCTATCCCGAATCATGCCAAGCATGATCCCTAGGACTTGCATCCAGTTCGATGGTAGCTCGTCAGTTCGCTCGTGGGCCGACCTCTCACGTTGGTCATATCTCGTGTCATGCCTTCCTCGCCGCCCGTCAGCGACGACGTAGCCGAAGGCATTGGTACCCATCGCAAGGAAGGCACGAACCTGGGCGTCTTCCTCCAGATCCTGAAGCCCAACTTCGACGTTGGCCGCCTCCATGATCTCTTTCAAGAGCCGAGCCTTACGTTGCTGCATCCGATCCCACACCGGTTCGAACTCAGGCAGCGCATCGGGGTTCGGAAGTTTGGCAACCATCATGATCCGCTGGACCGAGTCCACCGATCGAAGCCAACTCAAGAAGTCCTGCTCATCGAGAATCGGCTCCACGGACCATTCAGTCGAGGCGGCCTCTCTTGCCTCTTCCCCTCGGCGGAGAAGGTTCTCGAAGACTTTCGCAACAGTGGTAGGGGCGAAGGAAGGATGCTGCAAGACGCCTAGTATTCGACTTCCGCCATCAATAACGAAGGGGGCTCGCGCTGACACTTCCCGACCCTCCACGATGTCTTCCCAGCGCATTTCCGCTTCGTTGTAGTGGTCGGCAGCCCTGTAGTCGGTTCGAACCCAGCCGATCTGACCGAACAACGCATCCTCGTCGGGAGTGATCTCCCGGTTGCCCAATCTCCACTCTCTTTTGTTGCGACGCCCCGTCACTTCCGGCACCCCGAACTGCAGAACTTCGACGAGGTGGTCCATGAACAGCTCGGGCTGATGCGCAAAGAGCGACGGCTCTGGGAGTGGTCGACGGTTGATGCGGTATAGCAAAACTACGCCAGACCTCTCCGCAAACCACGGCTCGGGCAAGTTCTCCCCAGGAACGTCACTCATGCCCACCCCATCCGTTACAGGCCGTGGGGAGACTCTATTAGGGACTTGCCGTCATGCATAGACCCCTGCGATCAGCAAGAGTGAAGCCAACGACCTCGGCGGCTATCTGAACGGCTAGCGCTCCCCGCTGGGCGTTGAGACTCACACTGCCGAATTGGCCTCTTCTACATCAAGGCGGCCCGCAAGCGGGCCGCGCCGGCCCGGCCCCGGCCTGCTGGCGACCTCCGGCCGGCATCGGCCGGGCCGGCCGGCCACGCTGAGGGACGACAACAACTTGAAGACCTCGGGGCTCCGCCCCGAACCCCGACCCTCCTCAGAGATGCCGCCGCGGCTCACCTCGTCGGGCACCACAAGGGCTACCGGCCTCCCCGGACGGTCTGGCGACTGCCCGACGAGGAGATCCGCTCTACGACTCCAGATTCAAACCCAGCGAGCCTGGCAGGCTGCGGATGAAGTCGGCGCGTTCGGGCTCCGCTGCCGCAACGCGCTCCAACAGGTCACGGAACTCCTGGCGTTCGTCGGAGCTCATCTCGCCGAACAGGTATGCGATCTCTTCCAGCGTATTCAAGGCGATGCGCTCTACATCCCGGCCCGACTCGACGGATTCAACCAACGCGACCATTGCTGTCACGAGGGCCGTCGTCAGGTGGTCAACAAGCACTGGTGCCCCTCCGCATCCCGATGCAGTGCCCTCAGTGCACCCATCGAGGGATCAGAGGGTCTACGCCAGCATGTCGTACAGCCATCGGTACAGCCAAGACAGCCTGCAAACGCCGACGATGCCCGACAACGACGGACGCGCTGACCAGGGACACAGCCACCCGACCAGCCATCCGCGATCTTCTTCTAATCCCCAGGTCGGTCGGGTCGTTCACGCTGCCTCACACGGGGGATGCGAGCCCCGACGCTCAGGGCCTGGGCACTACCTGAACGACGCTTTCCCCGCCGCTCGCCGTGTTGTCGTTGTCGACCAAGGAGGTGACCAGGTTGTAGTACCCCGGCTTCGCCTCCTGACCGATCACGATGGTGCTGACGGGTCGTTCATCGGGCGCGCCGGATGGTCGAACCGGTGCGGCCGCGAAGGTGACCAGCCCCGGAACGGTGCCTTCTGTCGCGGCCTTGAGGTCACCTACGGTCGCGAACGGACCGGTCAAGCGTGCGGTCAACTCGACCTGCGGTGGGGTTCCGCCCGGCTCGTCCGGGGACTCGACAGTCCAGTGCACAGTCAAGGTCTGACCAGGCTGGTACAGCCTGTCGACGTCCCGGGCCTCACAGCAGCTGTACGTCACCGGCGCGGCCGCCACCGGGCCGGAGGGCTCGGCGCTGCAGGCTGCCAGGAGCGGCATGACAAGGCAGGCAAGCAGGCGGCCCCGCGATACGTTCATGCGCAGGATCGTACGTCCAGGTCGCCAGTCCCGTAGCCGCGCAATCGACCACAGACGCTCAGGAGGGTGCGGTCCGCAACCAGTCCGCAGGAGGATGGCGAAAGGCGGAGAGCAGTGTGAGATGTCGAGAGCCGTTTCCGCTGCTAGAACCCGGTTTCCTCAGGCTGCACCACGTAGGCAACTTGATCTCATAATCCCTCGGTCGCCGTGCCCGTTGCGTGTCCGTTGACACGGGAGCCGTGGATCAACGGCGGTCAGCTCGTCTGCGCGAGATCGGGCTCATTGTGAGGCATGGCGGGTTGCGTCCAAGGCCGATGTGTGACCGGTTCACCGGAGAGCGGCGTGCAGCGAACGTGCACCTAGCGGCGGCGATCAAGGGCCAGGAGCGGTCAACCACGGGCAACGGCGATCCACCCGGCAGGGGCGCAGAAAGCAAGATCCCCACCGGCGTTTCCGCTGGTGGGGACCTCTGTAGCCCGGCGAAAGGCTATGTGGCCAGGGGCGGGGTCGAACCGCCGACCTTCCGATTTTCAGTCGGACGCTCGTACCAACTGAGCTACCTGGCCGTGGTGCTCGGTCCATGCTACCCGAAGGCGGGGTCTCCGCCGAAAGGGTCACATGCTCCGATACGCAGAACGCCGCGCAATGGTTCACGCGGCGTCGGCGCTGGCGGTCCTGACGGGACTTGAACCCGCGACCTCCGCCTTGACAGGGCGGCGAGCACTCCAACTGCTCCACAGGACCTGGCTGGTGTTGCATCCGGCGTGAGCCGGACCGTGCCCCCAACGGGATTCGAACCCGTGCTACCGCCTTGAAAGGGCGGCGTCCTGGGCCGCTAGACGATGAGGGCGGCCCCGCCATCATTGCACACTCGCAACTTCAAGCGGACTTGCTCCCATCCGGCCCCGCCGGAGGCATGAGAAGCATATGCCATGCCCCGTCAGTGGACCAAACCGGTATGGCAGCTGGCACATTCCCCGTCAAAACCGCAGGTCAGGGTGGGTGTCACCGGGGTGGGGCGATGCCGAAGCGCCGTTTCAGGTCGATGATCAGGTGCGGGCAGGCGGCCAGGGTCCGGCTGCGATCGCCCCCGCCGTCGTGCATCAGCACGATCGCGCCGGGGCGGGCGGCGCCGTGGACCCGCTTGGCGAGGGTGGCGGCGGTCGGCTTCGCCCAGTCCTGCGGGTCCACGCTCCAGTGCAGCGACCGCATGCCGAGCTGCCGGGCCACCGCCACCACCTCCGGCGTCCACCGGCCGCCCGGTTGGCGGTAGAACGGCACCTTGGCGCCCGGCACGGCGGCCTGGATGGCCAGGTTCGTCCGGGCCAGGTCGGCCCGGATCTCGGCCACCGGCCGTCGGCCCAGGTCGAAGTCGTGCCGCCAGCTGTGGTTGCAGAGCTGGTGACCCTCACGGACGATCCGGACGACCAGCTCCGGGTGCTCGCGTACCTCGGTGCCGACCAGGCAGAACGTCGCCTTGACCCGGGCGGCCCGCAACTGGTCGAGCACCTTCGGCGTCCAGGCCGGGTCAGGGCCGTCGTCGAAGGTCAGCGCGACGGCGCGTACCCCGGTGGCGCGCCGCAGGCCCGCGGGCAGCGTGGTGGGCTTCGGCCGCAGCCGGGGCTTGGGTTTCGTGGTCGGCTGCGGGGTTGCTGTTGGTGACGGGATGGTCGCCGGCGGCGGACTCGCCGCCGCCGTCGGGGCGGGTGCCGAGGCCTGCTGGGGGTCCCGTTGCGGTTCGCCGCAGCCGCCGGCGAGGAGCAGGACCAGGCCGAGGGCGGCCGCCAGGACGGGGCGTGCACGCATCGTCACTCCGAGGGGGGTCGGGTAGCGGTAGGCCCCGACGGTAGTGGACGACGCGCCGATCCGGCAGGGTCGGTCAGGCCCCGCCCGACTGATCCAGCGAGTCTCGGACGGCCAACGCCAGCGACACCGCCTCGGTCAGGTCGACCGGCCGGACCACTCCGGCGGGCAGTGTGTCGGCCTGCCAGCCGGGGCCGGCGGCGAGCACCAGCAGGGGGCGTCGAACCATCCCGAGCAGGGCGGACAGCTGCCGCGGGTCGGCGGTGGCGCGGGTGTGCGACCAGAGCACCACCGCGGCCGGTCCGGTCCGGTTCACCGCCTCGATCAGCGCCGCGAGCGGCACCCGGGCACCCAGCATGCGATACGCCACACCCGCCTCGGCGAGCGTTGCGGCCAACGCCTCCAACGGCAGGGTGTGCTGTTCCTCGTCGGCACAGGCGAGCAGGATCCGGGCCGGGCCGGCGGCCGGGCCGGGTCGGGCCACCGTGGCGAACGCCTCGGACACGCACCGGGACATCAGGTGTTCGACCTCGATCAGACCGGCGGTCGCGGCGTGCCGCTCTCCGATGCCGGCCAGCACCGGGCGCAGCAGGCCGTCCCAGGTGGCGACCACGCCGTCCCGGGCGAGGGCGTTGGCGATGGTCTCGCTGATCGCCGCCGAGTCCAGTCGCATGGCGGCCCGGGCCAAACCACGGGCGACCGGCCCGGCCCGGCCGACCGGGATCGTCTGCCCGCCGCCGTCCCGACCGGCTCCGGCGCGCAGCCGCACCTCGGCGGCGGGACCGACCCCGGGGCTCTGCTTCGCCCAGCGGGCCGCCTCGGCCGGGGTGATCCCCTCCGCGGTGAGCCGACGCATGATCTCCAGGCGCGCGAGGTCGGCCGACGTGTAGCGCCGGTGGTGACCCGGTACGTGCTGGCTGGGACCGAGGCCGTAGCGCTGGTGCCAGGTACGCAGCGTGGTGACCGCCACGCCCAGTCGGCGTGCGACGGCCCCCGCGCTCAGCGCCTCATCGGCCACCCGACCGCTCCGACGCGTCGTCCGCCGGAACGCCGGACGGGATGGTGGTGTCGGCGGGGCCGCCGGCGCGCAGCAGCCGGCTCACCACCCCGCCCAGCCAGGGCGCGTACGCGCGGGGTTCCGCGTCGATCTCGGCCATCAGCCGTACCGGGTCGACCCAGCGCAGCTCGGACACCTCGTCGGGGTCCGGCAGCACGGTGACGTCGGCCGGCACGTCGGCCCGCAGCACGTGGTCGTACTCGAACTCGACCCGGCCGGTGGCCGGGTCCTCGGCGTAGTAGAGGTAGACGCCGACCTCGGTCAGCGTGACCGGGGCGGCGCCCAGCTCCTCGGCCAGCCGGCGGTTGGCGGCCTCCACCAGCGACTCGGCCGGTCGGGGGTGGCCGCAGCAGGAGTTGGCCCAGCGCTGCGGGAACCGGGTCTTGATCGGGGCCCGCCGTTGCAGCAGCACCCGGCCGGCCGGGTCGACCAGCAGCACTGAGAAGGCGCGGTGCAGCCGCCCCGGCGCCTGGTGCGCCGCGGCCACGGTGGCCTCGCCGAGCACGTTGCCGCGGTCGTCGACCAGCTCGACCAGGTGCCCTTCCCGGGACGTCACCGGACCCGCCCCCCGTTCCGCGTGTGCATCGCGCCCGTCCTGCGTGTGCCGCGCCGCCGGGCCGCGCTCCGCGCGCTCACCGCCCGGCACCGGTGATCCGGTTGGCCGCCAGTTTCCCGGAGATCAGCACCATCGGTACGCCCACGCCGGGCTGGGTGCCGGAGCCGGTGAACACGACGTTGGGCAGCTGCCGGTGCAGGTTCGACGGGCGGAACGGGCCGGTCTGGAAGAGGCTGTGCGCGGCGGCGAACGGCGTACCGGCGGCCATGCCCTGCTCCTCCCACTCGGCGGGGGTGATCGTACGCAGCACCTCGATGCCGGCGCCGAAGCCCACGTACCCGCGCTCCTCCAGCGTCGCCACGAGTTGGTCGGCGTAGCGCCGGCTCAGGTCGCCGCGCCAGTCGAACGGGCCCCGTTCGAGGTTGGGAACCGGCGCCAGCACGTAGTAGGTGTGCCGCCCGGCCGGGGCCACCGCCGGATCGGTCCGGCTGGGGTTGGTGACCAGCAGCGACGGGTCGGTCATCAGCTCACCGCGCCGGATGACCTCGTCGAAGGTGCCCTTCCACTTCCGTCCGAAGTGGATGTTGTGGTGGGCGATCTTCTCATACCCCTGGGTCGAGCCGACGTGCAGCACGACGCAGGACGGCGAGTAGGTCAACTTCCGTTGGCGGGCCGCGGGCAGCAGGTCACGGTAGGCGACTGGCAGGTCCGGGTTGAGCACCACCACGTCGGCCGGGATCAGCTCGCCGTCGGCGGTGAGCACGCCGGTGGCCCGGCCGTTGGCGGTCTCCACCCGGGTCACCGTGGTGCCGTAACGGAACTGCACGCCGTGCTTCTCGGCGGCGCCGGCCATGCCCCGGGAGACCGCGTGGATGCCGCCGCGCGGGAAGTAGACCCCGGCCACCGAGTCGAGGTACGCGATGACGCTGTAGATGGCCAGCGCGTCGTGCGGCGCGAGGCCCGCGTACATCGCCTGGAAGGAGAAGATGCGCTGGGTACGCGGGTCCCGGAAGAATTGGTTGATCTTCGTCTGGAGTCGCCGGAACGCGCCGTTGGCCAGCAGCTTCACCAGGTTGGCGGTGAGCAGGTCGGTCGGGGCGTCCAGGTTGCGGTCGATGAAGTCGGTCCGCTCCCAGTGCCACAGGTTGCGCGCGTAGTCCACGAAGCGCAGGTAGCCGTCGGCCTCGCGGGGGCCGCACACCCGGGCGATCTCGGCGGCCATCCGGGTGGTGTCGGTGATGACGTCCAGCGTCGAGCCGTCGGGGTAGTAGGCCCGGTAGGCGGGGTCGACCGGGGTGAGGTCCAGCCAGTCGTCGAGCTCCTCGCCGACCGCGCCCAGTGCCTCGGCGATCAGGTCGGGCATGGTGAGCACGGTGGGGCCGGTGTCGAACTCGTACCCCTCGACGGCCAGCCGGCCGGCCCGGCCGCCCGGCACCGGCTCGCGCTCCACCACGGTCACCTGCCGGCCGCTGCCGGCCAGGTGCAGCGCGCACGCCAGCCCGCCAAGGCCCGCGCCGACGACCACCACCCGGTCGGTACGCCCGTTCACGGTCCGCACGTGACCACCTCCTTCGCAAGGTCGCTCATCATGCCCGCCGCCTGGTCGCGGCGGTGGCGAGGCCGGTCAGCGCGGTGCGCGCGGTCTCGTCGATCGACGCGGTGTGCAGCGCGGTCAGCGCCTCGGACACCCGGTCGGAGATCATCCGCTCCACCCGGGACACCGCCCCGGTGTCGGCGACCAGTTCGGCGAGCCGGGCCACGTCCCGGGCGCCGGTGACCCGGCCGGCCCGCTCCAGCGCCCGCCGCTGGCCGGGGGTGGCCAGTTGGCGGGCCAGCAATAGCAGCGCGGTCGGCTTGCCGGTACGCAGGTCGTCGCCGGCCGGCTTGCCGGTGGTCGCCGGTTCGCCGTAGACGCCGAGCAGGTCGTCGCAGAGCTGGAACGCCTCCCCGACGGCCAGGCCGTAGCGGGTGTACGCGGCGATCAGTGGCGCGTCGGCGGCGACACCGGCCAGGCAGGCGCCGAAGAGCAGCGGGCGCTGGACGGTGTAGCTGGCGGTCTTGTAGCGGGCCACCCGCAGCGCCCGGTCCACCGACCAGTTCGCCGGATCGTGTTCGCCCAGCACGTCGAGGTACTGCCCGGCGATCGTCTCGATCCGCATCTGGTCGTAGCAGCGCCGCACCTCGAACAGCCGGGCCGGCGCCACGGTGGCATGGCTGAGCAGCCGATCGGCCCAGACCAGGCAGAGGTCGCCGACGAGCACGGCCACCGCCTCGCCGAACCGGGCCGGGTCGCCGGCGTACCCGGCGGCGACGTGCCGGGCGGCGGCGGCCCGGTGCGCGGTGGGCCGGCCGCGCCGGGTGTCGGAGCCGTCCATCACGTCGTCGTGCACCAGCGCGAAGGTGTGCAGCAGCTCCAGGGCGGCGAACGCCGGCAGCACCGTCGGCAGCGGTTCCGCGCCGCCGACCACCCCGCGCCAGCCCCAGTACGCGAAGGTCGGCCGGACCCGCTTGCCGCCGGCCAGCACGCAGTCGCGCGCGGTGGCCGCGAAGCCGCCCATCGCCGCGTCGATCTCGGTGAGTGAGCCGACCTCGGCGGCCAGGAACGCCGTCAGGGTGTCGTCCACCCCCTTGATCAGCTCTTTCGTGAACGCGGCCAGTACGCCGCGGACCGGATCGTCCGTCGCTCCCGGCTGTGCCGGCGCGACGCGGAGCGCATTACCCGCGACTGCGTCGTTGGCCATGGGAGCGAGCGTACCCTAGGGTTACGAGTTGCGTCGATTGCTGCGTCGAATTCGAGGAGGGCCGGTGGACACCGATCTCACCGCTGCCTATGCCCGCTGCCAGGAGCTGCACCGACGGCATGGTCGCACCTACTATCTCGCCACCCGGCTGCTCCCCGCGTGGAAACGACGTCATGTGCACGCCCTGTATGGATTCACGCGCCACGCCGACGAGATCGTCGACCGCACCGAGGAGCTGCCGCCCGCCGAGCGCGCCGCCCGGCTGGACGAGTGGTCGTCGGAGTTCGTCGCCGGCCTGCACGGTGAGCCGGTCGACGACCCGCTGCTCCCGGCCGTGCTGCACACCATCGCCGTCTTCGATCTCGACCGCGCCGACTTCGCGTCGTTTCTGCGCAGCATGGCGATGGACGTGACCGTGCTGTCGTACCCGACCTACGACGACCTGCTCGACTACATGGAGGGCTCGGCGGCGGTCATCGGCACCATGATGCTGCCGATCCTCGGCAGCTCCGACCCGGCGGCGGCCCGCGAGCCGGCCCGCCAGCTCGGCTTCGCCTTCCAGCTCACCAACTTCATCCGGGACGTCGCCGAGGACCTCGACCGGGGCCGCACCTACCTGCCCGACGAGGACCTGGCCAAGTTCGGCGTCACCCGCGACGACCTGCTCGCCGCGAAGGAACAGGCCCGCAGCACACCGAGGATCCGGGACCTGATCGAGTACGAGGTGAGCCGCGCCCAGGCGCACTACGCGGCCGCCGCACCGGGCATCACCCTGCTCAACCCCGCCTCGCAGGCGTGCATGCGGACCGCGTACGCGCTCTACGGCGGGATCCTCGACGAGGTCGCCGCGCAGGGCTACGACGTGTTCGTCCGCCGGGCGCTGGTGCCACAGCACCGCCGGCTGGCGGTGGCCGCCCGGGCCCTGCTCACCCCGACCGGCAGCCCGGTCGCCGTACCCGGGCCGAGCCTGGTCTCGCAGTGAGTACGCCGACCGCGGTGAGCGCTGTTCACCCGCGACCTGCGGGTGCACGACCACCCGGCGCTCGCCACCGCCTGCGCGGCGTTCGACCGGGTGGTGCCGCTGTACGTGCTCGACCCGGCGCTGGCCGACAGGTCGCCGAACCGCACCCGGTTCCTGCATCAGTGCCTGGCCGAGCTGCGCGAGGAACTGCGCCGGCGCGGCGGTGACCTGGTGGTGCGCCGGGGCGACCCGGTGGCCGAGACGATCCGGCTGGCCCGGGAGGTGGGCGCCGAGGGGATCGGACGGCGGGTACGTCCGGCGGTGGGTTCCCGAACTGGCGTCGGTGGCGGGGAAGGCGGTGCACCAGCCGTGGCGGCTCCCCGACGACGTACGCCGGAAGCTGGACTATCCGCCGCCGCTGGAGGTGCCCGGCGCCGACCCGGTCTGGATGCGCTGACCCATGCGCGGGCGGCGACTCGCCATGGTGCGCGCCCACGGGGGTTGCCCCACCCGCGACGGCCACCGAGAGCATGTACTGGCCGTGAGAGTGTCGCTTCCATCGGAGCACCTGCTCAGACGCTTTGCTCTGCTGCCTCCCCGGCAACAGCAACCCTCGGTAACGGTCCCTGACCCCCGCCGCCAGGGTGGCCCTGAGTGGATGCGCTGCTCAGTGCAGGTGTCGCCGTGGCGGCAGCAGAGCAAAGCGTCCGAGTGGCAATGCGGGGGAATCCTGGGCTGTCACGGTGGGTGATGCTTGGTGCTCGTGACGCAGGGTCATGCTGCCGCCGAGGTCAGAGGCAGGAGTGCAGCACCTCGACCAGTTCGTCCACCCGGTCGTGGTCGGCCAGGTGGGCCGTGGCGTAGGCGAAGACGTAGCCCCGCTCGGGGTCGGCCCAGGCGCTGCTGCCGCCGATCCCGCCCATGCCCCAGCTCCCGTCCGGCTCGCGCTGCATCCCCAGCGTCCAGCAGGCCCGGCGATCGAGCACCAGGTCGGGGCCGTCGTACTGGACCCGGGTGGCCTCGGCGACCAGTTCGGTGCTGAACAGGCGTACCCCGTCGAGGGTGCCGTCGGCGGCGAGGCCCGCGTAGAGCCGGGCCAGCGCGGACGCCGTGGCGTGCAGGTTGACCGCCGGGACCAGCGCGCCCCGCCAGAGCGGGCTGTTGACCACCGCCAGGTCGAGGCCGCCGGGTGGGTTGCTCAGCGCCCGGGCCCGCAGCGACCCCGGCTCACCCAGCATCCGCACCGGCCAGGCCGGATCGCCGTACGACAGGTCCACGCACCGCCGCTGGTCCGCCGCCCCGAGTCCGAAGCCCAGGTCGAGGCGCCACGGATCGGCAATCTCCTCGGCCAGGAACCGCCCCACCGACCGCCCGTCGACCCGACGGACCAGCTCGCCCACCAGGTGCCCGTACGTCCAGGCGTGCTCGCCCGCGACGCTGCCCGGCTCCCACTCCGGGTCGGCGGCGGCCAGGTCGGCGCAGAGCAACTCCCAGTCGGCGACCGCCTCGGCCGGCCGGGCCACCGGGAAGGTCGGCAGGCCGGCGGTGTGGTTCAGCACCTGGCGGACCGTGGCGGGGGCGTGGAACCCGGGCCAGTGGGTCGCCACCGGGTCGTCCAGGTCGAGCCGACCCCGGTCGACGAGCAGCAGCAGGCAGAGCGCCGCGACGGGCTTGCCGACCGAGTAGACGTTCACCAGCGTGTCCGGCCGCCACGCCCCGCGGCTGTCGGCACCCAGGTCGACCACCGGGTGGCCGTCGTACCAGATGGTCAGGCCGGCGCCGGTCTCCCGGCCGGTGGCCAGCAGATCCTGGAAGCAGTCGCCGACGGGGGCGAAGCGATCGGGCATGCGGCCACCGTAGGCGGTAGGAATGATTACGGGCGCGGGAATTCTGGTGCGGTCGCTGGCCGGCGTCCGGTGGCTGGGGAATGCTGACGGCATGGCGGAGCCGGAAGTGGTGGACGTGGTCGTGGTCGGGTTGGGCGTCGGCGGCGAGGAGGTGGCCGGGCGGCTCGCCGAGGCCGGCCTGAGCGTCGTCGGCATCGAACGGGACCTGGTCGGCGGGGAGTGCCCGTACTGGGGGTGCATCCCCAGCAAGATGATGATCAGGGCGGCGAACGCGCTCGCCGAGGCGCGGCGGGTCAACGAGCTGGCCGGTTCGGCCCAGGTCCAGCCGGACTGGGCGCCGGTGGCCAAGCGGATCCGCGAGGAGGCCACCGACACCTGGGACGACACGGTGGCGGTCGACCGGTTCACCGGCAAGGGTGGGCGGTTCCTGCGCGGCAGCGCCCGACTCGACGGCCCCGGCCGGGTACGCGTCGGCGACCAGGTCATCCAGGCCCGGCACGGGATCGTGTTCGGCACCGGCACCCGGCCGTCCGTGCCGCCGATCGAAGGGCTGGCCGACACGCCGTACTGGACGAACCACCAGGCGATCGAGGTCGAGGAGCTGCCCGAATCGCTGCTCGTGCTCGGCGGGGGCGCGATCGGGCTGGAGCTGGCGCAGGTGTTCGCCCGGTTCGGCGTACGGGTGACGGTGGTCGAGGCGGCGGACCGGGTGCTCGCGGTCGAGGAGCCCGAGTCCTCCGAGGTGGCCGAGAAGGCGCTGCGCGCGGACGGGGTGGAGATCCGCACCGGCGTCAAGGCGGACCGGGTCAGCCACGACGGTGGCACCTTCACCGTGCACGCCGGCGACGACGCGTTCCACGCGGAGCGGTTGCTGGTGGTCACCGGGCGTCGCGCGCACCTGGAGGAGCTGGGCCTGGACACGATCGGCGTGGACCCCGGGCAGCGCTACCTGCCGGTCGACGGGCAGATGCGGGTGACCGACGGTGTCTGGGCGGTCGGTGACGTCACCGGCGAGGGGGCCTTCACCCACATCGCGATGTACCAGGCGGCGATCGTCATCGCCGACGTGCTGGACCGCACCCGACACGCCGACGGTGGCCCCGACCCGAGCGGGACGGCCAGCGTGGTGGGCGGTGCGATGGGCGCGGCCAGCGCGGTCGGCGGCGCGATGACCGCGACCGGCCCGAGCGGTGCCGCCGGTACCCTGCCCCGCGCCGACTATCGGGCGCTGCCCCGGGTCACCTTCACCGATCCGGAGGTCGGTGCGGTCGGCCTCACCGAGCACCAGGCCCGCCAGCGCGGCATCAACGTGCAGGTCGGCATCGCCCAGCTGTCGTCGTCCGCCCGGGGTTGGATCCACAAGGCCGGCAACGACGGCTTCATCAAGCTCGTCGCCGACGCCGACCAGGGCGTGCTGGTCGGCGCGACCTCCGTCGGCCCGGCCGGCGGCGAGGTGCTGTCGGCGCTGGTGGTGGCGGTGCACGCGGCGGTGCCGTTGAGCCACCTCCGACACATGATCTACGCGTACCCGACGTTCCACCGGGCGATCGAGGACGCCCTGCGCGACCTCAGCTGACGGCGCCGTGGCGGCCGGCGCCGGCGGCGAACCGGGCCGCGCCGGCTGCCGCGTCCGTGTCCAGCGACCGCATGCCGTACGCCAGCTCGGTGGCGAGCGCCTCCGGCTCGGTCAGGCCGGCGGTGGCGAGCACCGACGCGCGGTCGTTGCGCAGGCAGGTCTGCGGGTGGCGGGCGATCTCGGCGGCCAACCGCTCGGCCTCCGCCCGCGCCTCACCCGGCGCGACCAACCGGTTGACCAACCCCATCGCGTACGCCTCCTCGGCGGGCACCGGGCGACCGGTGAGGATCAGGTCCATCGCCCGGCTCTCCCCGATCAACCTCGGCAGCCGGACCGTCCCGCCGTCGATCAGCGGTACGCCCCAGCGCCGGCAGAACACCCCGAGCACCGCGTCGGACTCGGCGACCCGCAGGTCGCACCAGAGCGCCAGCTCCAGGCCGCCGGCCACGGCGTACCCGGAGATCGCGGCGACGACCGGCTTGGACAGCGACATCCGGGTCGGACCCATCGGGCCGTCGCCGTCCGGCTCGACCCGGTTGCCGCTGGGCGTACCGATCACCTTGAGGTCGGCGCCGGAGCAGAACGTGCCGCCGGCGCCCCAGAGCACCGCGACCCGCGCCTCCGGGTCGGCCTCGAAGGCGCGGAACGCGTCGGCGAGCGCCCGCGCGGTGGGACCGTCGACGGCGTTGCGCGACGCCGCCCGGTCGAGGATCACCGTGGTCACCGGTCCGTCGTGCGTGACGTGTACGGCCATCGGCACAGCATGCCGCCCGGCGGCGCCGGCACGCCAGGGCGTGCCGGCGCCCGATGGGCCACTAGTATCGCGACGGCAACGATCATGCGAGGTGCCCCGCGTGCGCGGGGAGAATCGGGAAGCCGGTGCAAATCCGGCACGGGCCCGCCGCGGTGACCGGGGAGCCACCGTCCACGCGCGAGAGCGCAGCCACTGGCCGTACGGCTGGGAAGGCGGGCGGCCAGGCGTCGATCCAGGAGTCCGAAGACCGGCCTCGCGTCGACCGCCCACCCGTCCGGGGTGGGCCTTGCGCAGCGGGAGCCTGCCGTGGACCTCTACACCGCCATCCACCGTCGCCGGGACGTCCGGGCCCAGTTCACCGGGGCGCCGGTGCCGGACGACACCCTGCACCGCGTCCTTGACGCCGCGCACGCCGCGCCCAGCGTCGGCTACTCACAGCCGTGGGACTTCGTCCTGGTCCGGGACGCCGGGCTGCGCCGCCGCTTCCACGAGCACGTCCGGACGGAACGGGACACCTTCGCGGCCACCCTCTCCGACGAGGCGGCAGCACGGTTCGCCCGCATCAAGATCGACGGTGTGTTGGAGTCGAGCCTGTCGATCGTGGTGACCTACGACCCGTCGCGGGGCGGCCCGGCCGTGCTGGGCCGGCACGCCATCGCCGACGCCGGCCTCTACTCGGTCTGCCTGGCCATCCAGAACCTCTGGCTGGCCGCCACCGCCGAGGGCCTCGGCGTCGGCTGGGTCTCCTTCTACCGGGAGCCGTTCCTGGCCGACCTGCTGGGCATTCCCACCGGCATCCGGCCGGTGGCCTGGCTCTGCGTCGGGCCGGTGACGCACCTGGAACAGGTGCCCGACCTGGCCCGGCACGGCTGGCGGCAGAAGCGCCCGCTGGCCGAGGCCCTGCACACCGACCGGTGGACAGGCAGTCGCTGACCCGTCGCGAACTGTGTGAAGAGTTGTGGTCGTCCCAGCGACGACAACTCTTCACGCCACGCTGACCGTGGGCAGGCCGAGCCAGGCCGCCAGCGCCGCCAGCTCGGCGTCCACCGCCGCGGTGACGGCGGGGTCGAACGGGACGTCCTGGTGGATGGCGTGCACCCGCAGGGTGCCGGCCTTGTGGTCGGCCGTGGCGTCCACCTTGCCGACGAGCCGGTCGTGGTGCAGCACGGGCAGTGCGAAGTAGCCCCAGCGGCGCTTCGCCTTCGGCAGGTACATCTCCAGGACGTACTCGAAGTCGAAGAGCTCCCGGGTCCGCTTCCGGTCGTGGACCAGCCGGTCGAACGGCGACAGCAGCGCGGTACGGCCGGCGAACGGCTGACCGACGGCCGCCGGGTCGACCCGCCACCCGCCGGCGGTGCCCTCGACCTGCGCCGGCTCACCGGCCTCCCCGACGACCGACGCCCGGGCGATGCCCAGCGAGCGCAACCGCCGCTCGTCGCGCGTCCGCCGGGCCTCGTCCGCCGGGACGGCCGCCGTGCCGGCCGGGTAGACCCGCTCGGCCAGATCCCACCGGCGTTGCCGACCGACCCGGTCGGAGACGGCGATCTCGCCCCGGGCGGCGAGGATCTCCAGCAGTTGGGTGACGTTGCGGTTGTTCGTCCAGCCGGTCGACGGCCACGGCACCACGCTGCGGTCCGGCACGTCCCGGGAGAGCAGCGGGCCGGAGTCGCGCAGCAGGTCGAGCACGAACCGGTGGAACGTGGCGTTCGCCGCCAGCCAGGCGTGCTTGCGCGAGCCCTCCGGCGGCCACGCCGCCATCTCGGCGAGGTGCAGCCCGAGGTCCGCCGTCGGCCGCACCATGGCCTGGTGCTCGAACATGGTGCGGTCCCGCTCCACCGCCTGTCGCAGGTGGTCCGGCCGGTACCCGGCGCCCAGCCGCGTCCACGCGACGAGGTCGGCGCTGGGCGCCACGGCGGCCGTCGGATCCAGTTGCAGGAACGTCAACCTGTTGACCACGGTCAGCAGGTCCAGCGGGCGGTGCGCGTCCAGCAGTTGGGCGCGCACCGCGATCCGCCGGGCGTCGACCCGGTCGAGCCGGTGGACAGGCATGGGCCGAGGCTATGCGGCCTCAGAAGTCGTCGTCCAGGCTGACCTCACCGCCGACGGCCACCTGGTACGCGGACACCCGCCGCTCGAAGAAGTTGGTCAGCTCCTGCACGTCCTGCAACTCCATGAACGGGAACGGGTTCGTCGACCCGTACGCGGGCGGCAGGCCGAGCCGGGCGAGCCGGGCGTCCGCCACGTACTCCAGGTAGCGACGCATGTCGGCGGTGTTCATGCCCGGCAGGCCGTCCCCGCAGAGGTCCCGGGCGAAGGCCAGCTCGGCCGTCACCGCCTCGTCCAGCATGGTCCGCACCTCATCCGCCATCGCCTCGTCGAACAGCGACGGCTCCTCGGCGCGGACGGTGTCGACCACCGAGAAGGCGAACTCCATGTGCATCGACTCGTCGCGGAACACCCAGTTGGTGCCGGTGGCCAGCCCCGAGAGCAGCCCACGCGAGCGCAGCCAGTAGACGTAGGCGAAGGCGCCGTAGAAGAACAGCCCCTCCACGCAGGCCGCGAAGCAGATCAGGTTGAGCAGGAACGCCCGCCGCTCCGCCCGGCTCTCCAGCCGGTGCAGGCCGCCGATCGAGTCGATCCAGCGGAAGTAGAACTCCGCCTTGTCGCGGATCGACGGGATGTGCTCGACCGCCGCGAACGCCTTCGCCCGCTCGTCGTGGTCGGGCAGGTAGGTGTCGAGCAGGGTCAGGTAGAACTGGACGTGCACCGCCTCCTCGTAGAGCTGGCGGGAGAGGTAGAGGCGGGCCTCGGGCGCGTTGACGTGCTGGTAGAGGTTGAGCACCAGGTTGTTCGCCACGATCGAGTCGCCGGTGGCGAAGAACGCCACCAGGCGGTGGACCAGGTGCCGCTCGCCGGCGGAGAGCGTCACCAGATCGGGTACGTCGGAGGCCAGGTCCACCTCCTCCACCGTCCAGGTGTTGCGGATGGCGGCCCGGAACCGCTCGTAGAAGTCCGGGTAGCGCATCGGGCGCAGGGTCAGGTCCATGCCGGGGTCGAGCAGCATCGTCACTGGCAGGCCTCGCAGATCTCGGGGTTCTCCAGCGAGCAGGCGACCGCGTCGCTCTCGCCGACGGACAGGGTGAGCAGGGCCGGCGCCGCCGGTCGCGGCGAGGGCACGGGTGCGGCCGCCGGCGCGGCGGCGACCGTGGTCTGCGCGATCCGGGTCGCCGGACGGGACCGCAGGTAGTAGGTGGTCTTCAGGCCGGCCCGCCAGGCGTACGCGTACATCGAGGAGAGCCGGCCGATGGTCGGGCTGGCCTGGAACAGGTTGAGCGACTGCGACTGGTCCACGTACGGGGCGCGGGCGGCGGCCAGGTCGATCAGCGCCTTCTGCGGCAGCTCCCAGGCGGTGCGGTGCAGCGCCTTCAGCTCCGCCGGCAGGTCCAGCTCCTGCACCGAGCCGTCCGCCCGCTTGATCGCGTCCCGGGTCTGCGCGGTCCACCGGCCCAGCCGCTTCAGGTCGGCGACCAGGTGCCGGTTGACCTGGAGGAACTCCCCGGAGAGGGTCTCCCGCTTGAAGACGTTGGAGACCAGCGGCTCGACGCACTCGGCGCAGCCGGCGATCGAGGCGATGGTGGCCGTCGGCGCGATCGCCACCAGCAGCGAGTTGCGCAGCCCGTGCCGGGCCACCCTCTCCCGCAGCGTCGCCCACGCCTCCGGCCGGGTGGGCCGGGCGTCCGGCCAGTGGTCCGGGTGCAGCACCCCGCCGGCGGCCCGGGTCAGCGGGTACGCCGGGTGCGCGCCGCGCTCCGCCGCCAGGTCGGCGGAGGCGTCGTACGCGGCCAGGGCGACCTCCTCGGCGATCCGGGTGGACAGGGCCAGCGCCTCCGGCGAGTCGAACGGCAGCCGCAGCGCGGCGAAGACGTCGGCCAGCCCCATCACGCCCAGCCCCAGCGGCCGCCACCGCCGGTGCGCGGTGGCCGCCTGCTCGGTGGGGAACCAGTTCCGGTCGATCGCCCGGTCCAGCGCCCCGACCGCCAGCCGGACCGTCGTGGCGAGCCTGGCGAAGTCCACGCCACCGTCGACCAGGTGGGCGGCCAGGTTGACCGAGCCGAGCGTGCAGACGGCCGTCTCGTCGTCGCTGGTCACCTCCAGGATCTCGGTGCACAGGTTGGAGTGGTGCACCACGCCGCCGCCCGCGCCGACCTGGTTGCAGGTGCGGTTCGCCGCGTCCTTGAACGTCATCCAGCCGTTGCCGGTCTGCGCCAGGGTGCGCATCATCCGGCCGTACAGGGTGCGGGCCGGCAGCGTCCGGACCGCCTTGCCGGCCGCCTCCGCCGCCCGGTACGCGGCGTCGAACTCCGCGCCCCACAGGTCGACCAGCTCCGGCACCTCCTTCGGGTCGAACAGCGACCAGTCGGCGTCCGCCTCGACACGGCGCATGAACTCGTCGGGCACCCAGTTGGCCAGGTTCAGGTTGTGCGTACGCCGGGCCTCGTCGCCGGTGTTGTCCTTCAGCTCCAGGAACTCCTCGATGTCGGCGTGCCAGGTGTCCAGGTAGACGCAGGCCGCGCCCTTGCGCCGGCCGCCCTGGTTGACCGCCGCGACGCTGGCGTCGAGGGTGCGCAGCCAGGGCACGATGCCGTTGGAGCGGCCGTTGGTGCCCCGGATCAGCGACCCCCGCGAGCGCACCCGGGACCACGAGATGCCGATCCCACCGGCGAACTTGGACAGCCTCGCCACCTGCGTGTAGCGCTCGTAGATCGAGTCCAGCTCGTCACGCGGCGAGTCGACCAGGAAGCAGGAGGAGAGCTGCTGGTGCCGGGCACCGGCGTTGAACAGCGTCGGTGAACTGGGCAGGTAGGCCAGCCGGGACATCAGCCGGTACAGCTCGCCGGCCTGCTCCACGGTGTCGGACAGGCCGGTGGCGACCCGCAGCCAGAAGTGCTGCGGCCGTTCCAGCACCGCCCGGCTGCGCGGGTGGCGCAGCAGGTAGCGGTCGTGCAGGGTGCGCAGTCCGAAGTACTCGAAGGCGTCGTCGCCGGCGTGGTCGACCAGGGCGTCGAGGGCGGCGGCGTGCGTCGCGACGAAGCCGGCGAAGCCCGGGTCCAGCAGGCCCTCGGCGTACGCGGCGGAAACGCTGTCGCTGAAGCTGTCGATGCCCTGGCCGGTGGTCTCGTCGGCGATCCGCCCGGCGAGCAGGCGGGCGGCCAGCCGGGCGTACCCGGGCTCCTCGGCGGTGAGCCCGGCCGCCGCCGCGATGGCCAGCCGGGTCAGCTCGTCGGTGTCCGCGCCGGCGGTGCGCCCCGACTCGACCAGGGCGAGGATCCGCTCCGGGTCGGTGTCGGGCAGGTCGTGGTGGTGTCGGTGCAGCAGGTCCCGCAGTGCCCCGACCGGGGGTGGGGCGATGGTGGATGACGCCGTCACGTGCTCTCCTGGGTGGTCGGTGTGGACCGCGGGAGGGCACGACGGCACGCCGGATCGCCACCGGTCGGTGTGCCGGCGGTGCTCCGTACGGCTCGACGGCCCTCCCACGAGGCCCCGAGGTGGTCCGCGTGCCTGGTGGGCACGCCCTGCTGGCAGGTCTTCGGACTCGCGGGCAGACGCGTTCGCCTACTGGCCGTCGCTTCCCGGGCCCCGTCGGGCCCAGTGCTCGTGACGGCGGTCGTTCCCGCTCACCGCTGCGGGGCAGTCCCGGATTCGCACCGGGTTCCCTGTTCGGCGCGACGCCTGGCGGACGTCGACGCCTGGCGGACCCTTGGGGGGTCGCACCAGCAGTAAAAGTGATCCTAGATGTAGTGGGTCGCAGAAAGCCAACACACCATATGCTGTGGGCGTGTCGCATCGGCGGAGAAATATGCGCCGCGTACAACCTGGACGGTGCCCGACCCCGTCAGCGGGGTGAATGTTCACGGACGGGGTGGGTGGATGCGGGCGGACCTGGAACAGGAGTACGTCGAGTACGTCACGTCGCGGCTGCCGGCGCTGCGCCGGATCGCCTGCCACCTGACCGGGGACGCGTACCGTGGCGACGATCTCGTCCAGACCGCCGTCACCCGGCTCTACATCGGCTGGCGGCGGGCCCGCGAGGCGGACAACGTCGACGCGTACGTGCGTACCGTGCTGGTCCGGGTCTTCCTCGACGAGAAGCGCCGGCTCTGGTCCCGGGTCCGCCTGGTCGACACGACACCCGAGCCGGCGCCCGCCCCGACCGGCGACGCGGTGGAGGACCGGGAGCTGCTGCACGCCGCGCTCGCCCAGGTGCCGCCCTGGCAGCGGGCCGTGCTGGTGCTGCGCGCGCGCCGTCGCCCGGCGGATCGCCCTCGACCTCCGCTACGCCGTGGATTGGCCCCTCCGGCTGCCGGTGCGCTTCGCCACGCCCCCGGCCGGCCTGAAGCCGATGGCGTACCTGGTGAGCAGGAGGGCGAACGACCGCTGGGACGTCGAGCTGTCCTACGGCGCGGTCATCGGCGATCCCACCTCCCGCATCAACGGCCACCCCGCCCGCCGCACGTCCTCCCTGGACGGCGGCGCGAGCCTCCAGGTCTACGGAGTCCAGGGTCTGTACGTGGAAATGACCGCGCACGACAAGGCCACCCTGCGCAAGCTCGGCGGCAACCTGGACGGCCTCTTCCGCAGCGCCACCTTCCACCCGGAGGCCCACGACTGGCGCTGATTTCGGCCGGGCGGCGGAATTCGTCCCCGCCGCCCGGTTTGCGACCGCATCTGCCGGGAAGTCGGGGAACGTGCGAGCGCTGATGAACAAGATCGAGCAGAACGCCGCGCTGGACCCGGTCGGCGACCGGCTCCAGCGGGCCGTCCAGTCGACCCTGCGCGGGCAGCGGGTCCGTGACCTGCTGCACGGCGTCTGGCTGGGCCATCCGCTGCACCCGGCGATGGTGCAGGTGCCGGTGGGCGCGTGGATCAGCGCCGCCGTGCTGGACCTGCTGCCCGGTCAGCGCCGGGCCGCGACCACCCTGGTCGGGCTGGGTACGGTGAGCGCCCTCCCGGCCGCCGTCGCCGGGCTGAACGACTGGGCCGCCCTGGCCCGGGACCAGCGCCGGGTCGGGCTGGTGCACGCCGCCTCCAACTCCGTCGCGCTGGTGTTCTACGCCAGTTCGCTCGCCGCCCGGATGCGCGGCCGGCACGGCATGGGGCGGGCGCTGGCGTACCTGGGGCTGAGCGCGGCCAGCACCGGGGCGTACATCGGCGGGCACCTGGCGTACAAGCAGGGTGCACAGGTGAACCAGAGCATCTCCGAGCTGCACCGGATGACCGACGAATGGAAGGCCATCGCCGACCTGGCCACGCTGCCGCAGCGCGAGCTGATCACCCGCGAGGTCGACGACGTCTCGGTGATCCTCTACCGGCACGGCGACGACGTCACCGTGATGCTGGAACGCTGCCCGCACCAGAGCGGCCCGCTCGGCGAGGGCGAGGTGCAGGAGATCGAGGGCCACGCCTGCGTGGTCTGCCCCTGGCACGGCTCCACGTTCCGGCTCAACGGCGGCGAGGTCGTGCACGGCCCCGCCGCGAACGACCAGCAGCTCCTGCCGACCCGGGTGGTCGACGGAATCCTCCAGACCAAGCTGCCCTGACCTCCCACCGGGCACCTGGCCGGACCGCGGTGGCCCGGGCCGGGCGGCCCGTCGGCCCACGGCATTGCGGGCACGGCAGGGCACCGTGGCCCGGGCCAGTGACCTGCCGGTTCCGGTCGCGAGCGCCGCAGATCACGCCGGCCCGCTGTTCGTCGGCGCGGCACAGGCGCGTATTCGGCTCAGTCGCGGCGGTGGCGAGCGCGGGCGGCCGCGACGGCCCGGGCCGGGCGGCGGCGCAGCCCGAGCACCGCGCCGATCTGCGCGCCGACGATGCTGGCCACGGCGAGCACCGCGGAGACCGCCAGCGGCCGGTTCATCCCGTCGTCGTCGGTGGCCCGGGAGGCCCCGGCCGCCATCGCCGGGGGTGCCCCCGCCGGCCGCTCCACCTGCGGCGGCATCGTCCGGGGTGCCGGCTGTCCCGGCGTCGCGCCGGTCCCGCCCGGTCCGACCTGACCGCCCGGAGCACCCGGCCCGGCCTGCTCGTCGGGGACCGGCGACCCGATGCCGCCGGGGGACCCCTTCGGCGAGCCCGGGGACGCGGCCGGCGGCTGGGGCGACGGCTTGCGCGGCGTCGGCTGTCCGGCCACCAGCCGGCCGGTCGCGTGCGTGCGTGCACCGCCGTCCTCCGCCCGCGCCGGCAGCTTGATCAGCTGGCCCGGCCGGATCCGGTCGGCGTCGTGCAGCCGGTTGAGCCGGGCCAGCTCCTGGTAGCGGTCGAAGTCGTCCAGGTAGCGTTCCGCCACCTCGCCCAGGTAGTCGCCCCTGGCGACCCGGTAGACCGGCGGGGCCGGCTGCGGCCGGACAGCCTCGGCGCCGGCACCCTCCGGAACCGCCCCCGTCGATCCGACGGGCGGCGCCGCGAGGACCACCGTGGCGCCCGTCGCCGGCATTGCCGCGCCCGTCGCCGGGAGCCCGGTGCCGGCCGTCGCCGGGTACGTCATGGCCGCCGCCGCGCTGGCCGCCGGGCTCGCCGCGATGATCAGCGCGACCGATCCGACCAGGGCCGCCGCGGCCCGCTGCTGCCGGCTCATCCCGGGCAGCCGGGGCGCCGGCCGCCGCGTCGCCTGCGCCGCCAGCTCCACCAGCACGGAGAAGGCGAACGTCGCCCAGCCGAACCAGCCGACCACGGCCAGCGCGCGCAGGAACAACCGACCGTCGTCCCGGCTGGTCAGCGCCGTGCCCACCTCCGACAGGCTGGGCAGGTGGTCGGGCAGCGGATTACCGGCGAAGGCGAGCAGCGCCACCGGCGCGCCCACCAGCAGCGCGACCAGGACGACCAGCGACCCGAAGCCGGTGAGCAACTGGCCGGTCCGCCGAACGGCGGAGCCACGCGGTGCGGTCATGGCGGCCTTCCCTTCCTACGGTGCCCCGGTGAGTGCCCGCGCAGTGGCCTCACCCGAGACGGTGACGGTGTCGTCCATGCCGAAGAGGCCGAGCATGTGCCGGCGGTAGGTGACGGTGACGCGTACCCGGATCTGCTTCTCGCCGTCGATCACGGGGAAGCTCACCGAGTGCCCGGTCGCGCCCGCCGCCGAGAGGTAGTCGCGGACGGCCGCCCGCGCGTCGCCCTCGTCGATCTCCTTCGGGCCGCCCTCGATCGCGCGGGCCCGGTCGACGGCCTGGCCGCCGCTGCGGGCCGCCTCGGCGGCGAGGTCGTCGGCGCGTTGCAGCGACCGGAGCTGACCGGCGCCGTCGTACGCGACGCCGATGACCGCGAGCACGCCGGTCATCGCGACGGCCAGGAACAGGCTCACCCGTCCCTCGTCGCGGCCGGCCCGACGGGCGGTCATCCCCGGCTCCGGTAGCGGTCCAGCGGGGAGGTGAAGGTCGCCGCGGCGGTGGTCCGCAGCGGCATCCCGGGCAGCGCCGGCAGCCGCAGGTCGCGGTGGGACACCACGCAGGTCACCGAGACGGTCACGCTCGCCGGCTGCCCGGCCGGGCTGCGGTACGCCGCGTCGAAGCTGGTCGACCGGCCACGTACCGAGCCGCTGAAGGTCATCCGGGGCGCGCCGGCGCAGTTCAGGCGTCGCCAGTCGAGCTGGCGGCGGACGGCGTCGCGGGCCGCGTCGCGGGCGGTGCCGGCGTCCCGGGAGATCGAGGCGGCCCGGGCGGCGTCGTGGGCGGCCGCCTCCACCGCCTCGTCGGCGATCGCGGTGCGCCCGGTCACCCCGGCCAGCACGATCAGCGCGATGAACGCCGGGGCGAGCACCGCCACCTCGATGGAGACCGAGCCCCGGGCGCGGCCGTCCGCGACGGCGGTCACGGGTTCGTCCAGCGTTCGACGGTGCCGTGCGCGGTCTGCCGGACCCGGAAGCTGACGCCCGGGATGACCGACAGGGACCGGCCGGTTACCGTGCAGGTGACCTCGGTGGCCCCGGTGACGCAGGTCGGCCCCGGGCTGTCCCAGCCGACGAGCCAGTCACCGGCCGCATTGAGGAACCGGGTGGCCCGGGCCTCGCCCGCCCCGGCCGGCGCCTGGAGCACCCGCTGCGCGTTCACCCCGCTCTGCGCGGCGTTCAGCGCCGTGGACCGGGCGACGAACCACGCGGCCACCTGGACCGAGGCGAAGAGCAGCACCAGCACCGCCGGCATGACGACGGCCAGCTCGACCGGGTTCGCGCCCCGGTCCGTACCCCCGGCGGCGAGCCGTCGCCGCACGGCCCGCACCACGCCACACACGGCGACCGGCACGCTCGGACCGGCCGCGCCGTTCCGGGCGGCCCCGCCGTTCCGACCGGCTCTGCCGTTCCGGTCGGGCCGGCCAGGCCGGGTCGCCTGGTCAGGCTGTGCGGCGCGGCCGGACCGGATCGGGTGGCCGGGCCCGGCGGTGTCGGGGGTTCCGACGGCGCGCGCGGTCCGGGTCGCCGGCCCGGGGTGCGGACGGCCGGACGCGCCCCGGGGCCGGGCGGTGGGGGCCGCCCGACCGGCCCGGGGTGCGTCCGGCCAGCTCATCGAAGGAGTCACGGCGCGGTGGGGACGCTGTCCATCCAGTCGGTGGCCCGCGTCATCACCAGACCGGTGACCGCGATCGCCGCCGCGACCAGGCCGAAGATGATCACTGCGGTCGGCACCGGGCTGTCGCCTCGGTCCCCCTCGCGGCGCAGCTCCGCCAACCGTGCGACCAGCGTGACGTGCAGGTAGGCGATCAGTTGCATGGCGTGCTCCTTGTCGGGGGTGGGGACCTACAGGCGGGCCACGAACGGGTAGAGCATGAAACCGAGCAGGACGAAGACCAGCAGCGAACCGGGGATGTCCAGCCGGCTGGTCACCCCCTCGGCGCGGGCCAGGTTGTCGGTACGGATCTGGTCCCGCAGCGAGTCGGCACGACTGCGCAGCGTCTCGTGGACCTGCGCGCCCTCGCTGCCGGAGGAGCGCATGATCGCCCCGACGTCGCCCAGCTCCGGGATGCCGATCCGCTCGGCCAGCTCCTGGAGCTCGTCCCAGGGCGAGTGCATCTGCATCTGCGCGATCCGCAGCGACTCGCGGATCCGGTCGAAGACCCAGCCGTCGCAGACCGCCGCCGCCCGCTCCAGCGACTGCACCGGGCCGTGCGCCGCCGACAGTTGCAGCGCCACCAGGTCGAGATAGGTGCAGACGGCCGCGCGGAACTCGTCGCGTGCGGCGTCCGCCCGCGCCAGCACCGCGCGGTGCGCGAGCAGCCCGCAGACCAGCGCCATCCCGATGCTGCCCAGCACCGGTACGACCACCGGCAGGCGTACCCCGCCGAGGAAGAGCACCGCCCCCAGCACGGTCGGGGTGGCCAGCCCGATCAGGGCGGAGACCAGCACCGACAGGGCGTACTGCTCAGGGGACTTGTCGATCAGCGCGAGCTGCCGGTGCGGCGGGCTGAGCCAGCGGGAGAACCCGCCCAACCAGTCCAGGCCCCGGCTCGGGGCGACGGTGCCCGGGGGCTGGTGCAGCCGGCGCAGCGCGGGGCCGAGCGCCGGGGCGGCCGGCAACGCCTCCCGGACCGCCAGGAACAAGCCCAGCCCCACCATCGCCCCGCCGAGCACGGCGATCGCGAGCTGCCAGTTGACGATCACGCGATCGCCTCCTCCGGGTCGGGGGCCGGGAGGAAGCGGGCCGGCGGCGGAGGCTGACTCATCGACCGCACCCAGATCAGCAGCCCGACGAAGGCCGCGCTGAGCACCGCCATCACCAGCTGCCCGAACACGGTGCCGTACGGGCGGACGTACTCGGTGTTCAGCAGCCCGTACGCCAGCACGGCCAGGGTCATCCCGGTGAGGAAGCGGACCGCGAACCGGGGCTGGGTGCGCTTGGCCTCCACCTCGCGCCGGGTGCCCACCTCGGCGGCGGCAGCCGAGGCGATCGAGCCGAGCACGTCGCCGAGGCGTTCGCCCCGGTCGGTCAGGTGCAGGATCAGCGCGGCCACCACCTGGTCGCAGACCGGATCGCCGATCTCGTCGGCGAAGGCGAGCAGCGCGGTACGGGCCGTCCAGCCGGCCTGGAGGCGGGCGGCGAGCAGCCGTACCTCGTCCTGGATCTCCTCCGGGACGGTGGCGATGGTGCCGATGATCGCCTGCTGGAGGCCCTGCCCGGTGGCGGAGACGTCCTTCAGCCGGCGGGTCCACTCGCCGACCGCCTCGATCCGGGCGATCGCCCGCTCCTCGGCCCGGCCCACCGAGAACAGCCAGGGGACCCCCGGCACGGCCACCGCCACGATCAGCCCCACCACCGGCAGCCCGGTGAGCAGGAAGGCCAGCGCGCCCGCCGCCACCGCCACCGCCAGCCGGACCTGGTGCGCCCGCTGCGCGCGGCGGCCCGCGCCCGAGCCCAGCCAGAGCCGGCGCAGCCCGCGCCCGGCCCCCGGCGCAGAACGTGCGGGCGCCCGGGTGCCGACCAGCGCGACCACGGCCAGCACCAGGCCGGCGACGCAGGCCGCCCCGGAAACGACGGCGATCAGCTCGATGTTGGTCACGGGGTCGGCTCCGTTCGCGACTGCGGGGCTCGCCACCCCGGCGCACTCCGCGCGCTCACCGGAGCGCTCCCGTCCATCCCCGAGCCGACGCCCGCGCTCACCGGCGCACCGCCGGGCCCAGTCGGCTGTGCCGGGGGCGGCGCCAGGCGCCGGTGCCGGCCTCGATGAAGCGGGTCAGCAGCCGGGCGTCGTAGCCGACCCGCAGCAACTGGTCGCGGATGCGTTCCGGCAGGTGGCGGGGGACGGCCCGGCCGTCCGGGCCGGGGCCGAAGACGCTGGTGGTGACGATCCGGTTGCCCTCGCCGACCCCGATCACCTCCTCCACGTGGGAGACGAACCGGTGCTTGCGCCCGCCGATCGCGGTCTCGTCCTCGACGGTCACGTAGACGATCAGGTCGAGGGCGTTGCCGGCCATCCGGCGGGCCTGGTCGACCGTCATCTCCCGGCCGTGGGCCAGCGCCAGCTCGATGATCCGCTCGCTCACCCCGGCCGGGGTACGAGCGTGGATGGTGCACATCGAGCCGCGGCTGGTGGTCATCGCCTGGAGCATCGGCACGATCTCCCGGGACCGGACCTCGCCGACGATGATCCGCAGCACGCCCATCCGCAGCGACACCGGGATCAGGTCGGCGATGCTCACCTCGCCCGCCGGTCGCCCGTCCATCCCGCGCTCGCCGTGCCCCTCGCGGGACTCGAAGCTCATCACCGCCCGGTGCTTGCGACCCCGGCGGGCCGGCAGCAGCTCCCGGCTCTCCTCCAGCAGCACGTACGGCTCGTCGGGCGGGATCTCGTCCATCAGGGCCCGGATGACAGTGGTCTTGCCCGCTCCGGCCAACCCGGCGACCATGATGTTGAGCCCGGCCCGCATGGACGCCCGCAGGAAGTCGCGCAGCAGCGGGTCGATCATCTCGTCCAGGTCGGGGCGGGAGCCGGCGATCTCCTCCAGGCTGACGTCCAGCGTGTTGTGCTTGCGGATCACCGCGTACGGGCGGTGGCTGACCAGGAACACCGCGGCGAGGCGGCTCCCGTCGGGCAGTTGCAGGTCGAGCGTCGGCTTGGACGTCGACAGGGACCGCTCGGTCGCGCCGGCCCGGCGGGCCGCCGCCTGGAGGATCTCCACCAGCTCGTCGTCGCTGTCGGCGATCGGCTCGACCCAGTCGACGCCCCCACCGTGCCGGGTGATGCGCACCTGGTCGCAGCCGAGGATGTGCACCTCCTCGATGGTGTCGTCGACCAGCAGCGTCTGGAGCCGGCCCAGCCCGACCAGCTCTGCGGTGACATGGTCGAGCAGGATCCGCTCCTCGTCGGCGGCCATCGGGGTGCCGGCGCGGCGCACCGAGTCGGCGTACCCGGAGACCACGGCGACGGCGAGCCGGGCCCGCTCGACCTCCTCGGCGTTGGCGTCGAACTCCCGGCCGCGCTGCCACTGGGTGAGCCGTTCGCTCAGCTCCCGGCGCAGCTCGCGGACCACCGCGAAGTCCACCCTCGGTCGCGGCGGCGGGGTGGGCGTGGGCGGCGCGACGGGCGGCGCCGGCTGGTGGTGCCGGCCGTTCGGCGGGGGCAGCGGCGGCATCGTCGAGGTCGCCGCCGGCTGCTGACGCGGGTCGTGGGAGACCGGCTCAAACCGCATGACGCGCCTCCCCGGGCCGCTCACACCACATCCGGCACCTCCTGGGCGGCGGGCCAGGCCAGCCGGGCCCGGCGGCGGTCCAGCAGCGCCCGGACCGGCACCTCCAGCGCGCCGGCCGCGCGCATCAACGGCCGCCCGGCGCGTACGGTGCCGCCGAGGCTGAGCACCTCGGCGGTACGCGGGTCCGCCGGCAGGGTGGCGATCACCGGCACCCGCAGCGCCTTGCTGATCTCGCCCTTGCCGTGCCCGTCGCCGACCACCAGCAGCCGCAGCGTGCCCGGGGGCACCCGGTGCTCGGTGAAGTCCCGTTCGATCGCCCGGATCATCGACCGGGTGGCGGAGAGGTCGGGCAGCTGCGCCCGGGTGACCAGCAGCACCACCGCCGCTGCCCGCAGCACCGGCCACGGTGGACCGGCCACCTGGAGCCGCCCACAGTCGACGATCACGTCGTACGGCGGCTGGCCCTTCTCCAGGCTGCCGAAGAAGTCGGCGAAACGCTGCCAGAGCGGGCTGACGCTGCCCGCCTGGGCCGGGTCGACCACGCCCGGCAGCAGCAACCGTTCCCGCCGCGGCGCGTCCAGGTCGACCAGCTGCGACCAGAAGGCGGTCTCCAGGTTGCCGTCGCGCAGTTCGCCGACGGCCAGTTCGCCGATGCCCCGAGGACCGTCCAGCGCGCCGCCGAGGTAGCCGGCGAGGATGGTGCCGCCGGCCGGGTCGCACTCGGCCAGCACCAGCCGCCGGTGCCAGCTCAGCGCGCAGGCCAGCGCGGTGGTGGTGACTCCGGGCGAGCCCTTCGCCGAGACCAGCGCGATGATCGCCATGGTCAGGCCGCCTCAACCAGCACCAGGGCGATCCGCTCCTGGGCGGCCAGCACCACCACGGCCGGCACGTCCCGGACGGGCAGCGCCACGTAGACCACCACGTCGTCGTTCTCCGGGGTGGCCGTGTCGATCACCGTGCCGGTGAACCGGGTGCCCGGCGCCTGGCTGTCGTCGTTGTCGGCGGGGGTGCTGACCAGCAGCACCTTGTCGCCGGGGTGGAGCTTGCGGGCGGGCACCTGGCTCTGCTTCAACCCGAGCGCGATCTGCTGCTGTCCCTCGCCGAGCAGCGGGGCGTCGGTGAGCTGCCCCATGGTCAGCAGCGTGCCGGGGGTGAGCGACACCGCCGCCCGCTTCCCGACCACCTCGTCGAGCTTGCCGGCCGGCACCGGAGAGAGCCCGGCCCCGCCGGAGACCTGCACGCTGACCAGGTCGTCGGCGCTGAGCTGCCGGCCGACCTCGACCGGGCGGGCGACCGCCAGGTAGCTGCCGGTGGCCCGGACCGAGGTGACCGCGAAGGCCGCGCCGAGGCCGCCCAACGCGATCAGCAGCACCGCCAGCCCCAGCAGGCCAGGGCGGGTCCGGCGCTGGCGGAGCACCTTCGGCGGGGCGACGGGCGCGTCGACCGGGGCGCCGTTGCGGGTGACCAGGCTCATCGGGTAACCACCTGAAGCTCGTCGATCTCGATCGGAGTCGTCCCGCTGGTCCGGGTCTGGGCGATCACGCCGCTCTCGCCGCCGCCGCGCCAGGTCACCGACCAGTACGTAGTGGCGCTGACCCGATAGGTGCCGGCCTTCGGGTAGCCGGAGTCGTAGCCGCAGTCCGGCGAGGTCTTGCCGGCGCGGGGCCCCTTCGGGTCGTACGGGGTGCCCTCGTCGGCGCAGGTGACCTTGACGCCGTTGCCCATCGTCCAGACGATCCGGTCGACCTTGGCGGTGATCTCCACCCGCAGGCCGCGGTCCTCCTCCGCGGCGCTGATCGGCCCGAAGTAGTTCGCGCCCGGGCTGGCCCACATCCAGACCGGCAGGCCGACCAGGCCGGGGCCGGTGTTGCGGCGGGGTGCCACCGCGATCCGGGGCGGCAGCAGCGAGATCGACGCCAGCGCGCGGCGGGCCAGCTCCTCCGGGTCGGGCGGCGTGCCGAAGCCGGGCGGCGGGGTGTCCAGCAGCACCACGGTCTGGCTGCCGAGGTCGCCGCCGTTGCAGGTGCGGACGTACCACTTGGTGCCCTCGGGGGCCTCGGGCTGCGGCTCGGCCAGCTTGTAGTAGCAGCCGTCGGCGTTGTTGAACCAGCCGAGGAACTCGTTGTAGCAGGGCAGCGGCTTGCCGTTCCACTGGCACTTCGGGGCGGTGCCGCCGCCCGGATCGCCGCCGGTGTCCCCGCCGCCGCCCGGGTCGCCGGGGGTGCCCGGGTCGTCGTCCCAGATGCTGCAGTCGTTCTGCCCGGGTGGGCACTGCGGCCCCGGCCCCTCGGCGGCCGCCGGCACCGGCGCGGCGAGCGCGACCAACAGGGCCAGCAGCGTCCCGGCGAGCAGCCGGCGGGGCGCCCCGGCCCGGGGTCCGCGGGCCGGGACGCACCCTCCTCCCCAGGTCAGCACGGCTGGTCCTCGTGTGCGGCACCGGAGCTGATCAGCCAGCGGCCGTCCGGGTACCGGGTGGCGGTCGCGGTGGCGAGGTGGCGGCCACCGCCCGAGCCGGGCACCACCCGCCGGTCCTTGGCGTACACCAGCCGGTAGCCGGTCGCGTCCAGGCAGTCCTGGATCTCCACGGTCGGCGGGACGGCGTCCAGGCTGACCGAGGTGACCGTGGGGTCGGAGCGCAACGTGCCGGTGCGGATCGCGCCGTGCGTGCGGGCCTGGCCGATCGCCACCCGGACCCGGGTGAGCAGCGGATCGGCCAGGAAACGGGTGAGCGCGGGGTGGCGGGGATCGCTGTCGCGGCTCGCCTCCCGGGACGCGGTGAGGTAGCCGGAATAGGCGGCGAGCGCGGCCTGCTCCGCGGCCCGTTCCTCCTTGGCCGAATGCCGGGGCTCGGCGGCGGCCTTGCGGGCGGCGGGCCCGGCGGCCGTCTCCGACCCGCCGCCGCAGCCGGCGGTCGACCCGACCACCGTGGCGATGACCAGGCAGGTTGTCCATCGGCGGGGATGCCGTGTACGCAACGCCGTGCCCTCCTCGGTGCCACCCGGCGGCCCGTCTCCGGTGGCCTCCGGGCATGCGCCAGCGCGCCCGGATGATGCCGTCCGGACCTCGATTTACCGCTGTCGCATTTACCTGTGCGGATCTTCTACGAAATGGTGGAACCTGATGTCTGGGGTGGCCTCCGACGCTGTTGACGGGGGTTGCGCCGTACCCAAGGGGCGAGCATAGGCTCACGTCCGCCGATGCAACAGAGGCAATTCATCCGAACACGGTGGGTGATGAGTGGAGGTGGTCACGGGTGACCGAGGGCGAGTCCGGAACGCCGGGACGGGTTGCCGCCCCCGGTCGGAGCGCGGGTGCCGACGGTCGGCCGGGCCCACCCGCCGATCCGGCAGGCGGTCCGGAGGATATGGCACCTGTCGATGCGTCTCGCCCGATCCGTCCCCTCGCCGCAAAAACCACGAGAGGGGATTCCCGCGAATTTGACGGCCCGGCCGACGCAAGCTATCCAGCACCATTACCGGCGGTGGATCATCACCCGGGCCGGCGCCGGAAATCACTCTCCGTACGCGTCCTCGCCGCCCTGGCCGTGACCCCGGTGCTCCGGCTCGCCGTCGCCCGGTACGCCGTACCGGTGGGGTCGCCGGCGCGGGCCGGCTGCGACGGCTGCGGCGCGCCGATCGGGCTCGGGTGCCCGGGGCTCGGCCCGACGGCCCGGTGTCCGCCCTGCGGGGCCCGGATCGGCGCGCCGCCGGGCACCGTCGAACTGGCCGCCGTCGCGGCCCTGGCGGTGCTGGTCCTCACCGAGGCGACCCTCGCCGAGCGGGCCGCGCTCGCCTGGTGGCTCGGCTGGGCGGTGCCGCTGGCGCTGGTGGACCTGGCCGTGCACCGGCTGCCCGACCGGCTCACCTGGTCGGCCGCGGCGGGCACGGCCACGCTGCTCGCGGTGGCCGCGCTGACCGGCCCCGGGCCCGCCCCGTGGCTGCGCGCCCTGGCCGCCGGGGCCGCGCTGGGGCTGGCCTTCGCCGCCAGCACGCTGCTGCTCGGCCGGCGCGGCTTCGGCCTCGGCGACGCGAAACTGGCGCTGAGCGTGGGCATGCTGCTCGGCTGGTACGGCTGGCCGGTGCTGGTCGCCGGGCTGCTGCTCACCTTCGCCCTCTCGGCGGTGGTCAGCCTCGCGCTGCTGCTGGCCCGCCGGGTCAGCTGGTCGAGCCACCTCCCCTTCGGCCCCTTCCTGATCCTCGGTACCTGCGCCGCCCTCCTCCTCCCCACCTGACCCACCCACCCCCGGCCCGCCGACCTACTCGGTGATCAAGAGGTTTGCGTCAGGGAGAGCCCTTTCCCGAGACGCAAACTTCTTGATCACCGGCGGTCCGGTCGAGCGCGCGCGTCGGCCGAGCTGCCCGTCGGTCGAGCCAGCCGCCCGCTGGCCGAGAGCCGGCGATCGGCCAACCATGGTCGGGCCGGTGGCGCGGGCGGCCGGGTGGGGTCAGGGGTGATCGGCGGTGGCGGGGAGTCGGTCCGGGTGGGTGGTGCGGCGGGCCAGCAGGTCGGCGACGGGGCGGGCGATCAGCGGCGTGCCGGCCAGCGCCACCAGGGCGCCGAGGAACAGGCCGGCGGCCACGTCGTGCGGGTAGTGCACGCCGACGAAGACCCGGGAGAGCGCGGCCAACAGCGCCAGCGGCACGGCGACCAGCCCCAGCCGGCGGGAGAGCAGCAGGGTGCCCGCGGCGAGCGCGCCGGCGATCGTGGCGTGGTTGCTCGGGAAGGACCAGTCGCCGACCGGCGGGCAGTGCCCGGCCACCACGGTCGCGGCTCCCCGGCAGGGCCGTGCCTGGTCGAAGACCGTCTTCAGCGCCTCGCTGCACGCGTACGCGAGGACCACGGTGACCGGCGCGACCAGCGCGACCGCCTGGTCCCACGGCTTACCGCGCAGCAGCCGGGGCGCAGCGGCCAACAGGAACAGCGCGCCGAGCAGCAGGATCGCCGCTTCGGTGAAGTGCACCGCGAACCACTGCACCGGCGTCGGGGTGGCGTGAGCCACCTCGGTGATCTCCCGGTACCACTCCACGCTGATGTCGGGAACGTCCGTCGTGCCGGCCTGCACCATGCCTCACCTCACCAAATGTTCATACCCCGTTTACCTTGGGCAGACGGTACGAATCACGGAGGCGGCCGGCACCGTGCGATGGTGAGGGTTTGGCCCTGACCTTCGTCTCAGCGACTTCACAGCCCCGGGCCGATTGGGCCGCCCCGGACCACGGGTAACGGGAGTTCCGTGCGTAGTGACGAGAACTGGCTGGTGCGGCGTACCGCGGCCGACAGCGACCGGCTCGGCGAGACCGAGTCGGTCTTCGCGCTCAGCAACGGCTGGGTGGGCTGGCGCGGCACGCTGGACGAGGGCGAGCCGTACGGGATGCCCGGCAGCTACCTCAACGGCTTCCACGAGCAGCGCGAACTCAGCTACCCGGAGGACGGGTACGCCTTCCCGCAGCGCAGCGACACCGTGGTCAGCGCGCCCAACGCCGCCCTGATCCGGCTCTGGGTGGGCGGTGACGCGCTGGACCTGCGCACCGGGACGCTGCGCGCCCACGAGCGGGTGCTCGACCTGCGCGCCGGCGTGGTACGCCGGGACACCGAGTGGATCTCGCCGGGCGGGCACGGGGTCCGCGTCCGCAGCACCCGGCTGGTGTCGCTGCCCCGGCACCCGATCGCCGCCGTCCGCTACGAGGTCGAGCCGCTGGGCGACGCGCCGGTCGAACTCCGGCTCTGCTCGGACGTGCAGGCCAACGAGCGGGTACCGGAGCGCCCCGACGACCCCCGGGCCGCCTCGGTGATCCGCGACCCGCTGAACGCCGAGGCCCACCGCTGCGACGGCGGCTCCGGCGTGCTGGTGCACCGCACCGACCGCAGCGCCCAGCGGGTCGCCGTCGCGGTCACCCACGAGTCCGAGATCCCGGAGGGCTTCGCCACCTCCGACGACTGCACCGCCGACCGCCTCCGGATGTGCGTCGAGGGCCGGCTGCGCCCCGGCCAGCGGCTGCGGATCACCAAGTACGCCGCGCACGAGTGCACGCCCGTCGACGGCATGGCGGCGAACGAACTGGCCGACCTGGTCGTCGCCGAGGCCGACGCCGCCCGGGAGTACGGCTTCGACGCCCTCCTCGCCGACCAGCGGACCGCGCTCGACGGGCACTGGCAGACCGCCGACGTGGAACTCGACGGCGACCCCGAGCTCCAGCAGGCCATCCGGTTCGCCGTCTTCCACCTGCTGCAGGCCAGCCGGGCCGAGGGCGACCGGACCATTCCGGCGAAGGGGCTGACCGGCAACGGCTACGACGGGCACGTCCTCTGGGACACCGAGGGCTACGTGCTGCCGGTGCTGACGTACCTGGCGCCGGAGGTGACCCGGTCGGCGCTGCGCTGGCGGCACGCCCACCTGCCCGAGGCCCGAGAGCGCGCCGCCGAGCTGCGGCTGCCGGGCGCGACCTTCCCGTGGCGGACCATCAGCGGCCGGGAGTGCTCCGGCTACTGGCCCGCCGGCACCGCCGCCCTGCACGTCAACGCCGACATCGCCGACGCGGTGCTGCGCTACGTCGCGGCCACCGGGGACGACGACCTGCTCGCCGGGGTCGGGCTGGAGCTGCTGGTCGCCACGGCCCGGCTCTGGCACGGCTTCGGGCACTGGTCGGACGAGGGCGCCTTCCACATCACCGGCGTCACCGGCCCGGACGAGTACGCCGCCCTGGTCGACGACAACCTCTTCACCAACGTGATGGCCCGGCGCAACCTGCTCGGCGCCGCCGACGCCGCCGAACGGCACCCCGGGCGCGCCGAGGAACTGGGCGTCAGCCCGGCCGAGGTCGCCGGCTGGCGGGCCGCCGCCGACGCGGTCCACCTCCCGTACGACCGCAAGCGGGGCGTGCACCAGCAGGCGGCCGGCTTCACGGAGCAGCCCGAGTGGGACTTCGCCGCGCTGACCGAGGACGACTACCCGCTGCTGCTGCACTTCCCCTACCTGGAGCTCTACCGCAAGCAGGTGGTCAAGCAGGCCGACCTGGTGCTGGCCATGCAGCGTTGCCCCGGCGAGTTCACCGCCGAGGAGAAGCGGCGGAACTTCGCCTACTACCAGGCCCGGACCGTCCGCGACTCGTCGCTCTCGGCCGCCTCCCAGGCGGTGCTCGCCGCCGAGATCGGGCACCTGGACCTGGCGTACGACCTGTTCGCCGAGGCGGCGCTGCACGACCTGGCGGACCTGGGCGACAAGACCAGCGACGGGCTGCACCTGGCCGCGCTGGCCGGCGCCTGGACGGCGGTGGTGGAGGGCTTCGGCGGGCTGCGCGACCAGCGGGGCGAGCTGTCCTTCGACCCCCGGCTGCCGGCCCGGCTCGACCGGCTGGCCTTCGGCCTGCACTGGCGCGGGCAGCGGCTGCGGGTCACCCTCACCCGGAACGAGGCCCGCTACGAGGTGCCCGACGCCGCCCCGGAGGTCGAGGTCACGCTCCGGCACGCCGGAGAGCCGGTGACCGTCACCGGTCAGACGGGGGTGACCCGGCCCATGCCGCCGGTGCCGGACCCGGGCCCCGAGCCGCCCTCCCCGGCCGGCCGGCGTCCGGCCCGCCGCTCGGCCGGCTAGGGTGGCGCGGGTGCCCGCACTCCAGCGCCTGACGCCCGACCACGCTCCCGCGCTGCTGGAGTTCGAGCGGGCGAACCGGGCGTACTTCGCCCGTAGCGTGCCCGACCGGGGTGACGACTACTTCGCGCGGTTCGACGCCCGGCACGCGGCACTGCTCGCCGAGCAGGAGACCGGCCGCTGCCACTTCCACCTCCTGGTCGACGACGACGGTGAGGTGCTGGGCCGGTTCAACCTGGTCGACGTCGCTGACGGCGCGGCCGACCTGGGCTACCGGGTCGCCGAACGGGCCGCCGGGCGCGGCCTGGCCACCGCCGGTGTACGGCAGGTGTGCGACCTGGCCCGCGACGCGTACGGGCTGATCCGGCTGACCGCCTCGGCGACGCTGGACAACGCCGGCTCGCTGGCGGTGCTGCGCCGGGCCGGTTTCACGCCGGTCGGTGAGGTGCTGCTCGACGGCCAGCCCGGGCTGCGTCACGTCAGGGAACTGGCCGGCTGACCCCGTTCGCCATCCGCTCCCGCACCGCCTCCAGCGCCTCGAAGGCGTACGCCCAGTTGTGGCACTTGAAGCTGCGCAGCCCCTCGACCGGGGTGTGGCAGTCGACGCAGTGCACCCCGGCGATCCCGTCCGGCACCTCGGTGTTGACGTACTTGCGGTCGCCGAGGATGACGGTGGCGATCATCGCCTTGTCGTGCACGCCCTTCAGCGCCGAGGAGATGATGTCCAACCAGGTCTGCCGGCGGCCGCACTTCGGACAGTCCGGCTCGTCACCGCTGACCCAGAGCGGCGCCCCGATGCTCGCCGGCGGCATCCCGAGCAGCTTCTCGATCCGGCGCACGTCGTGTTCCGGGGTGACCCACCGGTGCCGTCCGGGCAGCGCCGCGGGCGAGTCGTACACGGCTCGGAACAGGACCGGATCGACCTCGACGGTCTCCCGCTGACGGGTCATCGCGTACCTCCTCGGCGACGGTCGTGCCCCCGTCGTACGGCAGCCGCCGGCGCACTGCAGCCAGATCACCGACACGACTGGTCAGCGTAGCGCTCGCGGGCGGAAACCCTCCCCGTTCGGACACCTGTCGGCGGGCCGCCCGGCCTGGTGTGATTCCTGGTGGGCGCTGTCGGCCACGTCCTCCGGCCCGGCGCCCGGCGCACCGGGGAGGCGTGCGCCGGCGACCTCGTCGGACCCTTCGCGGGGGCGCGACACGCCTGGAGGAAACAGGGGGGTGTGCCCTCCGGGCCGCGTGCGACGTGGTCCGGAGGGCACGCGTACGTCAGCCGGGCAGCCCCGCCGCTCCCCGGCGCACCGCCTCGCCGGCCAGCCGGGAGCGGCGCCGCTCGTCGTTGGTGACCAGCCCGAACTTGTCGTACAGGTTGGTCAGGTGCTTCTTCACGGCGCTCTCGCTGACGCCGAGTGCGGTGGCCAGCGCCCGCACGGTGGGCGGCTCGGGGAAGGCGGTGCCGCCCTCGACGTACGGGCGGCAGAGCACCTCGACCAACTCCTGTTCCCGCCGGGTCAGCGCCGGGGGCGCCGGCGGCGGTTCGACGCCCACCGTCCGGGTGCCGGTGAGTTCCGCCGGCGCGCGGAACAGCAGCCGGGCCGGGCCGATCTCCACCCGGTCGCCGTCGCGCAGCAGCCGGGCCTCCCGCACCGCGGCGCCGTTGACGGTGGTGCCGTTGGTGCTGCCCAGGTCGCGGATCGTCCAGCCGGACGGGAACCGTTCCACCAGGGCGTGCAGCCGGGAGACCAGTTTGCTGTCGATGGGCAGCTCGTTGCCGGGCGCCCGGCCGATGGTCAACGCGTCGGTGGTCAGCGGCACCAGCCGGACCGCGCCCACCCCGTGGACCTCGAGGTATCCGGCGGTCACCGGTCGCACCAGGGCTCGGTGGTCGCGGTGGTGGCCACCTTCGACCGGTCGGCGGTGACCGTCGCCGTCGCCGTGGTGCACCGCCCCGCCGACGGGTACGGCTCGGTCCACAGCTCGTACGGCTGCCCGACCGCGCGCTGCCGTGCGGTCGTGGGCCGGTCGGCGCGTACCCCCAGGTCGACGGTCCAGGTGCCGCCGCCGGTGGCCGCGTTGTCCCGGTACTGCTTCCACACCCAGACGTACGCCATCGTGGCCCGGCAGCTCGGCGACCAGTACTGCTTGACGGAGATCGCCCGCAGCCCGCCCGCGTGCCCGTACGCGGACGCGCCGACCTGGTAGGCGTCGGCGTAGCAGGGGCCGGGCGGCGCGTCGTCCCGGCTGGCGGACCGGGGTCGGCCGGTGCCGACGACCGGGGTGGCGAGCCGCCGGCCGTCCACGGTCAGCTCGAGCGACGCCCGGATCGGCCCGGCGGCGCGTAGGACGGCGACCAGCCGCACCGCGCACCGGTCGCCCGGCGCGAGCGGTCGGGTGGTGCACCCGTCCGCGACGATCCGCAGCTCGCTCCGGGACGGCCCGGTCAGCGTCAACCCGGTCAACCGCACCGGCCGGTCCGCGCGGTTGCCGACCGCCACCACCTGCTCGGGCGACTCGGCGTTGAGTTCCAGCTCGCCGAAGGGCACCTGGGCCGGCAGCTCCACCGGGGCGGGCGTGGGCAGCGCCCGCGACCCGCCGGCGGCCAGCACCGTCGCCAGGGCGACGAGCAGCCCGAGCGAGCGGGTCAGCGCGTGCCGGCGTACCCGTGACGGCCGGCGCGTGACGGTGGCCGACAGCGCCAGGGCGGCCCGGCGGCGGTCGGAAAGCGACAGGGGCGTGGCCTCGTCGGCGGGATGCGGCGGCCACGGCCCGGCGGGGTCACCACCCGGGCCGCCGAGGACGAACGGGCTCATCGGCAGGCCCGCCGCCACCTGCGCCGCCCGCAGCTCCTCGGCGAACGCGGCGGCCGTCGCGGGCCGCCGCGCCGGATCCTTGGCCAGCGCGCGCTCCAACGCCGCGCACACCCCGTCGGGTACGCCGAGCGCGCGCAGGTCCGGCACCGGGTCGACGGCGATCCGGCGCAGCAGCGAGTCCACCGACTCGCCGTCGTCGGGCGCGAAGGGCGGGGCGCCGCGGATCCAGTGCAGCACGGTCGAGGCGAGCGCGTAGACGTCGGCGGCCACCGATGGGGGCTCGCCGCGCAGCACCTCCGGCGCGGCGTGCAGCACGCTCGCGGTCACCCTCCCGTCCGTGCCGGTCGGGCGGGCCGAGCGGGGCCGGGCCTGCCCGAAGTCGGCCAGCTTCGGCTCGCCGTACCCGGAGATCAGGATGTTCTCGGGTTTGACGTCGCGGTGCAGCACGCCCGCGCGGTGCGCGGTCTCCAGCGCACCGGCCACCGCGATGCCCCCGGTGACCGCCTCGCGCCAGTCGCCGGCCGCGCCGCCGCGCAGCCGGTCACCCAGCGAGCCGCCCTCCTCGTACGCCATCAGGAGGTACGGGTTGCCGGCGGCGGTGCGGCCGGCCTGGTGCAGCGTGACGATGTGCGGGTGGTCGGAGAGCCGGCCCAGCATCCGCAGCTCCCGCTCGAAGCGGGCGCGGGACGGGCCGTGCCAGTCGGCGGCGAGCACCTTGACCGCCACCCAGCGGGCGAAGTCGGGCTGCCAGGCCCGGTAGACGACGCCGAAGCCGCCCCGCCCCACCTCGACGGCGTCGGTGCAGCCGTCGATTCCGAGGGTGGTGCCCGGGCCGTGCGTCACCGACTGCTCGCTGTGGACCATCGCCGCTGAATGCTACCGATGGGTCGCCAGCGCGGTGTCGGCCGTTCGCACTGCAGGACACTTCCCGTGGTGGGGCGCCCTCGCTGCGGTGCGGGACGCCCGGACGGGCCCGCCGGCTGTCTCCGGCGGGCCGCGTCGTGGATCAGCGGTCAGCAGACGGTGCTGGTCGAACCACCCGTGCTGTTGAGGTAGCCCGTCACGTGGGTGCAGTACGACGCCGTGTTGGCGGGCGCGCCCCACAGCTCGGCGCGGGTGGTGTCGCTCAGCCGGCCCACGCCGTAGTCGGTGCCGCTGTCCGACTCGTTGATCACGTGGACGTAGAGGTCCCAGTTGGAGTGGGTGTTGCGGTACTGCTCCCAGACGTAGATGTAGGCGTAGTTGTAGCCGCAGCCGTAGTACTGCTTGACCGAGGCCGCCTGCATGCCACCGACGGTGAGCACCCGGGTGGTGCCGATCTGGCGGACGCTGGCGCAGCTCGACGGCGTGCTGGCCAGCGCCGGCGACGCGTCGACCAGCGCGACGGCGCCGGCGGCGAGGATCGCGCCCGTGGCGGCGAGGGAACGGCGGAGGATCGACATGTCAGCCCTGCTCTCTCTGGTGATCTTTCCCCGCTGAGAAAACCAGGGTCCGGGCGCCGCCGACAGGTGACGAAGCGGCGACCATTTCCTCCCCTCACGGCGCGTAACGCCCGGAGCGTCCACATCGCCTGTTGCTCGGAAGCATCGGTGATCTTGCCTGCGGCCCGATCACCGAGGTGCTCGGATCAGGAGCACCGTCAGCTTCGAACAGGGAGTTGCATGCGCATCCTCCACAGACGATCCGGCGCGGCTCTCGCGCTGGTCGCCCTCTCCACCACCCTCGGCTCGGTGGCCGTCGCGAGCCCCGCGTCGGCCGCCCCGGAGCGGGCGGACCTCACGGTCGGCCTCACCGTCGACCGTTCGCGCATCCCCGTGCAGGGCGAGGCCGTCAAGACGGACATCACAGTCGCAAACGCGGGGGTCGCGACCGGGGACGGCATCACCGTGACGGTCGACCTTCCGGCCAACGCGTACGTCGGCGGCGAGGGGCCGCTGGGGGGCAGCTGGCAGTGCTCGGCGCTGAGCCCCCGGTTGGTCTGCACCCACGCGGCCCTGGCCCCGGGGCAGACCGCTGACCCGTTCAACTTCTTCATCCAGTTCCGGCCAGGCACCGACGGCCAGACGGGGGACATCACCGCCACGGTCACCACGACCAGCCGGGAGTCGAGCACCCGGAACAACTCGGCCACCCGGACGGTGACCTACGACGCCACCGTCTCCTACCCCGACCTCTACGTGACCGGCGTGTCCCAGATCCCCGGCTACGAGGTGATCGAGGGGGACTGGGTCAAGCACCCGATGCATGTCGCCAACGCCGGCACCCGGACGGCGGAGGACGTCCACGTCCGGGTGGTCGCCCAGGCCGGGCTCCTCTGGGGCGTCGGCGACCAGTCCGACCCGTCCTGGCAGTGCACCACCGTCGTCGAGCGACAGGAGTGGGAGTGCGTGACCGGCCCGCTGGCGCCGGGGGAGCAGACCAAGGTGCTCTCCTTCAGCGGCCAGGTCCCGCCCGGCGGGCAGCCCGGTGACCCGCTGCCGGTGACCGTCACCGTCTCCACCAGCACGCCCGACGAGGACCAGTGGGGCAACGTGCACGAGGGCGGCTACGTGTACGGCACCCCGGCGTACCTCACCGGGCGGGTCTGGCTGGACGCGGACGCCGACGGCCAGCGCGACGCCGACGAGGGCGCGGCGCCGACCGGCGAGCTCAGCCTGTCGGTGCAGCCGGTCGACAGCTTCGCGCGCAGCGTCACGGTGAACGCCGACGGCACCTACCGGCTGGCGCTGCACGACGGGCAGTACCAACTGCTGGCGGGTCTGACTCCGACCACCCACCGGTTCACCACCCCGGACGCCGGCGACGACGCCATCGACTCCGACGTCGTCCTCACCTATGACACGCCGGAGTGGCAGGAGGCCCAGTCCGAGCACGTCTTCCTGGCGCAGGGCGACGAGAAGGTCCTCGACATCGGCCTGGTCAACGTCGGCTGATCCGCGTATCACCCCGGGGCCCTGGCCGGCGCGCTCCGCGCCCGTTCAGGGCCCCGCTCTGCTTGACACGGAGCCGACACTCGGAGCCATGGACGACCGCTACCGGCAGTTGCCGCCCCGGATCGAGCCGCGCTACGAGACCCAGCCGGTGTCGGGGCCGCCGCCGCTGCCGGAGGTGGAGGAGACGGTCGGGCTGACGGCCGCCGGGCAGGTCCAGGACTTCTCGCGGTTCGCCGACGGGATGATCCGGTCCGGACCGACCCGGGGCAACGGGGCGCTGCTCGCGGTCCTGATCGTGCTGGCCGTGCTCGTCATCGTTTCCGCTCTCTGGCTCGGCTGAGCGGTGCCGTCGTCTCGGCCTGTCCGGTCTCGGGATCTGCGCGACATCTCGGTATCAGGATCTGCGACACCAGCTCTACGCACCTCTGACTGCCTTGGCGGGGACAATGGGACTCGACGAGGGGGGTCGGCGATGAGCGAGGACCGAGAAGGCGATGACCGGGCGGCGGACGAGGAGTTCAAAGCCCAGCGACACGACAGGTTCGGCAAACTGCCGCCCCGGGTCGAGCGGGAGGAGCAGGTCGAGACGAAAGACACCGAGCCTCCGCACGAGGAGCCGGAGGAGCCTCCGGTGCGCCGGGAGTGGGGGTAGGAGTGATAGCCGGAACCCGGCTACCCGAACTCCTGCGCTGGGTTCTCGTCAGGCGGTCAGCAGCCCGACGCCGAGGCTGATCACACCCGCGGTCAGGGAGAGCGCGCCGATCCACAGCACCCAGACGAGTCTGTTGGGTCCGGTGGCGTTCCTGCCGGCGGAAGAGGCGAAGAATCCGGCGGGCATCAGGATCGCGGCGACGGGCAATCCCAACCGGGCGATCCACAGCAAGGCGCCGGTGAGGCCCGTGGCGTCCGCATAGAGCAGGCCGACCAGGCTCAGGATCACCAGTACGCCGGCATGGCCGTGCCCGGCGCGCGCGAAGGACCGCTGGAAGTCGGTCATCGGCACGGCGCCCCGGGCGATTCGGGTCATGAACCAGCCGCCGACCTCGATGGTGACGATGGTGAGGAGAACCACCCCGGCGATCATGCGGGACTCGGTACTGAGGGCCATGGTCTGCACGGCGAACTCCTTTCCGATCAGCTTGACGAGGGGCTATCGGGCAACGGTCGCTGATCTTGCGACGCCGGAGCGCGGCAGGCGCAGGACGCGTCGGGCAACGGTGCTGTCGGCCGATCGGGCCACCCAGACAGCGATGGCGATGTAGAGGACCTGCTGTGGGATTCGCAGCCACAGCGGAGTCGGCTCGCCCCCGTTGAACGGCACATCGTTGACGGCGGCGTAGACGTTCGCCGGAAGCAGGAGCACATAGAGCGCGGCAAGGCTGATTCCGGCCGCCCAGCGGGTTGCGGTAAACACCAGGCCCGCGGCGCCCAGCAGCTCCAGCACGCCGGTCAGGTAGACCATCGCATCGGCGAACGGCACGACTGGCGGCACCATCCGGACCAGGTCGGCGTGGTTCGGCATCACCGTGACGCTCGGCGGCACGAAATGCGCGGACGCGGTGACGACGAGCATGACCGCCATCGCGTGTGCCGCGCTGGCCGCCCAGGTGGCGAACCGACGCACACCGAGCGCACCCAGTAGGCGGAAGCCCAGCAGGGCCATCACCAGAATCACTTCGAGCATGATCTTCTCTCTCAATGGATAGCGCAGCTATCTGCTTATGGATAGTGCTACTCTCCATCAGGGAAGAGGGGAAGTCAAGGGATGCGCATCGCGGAGCTGAGTCGGCAGTCAGGGGTTGCGGTACCGACGATCAAGTACTACCTGCGGGAGGGACTGTTGCCGCCCGGCGAGCTGACCAGCCCCAACCAGGCCAGCTACGACGAGCATCACCTGAATCGACTTCGCCTGATCCGAGCCATGATCGACCTGGCCCAGGTTCCCGTGGCCCGAGTCAGAGCCGTGCTGGAAGCGCTCGATTCCGACACCCTGTCCCTGCACGAAAGGATCGGGGTGGTGCACCGGGCCATCACCCCGAGTCGGCAACTGACCGCAGGCGACAGCGAACGCATGGCCGCCGCTGTGCAGGTGCGGGAACTCATCCAACGGCGAGGCTGGGCCGTCGAGCCGGACTCACCTGCGATCGCCACCCTGGTCGAAACCATCAGCGTCCTGCGATCACTCGGCCAGGATCACCTGGTCGACCTCCTGGACCCCTACGCGGAGGCGGTTGAGCGGTTCACCGAACTGGAGGTCGCCGCGGTCGCCTCCCGGACCGATCCCGACCAGGTCGCCGAGAGCGTGGTGATCGGAACCATCCTCGGCGAGAACCTCGTCGCGTCGCTGCGACTGTTGGCTCAGGAGAACATCTCGTCCCGGCGCCTGAAGTAGGCGGCTGGTCGGAACACGACACGAGGATGAGGGCTGACAGGCGCAGCGAGGAGGGGACTCGGGCGAATTACGGACGCCGGCACCCTCTGCGCAATGGTGCGAGTTGTGGGCCGCCAGGGACTCGAACCCTGAACCTATGGATTAAAAGTCCACAGCTCTGCCATTGAGCTAGCGGCCCCGAGCCCTCAGGCTACCGGACCTTGGCCGGCGAGGCCTTCCGGCTTCCGGCCGCCCGTCGATGCCCCGCGCACCCAGACGCCCACGCATGCCCCCGAGCCTCTCGACCATGGTCAACAGAAGGCGCGCCGGGCGAGGCTGACAGGCATGAGAACGATCGCCCTCGCCGCCGCCACCGGAGTCACCGGACTCATGGCGGGGCTCTTCTTCGCGTACTCGTGTTCGGTCATGCCGGGCCTGGCCGCGGTCGACGACCGGACCTTCGTCGGGACCATGCAGTCGATCAACCGGCGCATCCTCAACGGCTGGTTCCTGGCGGCCTTCCTCGGCGCGGTGCTGCTGATCGCCCTGGCGGTGGCGCTGCACCTCACCGCCGGCGGCCCGGTGCTGGCCTGGACGGTCGCGGCGCTGGTGCTCTACGGCGCGACGCTGCTGATCACCATGCGGTGCAACGTGCCGCTCAACGACCGGCTGGACGCGGCGGGGCCGGTGGACCGGATCGCCGACCTGGCGGCGGTGCGGGAGAGTTTCGAGGCGACCTGGGTGCGGTGGAATCTGGCCCGCACGGTCACCAACGTCGCCGCCTTCGCCTGCCTGGTGGCCGCGCTGGTGTCCCGGCGCGCCGGGTGATCGACTCCGGGTCGGCGAGGTGGCGGTGTCCGGGTGGGTGGGACGGCGCGATGTCGGCGACACGGAGTCGATCAACCGGGCGGGTCTGAAACGGCGGGAGTGGGGAATCGGGACGGGATGAGGATGAGCAGCACCCCGGCCGTGGCGGCGTCGAGCGAGGCGACCGGCCCGGACGGGGCACGGGCGCCGGGCGGTGAGGTGCACGCGTGGCAGCCCGGCCAGAACTCCACCGTCTGCGGGCTCCAGCTCAGCCGCACCCGGCTGCGCCGCTTCCCGCACGTGCCGTTCGACTACACCTCGACCGACGTGCTCACCGAGGCCGACCCGGTCGGCTCCATCTGCCCGCGCTGCCTGGCCGCCACCCAGGGCCGCCGCAAGCAGGAGAAGAGCTGGGTACGCCAGTCGCCCCGCCCCTGACCGGTGCGGGGTTGGAGTCCGGTTCAACGGGTACGGCAGCCGCATGCGGATCGTCATCGTGGGTGCCAGCGGCAACGTGGGGACCGCGCTGCTGCGCCGGCTGCGCCCGGAGTCGGGGCTGGAACTGGTCGGCGTGGCCCGGCGGCTGCCCGGCCCGGACGCCGGTGAGCCGTACGACCGGGTGGAGTGGCACTCCTGCGACATCGGGGCGCCGGGCGCGGACGGGAAGCTCGCCGCGCTCTTCGCCGGGGCCGACGCCGTCGTGCACCTGGCCTGGCAGATCCAGCCCAGCCACGACCAGCGCACGCTCTACCGGACCAACGTCGGCGGCAGCCGCGCGGTGATCGACGGCGTCGTCCGGGCCGGCGTTCCCAGCCTGGTGTACGCCTCGTCGATCGGCACGTACGCGCCCGGCCCGAAGGACCACCCGATCAGCGAGCGCTGGCCCGCGACCGGGGTACCCGGATCGTCGTACAGTCGGGACAAGGCCGAGGTGGAGGCGATGCTCGACCGCCTCGAGTCCGAGTATCCGACGCTGCGGGTGGTGCGGCTGCGGCCCGGGCTGATCTTCCAGCGCGACGCGGGCACCGAGATCGCCCGGTACTTCCTCGGGCCGCTCGCCCCGGTCCGGCTGCTGCGCTTCGGGCGCATCCCGGTCGTACCCGCGAACCGCCGGCTGCGGATGCAGGCGGTGCACGCGGACGACGTCGCCGACGCGTACGCCAGGGCGGTTCTGGGTGAGGCGCGCGGCGCCTTCAACGTCGCCGCGGACCCGGTGCTGACCCCGGAGCTGGTGGCCCGGCATTTCAAGGGCTGGACGATCCCGGTGGCCGCCCCGGTGCTGCGCGCCGCCGCCGCGCTGAGCTGGCGGTTCCGGCTGCAACCCGTCGACGGCGGTTGGGTGGAGCTGGCCCTGAACGCGCCGCTGATGTCCAGCGAGCGCGCCGAGACCGAACTCGGCTGGCACCCGAAGGTGGACGCCGTCGCCGCCCTGAAGGACCTCTTCGCCGGCATGGCCGCCCGCGCGGGCACCACCGCCCCACCCATGTCCACCGCCCCCGACCTGCCCGGCCGCCCCGCCGCCCTCCTCAAGTCCCGCCCCCCCGGCCACGGCAACCCCTACTGACCGGTCCTCCCACCCCGCCGCCGTCGATCATGAAGTTGTTGTCACGGCACGCCGGTGCGGCGGGCAACAACTTCATGATCGACGGGCGGGTCAGCTCAGGCGGGAGGAGGTGGTGGTGGGTGGGTGGGCGCCGAGGAAGAAGATGCCGGGGAGGCCCTGGGTCTCGAAGCCTTCGCTGGGGTTGCGGCGCAGGGTCGAGCGCTCGATCTTCATGGTGCCGGTGCGGTTGTTGCTGACGAAGAAGATCGCGCCGCCGCCCTCGTTGGCGTGGTTGTTCTCGATGAGGGTGCCGGCGATCCGCACGGTGAACGCGTTGCCGTCGCAGTAGATCGCGCCGCCGCTGCCGCCGCCGGGGGTGCCCGAACGGGCCGGGTTGGCGCCGCTGCCGACCGCCTTGTTGCCGGTGAAGACGCTGTTCAGCACCGTCCAGGAGACGCCGATGCTGCTCAGTGCCGCCCCGTTGGCGCAGACCCCGCCGGTGAAGGTGCTGTTCACCACGTACACCGGCTTGTTGTCGTACTGGCTGAGCACCCGCAGCGCCGCGCCGCCCAGGTCGGGGCCGGTCCGGTCGCAACGGTTGCCGGTGAAGCGGGAGTTGACCACCTTGACCCGGCCGCCGCGTACGAAGATCGCGCCGCCCCCGCCGCCCTCGGCCCGCTCGCCGGTGGAGTTGCCGTCGGCGAAGGTCAGGTTCTGCACGGTGAGCTGCGGGTGGTCCTGGTTCTGGCAGTGCGAGGTGGTGAAGCCCTGCGCAGGGTCGCAGGTGTTCATGTAGAGGATGCGCCGCTCGCCCCCGCCGGAGAGGGTGACCTTGCCGCCGCCGTCGAGCACGATCCGTGCGCCGGCCTTGTTGCGGACCTTGGCGGTGGCCTTCATCCGGATCGTCACCGGGTCGGGGCCGCAGTCGAAGGTGATGATCCCGCCCGCCGCGACCGCCCGCACCACCGCATCCGAGGTGCAGCTCGCCGGGGTACCCGTGCCCACCGTCCTGGTCGGACGGGAGGTGTCCACCGCCCGCGCCTCGGCCGGGACGGTGGCGCCGCCGTTCGGGTTCCCCGCCTTGAGCACCGCGCCGGTTGACGGGAACGGCTTTGGGGACGGGCTCTTTCCCGGCCCGCCCAGGCCGCTGTGGGCCGTCGGTCCACCCGACGGGCTCGCCGTCGGGGCGGTCGCCTTCACGGTGGACCCGGCGGCCGGGTCCGCGCCGTCCCCGTTCCCGCCGCAGGCGGGCAGGGTGGCGGTGGCGACACCGAGGGCGAGCAGGCAGACAAGGGATCTCACGCGCACCCGCCGATGCTAGAGGCGCGCGCAGTCCGCGGCGATTCCTCCGCCGAGGCTTAACCCACCGCTAAACCGCCCTCCGCCGGTCGATCCACTCGCCTCCCCGGCGGCGAGGCGGCAGGCTGCGCGCAGTTGTGTGCCGCAGTGCCCACGCGTTGATCCACGCGCTTTGCGGCGTGTCGCGGGGTCCCCGTTCCGGGAGAGCGCGACACGCCGCAAACGGAGTGGATCGAGCCCGTGACCCCGACCCGGGCATCTCCTGCTCCGTAAGCTGCGTGTCCGCCTCCGAGCGCATCCGGTGCTGCCGCCGCGGCGGGCCAGCAGCACGTTCGCCCCGGTGTACGCCAGCGCCCCGCCGGCCGCCCCGATCGCGGTCGGCATCAGTCCACCCTGCTCGTGCGCCTCGGCGATCAGCTCGAAGGAGACGGCGGAGAGCAGCACGCCGGCGCCGAACGCCATGATCGTGGCGATGACCCTGCGGGGCACCCGGCCGAAGTACCCGACGACCGCCCCGATCACCAGCGCGGAACCGGCCAGCAGACCCGAGGCCCCGCCTCCCACCAGCCCGGTATCAGAAGTCCGCGAAGAGGTAGGGAAGGGCGCGGGGGAAGAGGCGGCGGAGTTCGGCTGCGGCGTCCGGAGCGATCGAGCCCAGACCGCGGACGGCCACCTCGGCCGGGTCCAGGACCCCGTAGGCGAGCGCGGAGAGCCCGGCGGCGGTGAGGGTCGCCGACGGCGCCGGGCCGCCGGTGGTCAGCTCCAGGTGGCCGGTGGTGCCGTCGAGCAGGTGGGTGCCGGCCAGCCAGCGGTCGCCGACCAGCTCGACCCGGACCCGGCCCGGGCCGGCGGGGAGGCCGGCGAGCGCGTCCAGCGACAGCAGGCGGGCCATCGGGGCGGGTGACCCCGGGCGGGAGACCCGCGCCTCGACGTGTACGGCCAGGTCGGTCAGCCAGAGTTCGGGCAGCTCGTCGGCGGGGACCTGGAGCGTGATCCGGTCGACCTGGTCGACGTGCCGGGCGAGGAACTGCAACAGCAGCGCCCGGGCGTACGGGTCGGTGACGAGCAGGTCGTCGCCCTGCAGCTCGCCACCGTGGTCGTCGATGCGGTAGGTGAGCGCGCCCATCGTCGTACCGTCGATCCGGGCCGTGACCAGCCAGCGGTCGTCGCGGTCGCGCAGTCCGACGGCGCGGAACTCCGGGAAGATCGCGAAGCCGTGCCGCTCCCGAACGCAGCGTTCGGTGAAGGCCCGGTAGCCGGCGTAGCCGGCGCCGATCCGCTCCCAGGTCACCTCGCCGGGCAGTTCGGCCCGGAGCAGCGGGTCCAGGTCGGCGGGGGAGAACCGGGCGGTCCGCGCCCGGGGCAGCCCGACGTAGCCGAAGCGCTCGTAGAAGCCGGCCCGGAACGGGTACAGCGCGGTCAGCGGGTGCCCCTCGTCGCGCATCTCGTCGAGGAGCTGGTGCAGCAGCGCCCGGACGTGACCCCGCCGGCGGGCCAGCGGGTGGGTGGCCACCCCGGCCACGCCGGCCATCGGCAGCACCCGTCCGCGCAGGTTCTGCCGCATCGGGATGGCGCTCGCCGCCGCCTGTGTCTCGCCGCCCTCGTCGACGACGAGCGTCCGGTTGCCCTTGTTGTACGGCAGGTACCGGTGGAACGCCTCCACCCGTTCGCTGCTCAGCGGGGATGCCTCGAAGGCGTACGCCTGGAGCGGGAAGCTGGTGGTCAGGCGTTCCTCGGCGGCCAGGCGACGGATGAGCATTCGTCCATCCCAACCCGGCCGGCGGTCCGCCGCAACCCGATTGGTCCGGTTCAGCCCTCCGCCAGGTCGGAGACGACCACGGTGACGTTGTCCGGCGCGCCGGCCTGGTGGGCGAGTTTGACCAGCTGTTCGCCGCAGAGCTGGCGGTCGCCGTACGTGGTCAGCGCGGCGTGGATCGCCGCGTCCTCCACGTAGTCGGAGAGGCCGTCGCTGCACAGCAGCAACCGGTCGCCGACGAACATGGTCAGCACCCCGATCGCCGGTGGGGCGTCCGCGCCCTGCACGGCGCGGGTCACCAGGGACCGCTGCGGGTGGTGCCGGGCCTGGTCGGGGGAGAGCGCGCCCTGGTCGACCAGCGCCTGCACGAAGGTGTCGTCCCGGGTGAGCTGGGTCAGTTCGCCGTCGCGCAGCAGGTAGCAGCGGGAGTCGCCGACCTGGGCGAGGACCAGCGTGTCCCCGGCGAGCAGGCCGGTGGTCAGCGTCGTACCCATGCCGTCGCGCGTCGGATCGGCGGAGATGGCGGCGCGGATGCGTTGGTTGGCGGTGGCGACCACGGCGCGCAGCGCCTCGGCGGCCTCGTCGGCGACGGTCGGCGGGACCAGCTCGTCCAGGATGCGGATGACGATCTCGCTCGCCACCTCACCGGCGGGGAGCCCACCCATGCCGTCCGCGACCGCCACCAGGCGGTCACCGGCGAGGGCGGAGTCCTCGTTGTTGGTGCGGACCAGGCCGACGTCGTTGAGGATGGCCGAGCGGAGGATCAGCGTCATGCCACCAGCTTGCCAAGAACACCCTTGATCCGTCTCTACGCACTAGTGCGTAGGGTGGCAGAAATGATGCCGGTGTCCATGGTCGGACGCGCCGGCGAGCGTGCCGAGCTCGACCGGGCGTGGTCCACCGTGGTCGACGCGGGCCGTCCCTCGCCGGCCGTCACGGTGATCACCGGGGCGGCCGGGGTGGGCAAGAGTCTGCTGGTCGCGGCGGCGGTGGAGGGCTTCTCGCCCCGCCCGGCGGTGGTCCTGTCCGGCGCCGCGCGGCTGCACGACCCGGCCCCGTACGACTGGCTGGCGGCGGTGCTCAGCGGCCGCGACACCAGCGGTCTCGATCTGCCGCCGGACGCGCTGGCCTGGCTCGCCCAGCAGCCCACCGCGCCGCGCGAGCGCTACGCCCCCGGCACCCTGCTGCGGTTGGCCGTGCGGACCGTCCGGCGGCTGGTCGGCGCCGGCCCGGCGGTGCTGGTGGTGGAGGACCTGCACGCCCTCGACCCGGCCAGCCTCAACCTGGTCGGCGAGCTGGCCACCGCCGGTGACCTGCCGGCCCTGCTGGTGGTGGCGAGCCGTCCGCCGGCCGACGCGGTCGCGCCGGACCTCGCCGTCCGCGTCCTGTCCCGGCTCTGCGGGGTACGCGGCGCCGTGCGCCAGCACCTCGGCCCGCTCGGGGTGCCCGAGGTGGCCGAGGTGCTGACCCAGGTGTACGAGGGCACCCGCCCCACCGACCGGATCGCCACCGCCGTCTGGCGACGCACCGGCGGCAACCCGTACGCGCTCACCGAGCTGCTCGCCGCGCACGCCGGCCGGGGCCCGGAGGCGTTGGCCGAGCGGCCGCTGCCGGAGCACCTGCGGCCGCCGGCGCCCCGCCCGGCCGCCCCGCCCGACGCCGAGCTGACCGGCCGGGAGGTGGAGGTGCTCGGCTGCCTGGTCGCCGGGATGTCCAACAAGCAGGCGGCCCGCGCGCTCGGCATCTCGGTCCGCACGGTCACCGTGCACGTGTCGAATCTGCTCCGCAAGACGGGCTCCGCGTCGCGCACGGAGGCGGCGCTGTGGGCGGTGCGGCACCGCGTCCCGTCCCGCCCGCTGGGCTGAGCGGCCGGCTCCCGGCTCGTGGGCGGGCCGGTGGACGGGCGTGGCCTGCTGGTGGGCCGCCGCTAGGGTGGCCGCGACGACGGGGGGTGCGGTGAATGGCGGGACGGCTGCAACCGGTGCTGGCCGGCGTGGTGACCGCCCTGGTCGGCTTCGCCAGTTCGTTCACGGTGGTGCTGGCGGGGCTGCGGGCGGTCGGCGCCGACGAGGCCCAGGCCGCCTCCGGGCTGCTCGCGGTCAGCGTGGCGTCCGGGCTCTGCGCCCTCTGGCTGGGGCTGCGGCACCGGATGCCGATCGCGATCGCCTGGTCCACCCCGGGCGCGGCGCTGCTGGTCGCCACCGGCCCGGTCCCCGGCGGCTGGCCCGCGGCGGTCGGCGCGTTCCTGCTCTGCGGGGTGCTCATCGTCGCCGCGGGTCTCTTTCCCGTGCTCGGTCGGGCGGTCGCCGCGATCCCGGGCCCGGTAGCGGCGGCGATGCTGGCCGGGGTGCTGCTGCCACTCTGCACCGCCCCGGTGCGGGCGCTGGTCGAGGTGCCCCGGCTGGCCGTACCGGTGATCGTCACCTGGCTGGTGCTGCACCGGTTCGCCCGGCGCTGGGCCGTGCCGGCGGCGCTGGTGGTGGCCGCGGTGACGATCGCGCTCACCTCGCCGGCCGGGGGCGTCGGCGGGTTCCGGCCGGTGGTCGAGCTGACCGCGCCGGCGTTCACCGTGCCGGCGCTGGTCGGGCTGGCACTGCCGCTCTTCCTGGTCACCATGGCCGCCCAGAACGTCCCCGGTACGGCGGTGCTGCGCGGCTACGGCTACCAGCCCCCGCTGAACGCGGCGCTGCGGGTGACCGGGCTGGCCAGCGCGCTCGGCGCGCCCCTCGGCGGGCACGCGGTGAACCTCGCGGCGATCAGCGCCGCCCTGGCGGCCGGGCCGGACGCCCACCCGGACCCGGAGCGGCGCTGGATCGCCTCGGTCACCGCCGGCCTGGGGCTGGCGCTGCTCGGGCTGGGAGCGGGGGTGGCGACCGCGCTGGTGCTGCTCTCCCCGCCGGTGCTGATCGAGGCGGTGGCCGGGCTGGCGCTGCTCGGCGCGCTGGCCGCGGCGGTCGGCGCGGCGGTCGCCGAGCCGGAGAGCCGGGAGGCGGCCGTGGTGACCTTCGTGGTCACCGCTTCGGGGGTGAGCCTGCTCGGGGTGGCCGGCGCGTTCTGGGGCCTGCTCGCCGGCTGGCTGATGCTGCTGCTCTTCCGCCGGCGTGCCGCGTCGCCGCCGGCCGCCCCGGCCACGGTGTCGGCGCCCGCCCGCGCAGCGGAGAACGGATCGGGTCCGACCGGCTCGGCCGACACCGGCTCGGACGGGACCGGGTCTAATCCGGCCGCGCCGGCCGAGGCTACGAGGCGCTGACCGCAGGGCTCTGCCGGGGGCGGCGCATTTCCGGCCGCCGGAGCGTGGCGCCCGGGGTCTGCTGGCGTGTCGGGGCGGGGGCCGCCTCGGGGACCGAGTGCCTACCGAATTGGCTACCGACCTGATGACGTAGACGACTCACGGGGGGCGGACGCCGGAGACCGGCCTTGAGTCGTTCACGTCATCAGGTCGATAGCGCGTCGACCACACCTGTGGTGGTCGCGTCAGCCCGAGGCCCGGTCGGTCGGCACGTCCGCACATCACCGCGAGTGGCGGTCACTCCTCTGGGGGAAGGTCGCCGACGCCGACGGCGAGGCGTACCTGGCCGTCGGTGACGGCGGCGATCTGGTCGGCCAGCACGTAGACCGCGCCGGTGCGGGCCAGCTCGGTGGAGACCTTGAGGTAGCCGGTACGCAGCAGCCGGGCGGCGAGGTCGGCGGGCACGTCGGGCTCCTCCACCGCGGCCGCCTCGATCAGCTCGTCGAGGCTGCCGCCCGGGTCGGCGGTCGGCGCCTGCACGGTCACCGCGTTCGGGTCACCCCGCTGCACGAGGTCGACGGTGCCGACCTCGACGCCGGCCGTGTCGATGACCCGCATGCCGGTGGTGACCCGGGAGATGGCCGCGTGCTGCTCGGTGCCCTGCTGCTTCATTCCCGGGCGGTTCCCGGGCCGGCGCGCCGCTAAACGCCGCCGCTCGGCGGGGCCCAGGCGCTCGGCGGGCGCGGGGAGAGCTCCCGCCAGCCGTCGGTCCCCTCCAGCAGGGCCCGGACGGTCTCCTCGGCCTCCTCCGCGCTGCCGTACTCGTAGAACTGGGAGACGCCCTCCGCACCGCCGGCCCGCTGCTCGACGTGCCAGCGGTCGGCGTCCACCCGGAGGAAGACGTCCCGCCGGGCCAGCCGCCCCCATTTGCCGTTCCACCAGTGCTTGCGCTGTTCCATGGCGGGACTCTATCGAACATGTGTACGACACGGGACGGCCCCTGTGGGATTCCCACAGGGGCCGATGTGCATGCGGTCGCGTCAGCGCGGCGCGGGCGGCTCCGTACGCCGACCGAGCACGTCGTCGAGCGCGCCCCGCTGCTGCGCCGGGGTGGTGTGCCCGCCGGCGACCAGGGCGTCCCGGATCTCGGTCAGCAGCTTGACCTCCTCGCTCGGCGCCGAGGGCGGCGGCTCCTCGCCCCGCTTGCGGCGCTCCGCGAGCCGGTTCATCGGGAAGACGACGAGGAAGTAGAGCGCCGCCGCGGTGAGCAGGAAGGTGATCACGGCGTTGACGAAGGCGATCCAGTCGAAGGCGATCCCCCGGAACGTGGGCGCCGTGCCCGCCAGGCCCTCGTCGCTGCCGGTGAGCAGCAGGACGATCACCCGGATCAACGGTTCGAGGAACGACTTGGTCAGTTGCGTGACCACGCCCGTGAACGCGGCACCGATGACGACACCGACCGCGAGGTCGACGACGTTGCCGCGCATGATGAAGTCTTTGAAGCCCTTGAGCATCCGTACTCCCGTGCTGTCCGATTCTGCGTCCGGGACAACCTATGCCCCGGAGGGCGGCTCCAGAAAAGCACCGGCCTCGATCGCCGCGCGGGCCGGATCGCCGGCCCGGATCGCGGCGACGAGTCGACCGTGGTCGACGTACCGCTCGGGCTCCAGGGCGTCCCCCATGGCGTGCGCGACGGTGCTGCGCAGCGCCGTACCGACCGAGGCGTAGAGCTCGGCGAGCATGCCGTTGTGGGCGGCGGCCACCACCGTGGTGTGCAGCGCCGCGTCGGCCTCCACGAACTCAGCCACCCGGCCCGAGCGCCAGGCGGCCTCGCGGGTGGCGAGCGCCGCGTCGAGCGCCGCCAGGTCTTCCGGGGTACGGCGCAGCGCGGCCAGCCGGGCGGCCTCCACCTCGAAGGCGCGCCGGACCTCGATCACCTCGGCCATCCGGTCGTCGGTGAGCCGACGGGCCACCACCGGGGCCAGTTCGTCGGTGGAGACCACGTACGTCCCGGAGCCCTGTCGGCACTCCAGCACCCCGGCGTGCACCAGCGCGCGGACCGCCTCGCGCACGGTGTTCCGCCCTACCCCGAGCGCGGCGACCAGCTGCGGTTCGGTCGGGATCCGCCCGCCGACCGGCCACTCGCCGCCGAGGATCCGCTCCCTGAGCTGCTCGATCGTCTGGCGTACCCGGTGGCCGCGCGGGGGCACGGCGACAGAATCGACGGTGGGTGTCACCGGTTACACCTGCTGCCGGAATTCATCCCATGATTGTAGGTTCGAGGTCATGACCCCGCCACCCACCTGCACCGAGGCCGAGGCCCCCGCCGCCGACCGGTCCGTCGCCGACCCGGGCGCGCCCACCGCCGACGTGCCGACCGGGCCCGCGCCGGCCGCCGTCGCGCCCCCGGCCGGCCGGCCCTCGGCGGCCCGCGGCGGTGCACTGGTGCTGGTCGGGATGCTGCTGGTCGCGCTGAACCTCCGCGCCGCGGTGACCAGCCTGGGCGCCCTCCTCGACGAGGTACGCACCGGACTGGCGCTCTCCGGCACGATGGCCGGCTTCGTCACCACCCTGCCGACGATCGCCTTCGCCGGTCTCGGCGCGCTCACTCCGTGGCTGGTCCGCCGCTACCCGCCGGCCCGGGTGCTGGTGGTGGCGATGCTCGCCCTCACCGTGGGGCAGCTGCTCCGGGTGGCCACCGACTCCGCGCTGGTCTTCGTGCTCACCAGCGCGCTCGCGCTGGCCGGCATAGCGGTGGCGAACATCCTGCTGCCGATGCTGGTCAAGCAGCACTTCCCGCACCGCACCGGGCTGGTCACCGGGGCGTACACGATGGCTCTGACGGTGGGCACGACGGTGGCCGCCGCCTCCGCGGTGCCCGTCGCGCACGCCTTCGGTTCCTGGCGGGCCGGGCTCGGCGTCTGGGCCGGGCTGGCCGCGGTGGCCGTACTCCCGTGGGTGCCGCTGGCGCTGCGGGCCCGCGCCGCCCGGCGGGCCGCGGCCCCGACGGCGGCCCCCGCCGCGCGGGTGCGGATCCGGCCGGAACGCACCCGGCTCGGCTGGGCCATGGCTGTCTACTTCGGCGCGCAGTCGCTCAGCGGGTACGCGATCATGGGCTGGCTGGCCCAGCTCTTCCGCGACGCCGGCTACCGCCCCGAGGCCGCCGGACTGCTGCTGGCCGGGGTGACCGCGCTCGGCGTGCCGGTCGCGCTGGGAATGCCGACCCTGGCCGGCCGGCTGCGGACGCTACGACCGCTGGTGCTGGCGCTGACCGCCTTCTCCGCGGCCGCGTACCTCGGTCTGGCCCTGGCGCCGCACGGCCTCGCGCCGCTCTGGGTCCTGCTGCTCGCCCTGGGTCAGGGCGCGTTCCCGCTGATCCTGACCACCATCGGCCTGCGCGCCCGGACCGCCGAGGGCACGGTGGCGCTGTCCGCCTTCGCGCAGAGCACCGGGTACGTGATCGCGGCCCTGGGGCCGCTGCTGGTCGGCATCCTCTACGAGGCGACCGGAGGTTGGACGGCCCCGCTCGGGTTCCTGGTCGCCGCGCTGGCCGTGCAGACGACCGCGGGCATGGTGATCGCTCGTCCCCGCTTCATCGAGGACGAGCGCTGAGGAGAACCGGTCAGGAGGAGGCCGGTGTCGGGTCGCCCGCCACGGCCTGCTCGACCGTCGGGTAGGTGTGCAGCACCTCGACCAGACCGCTGACCTCGAGGATGCGCAGCACGCCGCGCTGCGGGGCGGCCAGCCGAACCACGCCGCCGGCCTCGTCACAGCTGTTCTTCGCGCGCACGAAGACCGACAGGCCGGTCGAGTCGCAGAACGACACGTCGGCCAGGTCGAACACGAGACGGCTGCGGCCCTTGTCGAGCAGGTCGGTGATCTGGTCCTGCAGCTGCGGTGCGGTCGCCATGTCGAGCTCGCCCGCGACCGAGACGACGACCACGTCGCCGCGCTGTTCCGTGTGCACCGTCAAGGACATTCGGACCTCCTGTTATCGGTGGAACGGTATCCCACGAACGCCCGAACACGCAGAACGGGAGTGCGATCCGGTGTGCCTGATCATTTCTTTGCCTCGTGGCAAGTACCGCGCCAGTCGCCGGTGATAGAGTCCGGCCGGCCCAGCTCAGAGGAGGTAACCATGGCGATGACCACGGAAGAGGGTGACCGGCTCGCCGGCCTGCTTACTGAGCATGCCGAGCGGATCGTCCAGCGCTGGACGGAGCTGGTCGCGACCTCGTTGCGTGGCCGGCTCAGCCAGGCGGAACTGCGCCTTCAGGTGCAGGAGTTGCACCGTAGCATGATCAATGCGGGTGCCCGGGGGCTCGCGGACATTTCCTCCGAGTCGGCCGCCGAGTTGCGGGCCGTGCTCGGTGAGCTGTCGCGCAACCGGGCCCGGCAGGGCTTCTCCGCCACCGAGACCGCGGTCAGCATCTACGCGCTCAAGGAGGTGCTGGTCGAGCTGGCCGACGGCGGCGACGGCGCGCTGTCGCTACGTGACGTCCTCGCCTTCAACGGCGTGGTCGACCAGATGGGCCTGTCCACCTTCGAGACGTACGTGCAGGCCCGCGAGGGCCTGATCGCCGACCAGGCCGAGCAGCTGCTCGAACTCTCCACCCCGGTGGTCAAGATCTGGGACGGCGTGGTCGCCGTGCCGCTGGTGGGCACGCTCGACTCGGCCCGCGCCCAGGTGGTGATGGAGCGGCTGCTGCAGACCCTGGTCGACACCAGCTCGCCGTACGCGATCATCGACATCACCGGTGTGCCGGCCGTCGACACGCAGGTCGCCCAGCACATCCTCAAGACGGTGGTGGCCGCCCGGCTGATGGGCGCCGACTGCATCATCTCCGGCATCCGGCCGCAGATCGCCCAGACCATCGTCGCCCTCGGCATCGAGTTCGGGGACATCGCCACCAAGGCCAGCCTCGCCGACGCGCTGCGGCACGTGCTGCGGCTCACCGGCGTCGAGACGGCTCGCCGCCACTCGCGCCGGGAGGCGTGATGGAGCGGGTGCCGATCCTCAAGATCGGCGACATCCTGCTGGTCTCCATCCAGATCGACATGTCCGATCAGACGGCCGTCGCCCTCCAGGAGGACCTGGCCGAGCGGATCGTGGCCACCGGCTCGCACGGCGTGATCATCGACATCACGGCGCTGGACATCGTCGACTCCTTCGTCGGGCGGATGCTCTCCACCATCGCCTCGATCTCCAAGGTGCTCGACGCCGAGACGGTGGTCGTCGGGATGCGTCCCGCGGTCGCCATCACGCTGGTCGAGCTGGGCCTGTCGCTGCACGGCATCCGGACCGCGCTGAACGTCGAGCGCGGCATGGAGCTGATCGCGGCGAGCCGGGCGGACGACGACCTCGGGTTCGACGACGATCCGGAGGACGTGGAGTCGGGAACGGCGGCGACATCACCATGACCGCGGGCGTCGACCTGGGCCCGAAGGCACAGGCGATCGGCAGCGACGAGGACGTCGTCCGCGTCCGGCAGATGGTCCGTACCGTCGCGGTGGCCGCCAAGCTCTCCCTGGTCGACCAGACGAAGCTCGTCACCGCGGCGAGCGAGCTGGCCCGCAACACGCTGATCTACGGCGGGGGCGGCGGTGCCGAGGTGACGGTGGTGGAGGACGGCCGGCGCCGGGGCGTACGGGTGGTCTTCGCCGACACCGGCCCCGGCATCCCCGACCTCGACCTCGCGCTGACCGACGGCTACACCACCGGGGGCGGCCTCGGGCTGGGCCTCAGCGGGGCCCGACGCCTGGTCGACGACTTCGACATCCAGACCGTCGTCGGCGAGGGGACCCGGATCACCGTCACCAAGTGGTCCCGGTGAACATCTACGCTGTTCCCGACCCCGGCAGCTGGTTCCGGGTCGAGAACAGCAGCGCCGCCAGCTCGGTGCGGCGGGCCGCCGAACGCCTCGGCGAGCAGCTCGGCCTGCACCCCGACCGGGTCGCCGAACTCGCCATCGTCGCCGCCGAGCTGACCAGCAATCTGGTCAAGCACGCCGAGGAAGGACTGCTGCTGCTGCGGCCGGTCCGCGACGGCGACCACGCCGGTGTGGAGCTGGTCGCGATCGACTCCGGCCCCGGCATGACGGACCTGACCGTCTCCTCCCGGGACGGCCACTCCACCACCGGCACGCTCGGCATCGGCCTGGGCGCGATCAGCCGTCAGGCGAGCTGGTACGACGCCTGGTCCTGGCCGGGCAAGGGCACCGTCCTCGCCGTGCAGGTGTGGCCGAAGGCCGCGCCGGTGCGCCCCGCCTGGGCGGCCGGGCTGACCCGGCCGATCAGTGGCGAGCAGGTCAGCGGCGACGGGCACGCCGTACGGGTGGCCGAGGGTCGCCACCAGGTGCTGGTCTGCGACGGCCTCGGGCACGGGGCGCTGGCGGGCGCGGCCGCCGACGCCGCACTGGCCGCCTTCCGTACCGCGCCGGCCGCCCCGCCCGCCACCGTGGTGCAGCACCTGCACCGCGCGATGACACACACCCGGGGCGCGGCCCTGGCCGTGGCCGAGCTGGACCCGTCGGCCGGCGTGCTCCGGTACGCCGGGCTCGGCAACATCACCGGCGTCGTCCTCGGGGCCGCCGACGAGCGGCGGGGCCTGGTCTCGCTGCCCGGCATCGCCGGGCACCAGCGACCGTCCGTCCGGGAGTACGACTACGCCTTCCCGCCCGAGGCGACCCTGGTCATGCACAGCGACGGCGTGGTCGACCGGTGGCGGATCGGCGACTACCCCGGGCTGACCGGGCGATCTCCGCTGGTGCTCGCCGCGACCCTGCTGCGGGACGCCGGCGTCCGCCGCGACGACGCCTGCGTCCTGGCGGCGAGGACACCGGCATGAGCGCCGGCGAGCCGCTGCTGCAGATGGCGCTGCGGGTGGAGCAGGACATCTTCCTCGTCCGCCAACGCGGCCGGGAGGTCGCCGCCGCCGTCGGTCTGGAGCACCAGGACCAGGTCCGGCTCGCCACCGCGCTCAGTGAGGTCGCCCGTGACCTGCTGCGTACCGTCGGCGGCGCGGACGTCGCCTTCCACGTGGTGCACGGTCGGGACGGTCGCCGCGCGCTGCGCGTCGACCTCACCCCGGCCAGCCCCCTGCCCGGCGGCCGGTACGAGCCCCAGTCGGGCGCGGTGGCGCGTTTGGTGGACACACTGGGTGTGACCAGCGAGGAGGGGGATACGGTCGTGAGGATGTCCCGACGTGTCCCGGCCGCCGCCCAGGCGCTGACCGAGGCGCGGCTGGCCGAGCTGCGCGCCGAGCTCGGGCACAGCGCGCCCGGCAGTGCCCTGGACGAGCTCGCCACCCAGAACGAGCAGCTCATCGCCGCGCTGGACGAGGTCCGCAGCCAGCGCGACGAGCTGGCGGTGCTCAACGCCGAGCTGGAGGAGACCAACCGGGGCGTGATGGCGCTCTACACCCAGCTCTCCGAGGAGCTGGAGGAGACCAACCGCGGCGTGGTGGCGCTCTACGCCGAGCTGGACGAGAAGTCGGCGCAGCTGCGGACGGCGAGCGAGTCGAAGAGCCGCTTCCTGGCCAACGTCAGCCACGAGCTGCGCGCCCCGGTGACCGCGATCATCGGGTTGGGGCGGCTGCTCACCGACTCCGCCTCCGACCCGCTGACCCCCGAGCAGTCCGAGCAGGTGGAGCTGATCCGGGCCTCGGCGGCCGACCTGCTCTCCCTGGTCAACGCCCTGCTGGATCTGGCCAAGGCGGAGTCCGGGCGGATCGAGCCGGAGTGGGCCGACGTCGACCTGCGAGCGGTCTTCGGCCAGCTGCGCGGCACCCTGCGGGCGCTGACCAACCGGTCGGCCGTCGAGCTGGTGGTGGAGGAGCCGCCGGCGCCGGCCGTGCTCCGCTCGGACGAGGTGCTGCTCTCCCAGGTGCTGCGCAACCTGCTGCACAACGCGCTCAAGTTCACCGAGCGCGGCGAGGTGCGGATGACCGCGCAGCGGGACGACGAGCAGTGGCGCCTGTCGGTCTCCGACACCGGCGTCGGCATCCGCCCGGAGCTGCACGAACGGATCTTCGAGGAGTTCTACCAGGTGCCGGGGGCCAGCCGGGTCGGCGGCACCGGCCTCGGCCTGCCGTACGCGCGGCGGTTGGTGACCCTGCTCGGCGGGACGCTGGAGCTGACCAGCGAGCCCGGCCGGGGTAGCACCTTCACCGTCGTCCTACCGGCGAGCGGGGCCTGACGATGGTCGGCGACCAGGCGACGGTGCTGGTGGTCGACGACAGTCGCACCAAGCGTTACCTGCTGGTCAGCTGGCTGACCCGGGCGGGCTTCGCGGTCCGTGAGGCGGAGACCGGCACCGAAGCGCTGGAACGGGTCGCGACGGACCCGATCGACCTGGTGGTGCTCGACGTACGGCTGCCCGACCTGAGCGGCTTCGACGTCTGCGAGCGGATCAAGGCGGACCACCCGGCGATGCCGGTGATCCACGTGTCCGCGCACGCGGTCGACGTGGTGGACCGGGCGCAGGGGCTGACCCGGGGCGCGGACGCCTACCTGGCCGAGCCGATCGAGCCGGAGGAACTGGTCGCCACCGCCCACGCGGTGCTGCGCTACTACCAGGCGCGGCAGCGCGCGGAGCTGCTCGCCGAGCGACTCACCGGGCTGGCCGACACCACCGTCGCGGTGCACGCCGCCCCGAACTTCGCCCGCCTGCTGGAATCGGCGGCGGCGGGCGCGGCCGACATCTTCAAGAGTCCGGCGGCAGTGATCGCCGAGACCTTCGACGGCGACTGCCTGGCCGGGATCGCCACCGGACCGGGCGCGAAGCCGACGATCGTGCCCTGGGTGGTGGACGACACCGGCGTACCGACCGGAGCCACCGTACGGGTGAACGACCCGGCCGAGTGGGGCCTGGTCCCCTGGCCGGCGGGAGACACGGTGACCGTGGCCGCCGCCCGGCTGCGTGAGGACCGCGCCCCGCTCTACGTGGTGGTGCCGACCGCGACCCAGACCAGGCGCACGCCGGTGCTGGTGCAGCTCGCCCAGGCGGTCGCCTCGGCGGTGGAGGCGCAGCGGTCGTTCGACGAGGAGCACCGGATCGCCGTCACCCTGCAACGGAGCCTGCTGCCCCGGCGGCTGCCCGAGGTCGCCGGACTGGACCTGGCCGTCCGCTACGAGCCGGCCAGTGCGCAGACCGAGGTGGGTGGCGACTTCTACGAGCTGGTGATGCTCGACGGCCACCTGTTGGTGGCGATCGGTGACGTGGCCGGCCACTCGCTGCACGCCGCCACGGTGATGGCCGAGCTGCGGCACGCCGTGCGGGCGTACGCGGTGGAGGGGCACCAGCCGGGGGTGATCCTGGACCGGCTCAACGAGCTGATGCGCACGCTGCTCCGCAACGAGCTGGCCACCCTCTGCATCCTGCTGCTGCACCCGCCCAGCGGTCGGATCCGGCTGGCCAGCGCCGGGCACCTGCCGGCACTGGTGAGCGTCGACGGCCGGGTGGACTTCGTCCAGCAGTCGGCGCCCCTGCTGGGGGTACGGGCCGAGCGCCCCGACGACCTGGAGTTCGTCCTGCCGGCCGGCGCGACGCTGGTGCTCTACACCGACGGCCTGATCGAGCGTCGGGACGCCACCATCGACGAGGGCCTGGCCGCGCTGGCCGCGTGTGCCGCCCGGGTGGACGACGACCTCGACCGGTTCTGTCACCGCCTGCTGGTCGAGCTGGCCCCGCCGGAGATCCACGACGATGTCGCCGTGGTGGCCGTCCGCCGCCGCTGACCGCCGCTGACCGCCGCTGACCGCGCTGGCAGCGCGGCCTCCTGGCGCGGCGCCACGCCGCCGCTTCGTTCCGCTGGTGTCGACCACTGCACGGACTTCACCGGCGCGGACTGCGGCAGGGTCACGGGCCCCTCCTGCGACCACACCCTCTGCACGGAGAGTCACTTCCGGCCCTCCTTGCGCAGAGTCACGTTGTCGGATCCGTCCCACCACCCCTCCGATCCCTTTGCTCTGCTGCCGTATCGGCGACACCGCCGTGAGCAGCCGATACGGGAGATCGTCGCAGGCGTGGGCTCCGCGCCCCGGTCACTCTCCGCTCCTGTCGCCTGGGCGGCAGCAGAGCAAAGGAGGCGATTGAGGGGTGGCGGAGGAGGGAGTGGAGTAACGGTGTGTGAGACGGCGGGGCCGGCCGGGTCAGCGCAGGGAGCGGACGTAGGCCGTGGGGGAGACGCCGGTGACGGCGGTGAAGTCGCGGACCAGATGGGCCTGGTCGCTGTAACCGAGGTCGGCGGCGAGCGCGGACCAGTCGGGCGGCCCCTCGGCGGCCCGCTCGATCGCCTCCTGGAGCCGGTAGCGGCGGATCACCCACTTCGGACCGACCCCGACGTGATCCAGGAAGAGGCGCTGCAACCGTCGGGTGGAGATGCCGTGTCGGCCCGCGAGGTCGTCCACCCGCAGCACGCTGCGGTCGGTGCGGATCGCCTCGGCCAGCGCCATCGCCTCGGTCGCCGCCGGGTCCGGCTCCGGGGCCCAGGCGGTGAGGAAGGCGTCCAGGGCGAGGCGGCGCTCGGTGTCCGTACCCGCGCAGTGGCCCTTGTCTGCCCCGGAGCCGGCGGCGGCCCGGGCGGCGTCGGGGACCTCGGCGAGCGGGCGGCGCTCGCCGGTCAGTTCGGCGACCGGGCGTCGCCAGAACGGCCGGAAGCCGCCCGGGCGGAACTGGATCCCGCTGGCCCGGCCGGTGCCGGTCAGGGTGATCGAGAAGAGCCGTTGCCCGACGCCGGCGATCTCGGCGGTCTCCAGGCCGCCCTCGGCGCGCTGGAAGACGACGTTGACCGCCGGATGCGGCACCAGTTGCTGCGCGAACGGCGCGCTCAGCGCCCAGTCGATCAGCCAGTAGTGCTCGACCCAGGGGCGCAGCGCGGGGGCGGGCAGGTGCCGGCGGAACCGTACCTCCCGGCGCAGCCGTTCCGGGTCGAGGATGCCCCGGTTGTCCCCGCGTGGCTGTCGCATTCGTTCAAGACCGCCTTCGTACGCTGGCCCTATGGGAACGAAGACTAGCGATCTGCTGGCCGCCGCCGCACCGCGAACCGTGGCGGTGGTCCGGGCGATCACCGACGATCAGCTGGACCTGCCCACGCCGTGCCCGGACTACACCGTCCGGGACCTGGCCAACCACCTGTACGAGGTGGTGGTCAACTTCCAGACGCTCGCCCGGCGGCGCGAGGTGGACTGGTCGGCGAAGACGGACCACCTGACCGAGGGGTGGCGGGACCGGTTCGCCGACGAGACCGCCCGGCTGGTCGAGGCGTGGGCCGACCCGGCCGCCGAGGAGGGCGCCTCGCCCGGCATGGGGCTGCCCCAGGAGACGGTCGGCCTGATGGGGGTCATCGACCTGGCCGTGCACGGTTGGGACCTGGCCCGGGCCACCGGTCAGCCGTACCAACCGGCGCCCGAGGTCACCGCCGCCGGTCACCGGTTCCTGGACGACATGGGCCCGATGAGTCGCCAGATGGGCGCCTTCGGGCCGGAGGTGGCGACCGGCCCGGACCGCACCGAGCTGGACCGCCTGCTCGGCCGCGCCGGCCGCGACCCGGCCTGGAGCCGCTGAACCGCATCGACGACGCTTGACACCGACTATTCGCTGAGTGAATAGTGGCCCGGTGTCCACTTCGCACGTCCTGCTGGGGCTGCTCGCCGCCGGCAACCGGCACGGGTACGAGCTGAAGCGTGCCCACGACGCCCGGCTGCCCCGGGCCAAGCCGCTGGCGTTCGGGCAGGTGTACGCCACCCTGGGCCGGTTGGCGCGCGACGGTCTGGTCATCGCCACCGGGCAGGAGCGCGAGGCCGGCCCGGACCGGACGTCCTACCAGCTCACCGGGCAGGGCCGCGAGGCGCTGGACCGGTGGCTCGGCGCCGTCGAGCCACCCGCGCCGTACGTCACCAGCACGCTCTTCGCCAAGGTGGTGGTGGCGCTGCTGGTCGCCGACGTGAGCGCCGCCCGCTCGTACCTGGTCGCGCAGGGGCGGGCGCACACCGACCGGCTCCGCGAACTCACCGCCGTCAAGACGGCACCCTCGGCCACCCTCGACGACGTGGTCTCGGCCGACTACGCCATCGCCCACCTCGACGCCGACCTGAGGTGGCTGCGGACCACCCTGGACCGGGTCGCCGACTGGCACCGGGAGGTGCACTCGTGACACAACTCCAGGCTCGCGGCGTGGTGAAGGCGTACGGGCCGACACCCGCCCTGCGCGGCGTCAACCTCGACGTCGCCGAGGGCGAGATCGTCGCCGTCACCGGCCCCAGCGGCTGCGGCAAGTCCACCCTGCTGCACTGCCTGGCCGGGATCCTCCGCCCGGACGCGGGCCAGGTCAGCTGGCGCGGCGAGCGGATCGACACCTGGTCGGAGGCGGACCGGTCCCGGCTGCGCCGCACCGAGTTCGGGGTGCTCTTCCAGTTCGGCCAGCTCGTCGCCGAGTTGACCGCGGCGGAGAACGTCGCCCTCCCGCTGCTTCTCGCCGGCACGGGGCGGCGAGAAGCGCGGGTGGCGGCTCTCGGCTGGCTGGACCGGCTCGGCGTGGCCGAGGTGGCCGACGTCCGGCCCGGCGAGATGTCCGGCGGGCAGCAGCAGCGGTGCGCCACCGCCCGGGCCCTGGTCACCGAGCCCCGGGTGCTCTTCGCCGACGAGCCGACCGGCGCGCTGGACACGCTCAGCGGCGAGCAGGTGCTCACCCAGTTGGTCCGGCTCGCCCGGCAGCAGCGCACCAGCGTCGTGCTGGTCACCCACGAGCCGCGGATCGCCGCGTACGCCGACCGGGAGGTGATGCTCCGCGACGGGGCGGTCGACGCCAGCGGGCTCGGACTCGACCTGCCGTTCGCCGGCGGCGCCCGGTGAGGCCCGCCGTCCTGCTCCGGCTCGCCCTGGCCGGCAACCGCACCGACACCGCCCGGGTGGTGCTGACCGCGCTCAGCGCCGCCCTGGCCACGCTCGCCGGCCTGGCCGCGCTCACCGTGCTGACCATCCCCACGCCGCGCTGCTGCGACGGCCGCAACATCTCCGAGCAGTACAGCAACGCCCTGCTCCGCGAGCCCGGCCTGCGCGGCGGCACCGCGATCGCGCTGCTCCTGCTCACCGTCCCGGTGCTGGCGCTGGCCGGGCAGTGCGCCCGGCTCGGCGCCCCCGCCCGGGACCGGCGGCTCGCCGCCCTGCGCCTGGCCGGAGCCACGCCCGGCCAGGTGACCCGGCTCGCGGTGCTGGAGACCGGCCTGGCCAGCCTCCTCGGGACCCTCCTCGGGCTGGCCGTCTTCCTCGTCGGCCGGCGGCTGCTCGACGCGCCGGACGCGCGGGGGCGGCTCGCGCTTCCCACCGACGTGCTCCCGGCCACCGGAGTGATCGTGGCGGTGGTGCTCGGGCTGCCGCTGGCGGCGGCGCTGGTCGGCGCGGTGCTGCTGCGCCGGGTCACCGCCACCCCGTTCGGCGTGGTGCGCAAGGTCCGCCGGGAACGCGCGCCCGGGCCGTGGGCCGGCCTGCTGATCGTCGTCGGCCTCGCCGCCTTCGCCGCCCTGGACCCGGTGCTCGACTGGTATCAGGACCACCACCGGGAACCCCCGGTGCTGCTACCGCCGCTGCTGCTGCTCGGGGGCGGGCTCGCCGCGCTGACCGGGGTGGTGGTCGGCACCGGCTGGCTGTCTTACACCTCGGGTCGGCTGCTGCACCGGTACGCCCGGCGGCCGGCCGCGCTGCTGGCGTCCCGGCGGTTGACCAGCGACCCGTGGGCCGGCAGCCGTACCTTCGCCGCCCTGCTGGCCGCCGTGATCGTGGGTGGCGGCGCGGCCGGGATGCGGGCCTCGTTCCAGGCCCACGCCGAGGTCGAACGGCTCACCGGCCAGGACCGTGGCGGCAGCGACGGCTTCTACCTGCGCACGGTGGACCTCGTCGACCTGGCGGTCGGCGTGGCCATGGCGATCGCCGCCGGCGGGCTGATCGTCGCCCTGGTCGAGGGGATCGTCGCCCGACGGCGGGCGTACGCGGCGCTGGTCGCCACCGGGGTGCCCCGGGGGACGCTCGCCCGGTCGATCGCCTGGCAGGCGCTGGCGCCGGCGGTGCCGGCGGTGGGGCTCGCGCTCACCGTGGGCCTGCTGCTCAGCCGGGGCGTCGCCGGTCGCGCGGTGACCGGAGGCGGCTACTCCACCGAGTTCTGCGACGGCGCCGAGTCGCTCTGCGCGGACCCGGCCACCCGGGCGCAGTACCTGCGGACTCTGTGGGTGCCCGAGGTGACGGTGACGCCCGGCGTACCGCTGGGGCACCTGGCCCTGGTCGGCGGCGGCGCCCTGGTCGCGGTGCTGGTGACGGTCGCGGTCGGCCTGCTCTTCCTGCGGGCCAGCACCGCGGTCGAGGAGTTGCGCACGGCCTGAGGGGTGTAACACCGGGTACGGCCACGGCGCTTGTGACTCCGGAAGCCCGCCAGCGGGGGTGGAACCGCGGGCGGCGGGGCAGGGAGATCACCAGATGCACAACCAGCCGGGCGGTGCGCCGCCGGTGTTCGTCGACCGGACCGGGAAGCGGCGCCGGCTCATGACGATCGCCGGCACCGTGATGGGGCTCGGCCTGCTCACCAGCATCGGGCTGATCCTGGCCGGGCTCTTCGGCGACAGCACCGTCCCGCTGCCGGGCTGGACCGACCCCCGGGCGCGGCCGCCGATCGAAGCGGGCGTGGACACCCCGGAGGAACTGGGTCAGCCGGGCAGCCCGGCCTCGTCGCGACCGTCGCCGGTGGCCAGCACCGCCGCGCCCACGCCCACCCGGACGGCCGGCCCGCCCGCCACGACCGCACGCCCGGGGCCCCAGCCGTCCGCCAGCGTGCCCGGCCAGGGCGATGTGCGGCGTACCGCCAAGCCCAGCCGCTCGCCCGGCAAGCCGCACTGACCGTGGCGCGTCACGTAGCCCGCCGCGACCCGCGGGCCCACTGGGTGCTGCTCCTGCTCGGCCTGTTCCTGCTGCTCGCCGCGCTGACCGTCAACGGGCTGGTCACCGGGCTCACCGGCGGCTCCGGGCCGTCCGCCGCCCCGGACGTGCCCGGGCCGAGGACAGTCACCGGCGGCGGGCCGGTGCTGCGGCTGGACCAGCCCGAACCGGTCAGCCGGCGGATGCCGGACCGCACCATCGCGCTCACCTTCGACGACGGGCCGGACCCGCGGTGGACGCCCGAGCTGCTCGACGTGCTGCGCCGGCACGGGGCGCACGCCACCTTCTTCGTGGTCGGCTCCCGGGTCAACGCGCACCCCGAGCTGGTCCGGCGGATCCTCGACGAGGGGCACGAGCTCGGCTCGCACACCTACACCCACGCCGACCTCGCCACGGTCTCCGGCTGGCGGGCCGACCTGGAGCTGTCGCTGACCCGCAAGGCGATCGCCGCGGCCACCGGCCGGGAGGTCACCCTGCTCCGGCCCCCCTTCTCGTCCACCACCCCGTCGCTGACCGCCGCCGGGTACGACGCGCTGCGGGCCGCCGCCGGCAGCGGGCACGTGGCCGTGCTCGCCGACCTGGACCCCAAGGACTGGCAGCGCCCCGGCGTACCGGCGATCGTCCGGGCGGCGACCCCGCAGCCGGGGCGGGGGGCGGTGGTGCTCATGCACGACGGCGGCGGTGACCGCGGCCAGACCGTGGCAGCCGTGGACCAGCTGCTCACCCGACTGTCGAAGCAGGGCTACCGGTTCACCACCGTCTCCGAGGGCGTCGACGCGCCGCCGTCGACCGTCCCGGCCGGCGTCGGCACCCGGTTGAGCGGCCACGCGCTGCGCTGGACCCAGACCGGGGCCGAGTGGGCGGCCACCGCGATGAACGTCCTGCTCGCCGTCGCGCTGGTGCTCGGCGTCGCCCGGCTCGCCGTGCAGGTGACCTGCGCGCAGCTGCACGTCCGCCGGGTACGCCGGCCCCGGCACCCCCGGCCGCCGGTCACCGCGCCGGTCTCGGTGATCGTGCCCGCGTACAACGAGGCGGCGAACATCGCGGCGACGGTGCGGTCGCTGGTGGCCAGCGCGTACCCGGCGCTGGAGGTGATCGTGGTGGACGACGGCTCCAGCGACGGCACCGCCGACATCGTGGAGCGGATGGGCCTGCGCGGGGTACGGGTGATCCGGCAGGCCAACGCCGGCAAGCCGGCCGCGCTGAACACCGGCATCCGGGCCGCCCGGGCCGACCTGCTGGTGCTGGTCGACGGGGACACCGTCTTCCAGCCGGACACCGTGCACCGGCTGGTGCAGGGCTTCGCCGACCGCACCGTCGGGGCGATCTCCGGCAACACCAAGGTCGCCAACCGGCGTCGGCTGCTGGGTCGCTGGCAGCACCTGGAGTACGTGATCGGCTTCAACCTCGACCGCCGGATGTACGACGTGCTGGAGTGCATGCCGACCATCCCCGGCGCGATCGGCGCGTTCCGCCGCGAGGTGCTGCTCGCCGTCGGCGGTGTCCCCTCGGACACGCTCGCCGAGGACACCGACCTGACCATGCAGGTGCTCCGGGCCGGCTGGCGGGTGGTGTACGAGGAGGCGGCGATCGCCTGGACCGAGGCGCCCTCCTCGCTGCGTCAGCTCTGGCGGCAGCGCTACCGCTGGTGCTACGGCACCATGCAGGCGATGTGGAAGCACCGGCACGCCCTGCGCGAGCCGGGGGCCGGGGGCAAGCTGGGTCGGCGGGGCCTGCCGTACCTGACGGTGTTCCAGATCGTGCTGCCGCTGGCCGCCCCGGCGGTCGACGTGTACGCCGTCTACGGCCTGCTCTTCCTGCCCTGGTCGACGCTCGTGCTGGCCTGGGTGGGGCTGCTCCTGCTCCAGGGGCTGACCGCCGCGTACGCGCTGCGACTGGACCGGGAGCGCTACGGCCCACTGTGGACGCTGCCGTTGCAGCAGCTGGTCTACCGGCAGGTGATGTACCTGGTGGTGGTGCAGTCGGCGGTCACCGCGGTGATCGGCAACCGGCTGCGCTGGCAGCGGATGATCCGCACCGGCGAGGCGGCGGCGCTGGCCGGCGCGGCCCCGCCCGGCCGCTCCCGCTGACCGCTCGGGGGCGGTGGGGTCAGCGGGAGTCGAGGAGGCCGGCGGACCAGGAGAGGGCCAGGCCGACCACCGCCGAGCAGCAGCAGATCAGCAGGGTGGCGGCGACCACGCCGACGATCAGCCAGGCCGGCCCGCGCCGGGCCGCGCCCGGTTCCGCTCCCGCCTGTGCTTCCGCTTCCGCGCCCGGTTCCGGTTCCGGCGCCGGTACGTCCGGGCCGGGCGGCTCCTCGTCCGCCCGGCCCTCGTCGTGACTGGTCAAGCCGGCGGCCTCAGGCTTGGCCGAGCTTGTCGAGGATCCAGGCGTTGATGAACGCCTCCTCGCGCCAGGAGTCGTACCGGCCGCTCGGGCCGCCGTGCCCGGCGCCCATCTCGGTCTTGAGCAGGTAGTCGCCCTGCGGGACGATCGCCCGCAGCCGGGCGATCCACTTCGCCGGCTCGTGGTAGAGCACCCGGGTGTCGTTGAGGCTGGTCACCGCGAGGATGGCCGGATAGTCGACCGCCGCCACGTTCTCGTACGGGGTGTACGACTTCATGTACGCGTACACCTCCGGGTCGGCGAGCGGGTTGCCCCACTCCTCCCACTCGGTGACGGTCAGCGGCAGCGACGGGTCGAGGATCGAGGTGAGCGCGTCCACGAAGGGCACCTGCGCGACGATCCCGGCGAACGCGTCCGGGGCCAGGTTGGCGACCGCGCCCATCAGCAGCCCGCCGGCCGAGGCGCCCCGGGCGACCAGCCGGTCACCGGCCGTCCAGCCGGCCTTGACCAGGTGGCGGGCGCAGGCCACGAAGTCGGTGAAGGTGTTCTTCTTGGCCAGCAGCTTGCCCTCGTCGTACCAGCGCCGGCCCAGTTCACCGCCGCCGCGGATGTGCGCCACGGCGAAGACGACGCCCCGGTCGAGCAGGGAGAGCCGAGCGATGGAGAACCACGGGTCCATGCTGGCCTCGTACGAGCCGTACCCGTAGATCACGCAGGGGGCCGAGCCGTCCTTGGGGGTGCCCGCGCGGCAGACCAGCGAGATCGGCACCCGGGTGCCGTCGTCGGCGAGCGCCCAGTCGCGGTGCTGCTCGTAGTCGGCCGGGTCGTACGCCCGCCCGTCCGGCCCCGGCCGGACCGGCTTGCGGCGGCGCAGCACCATCTGCCGGGTGACCAGGTCGTAGTCGTACACCGAGTCCGGGGTGACCAGGGAGGTGTAGCGCAGCCGGATCTCCCGGGTGCGGTACTCCGGGTTGGCGTCCAGGCCGACGCTGTAGATCGGCTCCGGGAAGTCGATGTCGTGGGCGTCGCCGTCGCCGACCGGGATGACCCGCAGGCCGGTGAGGCCGTTGCTGCGCAGCGAGACGACGAGGTGGTCGGAGAACGCGTCGACCGACTCCAGCCGGGTGCCGGGGGAGTGCTCGATCAGCGGCACCCAGTCGCCCGGCGCGTCCGCCGAGGTGTACGCCAGCGCGAAGTCCTCCGCGCCGTCGTTGTGCAGGATCAGGAAACGGTGGCCGTGGTGCTCGACCGTGTACTCGATCCCCTGCCGGCGCGGGGCGATCACCGCCGGCTCGCCGGTGGGGTTGCCGGCCGGGATGACCCGGACCTCGCTGGTCACCTTGCTGTGGATGTCGATGAGCACGAAGCGCTCGGAGCGGGTCAGGTCGACGCCGACCCAGAATCGCTCGTCGTCCTCCTGGTGGACCACCACGTCCTCGGTCGACGGGGTGCCGACGGCGTGCCGCCACACCCGGTTGGGCCGCCACGCCTCGTCCACGGTGACGTAGAAGAGCACCGCGGCGTCCGCCGACCAGGCGGTGCCGTAGAAGGTGCCGGGCACCTCGTCGGGGAGCAGCTCGCCGGTGCTCAGGTCCTTGATCCGCAGGGTGAACCGCTCGTCGCCGGCGAAGTCCGTCGAGTACGCCAGCCAGCGCCCGTCCGGGCTGACGTCGAACGCGCCGAGGGCGAAGAAGTCGTGCCCCTCGGCGAGCAGGTTGCCGTCGAGCAGCACCTCCTCGCCGTCGAGCGGGGCGCCGTCCGCGCTGACCGGGGGCACGGTCTCGCCGTCGCGGACCGCCCGACGGCAGTGCACGCCGTACTGCTGGCCCTCGACCGTGCGGGTGTAGTACCAGTAGCCGCCCTTGCGGCTGGGCACCGACAGGTCGGTCTCCTGGGTGCGCCGGCGGGTCTCCTCGAACAGCTCCGCGCGCAGCCCTTCCAGGTGCGCCGTGCGGGCCTCGGTGTACGCGTTCTCGGCGGTCAGGTGGGCGATCGTCGCCGGGTCGTCCTTGGCGGCGAGCCAGGCGTACTCGTCGATGACGGTGTCGCCGTGGTGGGTGCGCTCGGCGGGCACCCGGTTCGCGACGGGCGCGGAGGTCTTCTTGGTCACGGGCGTCACGTTACCGGCCGGGCAACGCCCGCGACCCGGCCTCTTCGCCCGACCCGCCGCCAGGTCTTTCGAACATGTGTACGATGACCGGCATGGCGGCAGCAGCACGATCCACCGGCGCAATGGAGATCACCCGACGGCTCACCGCGATCTGCGGTCCCTCCTTCGCCCGCTTCGCCGGGGCGGCCGACGAGGTCGCCGGGCGGGCCGCCCGCTGGGTGGCGGTGCCCGGCGGTGCCGAGGCCGCCGCCGAGGTGCTGCGGCTGGCCGCCCGGCACGACCTGAGCGTGGTGCCCCGGGGCGCCGGCACGAAGATCGACTGGGGTGCGGCACCGGCCCGGGTCGACGTCATGCTCGACACCGGCCGGCTCGCCGGCCTCGGCCACCAGCCGGTCGGCTCGCCGGTGGCCGAGATCGGCGCCGGCACCCCGCTGCGCGCGGTGCAGTCCATCCTGGAGCGCACCGGCCGGCGGCTGCCGCTGGATCCGTCCTCGCCCGGCGCCACCCTCGGCGGGGTGCTCGCCGCCGACGAGGCCGGCCCGCTGCGCCACCGGTACGGCACCGCCTGCGAGCAACTGGTCGGCCTGCGCTGGCTGGACGCCGACGGCGAGCCGGTCAGCGCGGGCGCGGCCGAGCCGCCGGCCGGGCCGGCGCCGGTCGGGCTCGACGTGGGCCGGCTGCTCTGCGGCTCGCAGGGCGGGCTCGGGGTGCTGGTCTCGGCCACGCTGCGGGTGCAGGCCGTACCGGCCAGCCGGGTCTGGGTGACCCGGCCGGTGTGGACGCCGCTGGAGGTGCACGACCTGGTCTGCGCGGTGCTCGCCACCCGCCTCGACCCGTCCGCCGTCGAGCTCGACCTGCCCGCCGCCGGGTCCCGGTCGCACCGGCCGGTGCACCCGTCGCTGGCGGCGGCCCGCGCCAACCACCCCTCGATGGCCGGGCGGCGCGGCGAGCAGTCGGCGGCGCGCGGTGGCGCCGGCACCCTGGCGGTGCTGCTGGAGGGGGGCCCGGCCGACGTCACCGAGCGGGCCGAGCGGCTGGTGGCGCTCTTCGAGGGCCAGGCGAGCGTGCTCGACGCGGCCCCGTCGTGGTGGCGGCGCTACCCGTTCGGGCCGGGCGACACGGCGTTGCGCATCGAGGTGCCGATCACCGACCTGCACGCCGCGGTCTACGCGCTGCGGGACGCGGCCGGCGCTCCGGTCCCGGTGCGCGGCTCCGCCGGCCTGGGCGTGGTGCACGCGGCCCTGCCCGGGGGGCTGTCCGGCGAGCGGGTCGCCTCGATCCTCGCCGCCGTACGCGGGGTGCTGCTCGCCCGGCGGGGGCGGTGCGTGGTGGTCAACGCGCCCGAGCCCGTCCGGCAGGCCGTCGACGTGTGGGGTGAGCCGGCGGTGATTCCCCGGCTGCGGGCGGCGAAGGACCACCTCGACCCGCACCGGCGGCTCGCCCCGGGCCGCCTGCCCGGCGGGCTGTGAGCGCCGGCGTCAGTCCAGCCACCACCGCTGCATGTCGTGCAGCGGTGGGGTGAAGCGCAGCACCGTCAGCGCGAGCGTGGTGAGCGTGGCGGCGAGCAGCAGGGTCCGGGCGCGAGGCGGCAGCCGGTCCCGCTCCCGGGCCAGCACCGCTGCGGTGTAGAGGGCCAACGCCGGCCCGAGCACGACTCCCGCGAGATACAGCAGGGACACCGCCAGGTAGAGCCAGGCGAACGGGTTCGCCCCGCTGATGCCGAACGGCACCATGTCCTTCGGGTCGTACTGGCCGGTGACCATCTCCGCCGGGCCCACCCCGGCACTGGCCATCCGACCCAGGTAGGCCGCCGCCAGCACGACGAGCGCCCCGGCGAGCACGAGGTGCCCGGCGAGGATGACGCCGACCCGCGGGCGGCGTTCCTCGCTGCCACCCGCGACATCCGACATGCGGTCACGGTACTCGCATCGACATGTGTGCGATGTCCCTGGCGTTCGGGGTCCCCGGCGGGGCGGTGATCGACTCCGGTTGCGGCATGTCGCGCCTTCCGGCGGCCGGGACACCGCGACCCGCCGCAAACCGAGTTGATCACCCGGGCGACGGGCTCAGAGGGCGTCGTTGCGGAGCACCAGGATGGCGATGTCGTCCCGGGGTGTCTCCACCGAGAAGTTGATCGCGGTGGCGCGCAGCCGGGCGGCGACCACGTCGGCCGAGTACCCGGCCAGCGGGGCGGCCGCGTCCCGGAGCCGGTCGACGCCGAACAGCTCCCGGCCGCGCCGGCGCTCGGTCACCCCGTCGGTGTAGAAGACCAGCGAGTCGCCGGCCGCGAGGGGGATCTCCGCCGTCGGCGAGGTGATCGTGTCGATCAGCCCCAGCGCGGTGCCGCCGGTGCCGACGAAGGCGGCGCCCCCGGTGCCGCGCAGCAGCACCGGGCGGTCGTGGCCGGCCAGGTGCAGCGAGACGTCGAGCTGCCCGTACCGGCCCGGCCCGACGGCGGCGAGCGCGAGGGTGCAGTAGCGCCCGCCGCCGCGCTCCACCAGGGTCTCGTTCAGTCGGGCCAGCACCTCGGGCAGCGGCTTGCCGTCGCCGACCAGCACCCGGATCACGTCCCGCACCAGCCCGGTGACCGCCGCCGCCTGCACGCCCTTGCCGGAGACGTCGCCGATCACCACCAGCCAACGCCCGTCGGGCAGCGGCAGCACGTCGTAGAAGTCGCCGCCGACCTCGGCGTCGTCGCCGGTCGGGACGTACTCGGCGGCGAAGCCGATTCCCTCGACCACCGGCAGCACCGGCGGGAGCAGCGACTGCTGAAGCGTCTGGGCCACCCGGCGCCGTTCGGCGTGGATCCGGGCGTTCTCGATGGCGAGGGCGGCCCGGCGGGCCACGTCCTCCAGCACGGCGACCTCGTCCGGGTCGTGCCGGTGCCGCAGGTGCCGGCCGACGGCCAGGGTGCCCAGCCGCTGGCCGCGGGCGATCAACGGCACGGCGAAGCCCTCCAGCGGGGGGCCGAGCGGCACCTGCGCGGCGCTGCGGGACGCCTCCCGCAGCCGGGCCTGGACCGAGTCCGGGCCGACCTCCTGGAGCACCTTGTGCAGCTGCGGCAGCATCGCCTCGTCGGCGTGGCTGGAGGCGGCCAGCCGCAGCCGGCCCCACTCGTCGGTGGTGTGCACGGCGCACCACTGGCCGAGCCGGGGCACCACCAGCTGCGGGATCAGCGCCATGGTCAGCTCGACGTCCAGCGACTGGGCGAGCAGCTCGCTCGCCTCGGCGAGGAAGGTCAGCCACGCCTGCCGGCGGACGTCCGCCCGGCGCAGCCGGTCGTTCTCCAGGTGCAGCGACAGCCGTTCGGCGGCGAGCACGGCGAGCGGTCGCGCGTACGCCGAGGGGGCCGCGTCCAGCTCCAGCTCCCCGGCGTACGGGCGGTGCACCGCCAACGGCACCTGGAGCAGCTCGTTGCCCGGGCGGGGTTGGCGGCCGTACCGGGCCAGCGGCTGGGTGCCCTGCCCGTCGCCCCGGTCCAGCCGGATCACGCCGCCGGCCGCGCCCACCATCTCGGCGACCCGGGTGAGCAGGTCGGCGGCGAAGTCGGGCAGCGGGTCGTCGGCGTTCGGGTCGGGGCTGGTCTGGGTCAGCTCGCTCATCGCGGCGGCGCTCGGCGCGGAACTCGCCGCCACGGTGCCCTCCCCGCCGTTCGCGGGGACGTGCTCCAGCGCCACCGGGCCGGCGGGGGCGGCGCCGGGGCGGTCCAGCCGGAACCAGACCCCCTTGCCGGTGGGCAGGTACGTCGTCCCCCAGCGGCTGGCGAAGTGGTCGACGAGCAGCAGCCCGCGGCCCCGCTCGGAGACCTCGTCGATGTTCTCGGTGTCGCTGCGGATGCCGACCACCAGCTCGTCCACCGGGCCGGTGGCGAAGTCGGAGACGGTCACGGTGAGCCCGACCGGGTCGGCGACGACCTCGATGTCCAGTTCGGTGCGGGCGTGCTCCACCGCGTTGGTGGAGAGTTCGGTGGTCAGCAGCAGCGCCTCGTTGAGCAGGTCGTCGAGGTCGGCCTCGGCCAGCACCGAGCGGACCAGCGCCCGGGCGGCGGCGGGCGTACGCCGATCGGCGGGCAGCCGGACGCGCCGGACGTGCTCGTCCTGGCCCCCGTCCGACGCGGGCCCCGTCTCCGCTGACACCCTCGTATCCTCCATCGCTGCCGGCCGGGTGCCAAGCCGGACGTCGCGACACGGACGGCGCCACACCGGGCGCGCGGCGCACTTCGCGTCCGTGGCATCGACACCCGCGCGGGCACAATGATGGGATGGCGGCGTGTCGGCAAGCGCCGGTGGCCCCGAGCTGAGCGAGGAATGATGAGCGCGAAACAGTCGGTGACCGCGGATCCGTCCGCTTCCGAGCACGCGGCGCTTCTCGTCGAGCTGGCGGAGGCGCTGCGGCGGGTGCGGGGCGGCGACTTCAAGGTCCGGCTGCCCCGGCGCGCGGGTGCGGCCGGTGAGGTGGCGGACGCCTTCAACGACGTGGTGTCGATCCAGGAGCGGCAGCACCTGGACCTGCGCCGGATCAGCCGGATCGTCGGCCGGGACGGCCGGCTCACCGAACGCCTCGACGAGGAGGGGTTCGACGGTTCCTGGGCGGAGGGGCAGCGGGCGATCAACTCGCTGATCGACGACCTGGGGCGGCCGACCACCGAGATCGCCCGGGTGATCGTGGCGGTGGCCGACGGCGACCTCTCCCAGCACATGGCGCTGGAGATCGACGGTCGCCCGCTGCGCGGTGAGTACCTGCGCATCGGCCGCACGGTCAACACGATGGTCGACCAGCTCTCGTCCTTCTCCAACGAGGTGACCCGGGTGGCCCGGGAGGTGGGCACCGAGGGCAAGCTCGGCGGCCAGGCCGACGTCCGGGGCGTCGCCGGCACCTGGAAGGACCTCACCGACTCGGTGAACACCATGGCGTCGAACCTGACCGGCCAGGTGCGGTCGATCTCGCAGGTGGCGACGGCGGTGGCCAAGGGCGACCTGTCGCAGAAGATCACCGTCGGGGCGCGCGGCGAGGTGGCCGAGCTGGCCGACACGATGAACTCCCTCACCGACACCCTGCGGCTCTTCGCCGAGCAGGTGACCCGGGTGGCCCGCGAGGTGGGCACCGAGGGCAAGCTCGGCGGTCAGGCGGAGGTGCCGAACGTCGCCGGCACCTGGAAGGACCTGACCGACAGCGTCAACTCGATGGCGTCGAACCTGACCGCCCAGGTGCGCAACATCGCCCAGGTCTCCACCGCGGTGGCCCGGGGTGACCTGTCGCAGAAGATCACCGTTGCGGCGCAGGGTGAGATCCTGGAGCTGAAGGACACCGTCAACACGATGGTGGACCAGCTGTCGTCGTTCGCCGGCGAGGTGACCCGGGTGGCCCGCGAGGTGGGCATCGAGGGCAAGCTGGGTGGCCAGGCCCAGGTGCGTGGGGTCTCCGGCACCTGGCGTGACCTCACCGAGAACGTCAACCAGCTCGCCGGCAACCTGACCAGCCAGGTCCGCAACATCTCGCAGGTCTCCACGGCGGTCGCGAAGGGTGACCTGAGCCAGAAGATCACCGTCGACGCGCAGGGCGAGATCCTGGAGCTGAAGAACACCGTCAACACGATGGTGGACCAGCTGTCGTCGTTCGCCGACGAGGTGACCCGGGTGGCGCGCGAGGTGGGTACCGAGGGCAAGCTGGGTGGTCAGGCGCAGGTCAAGGGCGTCCTGGGTACGTGGCGGGACCTGACCGACAACGTGAACTCGATGGCGTCGAACCTGACGTCGCAGGTGCGCAACATCGCCTCGGTCACCACGGCGGTGGCGAAGGGTGACCTGTCGCAGAAGATCACGGTTGATGCCCGGGGTGAGATCCTGGAGCTGAAGTCGACGGTGAACACGATGGTGGACCAGCTGTCGTCGTTCGCCGACGAGGTGACCCGGGTGGCCCGAGAGGTGGGTACCGAGGGCAAGCTGGGCGGCCAGGCCCAGGTGCGCGGCGTGGCCGGCACCTGGCGGGACCTGACCGACAACGTGAACTCGATGGCGTCGAACCTGACCGCCCAGGTGCGCAACATCGCCCAGGTTTCCACCGCGGTCGCCAAGGGCGACCTGTCGCAGAAGATCACGGTGGACGCGCAGGGCGAGATCCTGGAGCTGAAGTCGACGGTGAACACGATGGTGGACCAGCTCTCCTCGTTCGCCGACGAGGTGACCCGGGTGGCCCGAGAGGTGGGTACCGAGGGCAAGCTGGGTGGTCAGGCGCAGGTCAAGGGCGTCTCGGGTACGTGGCGGGACCTGACCGACAACGTGAACTCGATGGCGTCGAACCTGACGTCGCAGGTGCGCAACATCGCCTCGGTCACCACGGCGGTGGCGAAGGGAGACCTGTCGCAGAAGATCACGGTGGACGCGCAGGGCGAGATCCTGGAGCTGAAATCCACGGTGAACACGATGGTGGACCAGCTCTCCTCGTTCGCCGACGAGGTCACCCGGGTGGCCCGCGAGGTCGGCATCGAGGGCAAGCTTGGCGGTCAGGCCCAGGTGAAGGGCGTCTCCGGCACCTGGCGCGACCTGACCGAGAACGTCAACCAGCTCGCCTCGACGCTCACCACCCAGCTGCGGGCGATCGCCCAGGTGTCCACCTCGGTGACCCGGGGCGACCTGACCCAGCGGATCGCGGTCAAGGCGCAGGGCGAGGTCGCCGAGCTGAAGGACAACATCAACCAGATGATCGTCACCCTCCGGGAGACGACCAAGAAGAACGCCGAGCAGGGCTGGCTCGACTCCAACCTGGCCCGGATCGGTGGCCTGCTCCAGGGCCAGCGGGACCTCGGCGAGGTCTGCCGCATGATCATGATGGAGGTGACCCCGCTGGTCGACGCGCAGCTCGGCGCGTTCTTCCTGGCGGACACCTCCGAGGGCGTCATGCGGCTGCGGCTGACCGCCTCGTACGGCTACGTGGCGCGCGGCCACGACGTGACCTTCGGGCCCGGGGAGGGGCTGGTCGGTCAGGCGGCGCTGTCGCGCCGCACGATCCGGGTCAACGCGCTGCCCGACGGGCGGCTCACCCTGCGCTCCGGGTTGGCCGAGACGCCCCCGGCCGACCTGGTCGTGCTCCCGGTCCTCTTCGAGGGCGAGCTGCTCGGCGTGATCGAGTTCGCCAGCGTGGCCCGCTTCTCCGAGCTGCACCTGGCGTTCCTGGAGCGGCTGGTGCTGACCACCGGCATCGCGGTCAACACGATCCAGGCCAACCGGCGGACCGAGGAGCTGCTGGCGCAGTCGCAGCGGCTGGCCCTGGAGTTGCAGGACCAGTCGGCGGAGTTGCAGCGCACCAACGCCGAGCTGGAGGACAAGGCCAAGCTGCTCTCCGAGCAGAAGGGCAACATCGAGACCAAGAACCGCGAGATCGAGCTGGCCCGGCTCGGCCTGGAGGAGAAGGCGCAGCAGCTCACCCGGGCTTCGGCGTACAAGTCGGAGTTCCTGGCCAACATGAGCCACGAGCTGCGGACGCCGCTGAACTCGCTGCTGCTGCTGGCCCGGCTGCTGGCCGAGAACTCGGAGCAGAACCTCAGCCGCAAGCAGATCGAGTTCGCCCGCACCATCCACAGCGCCGGCTCGGACCTGCTCTCCCTGATCGACGACATCCTGGACCTGTCCAAGATTGAGGCGGGCCGGATGGACGTCCAGCCGACCGAGATCCGGTTCGACGAGATCCGCGGGTACGTCGAGCAGGCGTTCGCCCCGCAGGCCGAGGAGAAGGGCCTGGACTTCCAGGTACGGGTGGCCAAGGAGCTGCCGCCGGCGCTGGTCACCGACGCCCAGCGGTTGCAGCAGGTCCTGCGCAACCTGCTCTCCAACGCGATCAAGTTCACCGACAACGGCGCGGTGACGTTGCGGATCGCGCCGGCGCCGGAGAACGCGGTCTTCGACGTGCCGGCGCTGACCAACGCCCGGCAGGTGATCGCGTTCACCGTGATCGACACCGGCATCGGCGTCTCCGACGACAAGCTGTCGCTGATCTTCGAGGCGTTCCAGCAGGCCGACGGCACCACCAGCCGCCGCTACGGCGGGACGGGGCTGGGGCTGTCGATCAGCCGGGACCTGGCCCGCCTGCTGGGCGGCACGATCACCGTCACGTCGGCGCCCGGTCAGGGCTCGACGTTCACCCTCTTCGTACCCGATGTGCTGGCGCCGGACGCGGTGGTGGCGCCGCAGGCCCCGTCGCCGCAGCGCGCGGGCCTGCCCTCGTCGTTGCTGATGCCGCCGATGGAGCTGCTGCCCCAGCCGGCGGAGGCTCCGGCCACCCGGCAGCTCGACGGCGCCACGGTGCTGATCGTCGACGACGACGTACGGAACGTGTTCGCGCTGACCTCCGCGTTGGAGTTGCACGGCATGGCCGTGTTGTACTCGGACAACGGGGCGGACGGTGTCCGTCTGCTGGCGGAGCATCCGGAGGTGGACATCGTGTTGATGGATGCGATGATGCCGGATCAGGACGGATACGAGACCACCAGGCAGATCCGCCGCAACCACCGCTTCGCGGACCTGCCGATCGTCTTCCTGACGGCGAAGGCGATGCCGGGTGACCGGGAGTCGGCCCTGGCGGCCGGGGGCAGTGACTACATCACCAAACCGGTCGACCTGGACGAGTTGATCGAGCGGATGGCGTCGTGGATCAGCGGCAGCCGAGGCGAGGAGAGTTCGTGACGCAGACAGCCAAGGCGCTGCTGGTGGACGACCGGCGGGAGAACCTGATGGCGCTGGAGGCCATTCTCCAGGGCCTTCCGGTGCAGTCGGTCGCCGTGGAGAGCGGTGAGGCGGCGCTGAAGCAGTTGCTGGTGGACGACTTCGCGGTGATCCTGCTTGACGCTCAGATGCCGGACATGGACGGGTTCGAGACCGCCAGTCACATCAAGCGGCGGGAGCGGACCCGGCACGTGCCGATCATCTTCCTCACCGCCGCCGACAAGGACGCGCAGCTCGCCCTGCGCGGCTACGCGGTGGGCGCGGTCGACTACCTCACCAAGCCCTTCGACCCCTGGGTGCTGCGGGCCAAGGTGTCGGTCTTCGTGGAGCTGTGGGTGAAGACCCGGCAGCTCGCCGCGCAGTCCGACCTGGTGCGGGAGCGGGACGCCCAGTGGCGGGTGCTCACCGACGCGGTGGACGAGGCGTCCTCGCTGCTGCGCGCCAACGACGACCAGGAAACCCGCGACCGGGCGGTGGAGATCCTGGAGCAGGCCCGCTGGGGCAACACCGCCTGATCCTGGGTAAGCGTCCCGCGCCGCCCCAAGACCCGCACACATTCACGGGACGAGTGGCCGCGGCGCGCTTGGAAGGCACGATCGGTTCCGATCGGGCGACCAGGTCACCGTCGACGTCGACGCCTGGGAGCCCCCGGCCGAGGACCTCCGCCCGGCGATCGTCGCCGCTTGGACCGACAGCGAAGCGGACGGCCTCGCATCGAGGGCGCCCGCTTCGCCGCGTGCACTAGGCCAGTGTCTTGACGGCCGAGCCCGCCGTGGCCCGCTCCCGCGCGACGCGGCGGCGCCGGGTTGGCAGCCCGAGCGTCGGGTTCGCGACGCCCCAGGCGGCGCCTTTGCAGATCAGTTCCTTGTAGACGGCGGCGAGCTGACCGGTCAGTGCCGCCCGCACGGCGCGGTCGTCGGCGGTCACGTACTGGATCACGCCTTCCTTGCGGCCCAGGGAGATGCACTGTTGGAAGTAGCGGATCGGCATGTTCGGGAGCTTCCCGCCGGTCAGGCGCGCGGCGATCGCGTCGGCGGCCTGCCACGCGGCCGGAGTGCCCGAGGCGCACGACATCCGCAGCGGCTTGTCGCCCGGTCCCATCGCGTAGGCCGCGTCGCCGACGGCGTACACGTCGGGGTGCGAGACCGAGCGCATGGTCCCGTCGACCACGATCTGACCGGCTCCGGTGACCTCCAGGGCGGTCGCCTTCGCGATCGGGTGGACCGCGAAGCCGGTGGTCCACACGGTGACCGCAGCCGGGATGGCCTTGCCGTCGGCGGTCGTGACGCGGTCGGCTTCGACGCCGGTGATGTCTGCGTGCTCGTGCACGGTGATGCCGAGCTTGTCGAAGACCTTCCGCAGGTGCCCGCGGCCCTTGGGCGAGAGCCAGTCGCCGAGGTCGCCGCGGGCGGCGAGGGCGACGTCGAGGTCCGGGCGGGCTTCAGCGATTTCGGTTGCGGCCTCCAGACCGGTGAGGCCGCCGCCGACGACGGTCACGGTCTGCCCGGCCTCCAGGCGGCCCAGGCGCTCGCGCAGCCGGAGCGCTCCCGGGCGGCTGGCGATCTCATGGGCGTGCTCGGCGGTGCCGGGGACGCCCTGGGCGTTCCAGCCGCTGCCGAGGGCGTACACGAGGGTGTCGTACTCCAGCTCCTCGGCGCCGTTGCCGTCCATGACGGCGACGGTCCTGCGGTCGACGTCGACGCCGGTGACCTTCGCGAGCTTCAGTTCGACGCCGGTGCCCGCGAACATCTCGCTGAAGGGCCGGGGCTTGAGGTCCCGGCCGACCGCCAGTTGGTGCATCCGGACCCGCTCCACGAAGTCGGGTTCGGCGTTGACGAGGGTGATGGCGACGTCCTCGCGGTGCAGCCGCTTGGCGAGGCGGCCGGCAGCGATGGCTCCGGTGTATCCGGCTCCGAGGACGATGACGCGGTGCTGCATCTCGGTGCTCCTGTCTGATGCGGGTTCGCCACTTGAACCGGGCGGCCCGCCGTTTCCTGACAGGAATGCGATGTGAAGCACCTCACACGAAGGTCAGAAGGCCTTGAACAGCGGTTCCCCGTGGTCGGCGGCCGCGAACCGCTCGGTCGCGCGCTCCAGCTTGTCGGGGTTGGCCTGGTTGCGGAACGCGGCGATGCCCTCGCCGGTGACCTCCAGGCACACGACGCCGACGACCCGGCCGTCGACGACCGCCACGACGGCGGGGTCGCCGTTGGCGGTCCAGGCGTAGACCTCCGGCGCGCCGCCGACGATGGCGCGCTTGGCCTCGCCGGGTTTGAACAGGCCCCGCAGGAACTTGGCGACCGCGAGGGCGCCCTGGAACGCCTTTGCGCGGGCCGGGACCTTCCCACCGCCGTCGCCGATCGAGATCGCGTCCTCGGTGAGCAGCCGGACGAGCGGCTCGGTCCGGCCGCTGGTGGCGGCCGCGAGGAACTCCTCGACTATCCGCCGGGCGGCGGCCTCGTCGACCTCAGTGCGGGCCTTGCCGTCCGCCACATGCTTCTTGGCGCGGTGGAAGATCTGCTGGCTGGCGGCCTCGGTGATGTCGAGGATCTCCGCGATCTCCCGGTGCGGGTAGTCGAAGGCCTCCCGCAGCACGTACACCGCCCGCTCGCTGGGGGAAAGGCGCTCCATGAGGGTGAGGACCGCGTACGAGACCGATTCGCGCTGCTCGGCGGTGTCGGCCGGGCCAAGCATCGGATCCCCGGCGAGCAGCGGCTCGGGAAGCCATTGGCCCACGTAGGTCTCGCGCCGTGCCCGCGCGGAGGTGAGCTGGTTGAGGCACAGGTTGGTGAGCACCTTCGTAAGCCAGGCCTCGGGGACCTCGATGCGGTCGACGTCGGCGGCCTGCCAGCGCAGGAACGTCTCCTGCACAGCGTCCTCGGCCTCGCCGGCGGAGCCGAGGAGGCGGTAGGCGATGGCCTCCAGGCGGTGCCTGCCGGCCTCGAACCGGTCGACGTCGCTCGCGGTCAAGGGCATGGCCTCGATCCTAGGCGGGGTGGGCGCGGCAACAGTTTCCGGTCATGGGAAGCCCGCACGCCCACGGTTGGCCCGGCCGACCCACCACCCGACGCATCGAGTGAACCTACTGACGGTCGCCCTTAGCCGGGTGGCCCAGGTGGCCGGTGGCGGCCCGCCGGGCCCGCCAGCGCTCGCCGAGCGAGTCGATTTCCTCCTGGACGAAGACGAAGAAGTCCCGCATCTCGGCCACCCGCTCGCCGGCCGGGGTGTCCCGCCCGCGCAGCGCGTCCACGCCTCCGCCGGCGATGTCGATGAAGGTCTTGTAGAGCCCGGTCTTGGTGATGGTCGCCTCGTACCAGGGGTTGTCCGGCATCCGGTAGCGGTCGCGACGGGAGCCCTTGACCGGCTCGCGGACCAGCATGCCGAACTGGGTGAGATAGCGGACAGCGCCGGAGACGGCCGCGGCGCTGACCCCGAGCCGCTCGCCGATCTCGGCGGCGGTCAGCGGCTCGTCCGCGCTCATCACCGTGAAGAGCACCCGGGCGGCCATCCGGGGAAATCCCACGTCGGCGAAGGCCATTGCCATCCGCTCGACGAAGAGGTGGATCTCCTCCTCGTTCCGGCTGGACGGGCTCTCGGCAGACATCGGCGCGGCTCCTCAGTGCTCATCGGGATTCTGATCGTGCCTCAGATCTCACAGTCTTCACAAGTTTCTGAAACAAGTGTAGCTTCCGAAGCATGGAAACTCCCATTGAGGTGTCCGGCCTGGTCAAGACCTTCGGCCGGATCCGGGCGCTCGACGGCCTCGACCTCAGCGTCCGCGCCGGAGAGGTGCATGGCTTCCTCGGGCCCAACGGCTCCGGCAAGTCCACCACCATCCGGATGCTGCTCGGCCTGCTGCGGGCGGACGCGGGGGCCGTCCGACTCCTCGGCGGCGACCCGTGGCGCGACGCGGTCGCGCTGCACCGCCGGCTGGCGTACGTCCCCGGCGACGTGACCCTCTGGCCCAACCTCTCCGGTGGCGAGGTGATCGACCTGCTCGGCCGGATGCGCGGCGGGCTCGACCCGAAGCGCCGCGCCGAGCTGCTGGAATCCTTCGAGCTGGACCCGCGCAAGAAGGGCCGGGCCTACTCCAAGGGCAACCGGCAGAAGGTCGGCCTGGTCGCCGCGTTGGCCTCCCACGTCGAGCTGCTCATCCTCGACGAGCCGACCTCCGGACTGGACCCGCTGATGGAGGAGGTCTTCCAGCAGTGGGTGCGCCGGGCCAAGCAGGACGGCCGGACGGTGCTGCTCTCCAGCCACATCCTCGCCGAGGTGGAGGCGCTCTGCGACCGGGTCACCATCATCCGCAACGGGCGGAACGTGGAGACCGGGACGCTGACCGAGCTGCGCCACCTGCACCGCACCGCCATCGACGCCGAGATCTCCGCCCCGCTGGACGGCCTGGCGGACCTCCCCGGCGTGCACGACCTGCGGGTGGAGGGCAGCCGGGTGCGCTTCGACGTGGACAACCCGGCGCTGGACGCCGCGCTGCGCCGGCTGGCCGAGCTGGGCGTACGGAGCCTGGTCAGCCAGCCGCCGACGTTGGAGGAGCTGTTCCTGCGGCACTACGGGACGACGGCCGACGAGCCGGCCGGGGCGAACCGATGAGCACCCTCACCGGCACCCGGCACCTCGTCCGACTGATCCTGCGCCGCGACCGCGTCCTGCTGCCGCTCTGGGTGCTGGTGCTGGCGGTGCTGCCGATGACGTACGCGACAAGCTTCTTCGAGCTCTTCCCGACCGCCGCCGACCGGGCCGCGTACGCCACCGGCACCGCGACGAACCCCTCGATCGTCGCTCTGCTCGGCCCGGTGTACGGCGACAGCGTCGGCGCGCTCACCGCCCAGCGGGGCGGCTTCCTCACCCTGATCGTCGGGCTGATCAGCCTGCTCACCGTCATCCGGCACACCCGCACCGAGGAGGAGGCCGGCCGCCGCGAGCTGCTCGGCGCCACCGTGCTCGGCCGGTACGCCGGCCTGACCGCCGCGCTGGCCGTCACCTACGCGGCGAACCTGCTGCTCGGCCTGCTCACCGCGGCCGGCCTGGCCGCCACCGGCCTGCCGGCGGCCGGCTCGCTCTCCTACGGGCTGTCGACCGCGCTGGTCGGGGTCGTCTTCGCCACCGTGGGTGGGCTCGCCGCCCAGCTCACCGAGACGGCCGGCGGCGCGCGGGGGATCGCCGTCGGGGTGCTCGGCCTGGCCTTCGCGCTCCGGCTCGCCGGGGACACCGCGGAGCGGGACTGGCCGAGCTGGCTCTCGCCGCTGGGCTGGGCCCCGCGCATCCGGGCGTACGAGGGCGAGCGCTGGTGGGTGCTGGCGCTGCCCGTCGCGCTGACCGCGCTGCTCGGCGCGCTCGCGTACCCGCTGTCGGTGCGCCGCGACCTGGGCGCCGGGCTGCTGCCGCCCCGGCTCGGGCCGGCGCACGCCGGAGGTGGGTTGTCCGGGCCGTTCGGGCTGGCCTGGCGACTGCACCGGGGCGCGCTGCTCGGCTGGTCGGTCGGCTTCGGGCTGCTCGGGCTGATCCTCGGCGGCGCGGCCGAGGCGGCCGGTCGGTCGGTCGAGGGCAACGTCCAGCTCGAGGAGATCATGGCCCGCTTGGGTGGTTCGTCCGCGCTCGCCGAGGCGTACCTGGGCAGCACGCTCGCCTTCGTCGGCCTGGCCGCCGCCGGCTACGGCATCGCGGCCGCGCTGCGGATGCGGACCGAGGAGGCGGCCGGTCGGGCGGAGCCGCTGCTGGCCACCGGGGTGCACCGGTCCCGCTGGCTCGCCTCGCACCTGCTCTTCGCCCTGGTCGGGCCGGTGGTGGTGCTGGCCGTCTCCGGGCTCGCCACCGGGCTCACCTACGGGCTGAGCGTGGGTGACGTGCCGGGCCAGCTGCCCCGGATGCTCGGCGCGGGGCTGGCGCAGGTGCCGGCGGCCTGGGTGCTGGCCGGCCTGGCGGTGCTGCTCTACGGGCTGCTGCCCCGGTTCGCGCCGGTGGCCTGGGGGGTGCTCGTGGTCTGCGTGCTGCTCGGTCAGCTCGGCGCGGTGCTGGAGCTGAGCCAGTGGCTGCTGGACGTCTCCCCGTTCACCCACACCCCGCAGGTGCTCGGCGGCTCGTGGACCGCCACCCCGCTGCTGGCCCTCACCGCCCTGGCCGTCCTGCTGGCCGTGACAGGCCTGACCGGCTTCCGCCGCCGCGACGTCCCCACCAGCTGACCGGTTCGTGAGGTGGGCGGCGGCTGAGCCGTCCACCGCACGGTCCGGCGACGGTCAGGGGGCGGTCTCGTTGCGGATCATCAGGGCGGAGCGCAGCCCGGTGATGTCCAGGACGCGGAGCAGAAAGTCACCGACGTTGCTGAGCACCAGCAGGGTCCGCGCGTGGCTGGCCTTGCGGCTGAGCACGACCAGGGTGCCGAGTCCCTGGGAGTCGCAGAACGTGACGCCGCCCAGGTCGAGCACGATCCGCGGCGGGGGGTCGGCGAGCACCTCGTTGACGACGGCCGACAGTTGGCCGGCCGTGAGCATGTCGATCTCACCGGCCAGGCGAAGCACCACTTCATCGCCCGTCCGGTGTACCGTGATGGACAGTTCGGCACGATCCACCCGGTCAGCCTATCGCGATCTCGACGCCCTGGCCCGGTGAGACCTCTTCGGCCGCCGGGCGCGCGCACCGGGGGTGAGTCTGGTAACCCCGCCCCGGGGTGGCTGCCGATTGGCCGTTCGGCGCTGACACAATGGCGACATCGTGACCGACATATTTTCCGCCGGATCCGGCCGCTACCCGGCCGACGCGCCGGCCTCCGAGGCCCTGTTCGACCGCGCCAAGGCCATCGTGCCGGGCGGGGTGAACTCCCCCGTGCGCGCCTTCCGGGCCGTCGGTGGCACCCCGCGCTTCATGGTCCGGGGAGAGGGCCCCTGGCTCTACGACGCCGACGGCCGGCGCTACGTCGACCTGGTCTGCTCGTGGGGCCCGCTGATCCTCGGTCACGCCCACCCCGAGGTGGTCGAGGCCATCCGGGAGGCCGCCGGCAAGGGCACCAGCTTCGGTACGCCGACGCCCGGCGAGGTCGAGCTGGCCGCGGAGATCGTCGACCGCACCCCGGTCGAGCAGGTCCGCCTGGTCAACTCCGGCACCGAGGCCACCATGTCGGCGATCCGGCTGGCCCGCGGCTTCACCGGGCGTTCCAAGATCATCAAGTTCTCCGGCTGCTACCACGGTCACTCCGACGGGCTGCTCGCCGCCGCCGGCTCCGGCGTGGCCACCCTCGGCCTGCCCGACTCGCCCGGTGTCACCGGCGCGGCGGCGGGTGACACCATCGTGCTGCCGTACAACGACATCACGGCGGTGGAGAAGGTCTTCGCCGACGAGGGCCGGCACATCGCCGCGGTGATCACCGAGGCCGCCGCCGGCAACATGGGCGTGGTCGCCCCGCGCGACGGCTTCAACCAGCGGCTCGCCGCGATCGCCCACGCCGAGGGCGCGCTGCTCATCGTCGACGAGGTGATGACCGGTTTCCGGGTCTCCCGCGCCGGCTGGCACGGGCTCGACCCGTCCGACGCCGACCTGTGGACGTACGGGAAGGTCATGGGCGGCGGACTGCCCGCCGCCGCGTTCGGTGGGCGCACCGAGATCATGGACCGACTGGCCCCCGCCGGCCCGGTCTACCAAGCCGGCACGCTCTCCGGTAACCCGCTGGCCTGCGCCGCCGGCCTGGCCACCCTGCGGCTCGCCGACGACGCGCTCTACCGCCGGCTCGACCAGACCGCCGCCACCGTGGGCCGGCTCGCCGCCGACGCGCTGGCCGCCGCCGGGGTCCCGCACCGCCTGTCGTACGCGGGCAACATGTTCTCGATCTTCTTCACCGACGCCGAGGTGCGCGACTACGACAGCGCCCGCACCCAGCAGGTGCCCGCCTTCAAGGCGTTCTTCCACGCGATGCTCGCCGCCGGCGTGTACCTGCCGCCGAGCGCGTTCGAGTCGTGGTTCGTCTCGGCGGCGATCGACGACGCCGCACTGGAGCAGATCGCGGCCGCGCTGCCGACGGCGGCGAACGCGGCGGCAGCGGCGGGGCACGGGGGGTAGGGAACGTGAGCGCAACGGTTGTCCACGTGCTGCGGCACGGCGAGGTGCACAACCCGGACCAGATCCTGTACGGGCGGCTGCCCGGCTTCCGCCTGTCGGAGCTGGGCATCCAGATGGCGAAGGCGGCGGCGCAGGCGCTCGCCGAGCGGGAGATCGTGCACGTGGTGGCGAGCCCGCTGGAGCGCGCCCAGCAGACCGCCGAGCCGATCGCCGCCCAGTTCGGGCTCCCCGTCGGGGTGGACGAGCGGCTGATCGAGAGCGCCAACTGGTTCGAGGGCAAGAAGGTCTCGCCGGGCGACGGCTCGTTCCGCGACCCGCGCAACTGGTGGGTGCTGCGCGACCCGGTCACCCCCTCGTGGGGCGAGGCCTACCAGGCCATCGCCGAGCGGATGTTCGCCGCGCTGCACGCCGCCCGGGTCGCCGCCGAGGGGCGCGAGGCCGTCCTGGTCTCCCACCAGCTGCCGATCTGGACGCTGCGCCGCCACGTCGAGCGCAAGCGGCTCTGGCACGACCCGCGCCGCCGGCAGTGCGGCCTGGCCAGCCTTACCTCGTTCCACTTCGACGGCGCGAAGGTCACCGGGATCGGCTACAGCGAGCCCGCCGCGCACCTGATCGCGATGTCGACGACAGCCCGGACGGCCAAGGGGGCCTGATGCGTTCCCGGAGGTCGATCGCCGTCCTGCTCGCCGCCGTCACCGCCGGGACGGCGCTGGTCGGCTGCTCCGCCGAGAACGGGGAGAGCCGCTGCGCCAACGACGGCGGCATCGTCGCGTGCGCGCCGGACCAGCGCTCGGCCGCCCCGAAGATCGCCGGTGAGCTGCTCACCGGCGGCCGGTACGACGTCTCCGAGGCCCGTGGCCAGGTGGTCGTGCTCAACTTCTGGGGCTCGTGGTGCGCGCCCTGCCGGGCCGAGGCCGACGACCTGGAGGCCACCTATCAGGCCACCAAGGCCGCCGGGGTGACCTTCCTCGGCATCAACGTGCAGGACAGCAGGGACAAGGCGATCGCCTTCGAGGAGGGCCGGGTCACCTACCGGAGCCTGTTCGACCCGGCGAGCCGGCTCGCGCTCGCCCTGGAGATCCCGCCGAACACCGTCCCGGCCACCGTCGTGCTCGACCGCGACGGCCGGGTCGCCACCGTGATCCGGGCGGCCGTCAAGCAGGACGGCCTGCAACCGATCGTCGAGCGGATCGCGGCCGAGCAGCCGGCCGCCGGTTCCCGCTGATGGGCGAGACGTTCCGCCAGGTCGCCGAGTCGGGTCCGCTGCTGCTGGCGATCGGGGCGGCGGCGCTCGCCGGGCTGGTCAGCTTCCTCTCCCCGTGCGTGCTGCCGCTGATGCCCGGCTACCTGTCGTACGTGACCGGGCTCGCCGGCGCGGACCTGGAGGGGCGGGCGCGCGCCGAGGAGCCCCCGGCCGGCGACGCGGCCCCGCCCGGTGCCGCGGGCGCGGCCGGCGGCGGAGTGGCCGTCGCGACGCCCGTGGCCGCCCGGCCGGCGGCGGCGGTCAAGGGGCGGGTGCTCGCCGGGACGCTGCTCTTCATCGCCGGTTTCACCGTCGTCTTCACCGCCACCGCGATCCTCTTCGCCAGCTTCGGCCGGGTCTTCTTCGACCACGAGCGGACGCTGGAGATCGTCATCGGCACGCTGGTCGTGCTGCTCGGGCTGAGCTACCTGGGCGTGGTCCCCGGCATGCAGCGCGAGTTCCGCATCCAGCGGCTGCCCGCCGCCGGGCTGCTCGGGGCGCCGGTCCTCGGCGCGGTCTTCGCGCTGAGCTGGCTGCCCTGCACCGGCCCGACGCTGGGCGCGGTGCTGGGCATGGCCACGGCGGCCGGCAAGACCGACCGGGCCGTGGTGCTGGCCGTGGCCTACTGCCTCGGGCTGGGGATACCGTTCGTCGTCTTCGGGCTGGGCTTCCACCGCCTGCTCGGGGTCTTCCGCGCCGTGCGGCGCAACAGCCGCTGGGTCACCCGCATCGGTGGGGTCCTGCTGATCCTGATCGGCCTGGCGTTGGTCACCGGCGGGTGGCAGAACTTCGTGATCTGGTTGCAGACGACCGTGGGCGTGGGCGAGGTGAGCATCTGATGACGACCGTGGACGACCGGCCGGCCACCCCGCCGGCCGAGGCGCCCCGGCGGCGGCCCAACCCGGCGCTGGCCCTGCTGCGCAACTCGTGGCGGCAGCTCACCAGCATGCGTACCGCCCTGGTGCTGTTGTTCCTGCTCGCGGTCGCCGCCATCCCCGGCTCGGTGCTGCCGCAGCGCGGCGTCAACCCGGAGAAGGTGAACGAGTACTTCCGGGCACACCCGGAGCTCGCCCCGCAACTCGACCGGATCGGCGCCTTCGAGGTCTTCGGCTCGGTCTGGTTCTCCGCGATCTACCTGCTGCTGTTCACCTCGCTGGTTGGCTGCATCCTGCCCCGGATGCGCGACCACCTGCGCGCGCTGCGGTCCCGGCCGCCGGCCGCGCCGAAGCGGCTGGAGCGGCTGCCGCAGCACGCGGTGCTGCCGGCGCACGCGCCCACCGAGCCGGCGGCGATCGCCGCCGTGCTGCGCCGGCGCCGCTGGCGGGTCGAGGTACGCGGCAACGAGGTCTCCGCCGAGAAGGGCTACCTCAAGGAGACCGGCAACCTGCTCTTCCACACCTCGCTGGTCGCCGTGCTGATCGGGGTGGCGCTCGGCTCCTGGTACGGCTGGCACGGCAACCGGCTGCTGGTCGCCGGCGAGGAGAACGCCTTCTGCAACACCCGTCAGCAGTACAGCGAGGCCTCCCTCGGCCCGCGGGTGGACAGCGCCGACCTGCCCGGGTTCTGCCTGACCCTGGACAACTTCGACGCCCGGTTCCTTTCCTCGGGCCAGCCGGAGAGCTACCGGGCCTCGGTGACCGTGGACGAGCCGGACGGCACGACGCGGGCGGCCGCCTTCTCGGTCAACTCGCCGCTGCGGCTCGACTCCGCCAACGTCTACCTGCTCGGCCACGGGTACGCCCCGGTGCTCAAGTACACCGACCGGTACGGGCGCAGCCAGACCAGCACCGTGCCGTTCCTGACCTCCGGGGACGCCAACCTCACGAGTGAGGGTGTGGCGGCCTTCCCGGACGCCAACGTCGACCCGAAGACCGGCAAGCGCGCCGCCGACCAGCAGGTCGCCTTCGACGGGCTCTACCTGCCGACCGCTCCGGACACCGCGCCCTTCGTCGAGTCGAAGTACCCGACCGAGCGGAACCCGGCGGTGGTGCTGACCGCCTACCGGGGCAACCTGGGGCTGGACGCCGGCATCCCCGGCTCGGTCTACCAGCTCGACCAGCGCCAGGTGACCAGCGGCAAGCTCAAGGAGATCGGCCAGAAGAAGCTGGGCGTCGGACAGAAGTGGACCCTGGACGACGGCAGCAGCCTGGAGTTCCTGGGCACCAGGCCGTACATCACGCTCTCGGTGCGGCACGCCCCCGGCCAGACGCTGATGCTCGGCGCCTGCGTGGTACTGCTGGGCGGCCTGATGGGTTCGCTCTTCGCCCGGCGCCGGCGGGTCTGGTTCCGGGTGACCCCCGTCGACCCCGACGGTGGATCTCCGACGCACGGTAGTAGTTTGGTGGAGGCCGGTGGGCTGCCGCGCACCGAGCATCCGGGGTTCGCCGACGAGTTCGCGCAGCTCGTGGCCGCGGTCAGCGGCGACGAGCGGCCCGACGGGCGGGCGCGAGAGGGAGTCGAGTGATGTCCGCAGTCTCCGACCAGCTGGTGACGTTCGCGATCCTGGCGTACCTGATCGCGATGATCAGCCACGCCGTCGAGTACGCGCTGGGCAACGTCCGCGCGGTGTCGACCGCCCCCGCTCGTGAGCTGGTCGGCGCCGGAGTGGGCGCCACCGGCGGCCCGGTCGACGCCCCCGCCGCGCCGGTGGTTGCCGAGACCCGGCGCAGCCGGTCGGCGCAGCGGGCCCGGCTGGCCGGGCGGATCGCCGCCGGTGTCACCGTGCTGGCCGCCGCGCTGCACCTCGGGGCGCTGGTCACCCGGGGCATCGCCGCCGAGCGGATGCCCTGGGGCAACATGTACGAGTTCGTGCTGACGGTCACCTGGATCGGCACGGCGGCCTGGCTGGCGGTGCTCGTCAAGCGCCCCGCGCTGCGCCGGCTGGGGCTCTTCCTCACGCTGGTGATGGTGCTGCTGCTCGCCTTCGCCGAGCTGAAGCTCTACGTCCAGGTGGTGCCGTTGATGCCGGCGCTGCAGTCCTACTGGTTCATCGTCCACGTGTCGACGATCGTGTTCAGCTCGGGCATCTTCCTGCTGGGCGTGGTGCCGGCGGTGGCGTTCCTGATCCGCAACGGGTACGAGCAGGGCAAGCGGAGCTTCCCGTACACGCTGGCCCGGCGGCTGCCCGCGGCGGCCGGCCTGGAGCGGCTGACCTTCGCGCTGCACGCCTTCGCGTTCCCGGTCTTCACCTTCGCGGTGATCGCCGGCGCGATCTGGGCCGAGGCGGCCTGGGGTCGGGCCTGGGGCTGGGACCCGAAGGAGACCTGGGCGTTCATCTCCTGGGTGGTCTACGCCGGCTACCTGCACGCCCGGGCGACCCCGAGCGTGAAGCGCAACGTGGCCACCTGGATCGCGGTGCTCGGCTTCCTGACCATGCTGATGAACCTGTTCGGGGTCAACTTCTTCTTCACCGGCCTGCACTCCTACGCCGGGGTGGAGTGAGCCGGCCGGTCAGCACCCGGTCCACGCCGAGCGTGACCTGGTGGGCGATCTCCGGCACGTCGGCCAGCTCGATCCGCAGCTCGCGGGCCACCGCGTCCCGGATCTCGGCCAGCAGGGGCGAGAGGCCGTCCCGGTCACCCACCACGTACGCGTCGTCCACTCCGCCATGCCGACCCACGGAGTGCGGCGCGCACACCACCGCTCCGCAGAATGTAGAACCACACTTCTAAGAACTGTGGTTCTACGAAATGTGCGCGCGACTGGCCTCCCGCCCCCGCCAGTTGGCCCCGTCGCCCCTACGCGAAGTGGCCCTCAGTGATCGTCTGCGGTTCTCCGGCGGTCTGTCCGGCGTGTCGAGTCGGCAAGGCGTAGACGATCATGTGCGCGGCGGTCAGCCGCCGAACCAGCCGGGGACGTCGAGGCGGAAGAAGTTGGGCTGGGCGATCGCGCGCAGGTCGTCCTCCATCGCGCTGACCCGCTCCGCGCCGAGGGTGGCCGCCCAGCGTTCGCGCAGCGCGTCGAAGACGACCGCCGAGCGGCGCAGCCCGTCGACCCCCCGCTCGGTCATCCGGACCAGCTTGCGCCGGGCGTCGGCGGGGTCGTCGGCGCGTTCCAGGTAGCCGAGGGCGACCAGCCGGTCGACGGTCTTGCCGGCCGCCTGCTTCGAGACGCCGAGGCGCTGGCCCAGCTCGCCGGCGGTGGTGCCGTCGACGCCGACGGCTTGGAGGACGAAGCCGTGCAGCGGCCGCAGGTCGGGGTGCCCCTGCCGGGCCAGCTCGGCGTGCAGGTCGTCGATCAGGGTACGGAAGCCGGCGAGCAGCAGCAGGGGCAGCACGAAGCCGGGACGGTCGGACTCAGGCGTTGTCATGTTCGACAACCCCGTTTACTATTTGGTCAACCACGTTGACGATCATACCCGAGGGGTTTCGCCATGTCCGTCTTCACCGCCCACACTGCCGAGACCGCGCCCGCCGCCGCCCGCCCCACCATGGCCGGCGTGCAGCGCAGGCTCGGTCACCTCCCCGAGGCCGTCGCCCGGATGGCCGAGTCACCCGAGCTGCTCAAGGGCTTCCTCGCCGCCAACGCCACCTTTGAGGCCACCGACCTCGACCCGGTCGAGCGGGAGGTGGTCGTGCTGACCGTCGCCACCCGCAACGAGTGCCACGTCTGCGTGGCGATGCACACCGCCACGCTCACCCGGCAGGACGCCGACCCCGAGCTGGTCGCCGCGCTGCGGGACGGCACGGCGCTGGCCGACCCGAGGCTGGAGGCGCTGCGCCGGTTCACCCTCGCCGTGCTGGACCACCGGGGCGCGGTGCCGGACGGGGAGCTGCACGCGTTCCTGGACGCCGGCTGGCGCCCACGGCACGCCCTGGACGTGGTGCTCGGCGTCGGCACGTACACGATCTCCACCTTCGCCAACCGGCTCACCGACGCCCCGCTCGACCACGCCCTGGCCGGATACGCCTGGGAGCCGGCCGCCTGACCGGCGGGCTCAGTCGCGCAGGAACGGCAGCACCATGGCAGCCAGCTCTGCCGGCCGCTCCTCGAAGAGCCAGTGGCCGCAGTCCTCGACCACCTCGCCGGTGACCGTGCCGGCGTACCGGCGGACCTGGTCGGCCACCTGCTCGCCGAGGCTGGCCCGGGCGCCGACGGCGAGCACCGGCATGGGCAGCTTCGTCGCCCGGTACGCCGCGTTGTCCGCGACGTCCTGCCCGAACGCCCGGAAGTACGCGAAGCTGGCACGCAGGTGGGCCGGGTCGCGCAGGTGTCCGGCGTACTCCTCGACGTCCTCCCGCCCGAGGCTGCCCTTGTTCACCATGATCGAGTCGGTGAAGCGCTCCACCCAGAGCGTCTCCCGGCCGACGATCAGCTCCTCGGGCAGACCGTTCGTCACGTTGAAGAAGCCGAAGTTCCAGACCGCCGGCCCGGCGCTGCTCAGCGCGGGGAAGGCGTAGACGCTCTCGTCCGGGATGGGCGCCTCGGTCAGCACCAGCCGGGACACCTCGTCGGGATGGGCGGCGGCGTACGAGTAGGCGACCATGGTGCCCAGATCGTGGCCGACCAGCCGGATGTCGCCGGCCAGGCCGAGCCCGGTCAGCAGCCCGTGCAGGTCGGCCGCGAGGGTCTTCTTGTCGTACCCGCCGGGCGGGGCGTCGCTGTCGCCGAAGCCGCGCAGGTCGGGCGCCACCACCTCGTACGACCGCCCCAGCTCGGGCAGCAGGTGACGCCACATGCGCCAGCACTGCGGATAGCCGTGCAACAGCACCAGGGTGGGTCCGCTGCCGCCGCGGACGTAGTTCATCGTCACGTCGCCGACCTGTGCCCGCTGCTCAGTGAACCCCACCGGTACCCGTCCGTCGCCCATCGCCGCTCCCCGTCTCGACCGGCGCCTCGACTACCCGGCCGGCCACCGCCCATGCCACCGCCCATGCCGGCACCCGCCGGCCGGCCGGGCGGTCCGTGGGACCTGCGGGTGGCGTCGCCTGCCGGATGGCTGGCCGCCCTGGGGCCCGGCCCGGCCGGGACTTCGCCGCCGCGCGGTGCGCCGGAGGCGTGGGGAGACGCACACCGCCCGCGCCGACCCGGCGTGGGCGGCGCGTCCCGGGGTGCGGGAGACTGGCGGCATGGCGGCTCGTGGCTTCCCGTACACCGATCTCAAGGACTTCCTCGCGGCGCTGGAGCGCGCGGGCGAACTGCGGCGGGTGAGCGTCCCGGTCGACCCGACGCTGGAGATCAGCGAGGTGGTCACCCGGACCGTCCGCGCGGGCGGCCCGGCGCTGCTCTTCGAGCGGCCCACCCGGGGCGAGATGCCGGTGGCGATCAACCTCTTCGGCACCGAGAAGCGGATGGCGATGGCGCTCGGCGTCGAGTCGCTGGACGAGATCGGCGACCGGATCGGCGCGCTGGTCAAGCCGGAGCTGCCGGTCGGCTGGTCCGGCATCCGCGAGGGCCTGGGCAAGGTCATGCAGCTCAAGTCGGTGCCGCCGCGCAAGGTGAAGACCGCGCCCTGCCAGCAGGTGGTCTACCGCGGCGACGACGTCGACCTGAACCGGCTGCCCGGCCTGCAGGTCTGGCCCGGCGACGGCGGGATCTTCCACAACTACGGGCTGACCCACACCAAGCACCCGGAGACCGGCAAGCGCAACCTCGGTCTGTACCGCCTCCAGCAGCACAGCCGCAACATGCTGGGCATGCACTGGCAGATCCACAAGGACTCCACCGCGCACCACGCCGTCGCCGAGCGGCTCGGGCAGCGGCTGCCGGTGGCCGTCGCCATCGGCTGCGACCCGGTGGTCAGCTACGCGGCGAGCGCCCCGCTCCCCGGCGACATCGACGAGTACCTGTTCGCCGGTTTCCTGCGCGGCGAGCGGGTCGAGATGGTCGACTGCCTGACCGTGCCGTTGCAGGTGCCCGCGCACGCCCAGATCGTGCTCGAGGGCTACCTGGAGCCCGGCGAGCGGCTGCCCGAGGGGCCGTTCGGCGACCACACCGGCTTCTACACCCCGGTCGAGCCGTTCCCGGTGCTGCACATCGAGGCGATGACAATGCAGCGCGACCCGGTCTACCACTCGATCGTCACCTCCAAGCCGCCGCAGGAGGACCACGGCCTGGGCAAGGCCACCGAGCGGATCTTCCAGCCGCTGCTCAAGCTGCTGATCCCGGACATCGTCGACTACGACCTGCCGGCCGCCGGGGTGTTCCACAACTGCGCGATCGTGTCGATCCGTAAGCGCTACCCGAAGCACGCGCAGAAGGTGATGAACGCGATCTGGGGCGCGCACCTGATGTCGCTGACCAAGCTGATCGTGATCGTCGACGAGGACTGCGACGTGCACGACTACAACGAGGTCGCCTTCCGCGCCTTCGGCAACGTCGACTACGCCCGCGACCTGCTGCTCACCGAGGGCCCGGTGGACCACCTCGACCACTCGTCGTACCAGCAGTTCTGGGGTGGCAAGGCAGGCGTCGACGCGACCCGCAAGCTGCCCGCCGAGGGCTACACCCGGGGCTGGCCGGAGGAGATGACCATGTCGCCGGAGGTCGCCTCCCTGGTCGACAAGCGCTGGAAGGAGTACGGGATCTGATGACGGCCGTGCTGGAGCCCGTCGAACGCCCGGGCCGGGTGAAGTCCTTCCTCAAGCTGGTCGCGATCGAGCACTCCGTCTTCGCGCTGCCCTTCGCGTACCTGTCGGCGCTGACCGCGATGCGGGTCGACGGCGGGCGGGTACGCTGGCTCGACCTGCTGCTGATCACCGTGGCGATGGTCGGGGCGCGGACGTTCGCGATGGCCGCCAACCGCATCCTCGACCGGCGGATCGACGCCCGGAACCCGCGTACCGCGAACCGGGAGCTGGTCACCGGGGCGGTGAGCGTGCGCACGGCCTGGACCGGCGCGGCCGTCGCGCTGGTGGTGTTCCTGGCCGCCGCGGCGCTGCTCAACCCGCTCTGCCTGGTGCTCGCGCCGCTCGCGGTGATCCCGCTGGTCGTCTACCCGTACGGCAAGCGGTTCACCAACTGGCCGCACGCCATCCTGGCGATCGCCCAGGCGGTCGGCCCGGTCGGCGCCTGGCTCGCGGTCACCGGCACCCTGGACGGCTCCTGGCCGGCCTGGCTGCTCGGCACGGCGGTGGGACTCTGGATCGGCGGCTTCGACCTGATCTACGCCTGCCAGGACGCCGACGTCGACCGGGAGATCGGCGTGCACAGCGTCCCGGCCCGGTACGGGCTGCGCTTCGCGCTGCACGCCTCCACCGTCGCGCACGTGGTCACCTTCGCGCTGTTCATCTGGTTCGGCGCGCTGGTCGGCTTCGGCTGGCTGTGGTGGATCGGCCTGGCGTTCACCGCCCTCGCCTTCGGCTACCAGCACGTGGTGGTCAGTCCCACCGACCTGAGCAAGGTCAACCGGGCGTTCTTCACCGCGAACGGCTTCGTCGGCATCGCCCTCTTCCTCTTCGCCCTGCTCGACCTCACCATCCGTCTCCACCTCCACCCCTGACCGACCCCACCCCGCCGAAGATCCGCGCACCTTCACGGGAAGAGTGCCGTTCCACGCGCCGAGGCCACTCCTTCCATGTAAGTGCGGCAGAGAAGGCGGGGTCAGGGGGTGGGGTAGCGGGCGCTCTCCAGGGTCCAGTCGAGGGTGCCGCGGACGGCGTTGGCGACGCCGTCGAGGTGGGTGGTGACGGCCGGGTCCAGGGCGGGGCCGAACGACGGCACGTCGGCGCGGAGCGCGACGAAGCGGTCCATCGCCGCCCGCCAGCGCTCGGCGATCAGGTCCACGGCGGTGTCCAGCGGCACCCGCCGCTCGCCGGCCACCGCCAGCACCAGGTTGTGCCCGCCCGAGGTGGCCCGGTCCCGCTCCAGCGAGGCGAGGTCGTTGTACCAGGAGAGCAGGTCGTTGCCGAGCTCGCCGATCCGGCGCAGCGCCGGGTGGTGGTAGACCGGGTCCGGCAACGGCCGCCCGGTGGCGAACTCGATCAGCGGGTACGAGACGTACGCCGCCGACGTCGCCCGGCGCAGCTGGACGTACTCGGCCACCGAGGGGCGCCGGCCGAGGTCCTTGGCGACCGACTCCCGCCACGTGCCGTCCAGGTGGTCGGCGACCGCGTCGGCGAAGCGCAGCCGCCAGCGGGCCGGCATTCGGCGCCGGGGCACCCGCCAGGCGTCGACCAGCAGCCGGCGCAGCGGCCCGCCGAACCCGGGATGCCGTCGGCGTGGGCCGTCCCGCAGCAGGCTCAACGCCCCGGCCCGCAGCGCCCTGATCTGCTCCGGTGCGAGCCGGTCCGGCCCGTCGCAGGCGTCGTCGACCAGGAAGAACCAGGTGAACAGGGCGGCCAGGGTACGCAGGTCCGGCTCGGTGGCGTCCGGGTAGAGCCGGCCCGCGTACCGGGCGAAGCCGGCCCGGTCCAGCCGCTCCCGGGCGCTGGAGTCCAGCGGTACGCCCAGCCGGGGCAGCCGGTCCAGCAGCCACTCCTGCACCGGGTCCGCGTACGGCGAGAGCCGGGGCGGGATCGGGCACCCGGCCCGCAGCGACCGGAGCACCTCCTCGACCATGGCTCGATCCCTTCCCGTGCGGCGTGGGCCGCCGACGGCAGCATGGCAGGTCCGCCGCGCTCCCGCCGTCCCGGCGCACAGCGGGGTGCCCCGGCGACACGTAGCGCAGCGGTCGGGGGGTCGCCGGGCGGGGCGTGGCGGCGACCAGGCAGGCTGGACGACATGCGCGAACCATGGGTGGTCGGGGTCTCCGGCGCGTCCGGCACCCCGTACGCGGCGGCGGTCGTCAACGGGCTGCTCGACGCCGGCGAGCCGGTGGACCTGATCGTCTCCCGGGCCGCCCGGCTGACCGTGCTCGACGAGACCGGCCGCCCGTTCCGGGACGGCCACTGGGCCGAGGACCTGGCCGCCTGGCTGGGTCGCGACCTCGCCGACGCCGACGTGCGGCACTGGCCGGCCGGTGACATCGCCGCCGGCCCCAGCAGCGGCTCCTACCGGGTACGCGGGATGGCGGTGGTGCCGGCGAGCACGGCCGCCTGCGCCGGCATCGCCATCGGGCTCTCCAAGGACCTGTTGCAGCGCGCGGCCGAGGTCAACCTCAAGGAGCGCCGGCCGGTGGTGGTGGTGCCCCGGGAGACGCCGGTGACCCGCAGCCACCTGGAACACCTGATCGCGTTGCACGACGCCGGGGCGGTGGTACTGCCGGCCAGTCCGGGCTTCTACGGCTCCGGCGCCTCGGCCACCGCACAGCAGCTGGTCGACTTCGTGGCCGGCAAGGTGCTGGACGCGCTCGGCGTGCCGCACACGTTGTTCCGGCGGTGGTCGGGGCAGTTGGCCGCCGACCGGTCGTAGCGAAGCGGAACCTCGCCTCAGACGGGCGCGGACCGGACCTGTCGGCCGGCCCGCGATCCGTCTCGCACCATTCAGTACATCCCGGCGTTGGCCGGCCCCGGTCCGGTCGAGGCGGCGGGGCCGACATTGCGCGGCTTGCCGATGTCCTCCGCCTCGTCCAGCATGCCCTCCCCTTCCAGCAGGGCCCGCACCTCGGATTCCCGAAACCGGCGATGCCCGCCTGGAGTCCGGATGCTGCCGATCCGGCCGGCCGCCGCCCATCGCGTCACAGTCTTCGGGTCAACCCGAAACAACGCGGCGACCTCACCCGGTGTCAGCAGGCGATCTCCAGTGTCCACAGCCCCCTCCTCGCGTCGACGAAGCCCCCGGCTGAACACACTGCCCCCGGCCGGTGCGAGCCCAGAGCCGTCATGAGGGACGTATGGCAATTACAGCACCAGCGACCTGGCCTGTCCGCCAAACGCGAAAAACGCACTGAGTGGGAAGTTAGGAAATATTACCCGGGTCCGGCCTCCATCACGCTGAGTCTGCAAATAGTTACGTGTTGTCATGTTCAACGGGTGCCGGCCGCCCGACGTTACGCCCGGACGGCTAGGGTCACCTTCCGTGGACGCCATCGACCTGAGCCTCGTCGACCTGCTGCGCGGCAACGCCCGACTGTCGTACGCCGAACTCGCCCGGCAGGTCGGCCTCTCCGCCCCGGCCGTGCACGAGCGGGTCGGCAAACTGGAGTCCGGCGGCGTGATCCGGGCGTACCGGGCGGAGGTGGAGCCGGAGGCGGTCGGGCTCGGCGTGACCGCGCTGATCGGCATCGTCGAGGACTCCGGCGGGGACACCGACGACGTGCTGGAGGCGTTCCGCCAGATGCCCGAGATCGAGTCCTGCTACTTCATGGCCGGCGTCGAGTCCTTCCTGCTCAAGGCGCGGGTCGGCACGATCGCCGAGCTGGAGGCGCTGATCGTGCGGCTCAACCGCACCCCGGGCGTGGCGTCCACCCGCACCGGCATCGCCCTGTCGACCAAGTGGGAGAACCGCCCGCAGCCGCTCGGGTCGCCCGGGAGCTGACCGTCCGGCTCTGGCGTCGCGCGCCCTGCGGCGATACCTTGCGCCGATGACGACCCCCGTACGCGGCGCCGCCGTGGTCACCGGTGCGGCCGGCGGGCTGGGCCGGGCCATCGCCGCCGCGCTGCACGCCGACGGCTGGGCGGTACTCCTGACCGACCTGGACGCCGGCGCGGCCGCCACCGCCGCCGCGCCGCTCGGTGGCTGGTCCCGGGCGCTGGACGTGCGCGACGAGGCGGCCTGCGCCGAGGTCGCCGCCGAGGCGGCCGGCGGGACGGCCGGCGGGCTCGGGCTCTGGGTCAACAACGCCGGCATCCTGGTCACCGGGCCGTCCTGGGAGCACGAGGCGGCGACCCGGCGACGGGTGGTCGAGGTGAACGCGCTCGGCGCGATGACCGGCACCCTGGCCGCGCTGGCCGTGATGCGCGCGCAGGGGCACGGGCACGTGCTCAACGTCGTCTCCCTCGCCGGGCTGATCGCCGCGCCCGGCGAGACCGTCTACGCGGCCAGCAAGCACGCGCTGCTGGCGTTCAGCCTCGGCACGCTGGCCGACCTGCGGATGGCCGGCCTGACCGACGTACACGTGTCGTGCCTGTGCCCGGACGGGATCTGGACGCCGATGCTGCACGACCGGCTCGACGACCCGGGGGCGCTGGCCTCCTTCACCGGGACGATGCTGACCCCGCAGCGGGTCGCGGCGCGGGCCGCCCGGCTGGCCCGCCACCCCCGCCCGGTGGTCAGCCTGCCGCGCTGGCGCGGCGCGCAGGTACGGCTGCTGGACGCGCTGCCGCGGCTGGCGCTCGCGCTGACCCCGGTGATCCGGGCCGCCGGGCGGGCCGGGCAGCGCCGGCAGCGGCACCGGGTCGGGCCGGACGGAAGCTGAGCTCACTTGTAACGTTGCCGGCGTGACTCATCTCGACCGGTGCGACGAGGCCAGCCGGATCTGGGTGACCGAGGCGATCGCCACGGTCGAGGCGGACGCCAACCGCTCCGCCGACACCCACCTGCTGCCCTTCCCGCTGCCTCGGGCCTGGGGAATCGACCTCTACCTCAAGGACGAGTCGGTCCACCCCACCGGCTCGCTCAAGCACCGGCTGGCCCGCTCGCTCTTCCTCTACGGGCTCTGCAACGGCTGGATCGGCCCGGATACCACCATCATCGAGGCGTCCTCCGGCTCCACGGCGGTCTCCGAGGCGTACTTCGCGCGGATGCTGGAACTGCCGTTCGTGGCGGTGATGCCCGCCTCCACCTCACCCGAGAAGATCGCCCAGATCGAGTTCCACGGCGGGCGCTGCCACCTGGTCGAGGACCCGGCCAAGGTGGTGATCGAGGCGCGCTGGCTGGCCGAGGACAGCGGCGGGCACTTCATGGACCAGTTCACCTACGCCGAGCGGGCCACCGACTGGCGGGGCAACAACAACATCGCCGAGTCGATCTACGCGCAGCTCTCGCTGGAGCGGCACCCGATCCCGGCCTGGGTCGTGGTGGGCGCCGGCACCGGCGGCACCAGCGCCACCATCGGCCGGTACGCCCGCTACCGGCGGCTGCCCACCAAGCTCTGCGTGGTCGATCCGGAGAACTCGGCGTTCTACCCGGCCTGGCAGGCCGCCGACTGGTCGGTGCGCACCGGGCGCGGCTCCCGAATCGAGGGGATCGGCCGCCCGACCGTCGAGGCGTCCTTCCTGCCCTCGGTGGTGGACCGGATGACCCAGGTCCCGGACGCCGCCTCGCTGGCCGCCATGCGCGCCGGCTCGGCCGTGCTCGGCCGCCGGGTCGGCGGCTCCACCGGCACCAACCTCTGGGGTGCCTTCGGACTGATCGCCGAGCTGCTCGCCGCCGGGCGGACCGGCTCGGTGGTCACCCTGATCTGCGACGCCGGCGACCGGTACGCCCGCACCTACTACGACGACGCCTGGGTGGCCGCGCAGGGGCTGGACCTGGCCCCGCACCTGGCCACGATCGAACGGTTCCTCGACAGCGGCGCCTGGCCGGCCTGAACCGGCCGGCTCAGCGGGCGTCGACCCGCTCGGCCAGCCCGGGATAGTGCAGCACCAGGCCGTCGGCGTCGAGGGTCAGCTCGGCCCGGAAGCCGTCGCTGGCGAACCGGACCCGCCCCGGCCCGAGCGGGGTGTAGACCTGCTCGGCGGGGACCACCTCCAGGCTCGGCGCCAGCACCCACGCCACGGTGACCGTGTGCGGGAGGTCCGGCGTCGCCCCGGTCAGCCCCAGCCGCCGGACCGGCAGGGCGTTGAAGAGCGGCGACCCGCTCAGGTCGACGTCGAGGGCGTCGTACAGCCGGTCCGGGTCGTCGGCGCCCGGCAGCCCGGCCGGCGGCTGCCCGGCGGCCCGCAGCGCCGCGTCGAGGTCGCCCTGCTCGGCGGTGGTCACCCGCCAGCCGTCCGCGCCGCGCTCCAGCTTCACCCGCCGCGACCAGCCCGCCCCCTCGGCCGTCACCTCCAGCGACCTGGTGGCCCCGTCCGCGCCGGCGGTCAGCTGGTAGCGGCACGTCCAGGGGATGGGGTCCACGGCGACCTGGGTGCCGTGCGCGACGAACCCGGGGCCGTCGTCCAGGACGGCGTGCTCGGCACCGGCGATGTCCGTCCGGCTCCAGAAGAGTGACCTCGGCATGATTCGGACGTTACGCCAGCCGACCGACACCGGCAGCGCATGCGGAAACGCCGCCGCGGAGCGCGAGCTCCGCGACGGCGTTCCGGGTGGTCGGACGGATCAGTGGGTACGCGCCGGCGGCCGGCCGCCGAAGCCACGCCGGTCGTCGCGCGGCCGGTCGTCGCCGCCCCGGCCCTCGGAGCGGAACCCGCCCCGGCGCTCGGTGCCGCGCTGCTCGCCGCCGAAGCGCCGCTCGCCCTGCGGCCGGTCGCCGAAGCGCTCGCCGCGGTCGCCGTAGCGGTGCTCGCCGGCCGGACGGTCGGTGCGGTCGCCGAAGCCGCGCTGGCCCCGGTCGCCGAACGAGCGGTCGCCGGCCGGGCGGTCGCTCCGGCCGTCGAAGCGTCGCTCGCCCCGGTCACCGAAGGAACGCTCGCCCGCCGGGCGGTCGCTCCGGCCGTCGAAGCGCCGCTCGCCCTGGGGGCGGTCGGCGTAGCCCCGGTCGCCCCGGTCGCCGAACGAACGCTCGCCCGCCGGGCGGTCGCTCCGGCCGTCGAAGCCGCGCTGGCCCCGGTCGCCGAAGGAGCGCTCGCCCGTCGGCCGGTCGCTTCGGCCGTCGAAGCCGCGCTGGCCCCGGTCGCCGAAGGAGCGCTCGCCCGTCGGCCGGTCGCTTCGGCCGTCGAAGCGTCGCTCGCCCCGGTCGCCGAAGGAACGCTCGCCCGCCGGGCGGTCGAAGCGGCGCTCGCCGAAGCGCTCGCCGCGCCCGTCCCGGTCACCGAACCGGCGCTCGCCGGCCGGCCGGTCGCCGTAACGCCGCTCGCCCCGGTCCGGGCGGTCGCCGTAGCGGCGCTCCCCGGTCGGGCGGTCGCCGTAGCGGCGCTGTCCGGCGGCGCGGCGCGGCTCCGGCTCCTCGCGGACCGGGACGCCGCTGGGCTCGCGGGCGCCGGTCAGCTCGGCCAGGGTCGGGTCGCCGACGCGGACCCGGGTCTCGGCCGGCGCGACGCCGGCCTTCTCCATCATGGCCAGCGTCGTGCGGCGCTGCTTGGGCAGCACCAGGGTCGCCACCGCGCCGGACTCGCCGGCCCGGGCGGTACGGCCCGCGCGGTGCAGGTAGTCCTTCGGGTCCTTCGGCGGGTCGATGTGCAGTACCAGGGAGACCCCGTCGACGTGGATGCCCCGGGCGGCCACGTCGGTGGCGACCAGGACGTTCATCCGGCCCTCACGGAACTCGGCCAGCGTCTTGGTACGCATCCGCTGGGTCTTGCCACCGTGCAGGCCACCGGCCCGTACGCCCACCGCGGCGAGCTGCTCGACCAGCCGGTCGACCCCGAGCTGGGTACGCGCGAAGAGCATGGTCCGGCCGTCGCGGGCCGCGATGGACGCCGCCACCGCGAACTTGTCGTGCGGCGGGATCAGCAGCATGTGGTGGTCCATCGTGGACACCGACGCGGTCGACGGGTCGGTCGAGTGGGTCACCGGGTCGGTCATGAACCGCTTGACCAGCGAGTCCACGTCACCGTCCAGAGTGGCCGAGAAGAGCAGTCGCTGGCCGTCCGCCGGCGTCTTCGCCAGCAGTTGGGTCACCTCGGGCAGGAAGCCCATGTCGGCCATCTGGTCGGCCTCGTCGAGGACGGTCACCTCGACGTCGTCCAGGTGGCACACGCCCCGGTTGATCAGGTCGCCGAGCCGGCCCGGGGTGGCCACGACGATCTCCACGCCACGGCGCAGCGCGTCGATCTGCCGGTCGTACGGCACCCCGCCGACGGCGGTCTTGAGGAAGATGCCGACGGCCTTGCCGAGCGGCATCAGGGCGTCGTTGACCTGCATGGCGAGTTCCCGGGTGGGGACCAGCACCAGGGCCCGGGGGTGCAGCGGACGGGCCCGGTTGCGGTCGGCGAGCCGGGCGATCAGCGGCAGCCCGAAGGCGAGGGTCTTGCCGGAGCCGGTCTGGCCCCGGCCGAGCACGTCCCGGCCGGCGAGCGCGTCGGGCATGGTGGCCCGCTGGATCTCGAACGGGGTGGTGATGCCCTGTCGGGCGAGCGCCTCGACCAGCGGCCGGGGCAGGCCGAGGTCGGCGAAGTCGACGTCGGCGGCGGGGGTGTCCCCGACGGTCGGGTCGAGGACGGACGGAGTGGTGCCGGGGTCAGCGAAGGTGGTCAAGAAATGCCTTTCGAGCGGGGCGCATCTTCGCGATGGCCCGCTGCGGCTGCACGCCGCCGAATCGCCCGCAAGATCGCCCATGGGCGCGCACGACGCGCGCCGGGTCAGTGATCTCCACAAGTGTACGGCGGTCCGGCGACACCGCCAGTCGATCGCGAGGGGGTAGTGGGCGGGCTCACCCTCGCCCCGCGTACGCCCGCAACCCGGACGGCGTGGCCCGGACCGCCCGCGTTCACTTGTTCAGGAGGTTGCCCACCAGGCCGTCCATGGCGTCGTTGGCGAGCAGGACGACCAGCACGCTGATCGCCACCAACAGCCCCAGCGAGGCCGCCAGGACGACCACCACCCGGGTGGTGCGGGACCGTTCGGCGGGCGTGTCGGCCCAGCCCTGGGCCAGGATGTGCCCGGTCAGCGAGCCGGAGTTCTCCAGCGGGTTGCCGGCCGGGAAGGAGACCGTGGCGAAGCCGGGCCCCTCGGTGCCGCCGTAGACGGTGCTGGCCAGGTCCGGGCCGCCCCGGTAGGGCGTACCGGGCCGGCCGAGGCCGCCGGCGGCCGGCGTACCCCAGGTGGGGCGCTCGACGGGGGCCGACGCCGGCCGGACCGGCGCCGCCGGCGGGGCCGAGACGGGCGCGGCGGCACGGACGGGTGGCGCGGAGACCTGCGCGGCGGCCCGGAACGGCGGCGCGGCGGCGGGCGGGGCGGAGACCGGCATGCCCCCGCCCGGCATGGCCGGCGGCGGCGGGAACGGCGGGGCCGGCATCGGGCCCGGTGGGGGCGGCGGCGGGGGCACCGCCGGCCCGGGCGGGGGTACCGGCGGGCCGGGCACGGGCGGAACCGGGCCGGGCGGGGTCGGGCGCGGGCCGGGCGGGGTCGGGCGCGGCAGCGGGGGCACCGGCGGGGGGAACGGTCCGGGCGCCGGCGGTTCCGGGATCGGCGTCGGTGCGGGCGGGGCGGGCGTGGGCGGGGGCGCGGGCCTGGGCGGCTCCGGGGTCGGTGCGGGCTCCGGCTCGGGCGTCGGCGGGGTGGGCGGCTGGGCCGGCTCCGGGGGCTGGGCGGGCTCGGGCGGTTCCGGGTTGACCGGCGTCGACCGGTAGACGGTGGCGGCTCCGCCGCCGGCCCGGGCGACCGCGCCGGCGGCGGCCTCCTCGGCCGAGACCCGGCTCAGCCCCGGCACGGAGGCGCTGGCCCGGGTGCCCGACGTCGAGCTACCGCCGCGCTGTCCGGGTACCGGCGCGGCGCCCACCACGGGCGCGGCGCCGGTCGGGACGCGTGCCCAGCCGGAACCCTCGGCCGGGTCGGCGGGGCTCTCCCCGCCGGCCCGGGCGCTCTCCGGCGCGCCGGCCCGGTAGGTGGTGCCGGCGGCGGGCGGCCCCGGCAGGTCTCCGTCCTGCGGTGGCGCGGTCACGGTGGCGACGCTGGCCCGGGCGCGGGCGGGCGTGGCGGGCGGCGACGGCTGGGACACGGCCGGCGGGGCGTCCGCGTTCGCGCCTCCTTCCGAGCGGTCCGCTGCCGGCCCGGCGTCGGGGGCGGCCGGCGAGGCCTCGGGTGCGGCCGGGGCGGCGTCGGACGCGCTCGACGCCACGTCCGCCCGCGGCCCGTCGACCTCGGAGCGTCCGGTCGGGGCGGCACCGTTCGTCGCGGCCGGTTCGGGCACGGATCCGCGGTCGACGGTCTCCGCCGGAATCTGTCGCTCGCCCATGCTCGCCCTCCGCGCCGCGCTCGCACCCGCGCCCGTGACACCGGGTCGGATGTGCCTGGATGTCACGGTGCCACATTCCTCCCCGCCGGCACAGCCGGAGCGCGTACCGGGCGGGTATCGGCCGGGTCGTGCCGGGTCAGGCGCCGGTGCTCGCCGAGGCCGACGCCGGGGCGCTGGTCTCCGGGGCCAGGCTGCTCGGCGCGGTGCTCGGCACCGCGCTGCTGGTCGTCGGGCTCGGCGCGCCGGAGAGCGACGGGCTCGGTGACGGCGACGGGCTCTGCGACGGCGACGGCGACGGCGGGGGCGTGGTTGGCGTGGTCGGCGGCCGGGTGGGCACCTTCGTGGAGGTGGGCTTCGGCGCCGGGGTGGTCGGCTTCGGCGACGTCGACCCCGTCGGCTTGGGGGCCGGCGTGGTGGGCGTGACGGGCGGCGGAGGGGTGGCCGGCGCGGGTACCGCCCCGACGACGCGGGTGGCGGCGTACAGGCCGGACCACCGGACCGTGGAGATCTTGACGACGTCGCCGGTGGACGGTGCCTGCACCATCTTGCCGCCGCCGATGTACATGCCGACGTGGTGGATGGTCGTCCAGCTGCTGCCCGAGGCGAAGAAGAGCAGGTCGCCGGGGAGCAGGGCGCTGCGGTCCACCGAGCGGGCCCGGGTGGCGTAGTACTGGTCCCGGGAGACGCGGGGCAGGTCGTAGTAGCCGGCCGAGCGGTACGCCGCCCACATCAGACCGGAGCAGTCGAACCGGTCCGGCCCCTCGGCCGACCAGAGGTACGGGTCGCCGAGCTGCGCCAGCGCGTACCGGACGGCGGCGAGGGCCTGCGGACTGGCGATCAGGCCGGTGGCGCTCTGCCCCTCGACGTACGCGGCACCGAGCTTCTGCTCGGCGGCCTCCTGCTGCCGTTCCAGCTCGATCAGCTGGGCCTGGTTGTCCGCGCGGAGCTTGACCAGCTTCCGCTCGTTCTCCCGCAGCGCCTTCTCCACCGCGGTGAACTGCTCCTCCGCCCGGCGGACCCGGTCCTGCGCGGAGGCGACCGCCTGGGTGGCGACCTGCTCGGCGGTGCGGGTACGGGACAGCTCGCCGGTGGCGGCGGTGGTGGTGTCCTCGGCCTGCTCGCCGCGGGAGATCCGCGACAGGCGGCTCAGCCCCTCGAGGTCCTCGGCGATCTCGCCGGGCGGCAGGGCGGCGGCGGCCTTGAAGGCGTCGGCGGCCACGGAGTCGGCGCGCTGCTGGGCGGCGGCCAGGGCGTCGCGGGCCCGGGCCAGCTCACCCTCGGCTGCGGTGAGCTGCGTGCGGGCGTCGTCGCGCTGCTGGCGGAGCCCGAGCAGCTGGTCGCCGAGCTGGCCGTTCTGCGTCTCGAGGGCGGTGATCTGGGCCAGCAGCGGGCTGGCGACGACCCCGCCGACCGGCAGGGTCGGCCCGCCGGTGGGCAGGCCGGTCACGCCGCCGGACAGGCCCGGGGCGGCACCGGGCAGGCGCAGGCCGCCGGTGGCCACCGGGCGGGAGCCGGTGTCGGGAACGGCGTTGGGCAGCGCCGGCTCGGCGTACGCGGGGGTGGCCAGGGCCATCGCGGCGACGGCGCCGAGCAGGGCCGACCAGAGCGCGGGACGCAGCACCGGCGAGATCACCGGGCTCCTGCGTCGTCGCTGCCGTCGCCCGTGCCCGCTGTCGACCATTCCGCTCCCCGTCCGGCGCGCTCGTGCCGCGCACGGTGGGCGCGGCGACCGGGACGCTACCAGTGTGTGTCGCGCCCCACCCTGTCTTACCGCACCGAGGCAGCGATGTCGATGCATCGCCCGGTCACGGGAACCTGAGAGTCCGGTGAAGTACGTCGCTGGCGGTGCCCGTGCTGCCGGCTCGTCGGGGGCCCGACGTAGGCTCGACCGGGACACAGGTGGAAGGGACGTGGCTTTCGATGGACGCCGGACTCAAGCGCGAGCTCGAAGCGAAGGTGTACGCCGGTGAGCGGCTGACCCGGGAGGACGGGATCGCGCTCTACGACAGCGACGACCTGGCCTGGCTGGGGCGGCTGGCCCACCACCGCCGTACCGAGCTCAACGGCGACCGGGTGATGTTCAACGTCAACCGGCACCTCAACCTGACCAACGTCTGCTCCGCCTCCTGCGCGTACTGCTCGTTCCAGCGCAAGCCGGGCGAGAAGGACGCGTACACGATGCGCATCGACGAGGCCGTACGCAAGGCCAAGGAGATGGAGGACGAGCAGCTCACCGAGCTGCACATCGTCAACGGCCTGCACCCGACCCTGCCGTGGCGCTACTACCCGAAGGTGCTGCGCGAGCTGAAGGCGGCGCTGCCGAACGTCAAGCTCAAGTGCTTCACCGCCACCGAGGTGCAGTGGTTCGAGAAGATCAGCGGGCTGAGCGCCGACGCGATCCTCGACGAGCTGATGGACGCCGGCCTGGAGTCGCTGACCGGCGGCGGCGCCGAGATCTTCGACTGGGAGGTCCGGCAGCACATCGTCGACCACGAGTGCCACTGGGAGGACTGGTCGCGGATCCACCGGCTGGCCCACTCGAAGGGCATGAAGACCCCGTCGACGATGCTCTACGGCCACATCGAGGAGCCCCGGCACCGGGTCGACCACGTGCTGCGGCTGCGCGAGCTGCAGGACGAGACCGGCGGCTTCGCGGTCTTCATCCCGCTGCGCTACCAGCACGACTTCGTCGACTCGGCGGACGGCAAGATCCGTAACCGGATCCAGGCCCGCACCACGATGGCGTCGCCGGCCGAGTCGCTGAAGACCTTCGCGGTCTCCCGGCTGCTCTTCGACAACGTGCCGCACGTGAAGTGCTTCTGGGTGATGCACGGCCTCTCGGTCGCCCAACTGTCGCTCAACTTCGGAGTGGACGACCTGGACGGCTCGGTCGTGGAATACAAGATCACCCACGACGCCGACTCGTACGGCACCCCGAACACGATGCACCGGGACGACCTGCTGCACCTGATCTGGGACGCCGGCTTCCAGCCCGTCGAGCGGGACACCCGCTACAACGTGGTCCGGGAGTACGACAAGGCCCCGTCGCTGGCCGAGCGGCGTTCCGAGCCCCAGCAGGTCTGGGCCTGATCCGGTCGTATCCTCGTAACACCATGACCGAGCAGCGGAGCGGATTCCCCCGGCGGGACGCCGAGGGGCGCGTCCTCACCCTGGGCGACCTGCTCGGGGTCAGCCTCGCCGGGTGGGTCATCGGGATGCTGGCGCTGGTGCTGTTCGACTGGGCCTTCGCGTCGATCGGCGCGGGGGATTTCGGGCGCACCAACGGCTGGCTGGCGGTGATCCTGCCGGCGTGGCTGTACTGGGACGACTTCCGGGCCTGGGAGTTCGGCGCGGCCCGGGTGGTGGCGGCGCTGGTCGCCGCCGTGGTCGCGGTGGTCGGCGGGCTGCTGGTCGCCGGGGTGGCGGGCGGCCTGGCGCCGCTGCTCACCGGCGGTCTGGCCGCCCTCGCGTTCACCCTGGTGTACGCGGTGCTCTGGTTCCCTGGCGTGCACTGGCTGGCCCGACGCACGGGCTGAACCCGACCCGGGTCACCCCGGCGGCGGAGAACGGAGTGGAAACGTGAGCGCGGCGGTCAAGTACACGCTGGGCCGGATGGGGCTGTTCGTGGTGGTCGTGCTGGCCCTCTGGCCGGTCGACATGAACGTCTTCCTCAAGCTGATGCTGGCGCTGGCTTTCTCCGCCGCCGCCTCGTTCTTCCTGCTGCGCGGCTGGCGGGACGAGATGGCCGAGGAGATGGCCCTCGCGGCCGAGCGGCGGCGCGCCGAGAAGGAGCGGCTGCGGTCGGCGCTGGCCGGCGACGACCAGCCCGACCAGGCGGACCCGCACCGCGAGGGATAGCCGGCGACGGGGCAGCGAAATCGGGGCGGCCCCGCTAGGGTCTGCCGCCATGGACAAGATCAACGGGTGGCGGACGAAGGTTTTCGTCTGGATCGGGCTGCCGGTCATCGCCGCCATCGGGCTGATGATGGGCGCCACCGACCTCGTGCCGGCCTGGCAGGCCAAGGGCGGCAGCGGTACGGCGGGAACCTTCACGGCCGTGAATGAGGAATGCTCACGGCGCAACTGCGAGTGGCACGGGGACTTCGTGGCCACGGACGGCGGTGCCCGGCGCGCCGACGTCATCCTCTACGACGCGCCGGACGGCCTTGCCCAGGGCGACCCGGCCCCGGCCCGCGACACGGGCGCCCGCAAGGGCGTCTTCTCCACCACGGGCGGATCCACGTACCTGCTGGCCACGGGGCTGACCCTGGCCGGGGTGGTCGCCGCGGTGGCCTGGGTGGTCATCCTGGTCCGCACGGTCCGTCGGCGGCGGGCCGCCGACGAGACGTCCGCTCCGCCCACCACGTTCGCCCCGTCGCGCTGAGCCAGGGCCAGGAATCCTGACGGCCCGCCCTGACCGGCGAGCCCCTACCGAACAAGCCCCAGCGACGAGCCCGGCACGGAACTCGTGCCGGGCTCGTCGCGTCGGTGCCGGCTGTCACCAGTTGGTGGAACCCGCGACAACGGGCCACGGCACGTCGGTCGGCTTGATCAGGTAGGCGATGCCGCCGGAGCCGCTGCCGGTGCCGCCGCTGGCGGTGGTCCGCTTGGTCCGCAGCCAGATCTGCTCGAACTGCTCCCGCTGGTAGACGTTCCGGACCGCCTCATTGCTGGACGAGGCGGGGTCGTTGGCGATGACGTCGCCGTCGGCGGTGAAGCCGACCACCACCATCAGGTGCCCGGAGGTGCCGTAGCCCGCCCCGTCCAGCTCGCTGGCGAGGAAGGACTGGCTGGTCACGACGGGGATGCCGGCGGCGATGAAGCGCTCCAGCTCGTCCAGCGAGTGCAGCCGGGTCACCCGCCCCTCCAGGCCCGGGAAGCTGGCCGCGTACGCGGTGTTGAAGGGCCAGTTGCCGGCGCCGTCGTACTGGTAGTCGTAGGTCATCCGGGCGGCGTGGTTGACCGTCGGGTCCGGGTACGTCGGGTCCACCCAGGACGTGTCGGCCGCCGAGGGCCTGCGGCCCCAGTACTCGACGACCATCTCGGTCGAGGTGGGCGAGCACCAGGCCTCGCCGCCCCCGTCGTACTCCGGGTAGTGGCCGGAGTGGATGTTCTGCGAGTAGCGCGGCACGGCCAGCTCGGTGCCCCAGGCGATGCCGCCGGCGCTCGGCGTGACGGTGAACCGGTCGGGCACGTGCGAGCTCATCGCGCCGACCGTGCGGACCACCGGCGACGCGGTGCCCGCCGGGTCCCGGTAGAGGGTCAGTCGCAGCTGGTACGCCCGCAGCAGCACCCCGGCGGCGGCGTCGTCGATGGCGAAGGTGTCGGTCCAGATGCTCGAGGTCTTGTCGCCCTGCCTGTCGACGGTGGTCCGCTTGATGTCGGCGTCGCCGGAGGCCCAGCGCCCCATCACGTACCAGGGGGTCTGGTTGCCGGTGGTGTAGGTGCCCTGGAGCTCGACCTGGATCCAGGTGCCGGCCGGGGTGTCGGCGTTCCAGGAGGTGACCAGCTCGGTGGCGTCGAAGCCGATCTGGGTCACCGTTGACGTCCAGGTGCCGTACGCCCAGCTCCGCTTGGTCTTGTTGTGCGGGTCCTTGTAGACGGTGGTGCCGACCGGGCTGCCGAGGGTGAGTCCGGCGGCGGTGACCACCGTGCCGGCGGCGTCGCCGGTCGCCCAGTCGGTGTCGCTGGTCCAGTCCTGCCAGGTGATCTGCTCGTCGTGGACGAGGGCGGTGACCGGATCGGCCTGGGCCGGAACGGCGGTGCCGAGGAGGGTGAGCGCGGCGACGCCGGCGAGGGCGACGGCGCGCAGGGATTTGCTGGCCATGGCAACTCCGCGAGGTGAGGAATCGTTGCCGTTCACTGTCCCGCTCGGAGGGAAGTTCCGCCAGATGTCTGGACATGGAAAATTATTGCCGGCGAGAGGATCTGGCTGAGATGGACCATGGAAGTGATGAATGTTGATATGACCATGTGACTCCTGGTGAAGTGTGCGGACAACGGGATCTCCCGTACCCCGAGGAGGTTGTCCATGGCCCTCCGCACGTTCCCACTCCGCCGCCGGCTGGCGCTGGCCGTCGCCGTCGGGCTCGGCCTCGTCACCGTCGCCACCGGGCCGGTCTCCGCCCGCCCCGCCCCCGAACCGGAACCGGCCGCCGCCGGCTACCGGGTGCTCGGACCACGCACCCTGGCCGACCGGAACGCCGTCGCCCGCACCGGCGCGGCGATCGACTACTCCGAACACGGCATCCTGCACGTCTCCGCCACCCGGGCCGAGGCGGCGGCGATCACCCGGCTCGGCTTCCGACTGGAGTCGGAGCCCGCGCCGACGCATTCCCACGACGAGGCCGGCACCCTCGCCTTCCCACCGGCCGACTCCAACTACCACGACTACGCGGAGCTGACCGTCGTCGTGAACCAGGCGGTCGCGGACCACCCGGCCATCGCCCGCAAGATCAGCATCGGTACGTCGTACGAGGGCCGCGACCTGATGGCGGTGAAGATCTCCGACAACGTCGGCACCGACGAGAACGAACCGGAGATCCTCTTCAACGCCCAGCAGCACGCCCGGGAGCACCTGACCGTCGAGATGGCGATCTACCTGCTCAACCTCTTCACCGACAGCTACGGCAGCGACTCCCGGATCACCAACATCGTCAACTCCCGGGAGATCTGGATCGTCCCGACGGTCAACCCCGACGGCAGCGAGTACGACATCGCCACCGGCTCGTACCGCTCCTGGCGGAAGAACCGGCAGCCCAACAGCGGATCGACCTATGTCGGCACCGACCTGAACCGGAACTGGTCGTACCAGTGGGGCTGCTGCGGCGGCTCGTCCGGCAGCACCTCGTCGGACACCTACCGCGGCCCGTCCGCCTTCTCCGCCCCGGAGACCAGCGCGCTGCGCAACTTCGTCAACAGCCGGGTGGTCGGCGGGACGCAGCAGATCAAGGCCAACATCGACTTCCACACCTACTCGCAGTTGGTGCTCTGGCCGTTCGGCTACACCACCGCGAACACCCCCACCGGAATGAGCGCCGACCAGTACAGCACCTTCGCCACCATCGGCCAGCAGATGGCGAACACCAACGGCTACACCCCGGAACAGTCCAGCGACCTCTACATCGCCGACGGCACCAGCATCGACTGGATGTGGGGCGCGCACGGCATCTGGGCGTACACCTTCGAGATGTACCCGGGCTCGGCCACCGGCGGCGGCTTCTACCCGCCGGACGAGGTGATCCCCGCGCAGACCTCCCGCAACCGCGAAGCGGTGCTGCTGCTCTCCGAGTACGCCGACTGCCCGTACCGGGCGATCGGCAAGCAGTCCCAGTACTGCGGCGGCGGTGGCGGCACCACGGTCTGGTCGGACACCTTCGAGACGGCCACCGGCTGGACCACCAACCCGGCCGGCACGGACACCGCCACCACCGGGGTCTGGGAGCGGGGCGCCGCCCAGGCGACCAACTCCTCCGGGGCCAAGCAGCTCGTCCCGTACGCCGGCGCCAACGACCTGGTCACCGGCCGGCTCGCCGGCACCGCGGCGGGTGACCACGACGTCGACGGCGGGGTGACCAGCGCCCGTTCCCCGGCGGTGACCCTGCCGGCCACCGGCACGCTGACCCTCTCGCTGGCCTGGTACCTGGCGCACGGGTCGAACGCCTCGTCGGCGGACTACCTGCGGGTCAGCGTGATCCACAACGGCGGCACCAGCACGCTGCTCAACCAGGCGGGTGCGGCCACCGACCGGGACGCCGCCTGGGCGGTGGCGAACCTCAACCTGACGCCGTACGCCGGGCAGTCGGTGCGGATCGTGGTGGAGGCGGCGGACGCCTCCGGCGCGAGCCTGGTCGAGGCGGCTGTGGACAACGTCACCATCACCAGCTCCTGATAGCCGGGTGGGGTCCCGTTCCGCCCCCGGCGGGACCCCACCCACCCCTCCCGTCCGGACGATCTCCGCTGGTCGTGCGCTACCGTGGCTCCGACCAACCGCAGCGAAGCCGGTGCGAAACCGGCGCTGTCCCGCAACTGTGATGCCCCGCCCCGCGCGGGGACGAGCCAGGTCGCCTGCGTCGGTGGTCGCGACACGCGCTCTCGAGGAAGGGCGCCTCGCGGACGGGTGCGCAGGTTCCTGTCGGCGAAGCACCACGCTCCTCGACCGACAGGAGGACAGATGTCCGGACGTACCCCCCGGCTGCTCGCCGCGACCCTCGCGGTGGCCGCACTGACCCTCGGCGCCTGCGCCGAGAAGACCTCGAACGACACCCCCGCCGCCGGCAGCAGCGCGTCGGCCACCTTTCCCGTCACGGTCGGCAAGCTGACGCTGGAGAAGCGCCCCGAGAAGATCGTCTCGCTGTCGCCGAGCGTGACCGAGATGCTCTTCGCCATCGGCGCCGGCAAGCAGGTCACCGCCGTCGACGACAACTCGAACTACCCGCCGGAGGCGCCGAAGAGCGACCTGTCCGGCTTCCAGCCCAACGCCGAGGCGATCGCGGCCAAGACGCCCGACCTGGTGGTGCTCTCCAACGACACCAACAAGATCGTCGACCAGCTCACCACGCTGAAGATCCCGGTGCTGCTCACCCCGGCGGCGGCCACCCTGGACGACTCCTACCGGCAGATCACCGACCTGGGCGCGCTGACCGGTCACCCGGCCGAGGCCGCCGACGTCACCAAGCGGATGAAGGACGACATCGCCAAGCTGGTCAAGGACCTGCCGCAGCGGTCGGAGAAGCTGACCTACTACCACGAGCTGGGCCCGGAGCTCTACACCGCGACCAGCAAGACCTTCATCGGCTCGATCTACGCCCTCGCCGGCCTGGAGAACATCGCCGACGCCTCGGACGCCGACGGGAAGAACGGCGGCTACCCGCAGCTCTCCCAGGAAGTGATCGTCAAGGCCGACCCGGACTTCGTCTTCCTGGCCGACACCAAGTGCTGCCAGCAGACCCCGGAGACGGTCAGGGCCCGCAGCGGCTGGGCCGGCATCACCGCCGTCAAGAACAACCAGGTGGTCGTCCTCGACGACGACATCGCCTCGCGCTGGGGTCCGCGCGTGGTCGACCAGCTCCGCACGGTCGTCGACGCGGTCGCCAAGGTGCCGGCGTGACCGTTCGCCGCCGGTGACCGTGCGACCCACGCGACCCCGATCGGCCGGGACGCCCGACGCGTCCCGGCCGACCGGCGTGCCCGCCTCCCGCCACCCCGCCGGCCCCGCGTCGGACGGCCCGGCCTCGGCGTCGGGTCCCGGCCGGCCGGTCGCCGAGCCGGCGCCCGCCGGTACGGCCAGGCCGGCCGGGCTGCGCCGGCGCTGGCTGGCCGCCGGGCTGGTCGCGGTGCTGGTCGCGGTCGTCGCCGGGGTGTCGCTCGGCCCGGTCAGCCTGCCGCCCGGCAGCGTCGCCGCCGAACTGCTCAACCTGCTGCCCGGGGTGCACCTGGACAGCGGCCTGACCGCCGGTGAGATCGCCATCGTCACCGAGCTGCGGCTGCCCCGGGTGGTGCTCGGCCTGCTGGTCGGCGCGCTGCTCGCGCTGGCCGGCGGCGCCTACCAGGGGGTGTTCCGCAACCCGCTCGCCGATCCGTACCTGCTGGGCGTGGCGGCCGGCGCCGGGCTGGCGGTCACCGCGGTGATCTCCCTCGGCGCGGCTGGTGCGGCGCTGACCGGGCTGTCGCTGACCGTGCCGCTGGCCGCGTTCGTCGGCTCGCTCGGCGCGGTGGCGATGACGTACGTGCTCGGGGTGGCCGGCGCGCGCGGCCGGTCCCCGGCGACGCTGATCCTGGCCGGGGTGGCGGTCTCGGCGTTCCTCTCGGCCGGGCAGACGTACCTGCTGCAACGGCACTCGGACAGCATCCAGCTGGTCTACTCCTGGCTGCTCGGCCGGCTCGCCACCGCCGGCTGGCACGACGTGCTGCTGGTCCTGCCGTACTTCGTGCTCACCGCGGTCGTGGTGCTGCTGCACCGCCGCGAGCTGGACGTGCTGTCGCTCGGCGACGACGAGGCCGCCAGCCTCGGGCTGCACCCGCAGCGCTCCCGCTACCTGCTGATCGCCGCCGCCTCGCTCGGCACCGCGGCGGCGGTCTCCGCCTCCGGGCTGATCGGCTTCGTCGGGATCATCGTCCCGCACACCGTGCGGCTGCTCGCCGGATCCAGCTACCGGGTGATCCTGCCGCTGTCGATGCTCTTCGGCGGCGCGTTCCTGGCGCTGACCGACGTGGTGGCCCGCACCGTCGCCGCCCCGGCCGAGATCCCGATCGGCGTGGTCACCGCCCTGCTCGGCGGCCCGTTCTTCGTCCTGGTGCTGCGCACCTCCCGGCGGGTGCTGTCGTGACGCCCGCCGTCGAGGTCCGCGACCTGCACGTGCGGCTGGGCGGCGCGCCCATCCTCGCCGGGGTCGACCTGACCGTCGCGGCCGGCGAGTGGGTCACCGTGATCGGCCCGAACGGCGCCGGCAAGTCGACCCTGCTGCGCGCCGTCGGCGGCCTGCTGCGCGCGCCGCACGCCGTCTCCCTCTTCGGTACGCCGCTGCGCGCGCTGCGCCCCCGGGAGCGGGCTCGGGTGGTGGCCACCGTCGCCCAGTCCCCGGTGGTACCGGCCGGGATGTCGGTGCTCGACTACGTCCTGCTCGGCCGCACCCCGTACATCCCGCCGCTGGGGCGGGAGTCCGCCGCCGACCTGGCCGCCGTGCGGGAGGTGCTGGACCGGCTGGACCTGGCCGCGTTCCACGGCCGGGAGCTGGCCACCCTCTCCGGCGGCGAGCGGCAGCGGGTCTTCCTGGCCCGGGCGCTCGCCCAGGGCGCCACCCTGCTGCTGCTGGACGAGCCGACCAGCGCGCTGGACATCGGCCACCAGCAGGAGGTGCTGGAGCTGGTCGACCAGTTGCGGCGGGCGCACGGGCTGACCGTGTTCGCCACCATGCACGACCTCTCCGTCGCCGGCGAGTACGCCGACCGGCTGGTGCTGCTCGCCGACGGCCGGGTGGTCGCCGCCGGTCCGCCCCGCGAGGTGCTCACCCAGGAACTCCTCGCCACGTACTACCGCGCCCACGTACGCGTCATCGACGGCGACCACGGCCCGCTGGTGGTGCCGATCCGCCCCCGCTGACCCCCCCGCGCGGTCCTGGGACCGCCTCGGACCGGCGACTCGGCGTCCCGGATCGCCGACAGCGGGGTCAGGGAAGGGTGATGACGGAGAAGAGGGCGCCCTGCGGGTCGCGGAGGGCGGCCAGGCGGCCCTGGGGGATGTCCCGGGGCGGGACGAGGATGGTGCCGCCGATCGCGGCGGCCCGGGCGGCGGTCGCGTCGGTGTCCGCCACCGCGAAGTAGATCGACCAGTAGGCCGGCATGTCGGCGGGGAAGTCGTCGCCGAGCGGCGGCATCATGCCGGCCACGATCCGCGCCCCGCACCGCCAGCCGGTGTAGGGGACCGGATCCATCGGCTCGTCCTCCGGGTGCCAGCCGAAGACCAGCTCGTAGAAGGCCTTGGCACCCTCCGGATCCGGGGTGACCAGCTCGTTCCAGCACATCGCGCCGGGGACGTTGAACAGCTCCGCGCCGGTCATCGCCATCGGCTGCCAGACGCTGAACACCGCACCGGCCGGGTCCGCGAAGACTCCCATCCGGCCCTGGTCGAAGACGTCGAACGGGGCGACCAGCACCTGCCCGCCCGCCGCCTCGACGCGGGTGGCGGCCAGGTCGGCGTCGTCGGTGGCCACGTACGTTGACCAGATCGGCACCTGGTCCGGGGTGGCCGGCGGTCCGGCGCCCGCCACCGCCCGGCCGTCCTTGAGGAAAATGGTGTAGCCGCCCGCCTCGGGCTGCGGCGAGACCCGGCCGGTCCAGCCGAACAGCTCCGGGTAGAAGCGTTTCGCGTCCTCCAGGTCGGGGGTGGCCAGGTCGGCCCAGCAGGGCGTGCCGGGCTCGACGCCGCTCACGATGGCCCCTTTCCGCCGGTGGCGTCCGTCGACGGCACGCCCTGCCGGCATCCTGGCACCGTCCCGCCCTCGGGTGCGGGGGAAACGGACGAAAGGTCAGCCGTACCGGCGACGCTCAGCCGGCCGGGTCGGTCAGCGGGGCGGGCAGCGGCGCGGTGTGCAGCACGGCCAGCCGGGACACCGCCCGGGTCAGCACCACGTAGAGGCGGTGCAGGCCACGCGGCTCGGCGGCGACGATCGCGGCCGGCTCGACGACCACGACGTGGTCGTACTCCAGGCCCTTGACCAGCGTCGCGGGGACCACGGTGACCCGCGCCGCGGTCTCGACGTCGTCGGCGGTGGCGGTCGGGACACCGGCGGCGGCCAGCGCCGCGCGGAGCCGGTCCACCGCGTCGTCGGCGGCGATCACGCCGACCGAACCGTCGTGCGCGAGCGCCGTCCGCACCTCGGCCACGGTCGCCGCGTCCAGGTCGGTCACGGTACGCACGTCCAGCCCGCCGTCGCGGCGCAGCGACCGCGCCGGGGGTACGTCGACGGCGAGCGCGGGCAGCAGTCGGTTGGCGAACGCGACCACCGCCGCCGGCACCCGGAAGCCGACGCTCAGCGGCACCACCGCCCCGTCCGGCTTGCCCAGGTGGGTCAGGGACTCCCGCCAGTCGGTGGCCGCCCAGGGGGCGGTGCCCTGGGCCAGGTCGCCGAGGAGGGTGATCGAGCCGTGCTCGCTGCGCCGGGCGATGGCCCGGCACTGCATGGGGGAGAGGTCCTGCGCCTCGTCGACCACCACGTGCCCGAAGCCGGCAGGCCGTTCGATCAGGCCGGCGGCCTCGTCGATCAGCACCGCGTCGGCGGCGGTCCACTTCGTCGTCCTCGGGGTACGCCCGAGCTTCGTCCCGGTCCGCGCGGTGGTGCCGGTGCCGCCCAACAGCGCCTGCTCCTCCGCCGTGAGCAGTCCGTCGGCGGCGGCGGCGAGCGCCTGCGGGTCGCCGAGCAGCGTGTGCACCAGCCCCTCCGGGGTGAGCGCCGGCCAGACCGCGTCCAGGAAGGCGGTGACCGGCCGGGCCTTGGCCATCCGGCGCAGCCAGGCGTCGCTGGGTGACTCGGCCCGGCGCGCCTCGGCCTGGCGTTGCAGCAGCCCCACCACCCGGGCCCGGACGCGGTCGCGGCCGGTGGCGTACGGCAGGCCCTCCCGGCGGGTCTCCTCCACCACCCGGTGCAGCGGGTCGAGGCCGATCCGCCAGCGGAACGAGCCGTCGGAAACCATGATCGGCTCGGTCGGCGCGCCGATGTGGGCGTCGACGGCCCGGCGCAGCACCGCGGCCATCCGGACGTCGTGTTTCAGCGTGGCCACGGCGGGGTGCTCGACAGCGCCCACCGGCACCCGGGTGACCAGGTCCTCGACCGTGGCCTGCTCGACCTCGACCTCGCCGAGCGCCGGCAGCACCGCCGCGATGTACGACAGGAACGCCCGGTTCGGCCCGACGATCAGCACTCCCGAGCGGCGCAGCCGCTCCCGGTGCAGGTAGAGCAGGTACGCGGCCCGGTGCAGCCCGACGGCCGTCTTGCCGGTGCCCGGCGCGCCCTGCACGCAGATCGAGTCGGCCAGGTCGGCCCGGACCAGTTCGTCCTGCTCGGGCTGGATGGTGGCGACGATGTCGCGCATCGGGCCGACGCGCGGGCGCTCGATCTCGGCGGTGAGGATCCGACTGGCCGTGCCCAGCTCCTCGCCCCGGTCGAGGTGCTCGTCCTCGAAGCTGGTCAGCGCGCCGCCGCTGAACCCGAACCGCCGCCGGACGGCGACGCCCTGCGGGTCCCGCGCGCTGGCCCGGTAGAACGACCGGGAGATCGGGGCCCGCCAGTCCAGCACCAGCGGCTCGCCCCGGTCGTCGGTGACGTGCCGCCGGCCGACGTGGTACTCGCGTCCGGCATGGTCGGGATCCGTGTGGCCGAAGTCGAGCCGGCCGAAGAAGAGCGGGGTGGTCGGGTCGTCGGCCAGTTCCTTGACCCGCCGGGCCATGTGCCGGCCGAGCTGCTCGGCGGTGTAGGCGTCCCCGGCGACCTTGTCGCCGGTGGCGAAGAGGGCTTCGGCGCGTTCGCGCATCCGGCGCAGCGCGGCGCGGGAGGTGTCCAGGTGGGCCCGCTCGGCGGCGAGTTGCGCGTCCAGGGCGTCGGCCGGTTCGGTGTCGGCGGCGGTGGAGGGTCGGACGGGGTCGGTGGTGGGCGTGGCGGCACGGGTCATCCGAGGCGACCTTCCGGTGGCGTTCGTGTGATCGGTTGACCTGGGCCGCCCGGCGCTCCGTCAGACGCGGTACCGGCTGTGCCCGGTGAGGAAGAGGCGCGCGGTCCGCGCGCGGCGCTCCACGTTACGCCTCACCGTTGGCGGCGGCCACGCATTTACGCCGACCCCCGGTCGCACATGCCGCGCCCGCCGGTCCGGCGCCTGCGCCCGAGCTACTGGCCGGCGTCCGGAGCTGGGCGGCAGCCCGGCCGTCGGGAGGTTGCGGTGCTCTACACGTCGCTTTGGAGCTGATGTCGCAAACGATTCGGCCCCGGCTCGGCACGACCTTGGCATCGCACAGCGCGGGCGACAGTCGTGACGGCACCCGGTCCGGTGAGTCGTTTACGTCATCAGGTCCACAGCGTGCTGCGAGGACCCAGCCGGTGGGTGCGGGCAGCAGGGGCGTGGAGCGGCAGGCCGTGTCGGGCGGGACCGGAACGGTGCTGGTCCCGCCGGGCGGCGGGGCGGGATCATGTGGGGATGACGGAGGCGCGGCCCGAGCAGCGCCGGATGACGATCAGCGACCCGCAGGTGATGCGGGCACTGGCCCATCCGGCCCGAATCGCGATCATGGAACACCTGAGCACCCGGGAGGGCGGCGCGACCGCCACCGAGTGCGCCGAGGTCGTCGGCATGTCGCCGAGCGCGACCAGCTACCACCTGCGGGCGCTGGCGAAGTCCGGCCTGGTGGAGCAGGCGCCGAGCCGGGGCGACGCGCGGGAGCGGGTCTGGCGCACGTTCAGCCACGCCTGGATGGTGGATGCGGGCCAGGACGCGGGCCCCGAGGCCCGCGCCGCCGAGCAGGCGCTGGTGGAGGCGCACGCCGCCCGCGACATGGAGCGCACCCGGGACTGGTTGCGGCGCGCCGGGGGCGAGCCTCCCGAGTGGTACGACGTGGCGCTGTTCAACGACAGCCTGCTGCTGCTCACCCCCGCCGAGTTGGCCGAGCTGAACGAGGCGGTGCTGGCCCTGTTGCGGCCGTACCGGCAACGGAACCGGCAGGCCGACCCGCCCGCCGGGGCCCGCTCGGTGGCGGTCCAGTACAAGGCGGTGCCGCTGGCGTAGGGGGTTGAATCGATCAGGTGTGAAGGATTATTTTCGAAGTATGTCCTTCACACCTGACGGTTCCCGGTGGTCCGACGTCTGGCTGGCCGCCACCGCGCGCGGCACCACCATCTGCGGCGACTTCCTCGCCGCCACCGCGCTCGCGCTCGCTCTCCAGGCCGCCGGCGCCAGCGGGCTCGCCGTCTCCGGGCTGCTGCTGGCCGCGACCCTGCCGCTGGTGGTGCTCGCCCCACTCGCCGGGCGGCTCGCCGACCGGGTGGACAGCCGCCGGCTGCTGGTCAGCGTCGGGCTGGTGCAGGCCGCGCTCTGCGCCCTGCTCGCCTTCGCCGAGCATCCGGTCCTGGTCATCGGGCTCGTCGCGCTGCTCGCCTGCGGGCTCGCGGTCACCCAGCCCTGCCTGGCCGCGCTGCTGCCGGCGATGGTGCGCCCCGACGACCTGCCCCGGGCCAGCGCGGTCAACCAGACCGCCGTCTCCCTCGGCGCGCTCGCCGGCCCGGTGCTCGCCGGGCTGCTGGTCGGGCAGTTCGGCACCCGCGTACCGCTGCTGCTGGACGCCGTCAGCTACCTCGCGCTGGTGGTCGCCGGCCTGCTGCTGCGTACCCGGCGGGGTGGCCGGCGGACCGTGACCGCCACGGCCGCGACCACCACCGGACCGGCGCCGGCCTGGCGGCTGCGCCGCGACCCGCTGCTGCTGGCCATGGTCGTCACCACGGCCGCGGTGATCGCCGCGATCGGCGGCATCAACGTGATCGAGGTGTTCTTCATCCGCGACACGCTGGACAGCTCGGCCACCGTCTACGGGCTGGTCGGCGCGGCCTGGATGGCCGGCATGCTGCCGGGCAGCTGGCTCGCCGCGCGGCTGGCCCGCCGGCTCACCGACGACGCCGCCCTGGTGTACGGGGTGCTGGCCACCCTCGGCGGCTGCAGCCTGATGGTGGTGCTCGCCTCCGCCGTGCCGGCGGCCGGACTGCTGGTCCCGCTCTGGCTGGTGGGCGGCGCGGCGAACGGCGGGGAGAACGTCTTCGCCACCGTGCTGACCGCCCGGCGGGCCCCCGAGGCGCTGCGCGCCCGGGCCTACGCCACCTACGGCGCGGCCGTCCAGGGCGGTTCGATGGCCGGGTACCTGGCCGGCGGCGCGCTGCTGGCGGTGCTGCCGCCGCGCCCGCTGATCGCGGTGGCCGGGGTCGCCGGCCTGCTGGTCGTGCTCGCGTTCGTGCCCATCGTCGTCCGCGCCGTCCGGCGCGCGGGATCGGCCGTCGGCCCGGCCGAGCCGGCAGCGGCGGCCGAGCCGCGTGGACGGGCGGTGGATGCGGAGTTGGCCACTCCGGTGCCGGGCCGCTGAGCAGGCCGAGGAGCACGGGGCTACGGTCGGGTCATGGTTGAACGCGTGGCGCGCCCCCGGGTCGGGCACATCCAGTTCCTGAACTGTCTGCCCATCTACTGGGGGCTGATGCGCTCCGGCGCGCTGCTCGACGTCGACCTGCACAAGGACTCGCCGGACCGGCTGAGCGCCGCGCTGGTCGCCGGCGACCTGGACATCGGGCCGATCTCGCAGGTGGAGTACCTGCGGCACGCCGACGAGCTGCTGCTCCTGCCCGACCTCGCGGTCGGCAGCGACGGGCCGGTGCTCTCGGTCAACGTGGTCTCCACGAAGCCGCTCACCGAGCTGGACGGCGGCCGGGTCGCGCTCGGCTCCACCTCGCGTACCGGGGTGCTCCTCGCCCAGCTCCTGCTCGGCGAGCGGTACGGCGTCCGCCCCGACTACTTCCGCTGCCCGCCGGACCTGACCCAGATGCTGCTGGAGGCCGACGCGGGCGTGCTCATCGGCGACGTGGCGCTGCGCGCGCTCTACGAGGCCCCGCGTCGTGGCCTGGAGGTCACCGACCTCGGGCAGGCCTGGCGGGAGTGGACCGGACTGCCGATGGTCTTCGCCGTCTGGGCGGTACGCCGCGACTTCGCCGCCGCCCACCCGGGCATGGTCAAGGAGGTGCACGAGGCGTTCCTGCGCTCCCGTGACCTGTGCCTGGCCGAGCTGGACCAGGTGGCCGAGTCGGCCGCCCGCTGGGAGCCGTTCGACGCGGCGACCCTCGCCACGTACTTCCGTACCCTCGACTTCTCCCTCGGCGAGCGGCAGGTGGCCGGGCTGCGCGAGTTCGCCCGGCGGGCCGCGGCGATCGGCGAGGCCCCGGCGCTGCCGGACGGCGGTCCCGAGTTCTTCGCCGGCTGACCGCGCCGACGGGCTGATCGACACCGCCACATCGGTGCAAGGGTGGGAAGCGGCTCAGGTGGCCGGGCGGAGCACCGCCTCGGTGATCTTCTGGCAGTTCTTCATGCCGTACTCGTAGCCCATGCCGACCGGGTAGCGGACCATCACGCCCATCGTCCAGTTGTCGCCGATGGCCAGGCAGTTGATGTGCATCTCCTGCTCGCGGGTCCGGTCGACCCAGCCGTTCTTGATGGCGATGGCCTTCCGCTCGGCGAGCGGGAACGCCTTGCGGATGCCGAAGTCGCCGGTGCCACGGACCTGGCGCATCTCGTCGAGCAGCCACTTGGTCCACTTCGGGCCCGCCGCGCGACCGTCCTTGATGCACGCTCCCAGCCGGGCGGTGTCCCGGGGGGAGAGGTTGGTCCGGCTCCAGCCGCCGTCGGCGGCCGGACCGCTGTCGGTGGTCTTGCAGATGGAGACCATCCGCTTGATCGACGCGGACCGCCCGATCGAGTTGTAGAACTGCTCGGCCCGGGTGTTGTCGCTGTCCCGGATGATCCGGGTGGCATCGGCGAGCTTGGCGTCGCTCGGCGTCTGCCCGGCCTCGGCGGCCTTGCGCAGGTAGTCGGCGACGATCCAGGACTTGATCAGCGACGCGGTGGTGCTGGTCTCCTCCATGTTCTCCGAGCCGATGATCTTCCCCGTCCGGGTGTCCAGCACGCTCCAGGCGTACCAGCCCTTGATGTCGAGGTCGATCTGCTGGTCCGCGAAGGGCAGCGGCTCCAGCGACGGCGTCGGGGACGGCTTCGGGCGGTTGCTGCGGTCGGTGGGCTGGCCGGTGGAGCGGTCCGGTGCGGGCTCGCCCCAGTGCGAGGCGGCGGCCGACTGCAGCGGTGAGCCGGGCAGCAGCCGTAGCGACACCAGCACCGCGCCGATCAGGATGGCGGCGACGGCGGCCAGTGTCAGTGGCGTGGCGTTGCGCCGGTCACCACGGCGGCTGCCGGCCATCAGAGCTTCCCGACCGGCTGCTGCGGCACCTTCAGCGCCGCACCGGGCTGCGGCGTGACCAGCTGGGTCGCGACGCTGGCGCAGACCTTCGCGCCGTACTCCAGCTTGCTGCTCTGCGGGTAGCGCAGCATCACCGCGAGGCTCCACTTGTCGGTGACCGCGAGGCAGCTGACGTGCCAGTTGCCGTCGTAGCTGAGGGGGGTCCAGCCGTTCTTGATGGCGACCGGGCCCTGCGCCTTGATCTCGGCGGGCAGGCCGTCGACGATGCCCCACTTGCCGCCGCCGGACCTGGCCTGCTGCACCTTGACGCTGCCGCGGACCTGCGCCATCTCGTTGAGCACCCACTTGGTCCATTTCCGGCCGGCCGCCTTGCCGTCGGCGATGCAGTCGCCGAGCCGGACCGCGTCCCGGGGGGACATCCGGGTGAAGCTCCACCAGCCCTCGTAGGTGGCCACGTTGCCGCGCTTGGTGTCGGTGAGGCCGCAGATGCTGATCGCCCGCTTGACCACCGGGCCGGGCTGCCCGCCCGCCGGCACCTTGTACGAGCCGCCGGCGGCCTTGTAGACCCGGTTCGCCGCGTCGTCGTTGCTGTCCCGGATCGCGAGGCTCGCGTCCCTCTTGAGCGAAGCCGAGGGCTCCTTGTCGCCGAGCTGGCGCAGGTAGTCGGAGACGATCCAGGCCTTGAGCATCGACTCGGTCGAGCTGGTCGAGGCCAGGTTCTTCGAGCCGGAGATCTTTCCGGTCTTCCGGTCCATCAGGGCCCAGCCGAAGAACTCGCCCTTGAAGTTGACCGAGACCGGGCCGGCGGCCAGCGTCGGCGGCGGGGGCGGGGTGGGCGTCGGGGCGGGGACCTGCGCCCCGCCGCCACCGATGCCGCCGAGGCCGCTGCCGTCGCCGGCCAGCTTCGCGTACGCGGTGGGCACCAGCAGGCCGGCGCCGAGCAGGACCGCCAGGACGGCGAGCACCATGGTCACGCGAGATCGCATGAGTGGGTGAGCTCCAGATGTCAGGGCCGGGGGGCCGGCTGTTTCCGCATTGGTCGGCTCGACCGCTGAGGCCGGGGGATGGCCGTCGTCGTGGTGCGATCGTCAGCAGCCGATCGGTGGTGACCGGGGGAAGTCTACGTCCGGACGGGCGACTCGCCAGAACTGGACGCACGGCAACTTGCCGTGAACCCGGGATAAACAGCAGGTTTGCCGGCCTTGGGGGGATTCATCTTCAGTAAGTGACGCATGTCACAGGCGGAAGCCGGTGCAGGTGTCCACCCAGAGCGGCTGTCCGGTGACGCAGAGGCTTCTCGCAATCCTGTTACACCCTCTGGTGCCATCGGGGATGAGCTGTAACACTTGGACCATGTATGGCAACGACTTCGCCGCCGAGGGGGACGCTCCCGGTGGTGACCTGCTCGGTCAGGTCGAGGCGGCCGAGGCGGCGCTGCGCGAGGCGGCGGCGCGCGGTCGGCGCGGTGCTCCCGAGCCCGGTGCCGACCTGGCGGACTACTTCGCCGAGGTCATCGACGCGGACCAGAAGATCGAGCCGCGTGACTGGATGCCCGAGGCGTACCGCCGGACGCTGATCCGGCAGATCGCCCAGCACGCGCACTCCGAGATCATCGGCATGCAGCCCGAGGGGAACTGGATCAGCCGGGCCCCCTCGCTCAAGCGCAAGGCGATCCTGCTGGCCAAGGTGCAGGACGAGGCCGGCCACGGGCTCTACCTCTACGCGGCGGCCGAGACCCTCGGCATCAGCCGGGACGAACTGGTCGAGATGCTGCTCAACGGGCGGCAGAAGTACAGCTCGATCTTCAACTACCCGACGCTGACCTGGGCCGACGTCGGCGCCATCGGCTGGCTGGTGGACGGTGCCGCGATCGTCAACCAGGTGCCGCTGTGCCGCTGCTCGTACGGGCCGTACGCACGGGCGATGATCCGGGTCTGCAAGGAGGAGTCGTTCCACCAGCGGCAGGGCTACGAGATCCTGCACACGCTGGCGCACGGCACCCCCGGGCAGAAGGCGATGGCCCAGGACGCCGTCGACCGCTGGTGGTACCCGTCACTGGCGATGTTCGGCCCGCCGGACGGCGACTCGACCCACTCCGCGCAGTCGATGGCCTGGAAGATCAAGCGCTTCTCCAACGACGAGCTGCGCCAGCGCTTCGTGGACATGTGCGTGCAGCAGGCCGAGATCCTCGGCCTCACCCTGCCCGACCCCGACCTGCGCTGGAACGACGAGCGCCAGGCCTACGACTACACCCAGCCGGACTACGACGAGCTGATGCGGGTGATCAAGGGCGAGGGCCCGTGCAACCGGCAGCGGATCGAACACCGCCGCCGCGCGCACACCGAGGGCGCCTGGGTACGTGAGGCCGCCGCGGCGTACGCCGCCAAGCGGGCGCAGCAGAGGGAGAAGGTGGCCGCATGAGCAAGGAGTCCTCGCCGCTGTGGGAGGTGTTCGTCCGGGCCCGGCGCGGGCTGTCGCACACCCACGTCGGCAGCCTGCACGCCCCCGACGCCGAGCTGGCCCTGCGCAACGCCCGCGACCTCTACACCCGCCGCCAGGAGGGGGTGTCGATCTGGGTGGTGCCGGCGAGCGCCATCACCGCGTCCAGCCCGGACGAGAAGGACGCCTTCTTCGACCCGGCCGCCGACAAGGTCTACCGCCACCCCACCTTCTACGAGGTGCCGGACGGGGTGGCGCACCTGTGAACGGCCCCTTCGACTTCACCCTCGCGCTCGCCGACGACGCGCTGGTCGCCGCGCAACGGCTCGGCGAGTGGGCCACCCACGCGCCGGAGATGGAGGAGGACATCGCGCTGGCCAACATCGCCCTCGACCAGCTCGGCGCGGCCCGCCTGCTGCTGTCGTACGCGGGCGAGCTGGAGGGCGCCGGCCGGGACGAGGACGCGCTGGCGTACCTGCGCGACGACCGTGAGTTCCGCAACTGCCTGCTGGTGGAGCTGCCCAACGGCGACTTCGCGGTGACCATGGTGAAGCTGCTGCTGCTCTCGGCGTACCAGCTGCCGCTCTACACCGCGCTGGCCGGGTGCGCCGACGAGCGGCTGGCCGCGATCGGCGCCAAGGCGCGCAAGGAGTCCGCCTACCACCTGGACCACAGCTCGCTGTGGGTGAAGCGGCTCGGCGACGGCACCGAGGAGTCGCACCGCCGGGCCCAGGCCGCGCTGGACCAGGTCTGGCCGTACCACCACGAGCTGTTCACGGCGGACCCGGCGGCGCCGGTCGACCCGGCCACCCTGCGAGCCGACTTCGACACGTGCGTGTCCGCCGTGCTCGACGAGGCGACGCTGACCCGCCCGGAGACCGGCTGGGCGCCGGCCGGCGGGCGGGCCGGCGTGCACACCGAGCACCTGTCGTACCTGCTCGCCGAGATGCAGGTGCTGCACCGCGCGCATCCGGGGGCGAGATGGTGAGCGCGGCGCGGCGGAGCTTCGCGGACGGACGATGGCACCGGTGACCGACCCCAGGGCGGCCGTGGCGGCGGTGGTGGACCCGGAGATCCGGGTCATCACCATCGACGAGCTCGGCATCCTGCGGGCGGTCGACGAGGACCCGGCCACCGGCCGGGTCGTCGTGACCATCACCCCCACCTACACCGGCTGCCCGGCGATGGACGTGATCCGCGCGGACATCCGCCGGGCGCTGGCCGCCACCGGTCACCCGGACGCCGAGGTGCGCACGGTCTACAGCCCGGCCTGGAGCACCGACTGGATCTCCGACAGCGGGCGGGCCAAGCTGGCCGCCGCCGGCATCGCCCCGCCCGCCCCGGCCCGGACCGCGACCGTGGTGCCGCTGACCCTGGCCGTCCGCTGCCCGCGCTGCGGCTCCCCGGAGACCGAGCAGGTCAGCCGCTTCGGCTCCACCGCGTGCAAGGCCCTCTGGCGCTGCCGCGCCTGCTCCGAACCCTTCGACCACCTGAAGGCGCTGTGACTGTCACCATCACCCGACCCGTCCGCCGCCGGCCGGTCTTCCACCCGCTGGCCGTCGCCGCCGTCGACCGGCTCACCGACGACGCCGTGGCGATCACCTTCGCCGTGCCCGAGGAGCTGCGGGAGACCTTCGCGTTCTCCGCCGGCCAGCACCTCACCGTGCGCCGCGCGGGCGCGGACGGCGCGGAGGTGCGGAGGTCGTACTCGATCTGCTCGACTCCGGACGAGCTGGCGCGGCACGGCCGGCTGCGGATCGGCGTGCGGGAGATCCCCGGCGGCGCGTTCTCCGCGTTCGCCTGCGGGGCGCTGCGTGGCGGTGACACCGTCGAGGTGCTGCCCCCGCTGGGGCACTTCACCACGGCGTTCGCGCCGGAGCGGGTCCGGCACTACGGCGCGGTCGTCGCCGGTTCCGGCATCACCCCGGTGCTCTCGCTGGTCGCGACCGCCCTGGCCGTCGAGCCGGCCAGCACCTTCACCCTGGTGTACGGCAACCGCACGGCCAACACGGTGATGTTCGCCGAGGAGCTGGCCGACCTGAAGGACCGCTATCCGACCCGGCTGCACCTGGTGCACGTGCTCTCCCGGGAGCAGGGCGAGTCGCCGCTGCTGTCGGGGCGGATCGACGCCGAGCGGCTGGGCCGGCTGCTGGAGACCATCGTGCCGGGCGACGCCATCGAGGAGTGGTTCCTCTGCGGCCCGTACGGCATGGTGGTGCCGGCCCGGGAGCTGCTGACCGGGCGCGGCCTGCCGGAGTCGGCGGTGCACACCGAGCTGTTCCACGTCGATGCCCCGCCGGAGCCGGTGCGCCGCCCCGGTGACGAACCGGGTGCCGGGGCGGAGGTGACGATCCTGCTCGACGGCCGGTCGTCGAGCTTCACGATGGGGCGCGACGAGCGGGTGCTGGACGCGGCGCTCAAGGTCCGCGGCGAGCTGCCGTACGCCTGCAAGGGCGGCGTCTGTTCCACCTGCAAGGCGAAGGTCGTCGACGGGGCGGTGACGATGGCCCGCAACTACGCCCTGGAGCCCGACGAGGTGGCCGCCGGGTACGTGCTGACCTGCCAGTCCAGCCCGACGACAGACAAGCTCACCGTCGACTACGACGCGTGACCTGTAGAACGTTTCGTTCTACACTCGTGTGATGGAGCAGATCGCGGTTCGAGAACTGAACCAGCACACGAGCAGGGTTCTGGCCCGGGTGCGCGCCGGTGAGACGGTCGAGGTGACCGACCGGGGGCAACCGATCGCCCGCCTCGTTCCTGTTGTGGCCGGCGATGCGCTCCTCGGTCGGCTGGTCACCGAGGGGCGCGCCGCCGCGCCGACCGCCACCGGACCGCTGCCGATGCCGCCGGTCCTCGGTGACCCCACGGTCGACGTCGCGGCCACCCTGGCCGCATCCCGGGAGGAAGAGCGCTGGTGATCTACCTGGACTCGGCGGCGGTGATCAAACTCCTTCGCCGCGAGCAGGAGACCGAAGAACTGGTCACCTGGCTCAACGACAAATCCGGGTTGTCCCTGGTCTCCTCGGCGCTCGTGGAGGTTGAGGTGCCGCGAGCCCTTCGTCGCGCCGCGCCGCAGGCGCTGGTTGGCGTCCCCACGGTGCTGGCGCGGCTGTACCGCGTGGAGATCGACGGGACAATCCGTGCGGCCGCCGGCGCCTACCCCGATCCTTTGCTGCGCAGCTTGGATGCCATCCACCTCGCCACGGCGCAGATCCTGGCCGCTCAGGCGGGCGCCGACTTCGCCGCCTTCGTCACCTACGACCGTCGGCTGCTGGACGCGGCGAAGAGCACCGGCCTTCCCGTCGCCAGCCCGGGCATGGCCTGAGTCCCGTCGTGGGGCCCACGTCACCGGGGGCGGAGCGGCGTGCCGGCCTCCAGAGGGGCGACGTAGGCTCGGAGGCGTGACGGTGAGCCGGGAGATCGACGACATCCTGCAGCGCGGCGCGGACGGCGGGCGGATCACGCCCGAGGAGGCCCTGCTGCTCTACACCGAGGCGCCCTTCCACGCGCTGGGCGAGGCGGCGGACGCGGTACGCCGCCGGCGCTACCCGGACAACATCGTCACGTACCTGATCGACCGCAACATCAACTACACCAACGTCTGCGTGACGGCGTGCAAGTTCTGCGCGTTCTACCGGGCCCCCAAGCACAAGGAGGGCTGGACCCACCCGACCGAGGAGATCCTGCGCCGGTGCGGCGAGGCGGTCGAGCTGGGCGCCACCCAGGTGATGCTCCAGGGCGGCCACCACCCGGACTACGGCGTCGAGTACTACGAGGAGCTCTTCTCCTCGGTCAAGCAGGCGTACCCGCAGCTCGCCATCCACTCGATCGGGCCGAGCGAGATCCTGCACATGGCCAAGGTCTCCGGCGTGAGCCTGGACGAGGCCATCGCCCGGATCAAGGCGGCCGGGCTGGACTCGATCGCCGGCGCCGGCGCCGAGATGCTGCCCGACCGGCCACGTAAGGCCATCGCCCCGCTCAAGGAGTCCGGCGCGCGCTGGCTGGAGGTCATGGAGCTGGCCCACCGCCAGGGCATCGAGTCGACCGCGACGATGATGATGGGCACCGGCGAGACCAACGCCGAGCGGATCGAGCACCTGCGGATGATCCGTGACGTGCAGGACCGCACCCAGGGCTTCCGGGCGTTCATCCCGTGGACGTACCAGCCGGAGAACAACCACCTCAAGGGCCGCACCCAGGCGACCGCGCTGGAGTACCTGCGGCTGGTCGCGGTGGCCCGGCTCTTCTTCGAGACCGTGCCGCACCTGCAGGCGTCCTGGCTGACCACCGGCAAGGACGTCGGCCAGCTCTCGCTGCACATGGGCGTGGACGACCTGGGCTCGATCATGCTGGAGGAGAACGTCATCTCCTCGGCCGGCGCGCGGCACCGCTCCAACCTGCACGAGCTGATCGCCATGATCCGCTCGGCGGGCCGGATCCCCGCGCAGCGGGACACCCTCTACCGCCGCCTCGCGGTGCACCACACCCCGGCCGACGACCCGACCGACGAGCGCGTGGTCTCGCACTTCTCCTCGATCGCCATGCCCGGCGGCGGCGCCGGTAAGTCGCTGCCGCTGGTCGACGCCCGCTGACGGGCGGCGACCGGAGCCGACAACACCGGGGCACGGAAGACGCCGGTCAGGGAAGCGGGGATCGGCAGCAGTCGGGATGGTGACCGGACGACGCACGGGGCAGCGCGGCGGATGATCCGCCGCTAGCCTGCGCCGTACCTGTCGTCTTTTCCCACGGGGGGAACCGTTCCATGATCTTCCGCAACCGGCCGTTGGCGCGGCTGGGCGCCGTCGCGCTGCTCGCCTCCGGCGCGTTCACCGTCCTCGGCACCCCGGCGTACGCCGACAACCCGGCCACCGACCTGTCGCTGGACGTCGTGGGCACCCGCGTCGCGGCGGGCACCCCGGGCAAGATCGCCTTCGCCAAACTCTCCAACAAGGGCGAGAACACCCCGACCGAGGTCGTGCTCGCCGTCGATGTGTCCAAGCTGGACTCCACCAAGGTGGACGTCATCCCTCTGCTCGAACAGTGCGAGGAAATCACGGTCGAGGGGCGGCGCACGTGGGCGTGCGCGCTGACCAAGGAGGAGATCCCGACGCCGGGTGCGACCCTCGAGCTGCCGGCGCTCGCGTTCAAGGACACCGACGCGGTGACGGGCGAATACTCGGCGCCCGTCACCTTCCAGATCCAGTCGGAGAATGACACCGACACCGCGAACAACTCTCGGACCACCCAGGTGGAGTTCACCGCCGAGAACGGCGTCGACCTGCTGGTGCTGGCGCCGGACGTCCGTACCCAGATCTTCTGGCGGGCCAACGGCGAGCCGGACGTGAAGAAGCCGACCCTGAACCCGGGTGACGAGACGACCGTCTTCGCGCTCATCCTCAACCAGGGCGACATGATCGCCGACGGGGTCGACCTGAAGATGTCCCTGCCCAAGGGCGTCACCTTCAGCCAGGACCTGAAGGAGTGCGAGTACACCGCCGACCGGCGTACCGCCGACTGCAGGAGTGGCCTCACCCGGCTCAAGCCCGGCGCCGACCTGTACGGCGTCTTCCCGGTGAAGGTGGCGGCCGACGTCGATGCTCCGGTCAGCCTGACCGGCGGCGCCGTCGAGGTCAGCTCCCGGGGCGCCCTGCCGGCCAACGAGCGGAGCCTGGCCAACACCCCCAGCGAGCTGGCCTCGTTCCTCACCACGACCGCGCCGGCCGGGCTGGCCAAGGACGTGGACCCGAGCGACAACAGCGACAACTTCGCCGTGATCGTGGCCGCCCCGGCCGGCGGCGAGGGTGGCGGCGGTGGCCTGCCGGTGACCGGTCCGCAGGCCGGCCTGATCGGTGGCGTCGGTGCCGCGGTGCTGGCCGCCGGTGGCGCGCTGTTCGTGCTGGCGCGTCGTCGCCGGGTGGTCCTGGTGACCCCGGGCGACGAGAAGCCGACGGCCTGACCGGCGGGAGTGGATCGACCGGCCGCGACGAGGCCGGTGGACGCGGGGTGGGACGGGCGGCCGTCCCACCCCGCGCCGCGTCCCGGGGTCCATCCCGCCGCGACCGGAAGTCGTGGCCGCGGGGGGTCGGATGGGCATTCATGGCGGCCGTTCGGACGACGGTTGGCGGGTGAGCATCGGTGCAAGGCCGGTGATCCGGACAATCGCCTGGTGGCGGCTGGGGCACAGCTCGGAAACGATCGGCGCGCAGGGATGGTGGGGCCCCGCCGGCGACGGCTAACGTGCGGCCGACGCACCTGCTTCTTCCCGGGATTCGCCGGCGGCGGGAAGCGGGCAACCCGGGGGCACGTCCTCCATCGGCCCATGAGGGCCGTTCACATATAACGCACGGCAGTGGGGGCGGGATGGGTGACCATCCCGCCCCCACTGTTTCGTCCGGACGGGCACCGATGGCCGCGAATCGCGCGGCGGCGCTGGCGTACGCCCGTCGATCTCCGATACCGTCCGCTCGGTCCGCAACCCATTCCACTGTCCCTAACCCCGGGGGATCGATGACACTGTTCCACCGCTCGGCCCTGGCGCGCGCCGGTGCCGTCGCCCTGCTCGCCGCCGGTGGTCTCGCCACCGTCGCCGCCCCGGCGCACGCCGCCGACCAGGCGGACCTCGAGCTGATCCCGATCAGCAAGGAGTTGGCCAAGGGCGTCAAGGAGGCCAAGGCCAAGCCGTTCAAGTTCCAGGTCGACAACACGCGCGGCGCCGTCGACGCCAAGGACGTCGCGGTCACCGTCGAGACCAAGGGCCTCAAGGCCGGCAAGGTCGGCGTGGTCGTCCCGGACGGCTGCGAGGTCGAGGACACCCGCTTCACCTGCCTGCTCGGCGACCTGACCGCCGGCACCACTGAGGACTTCGGCATCCCGCTCTTCTCCACGGGCGGGCGCGGCGACGCCGGCACGCTGACGGTCACCATCAGCGCGGCCACCGCCGACCCCGACCTGGAGAACAACACCGTCGAGCACGACATCACCGTCGCCCGACCCGGCTACGACCTCACCACCTGGGTGCAGGATGTGTACGCCGACGTGGCGGTCGACGGCGACGAGGCCGGCGAGTCCGGCCTCAAGCCGGTCAAGCCCGGCGACACCGCCCCGCTGGACTGGGCGATCTACAACGACGGCAGCCGGAAGGCGACCGGCGTCGCGTACGGCATCACGCTGCCGGCCGGCGTCACCTTCGCCGAGGTGCCCGAGGGCTGCGTCGAGCAGGAGCTGGGCGGGCTCGCCCAGGTGTACTGCGAGGACGCCGGCGCGGTGCTGCGGCGGGGCCAGTTCTACACCTCCGACGTACGGGTGAAGGTCGGCGCGGACGTCACCGAGAAGGTGCTCCGGCCGGGCTTCGTCTTCGCCGCCGGTCTCGACGCCGCCGAGGGACAGCCGGAGGAGGAGCCGCAGGTCGCCAGCCTCGGCCAGCGCCGGGCGTTCACCGAGACCGACGACCTGGACAACACCGCCCAGTTCGACGTCTTCGTCGACCTGAGCACCGGGCCGTCGCCGAGCCCGACCGGCCAGCCCACCGCCACGCCGAGCGGCCAGCCGACCGCGACCCCGACCTCGGGCGGCGGCACCGGTGGCGGTGACGGCGGCCTGCCGGTGACCGGCGTGCAGGTCGGCCTGATCGGTGGCATCGGCGGTGCGGTGCTGCTCGCGGGCGCGGCACTGCTGGTGCTCTCCCGCCGGCGCAAGGTGGTGCTGGTGACCCCGGGCGACGAGAAGTCCGAGGACTGATCCGACCCACGACGCGAGGGCGGGGTGGGCGACCATCCCGCCCTTTCGCGTACCCGCCGGCCGACCGACCCAGCGGCCGCCGGCCGGAGCCGGGCTGGCAGAGTGGAGGGGTGAGCCGTACCCCGCAGGGCCAGCGCGCCAGCCTGGACAAGCAGCCGCACGAGGTCGCCGCGATGTTCGACGGCGTGGCGGCCCGCTACGACCTGACCAACACCGTGCTCTCCTTCGGGCAGGACCGGTCCTGGCGGCGGGCCACCCGGGCCGCGCTCGACCTGCGGCCGGGGGAGCGGGTGCTGGACGTGGGCGCGGGCACCGGGGTCTCGACCGAGGAGCTGGCCCAGTCCGGGGCGTACGCAATCGGCGCCGACCTGTCGCTGGGAATGCTGCACGCCGGCAAGCGGACCCGGCCGGAGGTGCCGCTGCTGGCCGGTGACGCGCTGAAGCTGCCCTTCGCCGACGCCAGCTTCGACGCGGTGACCATCTCCTTCGCGCTGCGCAACGTCAACGACACCGACGCGGCGCTGCGCGAGCTGGCCCGGGTGACGAAGCCGGGTGGCCGCCTGGTGGTCTGCGAGTTCAGCACCCCGGTCAACCCCGCCTTCCGCACGGTCTACCTGTCGTACCTGATGCGGTCGCTGCCGGCGGTCGCGCGGGCGGTGTCCAGCAATCCCGACGCGTACGTCTACCTGGCGGAGTCGATCCGGGCCTGGCCCGACCAGGCGGCGCTCGCCGCCCGGGTCGGCGCGGCCGGCTGGGGACGGGTGGCCTGGCGCAACCTGACCGGCGGCGTGGTGGCGCTGCACCGGGCGATCCGCGACTGACGACGCCGGGCCGGCGATAATCCGGCCAGACCGCCTTCTTTCGTGAATATCCGGCTTTGGTCCACTTTGCCCCGTAGGCTCGCCCCCATGACGGGACCAGAGCAGGTGGGTGGGGCCACCGACGACGACGCCGCCGAACTCATCGCCCAGCTCAAGGAGCTGGCCGGCGCGGATCCCGCGGACGTCCGTCAGGTCGTCGCCGAGGTGCTCGCCGCGCTGGACCGCGCCGCCGGCGGGGCGCTGCGCGAGCACCTGCCCGAGACGATCCGGGTCGACGCCGGCCTGGACACCGCCGCGCCGGCCCGCCCCTGACCTCGGCATGGACGCCGAACGGCGGATTTCCGGCGAGTTAGGTACCCCTCATCCGGCGGTGGTGTAACGCCGGTCATAGACTCCAACCCGATCGGCTTGTGAAGCATTTCACGAGCATGCGGGAGGAGGCGCAGATGACCGCGGTGGAGAACGACGCCGACGTGATCGTCGTGGGCGCCGGTCCCGGAGGATCGGCGACCGCGTACCACCTGGCGCGGCACGGCGTGCGTGTGCTGCTGCTGGAGAAGACCGAGTTCCCTCGGGAGAAGGTCTGCGGCGACGGGCTCACCCCGCGCGCCGTACGGCAGCTCGTCCGGATGGGTGTGGACACCTCACCCGAGGCGGGTTGGCTGCACAACAAGGGCCTGCGGGTGATCGGCGGCGGAGTACGCCTCGAACTGGACTGGCCCGACCTGGCCAGCTTCCCCAACTACGGCCTGGTCCGCACCCGGCTGGACTTCGACGACCTGCTCGCCCAGCGCGCGGTCGCCGCCGGCGCCAAGCTGCGCACCAGCGTGAACGTGGTCGGTCCGGTGCTCGGCGCCGACGACCGGGTGATCGGCGTGCAGGCCGAGGTCGGCCCGGAGAAGGAGCCGGCCACCTTCCACGCGCCGCTGGTGGTCGCCGCCGACGGCGTCTCCGGCCGCTTCCCGCTCGCCCTCGGGCTGGCCAAGCGGGAGGACCGGCCGATCGGCGTGGCCGTCCGGCGCTACTACCGCTCGCCGGCCAAGCACGACGACAACTACCTGGAGTCCTGGCTGGAGCTGCGCAGCAAGGACAGCGGCGACAACCTGCTGCCCGGCTACGGCTGGATCTTCGGCCTCGGCGACGGCCGGGTCAACGTCGGCCTGGGCGTGCTCAACTCCTCCTCGGCCTTCGGCAAGACCAACTACCGCCGGCTGCTCACCGACTGGCTGGCCAACACCCCCGAGGACTGGGGGATGACCGACGAGACGAACGCCGAGGGCCCGATCCTCGGCGCGGCGCTGCCGATGGGCTTCAACCGGGTTCCGCACTACACCCGGGGCGTGCTGCTGGTCGGCGACTCCGGCGGCATGGTCAACCCGTTCAACGGCGAGGGCATCGCGTACGCGATGGAGTCCGGCGAGCTGGCCGCCGAGGTGATGGTGCAGGCGCTGGCCCGGCCCGCCGGCCCGGAGCGGGAGCGCGCGCTGGCGGCGTACCCGACGGAGCTGAAGGCGCGGTTCGGCGGCTACTACCGGCTCGGCGGGATCTTCGTGAAGCTGATCGGCCGTCCGGAGATCATGCGCATGGCCACCAAGCACGGCATGCCGCACCCGACGCTGATGCGCTTCGTGCTCAAGCTGCTGGCCAACCTGACCGACCCCCGCGGCGGGGACGCGATGGACCGGGTCATCAACGCGATGACGAAGGCGGCGCCAGCCGTCTGAAGGACCACGTCCGGGCCGGTGCCGGCCCGGCGGGACAGAGATCGACCCCCGCTGGAGGACCCGGCGAGGGACGTGAATAGTGTGATTTTCGTCAAGCACCAGGGGCAGGGGAAGGACGAGCAGGAGAAAAGATGTCGCTCTCGCCTTACGCACCGATCATCGGGCTGTTCGCCCTCGCCGCGGGGTTCTCGCTGTTCTCCGTGGCCGCCGCCCGCTTCGCCGGTCCCCGGCGCTTCAACAAGGCCAAGCTCGAGGCGTACGAGTGCGGCATCGAGCCGAGCCCGCAGCCGGTCGGCGGCGGTCGGTTCCCGATCAAGTTCTACCTGACGGCGATGCTCTTCATCGTCTTCGACATCGAGATCATCTTCCTCTACCCCTGGGCGGTCTCGTTCGACGCCCTGCCGATCTTCGGCTTCGTGGAGATGGTCATGTTCATCGTCGCGGTCTTCGTCGCTTACGCCTACGTGTGGCGGCGCGGCGGCCTGGACTGGGACTGAGGGAGGTACGTCAGATGGGCATCGAGGAGAAGCTCCCCGCCGGCGTCCTGCTCACCTCCGTGGAGAAGCTGGTCAACTGGTCGCGGAAGTCGTCCGTCTGGGGCGCCACCTTCGGCCTGGCCTGCTGCGCCATCGAGATGATGGCCGCCGGTGGCCCGCACTACGACATGGGCCGCTGGGGCATGGAGGTCTTCCGGGCCTCGCCGCGTCAGGCCGACCTGATGATCGTGGCCGGCCGGGTGAGCCAGAAGATGGCTCCGGTCCTGCGCCAGATCTACGACCAGATGGCGGAGCCCCGCTGGGTGCTCTCCATGGGCGTCTGCGCCAGCAGCGGCGGCATGTTCAACAACTACGCGATCGTCCAGGGCGTCGACCACGTGGTGCCGGTGGACATGTACCTCCCCGGCTGCCCGCCCCGGCCCGAGATGCTCATCGACGCGATCCTCAAGCTCCGCGAGAAGATCATGTACGAGCCGCTGGGCGCGAACGGCCGCAAGATGCTCCAGGCCCGCCAGGAGCGCGGCGACGTCCCGGTCGTGCCGTACGGCTCGATGCCGTCCTCGTACCGCAACGACAAGGCCCGGCGTGCCGAGTGGACGAAGGCCGTCCGCGAGGGGCGCGAGGAGCAGTTGCGGATCGAGAACTGGATGAACGCCCAGAACCACCTCCACGCGCACGGGGGCCCGAAGTGACCGCACCGAACGACAGGACCAACGACGGCGGGGTGCCGGTACCGGTCACCCCGGCGGGGGCCAGCAGCGGCGCCCCCGCCGAGCACCCGCCGTCCAGCCCGGCCGGCCGCGGCATGTTCGGCAACCAGGGCAGCGGTGACGTCTCCGGCTACGGCGGCCTGGTCCGCCAGCGCCGGCCGATCGAGGAGACCCCCCGGCCGTACGGCGGGTACTTCGACGAGGTCCGCGACGCGCTGGAGGAGGCGTACCCGGCCTTCGGCGACGCGATCGAGAAGGTCGTCGTCGACCGCGGCGAGCTGACCCTGCACGTCCGCCCGGAGCGGATCGCCGAGGTCTGCCAGGTGATGCGGGACGACCTGGCGCTGCGCTTCGAGCTGTGCTCCTCGGTCTCCGGTGTGGACTACCTCGGCGCCGACGACCGGCGGCTGCACGTCGTCTACCAGCTCACCTCGATGACCTACCGGCGTCGGGTCCGGCTGGAGGCCGCGGTCTCCGCCGAGCAGCCGCACCTGCCTAGTGTCACCGCCGTCTACCCGACCGCCGACTGGCAGGAGCGGGAGGCGTACGACATGTTCGGCATCGTCTTCGACGGCCACCCCAACCTCACCCGGATCCTGATGCCGGACGACTGGGAGGGGCATCCGCAGCGCAAGGACTACCCGCTCGGCGGCGTGCCCGTCGAGTACAAGGGCGCGGAGATTCCCCCGCCGGACCGTAGGAGGTCCTACCAGTGACCACGTCCAACTACGCGACCGAGCGCGAGACCACCGAGGGCAGGGTCTTCACCGTCACCGGTGGGGACTGGGACCAGGTCGTCGCCGGCACCGACCCGATCAACGACGAGCGGATCGTCGTCAACATGGGTCCGCAGCACCCCTCGACGCACGGCGTGCTCCGGCTGATCCTGGAGCTGGAGGGCGAGACGGTCCGCGAGGCCCGCTCGGTCGTCGGCTACCTGCACACCGGCATCGAGAAGAACCTCGAATACCGCAACTGGGTCCAGGGCTCGACCTTCGTGACCCGGATGGACTACCTCTCCCCGCTGTTCAACGAGACGGCGTACGCGCTGGCGGTGGAGAAGCTGCTCGGCATCACCGACGAGGTGACCGAGCGGGCCACCACCATCCGGGTCCTGATGATGGAGCTCAACCGGATCTCCTCGCACCTGGTCTGGCTGGCCACCACCGGCATGGAGCTGGGCGCGATCTCGATCATGCTGTACGGCTTCCGCGAGCGGGAGTACATCCTCGACATCTTCGAGACCATCACCGGCCTGCGGATGAACCACGCGTACGTCCGGCCGGGCGGCGTCGCGCAGGACGTGCCGGACGAGGCGATCGCCAAGATCCGCGACTTCCTGAAGATGATGCCGAAGAAGCTCAAGGAGTACGAGGACCTCCTCTCCGGCCAGCCCATCTGGACCGAGCGGACCAAGGGCGTCGCGGTCCTCGACGTGACCGGCTGCGTCGCGCTCGGCGTGACCGGCCCGGTGCTCCGCTCCGCCGGCCTGGCCTGGGACCTGCGCAAGACCATGCCGTACTGCGGGTACGAGACGTACGAGTTCGACGTCCCGACCCACCCCGACGGCGACGTGTGGGGCCGCTACCAGGTCCGGCTCGCCGAGATCCGCGAGTCGCTGAAGCTGGTCGAGCAGGCGCTGGACCGGTTGAAGCCGGGCCCGGTGATGGTCGCCGACCGCAAGATCGCCTGGCCGGCGCAGCTGGCCATCGGCGTGGACGGCATGGGCAACTCGCTGGAGCACGTCGCCAAGATCATGGGTCAGTCGATGGAGTCGCTGATCCACCACTTCAAGCTGGTCACCGAGGGCTTCCGGGTTCCTCCGGGCCAGGTGTACGTCGGCATCGAGTCGCCCCGCGGCGAGCTGGGCGTGCACGCGGTCTCCGACGGTGGCACCCGGCCCTACCGGGTGCACTACCGGGAGCCGAGCTTCGTCAACCTGCAGGCCCTCCCGGCGATGGCCGAGGGCGGCCTGATCGCCGACGTGATCGCCGGTGGCGCCTCGCTGGACCCCGTCATGGGGGGGTGTGACAGGTGAGCGCGAGGAGTGAGCTTGCGAGCCCCGCAGTCGCGAACGGAAGGCGGCTCTGATGACGACTTTCACTGAGCAGACCCGGGAGCGGGCGCGGGAGATCATCGCCCGGTACCCGGCCGACCGGTCCCGGTCGGCGCTGCTGCCGCTGCTGCACCTGGTGCAGTCCGAGGAGGGCTACGTCTCCCCGGCCGGCGTCGAGTTCTGCGCCGAGGTGCTCGGGCTGAACAAGGCCCAGGTCGGCGCCGTGGCGACCTTCTACACCATGTACAAGCGCAAGCCGACCGGCGACTTCCTGGTCAGCGTCTGCACCAACACCATGTGCAACGTGCTCGGCGGCCAGGAGGTCTACGACACCCTCGCCGAGCACCTGGGCGTCGGGCACGACGAGACCACCGCCGACGGCAAGATCACCCTGGAGCACGCCGAGTGCCTCGCGGCCTGCGACTACGGCCCGGTGATGACCGTCAACTACGACTTCTTCGACGGCGTCGACCCGCAGGGCGCCCTCGGGGTGGTCGAGGAGCTGCGCGCCGGTGGCCGGCCGATGCCGACCCGGGGCGCCCGGCTCTGCACGCTCAAGGAGATGGCGGTGCAGCTCGCCGGTTTCGCCGACGAGCGCGAAGGCGCGGTCGCCGACGGCGGGCCGGGTGAGCCGACCCTGCGCGGCCTGCGCCTGGCCGAGCAGCACGGGATCTCGGTGCCCGGCTTCGATCCGAACACCCCGATCCGGAGCAAGGCCGAGGCCGACAAGGCCGCCGCGCAGGCGAAGGCCGCGGAAGCCGCCAAGGCCGAGCCGGCCAAGGCCCCGCCCGCGAGCGGCAACGGCGCCAAGCCGGGTACGCCCGGCAACGCCGGCACCGGCGAGCCGGCTCCCGCCGCCGCGGCCAGCGGCAGCACCGCCCCGGACGTGAAGGCGCCGGACGACAAGTCGCCGCAGGTGCGTACCGCCGAGACCCGGCAGCCCGACGCGCAGACCGCCGTGCCGGACGCCCCGGGCACCAAGGTCCCGACGGACAGCAGCGCACCGGCGCCGCGCGACGCGCAGGAGGCGCAGGCCGCCGGCGTGGCGGCCAACCCGCCGGCCGGCGACGGCAAGCCCGCCGGCGACGAGGCCGGTGCGCAGCAGCGCAACCTCAAGGATGCGGAGGCGGGAGCCAACGCCGGCCCCGTCGTCGCGAGCGAAACGGGGGGCCAGAAGTGACCACGCCTCGGCCGGAGACGCTGGCCAAGCTCACGCCGGTGCTCACCAAGCGCTGGCTGTCGCCGGACGCCTGGCGGATCGGCACCTACGAGAAGCTCGACGGCTACGCGGCGTTGCGCAAGGCGCTCAAGGCGCACCCGGACGACCTGATCCAGCTGATCAAGGACTCCGGCCTGCGCGGTCGTGGCGGCGCCGGCTTCCCCACCGGTCTCAAGTGGGGGTTCATCCCGCAGGGCGACGGCAAGCCGCACTACCTCGTGGTCAACGCCGACGAGGGCGAGCCGGGCACCTGCAAGGACCTGCCGCTGATGACGCACGACCCGCACTCGCTGGTCGAAGGCGTGATCATCGCGTCGTACGCGATCCGGGCCAACCGGGCCTACATCTACATCCGGGGCGAGGCGGTGCACGCCGCGCGCCGGCTGCGCAACGCCGTGCAGGAGGCGTACGCCAAGGGCTACCTCGGGCGCAACATCCAGGGCAGCGGCTTCGACCTCGACCTGGTGGTGCACTCCGGCGCCGGGGCGTACATCTGCGGTGAGGAGACCGCGCTGCTGGACTCGCTGGAGGGCTTCCGGGGCCAGCCCCGGCTGCGCCCGCCGTTCCCGGCGACCCACGGCCTGTACGCCAGCCCGACCGTGGTCAACAACGTCGGCACCATCGCCAGCGTGCCGTACATCGTGCTGGGCGGCGCGGACTGGTGGAAGACCATGGGCACGGAGAAGTCCTCCGGCCCGATGATCTACTCGCTCTCCGGCCGGATCGCCAACCCGGGCCAGTTCGAGTGCTCGATGGGGATCACCCTGCGCGAGCTGATCGAGCTGGCCGGCGGCATGCAGCCCGGGCACAACCTGCGGTTCTGGACGCCGGGCGGCTCGTCGACGCCGCTGCTGACCGCCGAGCACCTGGACGTGCCGCTGGACTTCGAGGGGGTGGCGGCGGCCGGCTCGATCCTGGGCACCACGGCCACCCAGATCTTCTCCGACCAGGACTGCCCGGTCTACGCGACCTACCGGTGGCTGGAGTTCTACCACCACGAGTCGTGCGGCAAGTGCACCCCGTGCCGTGAGGGCAACTACTGGATGGTCCGGGTCTACCGGCGGATCCTCGCCGGTCAGGGCACCCACGAGGACCTGGACACCCTGCTCGACACCTGCGACAACATCCTGGGCCGTTCGTTCTGCGGCCTCGGTGACGGTGCGACCAGCTCGGTGACCTCGTCGCTGAAGTACTTCAAGCAGGACTACCTCGACTACATCGAGGGACGTACCGCGCCGAAGCTGTCGGACAAGCAGTTGGTGGGAGCGCACTGATGACTGACGTCGTAAAGGCCCCCGACACCGTCACGCTCACCATCGACGGCGTCGAGGTCACCGCCCCCAAGGGAGCGCTGCTGATCCGGGTCGCCGAGCAGTTGGGCACCGAGATCCCGCGCTTCTGCGACCACCCGCTGCTGGCCCCGGCCGGCGCCTGCCGACAGTGCCTGGTCGAGGTGGAGGGGCAGCGCAAGCCGGTCGCCTCCTGCACCCAGACCGTCGCCGACGGCATGGTGGTACGCACCCAGCTCACCTCGCCGGTCGCCAAGAAGGCGCAGGAGGGGGTCATGGAGCTGTTGCTGCTCAACCACCCCCTCGACTGCCCGATGTGTGACAAGGGCGGCGAGTGCCCGCTGCAGAACCAGGCCATGTCCACCGGCCGCACCGACTCCCGGTTCCACGAGCACAAGCGGGAGTACGAGAAGCCGATGCCGATCAGCACCCAGGTGCTGCTCGACCGCGAGCGCTGCGTGCTCTGCCAGCGCTGCACCCGGTTCTCCGAGGAGATCGCCGGCGACAAGTTCATCGACCTGATGGGCCGGTCGTCCGCCGAGGAGATCAACATCTACCGGGACGACGCGTACGGCGCGGAGAGCGGGGACGACAGCGGCGACGTGCCGTTCAACTCCTACTTCTCCGGCAACACCGTGCAGATCTGCCCGGTGGGCGCGCTGACCGGCGCGCAGTACCGGTTCCGGGCCCGCCCGTTCGACCTGGTCTCCAGCCCGAGCGTCTGCGAGCACTGCTCGGCCGGTTGCGCCCAGCGCACCGACTGGCGGCGGGGCAAGGTGCTGCGCCGGCTGGCCGGCGACGACCCGGCGGTGAACGAGGAGTGGAACTGCGACAAGGGCCGGTGGGGCTTCCAGTACACCCGCGCCTTCGACCGGCTCAGCACCCCGCTGGTCCGCGACGAGCGCACCGGTGAGCTGCGCGAGGCGTCCTGGAGCGAGGCCCTGACCCGGGCCGCCGACGGGCTGCGCGACGCCCGGGACTCCGGCCGGGGCACCGCGGTGCTGACCGGCGGCCGGCTGACCGTCGAGGACGCCTACGCGTACGCGAAGTTCGCCCGGGTCGCGCTGCACACCAACGACATCGACTTCCGGGCCCGGCCGGTCTCCCGCGAGGAGGCCGACTTCCTGGCCAGCACGGTCGCCGGGGCGACCGAGGTGACCTACGCCGACGTGGAGAAGGCGCCGGCGGTGGTGCTGGTCGGCCTGGAGCCGGAGGAGGAGTGCCCGATCCTCTTCCTGCGGCTGCGCAAGGCGTACCTGAAGAAGAAGCTGACGGTCTACGCGATCGCCCCGTTCGCCACCCGTGGCCTGGAGAAGCTCGGGGCCAAGCTGGCCCGGGTGGTGCCGGGCGAGGAGGCGAGCGTGCTCGCCGAGCACGACACGGTGGCCGAGGCTCTCAGCGCCGAGGGCGCCATCCTCTTCGTCGGCGAGCGACTGGCCACCGTGCCGGGCGCGCTCTCCGCCGCGGCGGACGTGGCCCGGCGTACCGGGGCGAAGCTGGCCTGGGTGCCGCGGCGCGCGGGTGACCGCGGCGCGGTCGACGCGGGCTGCCTGCCCAACCTGCTGCCCGGTGGGCGTCCGGTCACCGAGCCGGCCGCCCGCGCCGAGCTCGGCGAGACCTGGGACATCCCGGCCGGGGTGATCCCCAGCCAGGCCGGGCGGGACACCGACCAGATCCTCGCGGCGGCCGCCAACGGCCAGCTCGGCGCCCTGGTGGTGGCCGGGGTGGACCCGGCCGACCTGGCCGACCCGCGCCTGGCCGAGCAGGCCCTGGACGCGGTGCCGTTCCTGGTCAGCCTGGAGCTGCGCAACTCGGCGGTGGCCCGCCGGGCGGACGTGGTCTTCCCGGTCGCCCCGGTGGTCGAGAAGGCCGGCAGCTTCCTGGACTGGGAGGGCCGGCTGCGCACCTTCGAGGCGGTGCTGAACACCGCCGCGATGACCGACGGCCGGGTGCTGGACGCCCTCGCCGCGCAGCTCGACGTCCGGCTGGGCACCGGTGACGTGCCCAGCGTCCGCCGCGAGCTGGGCGGCCTGCCGCCGACCCGGGTCGAGCGCCCGGCCGCGCCGTCCGTCGCGCCCGCCGCGGTACCGCAGCCCGGCGCCGGCGAGGCCGTGCTGGCCACCTGGCACCAGCTGATCGACCTGGGCAGCCTGACCGACGGCGACGAGCACCTCGCCGGCACCGCCCGCCCGCCGGTGGTCCGGCTGGGCAAGGGCACCGCCGAGACGCTCGGCGTCGCCGACGGCGACCCGGTGACGGTGGGCACCGACCGGGGGGCGCTGACCCTGCCGGCGGAGATCACCGAGATGCCGGACGGCGTCGTCTGGCTGCCGACCAACTCACCCGGTTCGACCGTCCGGCGCAGCCTCGGCGCGACGTCCGGAGCGGTCGTACGGATCTCCGTTCCCGCCGCCACCGGCACGGCCATCCCGGCCGGCCGGGTCGCGGCGGACGAGACCGACCGTCCGGGTCCGCTCCTCAACGCTGGGGGTAACCAGTGAGCGCGCTCTACCTCGCGCAGGACCCGACGCTGGCCGACTTCGGCAAGGACCCGTGGTGGCTGGTCCTCGGCAAGATCGTCTTCGCGTTCGTCTTCGGCCTGCTGGCCACGCTGCTCGGCGTCTGGTTCGAGCGCCGGGTCGTCGGCTACATGCAGGTGCGGCCCGGACCCAACCAGGTCGGCCCGTTCGGCCTGCTGCAGACCCTCGCCGACGGCCTGAAGATGGCCTTCAAGGAGGACATCCTCCCGCGGACCGCCGACAAGGTCGTCTACTTCTTCGCGCCGACCATCTCGGTGATCTGCGCGGTCACCGCGCTGTCGGTGGTGCCGTTCGGCCCGATGGTGAGCATCTTCGGCCACTGGACGCCGTTGCAGGTCACCGACGTGCCGGTGGCGGTGCTGGTGCTGCTGGCCTGCTCCTCGATGGGCATCTACGGCATCGTGCTCGGCGGCTGGGCCTCCGGCTCGACGTACCCGCTGCTGGGCGGCCTGCGCTCCAGCGCCCAGATGATCTCGTACGAGGTCGCGATGGGGCTGAGCATCGTCGCGGTGTTCATGACCGCCGGCACGATGTCGACCAGCGGGATCGTCGCCGCCCAGGCGAAGGGCACCCAGCTCAGCATCGGCGGTTTTGACCTCCCGGCCCCCGGCTGGTACGCGATCCTGCTGCTGCCCAGCTTCATCATCTTCTTCATCTCCACCGTCGGTGAGACCAACCGGGCGCCGTTCGACCTGCCCGAGGCGGAGTCCGAGCTGGTCGCGGGCTTCATGACCGAGTACAGCTCGCTGAAGTTCGCGCTCTTCATGCTCTCCGAGTACGTCTCGATGGTGACCATGTCCGCGGTCACCACGACGCTCTTCCTCGGCGGCTGGCGGGCGCCCGCGCCGATCACCACCTTCTGGGCCGGGGCCAACTCCGGTTGGTGGCCGATGCTCTGGTTCTTCGGCAAGGTGCTGATCCTGGTCTTCGTCTTCGTCTGGCTCCGGGGCACGCTGCCCCGGCTCCGCTACGACCAGTTCATGCGCTTCGGCTGGAAGGTCCTGCTCCCGATCAACCTGGTCTGGATCCTGGTCCTGTCCGGGCTGCGCTCGATCGAGGACTGGCAGTCCCGGGACCGGCTGCTCGCCACCGCCATCGGCGCGGGCGTGCTGCTGCTGGTGACGCTCTTCTGGCCGAGCCGCCGGCAGGAGCGGAAGCCGACCGTGCAGGAACAGGTCAACAGTCGGCCGCACGGCAGCTTCCCGCTGCCTCCGATGGACCTTCAGGTACCACCGAGCCCGCGCACCAAGCGCGTGGTCGCCGAGCGGGAGCCGGCCAACATCGCCGGCTCGGACTCCAGGGAGGTGTGACGTGGGCGCGATCACCGGAACGTTCAAGGGCTTCGGTGTCACCTTCTCGCACATGTTCAGGAAGGTCGTCACCACCGACTACCCGTTCAAGCCGCCGGTGTCGGCGCCGCGCTACCACGGGCGGCACATCCTCAACCGGCACCCGGACGGCCTGGAGAAGTGCATCGGCTGCGAGCTGTGCGCCTGGGCCTGCCCGGCGGACGCGATCTTCGTCGAGGGTGGCGACAACACCGACGAGCAGCGCTTCTCGCCGGGTGAGCGGTACGCCAGCGTCTACCAGATCAACTACGCCCGGTGCATCTTCTGCGGGCTCTGCATCGAGGCCTGCCCGACCCGTTCGCTGACCATGAGCAACGAGTACGAGCTGGCCCGGGACAACCGGCAGGATCTGATCTTCACCAAGGAGCAGCTGCTCGCGCCGCTGCTGCCGGGGATGGAGCAGCCGCCGCACCCGATGCGGCTGGGTGACAGCGAGAAGGACTACTACGTCGGCGCGCTGACCAACCCGGGCACCTCGGCCGGCGCCGAGCACGCGGCCAACAGCCCGGGCCGGTACCAGGTGGAGGAGCACCCCGGGGTGACCTTCCCCGGCGCCGAGCAGCACGCCCAGCGGGCCGCCGCCAAGGGGTCCGCGGCAGGCAAGGGAGCGGGATCATGACCACGCAGACGGTGCTCGCCGCGGCGGGCCAGGTGTCCGGCGGTGAGGAGGTCACCTTCTGGATCCTCGCCCCGCTCGCGCTGATCGGCGCGATCGGCATGGTCTGGGCCCGCAACGCCGTGCACTCGGCGCTCTGGCTGGTGCTGACCATGCTCTGCCTGGGCGTGTTCTACGTGCTCCAGGCGGGTCCGTTCATCGGCATGGTGCAGATCATCGTCTACACCGGCGCGATCATGATGCTCTTCCTCTTCGTGCTGATGCTGGTCGGCCGGGACGCCTCCGACTCGCTGATCGAGACGCTGCGCGGCCAGCGGGTCGCCGCGGTGCTGCTCGGGCTCGGCTTCGCCGGCCTGGTCGGCACCGGCCTCTACCGGGGGCTCGACGGGGTCACCGCGGTCGGCCTGGAGCAGGCCAACGCCGAGGGGAACGTCCAGGGCATCGCCCGGCTGCTCTTCACCAAGTACGTCTTCGCCTTCGAGCTGACCTCCGCGCTGCTGATCACGGCGGCTGTGGGCGCGATGGTGCTGGCGCACATCGAGCGGCGCCGGGAGGACAAGATGGACCAGGTCGCCACCATGCGGTCCCGGTTCCGCCCCGGCAACTACCCCGGCCCGAAGCCCGGGCCCGGCGTCTTCGCCACCTCCTCCTCGGTGGCCACCCCGGCCCGCCTGCCCGACGGCCGGCTGACCGACCGCAGCACCCCGGCGATCCTTCCGCAGCGGGAGCTGACCGCCGAGGAGACCGCGCTGAAGGGGACGGACAAATGACGCCGGACTACTACCTGATCCTCGCCGCCGTGCTCTTCACCATCGGCGCCGTCGGCGTGCTCGTGCGGCGCAACGCGATCGTGCTGTTCATGTGTGTCGAGCTGATGCTCAACGCGGCCAACCTGACGCTGGTCACCTTCAGCCGGATCAACGGTGACCTCAACGGCCAGATCATGGCGTTCTTCGTGATGGTGGTGGCCGCGGCCGAGGTCGTGGTCGGGCTCGCGATCATCATGTCGATCTTCCGGACCCGGCGCTCCGCGAGCGTCGACGACGCCAACCTGCTGAAGTACTGAGGGGCCCTGCGGTGGATGAGATTCTGACGTACGCCCAGGCAGAGCCAACCGGCGCCGTCGCCTACGCTCCGGCTGGTGGCCTGCTGAGCAGCGTCTGGCTGCTGGTGGCGATTCCACTGGTCAGCGCGGCGATCCTGCTGCTGCTCGGCCGGCGGGCCGACCGCTGGGGGCACTGGCTGGGCGTGGCCGCCATCGGCGCCGCGTTCGTGCTCGGCCTCAGCTACTTCTTCCAGCTTCGCGGCCTGGACAACAAGTCCGTCGAGCTGAGCCTGTGGGACTTCATCACGGTCGGCAACCTGAAGGTGGACTTCGGTCTGCTCTTCGACCCGCTGGCCGCGGTCTTCGTCCTGCTGATCACCGGGGTGGGTTTCCTGATCCACCTCTACGCGGTCGAGTACATGGCGCACGACGAGGGCCGGCGACGGTTCTTCGGGTACTTCAACCTCTTCGTCGCCGCGATGCTGCTGCTGGTGCTCGGCAACAACTACGTGATGCTCTACTTCGGCTGGGAGGGCGTCGGTCTGGCGTCGTACCTGCTGATTTCCTTCTGGTACGGGCGGCCGAGCGCGGCCACCGCCGGCAAGAAGGCGTTCCTGATGAACCGGGTCGGCGACGCCGGCCTGGCGATCGGCATCTTCATCATGTTCGCCACCCTCGGCACCACCCAGTACGACGAGGTCTTCAACGGCGTCGGCGCGCTCCAGGCCGGCACCGTGCTGGCGCTGGGCCTGCTGCTGCTGCTCGGCGCGGCCGGCAAGTCCGGCCAGTTCCCGCTCCAGGCCTGGCTGCCGGACGCGATGGAGGGCCCGACTCCGGTGTCGGCGCTCATCCACGCCGCCACCATGGTCACCGCGGGCGTCTACCTGATCGCCCGGTCCAACCCGATCTTCACCGCGAACGCCACGCTCCAGCTCGTGGTGGTGAGCGTCGGCGCGCTGACCCTGCTGATGGGCTGCGTCATCGGCGCCGCCAAGGACGACATCAAGCGGGTGCTGGCCTGGTCGACGGTGAGCCAGATCGGCTACATGTTCCTCGGCGTCGGACTGGGCGGCGCGGCGTACGCGCTGGCCATCGTGCACCTGCTGGCGCACGGCTTCTTCAAGGCCAACATGTTCCTCGGCGCCGGTTCGGTCATGCACGGCATGAACGACCAGGTGGACATCCGTCGCTTCGGCGGCCTGTCCAAGTACATGAAGGTCACCTGGATCACCTTCATGATGGGCTGGCTCGCCATCATCGGCATGTTCCCGTTCTCCGGCTTCTTCTCCAAGGAGCCGATCATCGTGGCCGCCTTCGAGCGGGAGGGCTGGACGGCCTGGCTCTTCGGCGGCGCCGCGCTGCTCGGCGCCGGGCTGACCGCGTTCTACATGACCCGGCTGTTCGTGCTCACCTTCCACGGGCCGAAGCGGTGGACCGAGGACATCGAGCACCCGCACGAGTCGCCGAAGCTGATGACGATCCCGCTGATCCTGCTGGCGATCGGCTCGGTCGGCGCCGGCTTCCTGCTGGCCACCTCCGTACCGGACTGGCTGGAGGCCACCGCCGGTCTCGGCGGCCAGGAGGAGGGCCACCACGCGGTGCTGTCGCACGGCGTGATCACCGCGCTGTCGCTGCTGGTCACCGTGCTCGGCGCCGGCCTGGCCTGGATGCTGTTCCGCAACGGCACGGCCACCGCGCCGCAGCCGGCCGGCGTGCTGGTCACCGCGGCCCGGCGCAACCTCTACACCGACGCCTTCAACGAGGCGGTCTTCGAGAAGCCGGGCATCTTCCTCACCCGGGCGCTGGTCTTCCTCGACAACCGGGGCGTCGACGGGCTGGTCAACGGCCTCGCCGCGGCGGTCGGCGGTGGCTCGGGCCGGCTCCGGCGGCTGCAGACCGGCTTCGTCCGGTCGTACGCCACGTCCATCCTCACCGGCGCGCTGCTCGTGATGGCGGCGTTCCTGGCCGTGCAGGCGGGGTGGCTGTCGTGATCGACCTCTTCCCGGCCGCCCCCGCCGGCGGACCACGCAGTGACGACGGAGGTAAGGCCGAATAATGTCCAACTTCCCGTTCCTCTCGGTGCTGACCGTGGCACCGCTGGTCGGCGCCCTGGTGGTGGCCTTCCTGCCGCGTCGCCGGCCGGAGCTGGCCAAGCAGGTGGCGTTCGGCTGGTCGCTGCTGGTGCTGGTGCTCTCCGTGGTCATGTGGGTCTCCTTCCAGGCCAACGGCGATCGGCTCCAGTTCCGTGAGTCGTACGCCTGGATCCCGACCTGGGGCGTCAACTTCACCTTCGCCGCCGACGGCATCGCGCTGGTCATGCTGATGCTGATCGCGGTGCTGGTGCCGCTGGTGATCCTGGCCTCCTGGCACGACGCCGAGTCGTCGAAGCGGTCGGTGCCGGTCTACTTCGCCCTGCTGCTGGTCCTCGAGTGCACGATGATCGGCGTCTTCGCCGCCGCCGACGTCTTCCTGTTCTACGTGTTCTTCGAGGTCATGCTGGTGCCGATGTACTTCCTGATCGGCAGCTACGGCGGCCACCAGCGGCAGTACGCGGCGGTGAAGTTCTTCCTCTACTCGCTCGTCGGCGGGCTGTTCATGCTCGCCGCGGTGATCGGCCTCTGGGTGGTCGGCGGGAAGACCTTCGACTGGCAGGCGCTGACTCAGGTGGACATCTCCACCGGCACCGAGCGCTGGCTCTTCCTCGGCTTCTTCCTCGCCTTCGCGATCAAGGCGCCGTTCTTCCCGTTCCACACCTGGCTGCCGGACGCCGGTGGCGCCGCCCCGGCCGGGGCCGCCGCCCTGCTGGTCGGCGTGCTCGACAAGGTCGGCACCTTCGGCATCCTGCGCTACTGCCTGCCGCTGTTCCCCGAGGCGTCGAAGTGGTTCGCCCCGTGGGCGCTGGCGCTGGGCCTGATCGGCATCATCTACGCGGCGCTGCTCGCGGTCGGCCAGTCCGACCTGAAGCGGCTGGTGTCGTACACGTCGATCGCGCACTTCGGCTTCATCGGCGTCGGCATCTTCGCCTTCACCACCCAGGCCGGCACCGGCGCGGTGCTCTACATGCTCAACCACGGCCTCGCCACCGGCCTGCTCTTCCTGGTGGTGGGCATGCTGATCGCCCGCCGCGGCTCGGCCCTGATCAAGGACTTCGGCGGGGCGGGCAAGCTGGTGCCGCTGCTGGCCGGGGTGCTCTTCTTCGCCGGTCTGGCCTCCCTGGCCCTGCCCGGCACCGCGCCGTTCGTCTCCGAGTTCCTGGTGCTGATCGGCACCTTCACGGTGAACAAGCCGGTCGCGGTGATCGCCACGCTCGGCATCATCCTGGCCGCCGCGTACGTGCTCTGGATGGTGCAGCGCACCACGCAGGGCACGCTCAACCCGGAGCTGACCGAGGTCGAGGCCATGCGCCGTGACCTCAGCCTGCGCGAGAAGGTCGTGGTCGCACCGCTGATCGCCCTGATCGTGCTGCTCGGCTTCTACCCCAAGCCGGTCACCGACGTCATCAACCCCGCCGTCCAGGCGACCATGAACGACGTCGGCCGGACCGATCCCGCCCCGACGGTCGGCAGCGTCCAGGAGGCCGCAAAATGACCGAGCTGAAGTTGCCGTCGATCGACTACGCGGCCCTCGCTCCGATCCTGATCATGCTGGGCGTCGCCCTGCTCGGCGTGCTGGTGGAGGCCTTCGTGCCGCGCCGCCGGCGGCACGTCGTGCAGCTCTCGCTCGCTCTGCTGGCGGTGCTCGCCGCGCTGGTGATGACGGTGCTCAACGCCGACGACCGGCTGCTCACCGCCGGTGGGGCGATCGCGGTGGACGGCCCCACGCTCTTCCTCCAGGGCACCATCCTGGTGCTCGCCGCGATGGCGCTGCTGCTGATCGGTGACCGCACGGTGGAGCGGGGCGGGGCGTTCGTCGCCCAGGCTGCCATCACCGCCGAGTCGGCCGACGACCGGCGGCAGGCCGAGGGGAGCAACGGCGCCACCGAGGTCTACCCGCTGACCACCTTCGCGATCGGCGGCATGCTGATCTTCGTGGCGGCGAACGACCTGCTGACCATGTTCATCGCGCTGGAGGTCTTCTCGCTCCCGCTCTACCTGCTCTGCGCGCTGGCCCGTCGTCGGCGGCTGCTGAGCCAGGAGGCGGCGATGAAGTACTTCCTGCTCGGGGCGTACGCGTCGGCGTTCTTCCTGTTCGGCGTGGCGCTGATCTACGGCTTCACCGCCGGCATCCCGGGCCGGTCGGCCGGCGTCGACTTCGCCACCGTGCACGCCGCGGTGAAGGAGTCGCCCGCCAGCGAGGTGCTGCTCTTCGCCGGGATGGCGCTGCTCGCCATCGGCCTGCTCTTCAAGGCCGCCGCCGCGCCGTTCCACGTCTGGACCCCGGACGTCTATCAGGGCGCCCCGACGCCGGTCACCGGCTTCATGGCGGCCTGTACCAAGGTGGCCGCCTTCGGCGCCCTGTTGCGGGTGTTCCACGTGGCGTTCGCCGACGCGGCCTGGGACTTCACCCCGGTCCTCGGGGTGGTCGCGGTGCTCACCATGCTGGTCGGCGCGGTGCTGGCGGTCACCCAGACCGACATCAAGCGGCTGCTGGCGTACTCCTCGATCGCCAATGCCGGTTACCTGCTGGTCGGTGTGCTCGCGCCGACCGGCGAGGGCGTCTCCGGCACGATGTTCTACCTGGCCGCGTACGGCTTCTCGGTGCTCGCCGCGTTCGCCGTGGTGACCCTGGTCCGGGACGCGGACGGCGAGGCCACCCACCTGTCCCGCTGGGCCGGGCTGGGCCGCCGGTCGCCGTTCTACGCCGGGATCTTCACCTTCATCCTGCTGGCCTTCGCCGGTATCCCGCTGACCAGCGGCTTCACCAGCAAGTTCGCGGTCTTCGGCCCGGCGCTGGAGAGCGGCCACGCCTGGCTGGTGGTGGCCGGCGTGCTGACCAGCATGGTGCTGGCCTTCCCGTACCTGCGGGTCGTGGTGATGATGTGGCTCTCCGAGCCGGGCGAGAGCACCCCGACCGTCACCGTGCCGGGCGGGCTGACCGCGACCGCGCTGATGATCGGCGTGGTGGCCACCCTGGTCCTGGGCGTGGCCCCGGCTCCGCTGCTCGACCTGGCCACGGACGCCGCAGCGTTCGTACGGTGAGACGTCTGCCCGAGGACGCGGGGCCGGTGCGCGATGGCGCGCCGGCCCCGCGCCTGTATCCCCGCTCCGGAGCAGGTCGAACGGGTGTGGCATGGTTGAAGGCGTGGTGATTCCGGCTGGCGAGCGTTCAGGCGTCGTCGGCTCCGGCGGTCGTCGGAGCCGGGCGGGCACGAGTCAGGTCGGCGCGCTCGGGGTGCATCTCACCGATCCGCGCGTCGAGGCCTCCGTGCTGGGCGTGCTCGACGGCGTCGAGGCCGAGCTGCGGGCCAGTGTGGCCAGCGCCGACCCGTTCGTCACCGAGGCCGCCCGGCACCTGGTGGAGGCCGGCGGCAAGCGGTTCCGGCCGCTGCTGGTGGCGCTGGGGGCGCAGTTCGGTGACCCGGCGGACGCGCAGGTCGTCCCGGCCGCCGTGGTGATGGAGCTCACCCACCTGGCGACGCTGTACCACGACGACGTGATGGACGAGGCCGCCGTGCGGCGGGGCGCCCCGAGCGCCAACTCCCGCTGGACCAACTCGGTGGCGATCCTGGTCGGCGACTACCTCTTCGCCCGCGCCGCGGATCTCGCTGCCGACCTGGGCACCGAGGCCGTCCGCCTCCAGGCGCGCACCTTCGCCCGCCTGGTGCACGGCCAGATCGCCGAGACCGTCGGCCCCCGGGCCGGCGAGGACCCGGTGGCGCACTACCTGCACGTGATCGCCGAGAAGACCGGCTCGCTGATCGCCACCTCGGCCCGCTTCGGCGGCATGTTCGGCGGGGCGTCGGCGGAGCACACCGAGGCCCTCGCGGGCTACGGCGAGACCATCGGGGTCGCCTTCCAGCTCTCCGACGACCTGCTCGACATCGCCAGCGAGTCGGTGCAGTCGGGCAAGACGCCCGGCACCGACCTGCGCGAGGGCGTGCCGACGCTGCCGGTGCTCTACGCCCGGGCGGCCGACGACTCCGACGCCGCCTCGGTGCGGCTGCGGGAGATCCTGGCCACCGGCCCGCTGGTCGACGACGCGCTGCACGCCGAGGCGCTCGGCCTGCTCCGTGAGTCCCCGGCGCTCAAGCGGGCCCGGGAGACCGTCCGCAGCTACGCCGAGGACGCCCGCGCCCAGCTCGCCCCGCTCCCGCAGGGCCCCGCCCGTGGCGCCCTCGAATCCCTCTGCGACTACATCGCCGACCGCACCAGCTGACCGCTCCCGCCCGGGAGCCGCTCCACCGGTCGATCACGAGGTGGACCGCACCGGTCGCAGGTCAGGGGGTGCGGGTCAGCATGCGGCTGCCGAGCAGCATGAACGCGGCGGCGGCCAGCATCGCGACGGCCGCGGTGAGCCACATCGCCGGATAGCCGGCCGCGCTGGCGGTGGCGCCCAGGGCGAGCGGGCCGAGACAGCCGCCGGCGTACACCCCGGTCTGGGTGATCGAGGTGGCGGCGGCCGGGGCCTGCGGGTGCAGCCTGACTACCGCGAAGTTCATCAGCCCTGGCCACGCCCAGCCGAGGCCGAAGCCGAGCACCACGCCGACCACCAGCGGCACCGCGCCGGCCAGGGCGAGCAGCCCCAGCCCGGCCGCGCCCACCACCAGCATCCCGGCGATCACCGCCACGTGCCCCTCGGCCCGCCGGTCGGCGAGCCAGCCGGCCCCGATCCGGGCGGTGACGCAGACCGCGCTGCCCAGCGTGAGGGTCAGCCCGGCCAGCCCCGGCGCGAGGCCGCGCGCCACCGACGAGTCCACCACGAAGGTGCCCAGCGCGTTGGCGGCCGCCGCGGCGAGGGTCGCCGCCACACCGACCACCACCAGGGCCGCGGTGGCCCGCCCGCCGCGCGCCCCGGCGGCCTTCCCGGCCGGTCCGGGCTGCCCCGGGGGTACGGCGGGCAGGGCGGCCAGGGCGGCCCCGGCGGCAGCCACGAACGCCCAGCGCCAGCCGGCGGTGAGGGCGATGGTGGGCACCGCCGCGCCGGCCAGCAGGGTGGAGACCGGAATTGCCGCCTGCTTCACCCCGAAGGACAGGCCCTGCCGCCGGGCCGGCACGTGCCGGGCCAGCGCCGCGTTGCTGGCGAGCTGCCCGAGCGCGTTCGCCGCGGCGCTCAGCCCGAGCAGGGCCACCAACACCGGGTACGACCGGGCCAGCACCGCGATGGCGAACAGGCAGCCGGCGGCCAACAGGATGCCGGCCCGGGCCACCACCGCCGGGCCGTACCGCTCGACCAGCCGGCCGGACGGCACCGAGGCCAGCGCGCTGATGCCGAAGTAGACCGAGACGGCCAGACCCAGACCGGCGGGGGAGAAGCCGAGATCGTCACCCATCTGCACGGCCAGGCCGCCGACGAGGAACACCGGCAGGACCGAGGCGACGGTGGTGGCGATGGCCCCGGCGCCGGCCCGCAGCGGGGCTACGGCCGGCGGGCTGGGCGAGGGAGTCAGCGCGGTGTCGGTCATCGTCTGGCCAACCTACGTGAGCCCAGCTCACGGGCGCCCGGCGTGTCGCAGCGATACACGCCACGTGCGGTCTGATCTGGAATCCTCGACCCGAACGGGCGTTCCGTCCCCGGGCGGTTTTTCATATGGTGTAAGTCCCCGGCTGCGGAGGTGGTTGTGCGCGACCCCCTGGCGGAGCCTTCGGATCTCATCCGGAGCGTCTCCCGCGCGCTACGCGTGCTCGAGTCGGTCGGTCGCGCCCCCAAGGGGCTGACCGTCAAACAGATCGCCCGGCGGTGCGAGCTGACCGTCGCGACGACGTACCACCTGGTCCGCACCCTCGCCTACGAGGGCTACGTGATCCGGCGGGAGGACGGCACCTACATCGTGGGGCTGGAGGTCGCCGACCGGTACCGGGAGCTGGTGACCGCCTTCCGGGGGCCGCCGGCGGTCGGGGAGACGCTGCGTCGGGCCGCCGCCGACACCGGCTGGAGCCACTACCTGGGCCGCTTCGTGGGCGGGCAGGTGGCGGTCACGGCGGTCGCCGAGGGGCCGCGCTCGCCGCACCTGGAGGACCTGGTCCCCGGCTTCGACGAGGGGGCGCACGCCACCGCGCTCGGCAAGTGCCTGCTGGCCACCCTCACCGCCGAGCAGCGCTTCCGCTACCTGCGCGAGTACGGCATGCGCCCGTTCACCACGGCCACCCTGACCACCGTCGAGGCGTTCGAGGCGGACCTGGCCGCCGGGGACCGGCGCGGCATGCAGCTGGAGCTGGGGCAGTTCCGGCAGGGGGTGGCCTGCGCGGCGGTGCTGGTCACCCCGGACAAGGACATGGAACGCCGGGTCGCGCTGGCCTGCGCCCTGCCGGCCAGCGAGATGATGACCTCGGCCCGGGTGGTCCGGGCCAAGCTGCTCACCGTCGCCCGCGCCGTCGCCGACGGCATCGCCGCCGACGCCTGACCCCGGCCCGCCCTGCGCGTGCGCGGCCGGCCCGGCGTTGATCGACTCCGTTTCGCCGAACTGGCGGCATCCCACCGCAGCCGATGCGCCATGTCGCCGAAACGGAGTCGATCGACCCCTGACCTGGACGTCGGAAGGGCCCCGTCCCTGGCGGGGAGCGGGGCCCTTCGACCGGTGGCCCGGCGCCGGGCCACCGAGGGGAACGTCAGCTGCCGATCGGGCCGCCGTCCAGCCGCCAGGTGACGACCACGCCCGGCTTGGCGTAGTCGCCGTCCGGCCAGGTGGACGCCGGCTTCTCCACGGAGGCGCCGGTGATCTCACCGGGGTGCTGCACGGCCACGAAGACCGAGCGGTTGTCGCCGGTGATGAACGGCCCGCAGGTCTCCGCGCCGACCGGCACGGTGAGGAACTGCTTGAGGTGCCCCCGCTCCGGACCCTCGACCGCGGTGGCGAAGAGACCGTCGTTGCTGCCCAGCGCGTTGCCGTCGGTGGAGATCCAGAGGTTGCCGGCGGCGTCGAAGGCGACGTTGTCCGGGCAGGAGATCGGCGAGACCTTGGTCTTGTCGTACCCGGCGAAGTAGGTCGACGGGTCGGTCGGGTCGCCGGCGACGATCGGCAGCGACCAGGCGAAGCTCTCCGCCGTGTTGTCGCCCCGGTCCTCGACCAGCTCCAGGATCTGGCCGTGCTTGTTGAGGTTGCGCGGGTTGGCCTCGTCGGCCGGCGCCTTGCCCGGCTTGCCCCGGTCGGTGTTGTTGGTCAGCGCCACGTACACCTTGCCGGTGAGCAGGCTCGGCTCGACGTCCTCCGGCCGGTCCATCTTGGTCGCGCCGACCTTGTCCCCGGCGAGCCGGGTGAAGGTCAGCACGTCCGCGGCGGTCATCCCGTCGACGTACGAGCGGTTGCCGCTGACCAGCTTGATCCACCGGCCCCGGCCGTTGAACGCGCCGTCGGCCGGGAGCTTGCCCGAGCCGTCGATCTCGGCGGCGCTGGTCTGCTCGAACTGCGCCACGTAGAGCGTGCCGGACTCCAGCAGGGTCAGGTTGTGCTTGCGGGCCACCCACGAGTCGCCCGGCAGGAACTTCTTGTCGGAGACGAACTTGTAGAGGTAGTCGAAGCGCTCGTCGTCGCCCATGTACGCGACCACGTGCCCGCTCTTCGCCACGATGACGTTGGCGCCCTCGTGCTTGAACCGGCCCAGCGCGGTGTGCTTGCGCGGGCGGCTCTCCGGATCGAACGGGTCGATCTCCACGATCCACCCGAAGCGGTGCGCCTCGTTCGGGTGCTTCGCCAGGTCGAAGCGCTCATCGGCCCGCTCCCACTTCCGGCTGCCGCTGGGGTAGCGGGCGGTGGTGGTGATGCCGTAGCGGGCCAGCTTCGGCTTCAGCTCCTCCGGGGTGGCGTCCGCCCCGACGAAGTACTGGTTGAAGTTCTCCTCGCCGGAGAGCACCGTGCCCCACGGGGTGACCCCGCCGGCACAGTTGTTCAGGGTGCCGACGACCGTACGACCCTTCGGGTCGGCGGCGGTGCGCAGCCAGGCCGAGCCGGCGGCCGGGCCGGTCAGCTCGAACTTCGTGCCCAGCGCGGTGACCCGCCGGTTGTACGGCCGGCGGCCGCCCGCGACCGGACGCCACTGCCCGGTGCCGTCGACCCGCTCCAACTCCACCACCGACATGCCGTGCGCGGCCATCGCGGTGCGCAGTTGCTCCACGGTCAGCGCGTCCAGGCCGGTGAAGCCGGGGAACATCAGGTCCTCGTTGGTGTACTCGTGGTTGACCACGAGCAGCGCCCGCCGGCCCCGCCGGTCCAGCGGCAGCACGCCGACGAAATCGTTGTTGTAGCCGAACTGCTTCGACTGCGCGGCGGCGTTCTGCCCGTGCAGGTCGAACTCGGGGGCGCCGGGGACCACCGGGTCGCCCCAGCGGATGACCACCGCGTGGTCGTACCCGTTGGGCACGACCAGGGTGTCGAGCTGGTTCGGCGGGATCGGCTTGAAGGTCAGCGCGCCGGTGGACGGCTGCGGGCGGCCGAAGTCGGTCGCCTCGGGCACGACCGGCGTGCCGGGGGCGGCGGCGGCCGGGGCGGCCCCGGCGAGCGCGCCGGCGGCCGCGCCGCCGAAGCCGAGCACCAGCGCGCCGACCGCGCCGGCCCGGACCACGCCGCGCCGGGACACCTCGGCCTCCACCAGGTCCCCGAAGTACGCGTTGTCGGAAGAATTGGGCACCGGGTGGTCGCAGGCGTTGCCGCACCGGTACAGACAGGTCATCGCATCGCGGCTGCCGTGGCGGGTGGCGCCCAGCAAGGGGAGCAGCCGGGGACGGTCGCTCATTTCAGGAGCCTCCTGGAAGCAAGATCGGTGGCACGCCGGATCACCCGATCGACGTGCGTACCGGCCGGAGGCTGCCAGGGCGCGGTGAGCGGTCGCCGGACTCGGCGTTAACCGGATGTGAACAGCGGTCGCAGGTGAACCGATCGGCGTGACGGCGCGTATCCACGGGCGAACGCATTCGCCGCACTCGCCGCGGAGAGCGAGGGGATCACCATCAGCGACCACGACGCCCAACTGCTGCGCGCGCTGCACGACGAGCACGCGGAGGCGCTGTACGCGCACGCGCTCCGACTGGTCAACGGCGACCGTACCCGGGCCGAGGACCTGGTGCAGGAGACCCTGCTGCGGGCCTGGCGCCACCCCGAGTCGCTCGACCCGCGGCGCGGCTCCGTCCGTGCCTGGCTCTTCACCACGGCGCGGAACCTGGCGATCGACGCCTGGCGGCGCCGGTCCACCCGGGTCGGTGAGGTGTTCACCGACGACCTGCCCGAGCCGCCGGAGGCGGTCGACGAAGCGGAGCGCGCGGTGGAGGCGTGGACCGTCGCCGAGGCCCTGAACCGGCTCAGCCCCACCCACCGGGAGGTGCTGGTCGAGTGCTTCTACCAGGGCCGTTCGGTGGCCGAGGCCGCCGCCCGGCTGGGGGTGCCACCGGGGACGGTCAAGTCCCGCACGCACTACGCGCTGCGCTCACTACGGTTGGTCCTGGCCGAGATGGGGGTGACCGGATGACCCGCTGCGAGTTCGCGCACGACGACGGCGCGTACGTGCTGGGCGCCCTCGCTCCCGCCGACCGCGCCGCCTACGAGCGGCACCTGGCCGGCTGCGCCGCGTGCCGGGAGGCGGTCTCCGAGATCGCCGTGCTGCCCGGGCTGCTCGGCCGGCTCGACCCGGCCGCGCTGGACGAGTTCCTGCCCCCGCCGCAGGAGCCGAACCGGGTGCCCGCGCTGCTCGCCGCCGCCCGGGACCGCCGGCGCCGGGAGCGGTCCGGCGCGCGCCGACGGTACGCGCTGACCGCCCTGGCCGCCGCCGCGCTCGCCCTGGTCGTGGGCGTCGGGGGCGCGGCCGTGCTGCGGCCTCCCACGCCGCCCGGGCCGACCGTCCAGGCGGTGCGGATGGTCGCCATGCAGCCGGTGGCGGCGAAGGCCCCGGTGCACGCCGAGATCGGGTTGACCGGCACCGACTGGGGCACCGAGGTCACCATGCGCTGCGGGTACGACGCGACCGCCGGCTACGGCAAGGCGTACACGTTCCGGCTGGTGGCGCACGGCCCGGACGGCGCCACGGAGCAGATCGGCTCCTGGCTGGCCGCGCCCGGCGACGAGGTGCGCCTCAGCGGCGCGACCCGCTTCACCGACGCGGAGCTGGTCCGGCTGGAGCTGGTCCGCGCCGACGGCACCGCCGTGCTGGGCTACGACGTGCGCTGAGTTCCGGTCACCGCGTGGCGGCGGTGGCCGGGACCGGGGTGCGGGCGGCGGCCCGGGTGCGGCGGGTGTGCCGCACCGCGTCGACGGTGAAGACGATCAGCGCCACCCAGACCAGCGCGAAGCCGGCCAGCCGGGCCGGCGGCATCGGCTCGTGGAAGATCAGCACCCCGCAGCCGAGCTGGAGGATCGGCGCGAGGTACTGCAACATCCCCAGGCCGGACAGCGGAAGCCGGTTGGCCGCGCCGGCGAAGAGCAGCAGCGGGACGGCGGTGGCCGCGCCGGCGAGCACCAGCAGCAGGGTGTGCCCGAGCGAGACGTGCCCGAAGGTCGACTCGCCGCGCCGCGCCAGCCACCCGAGGTACGCCAGGGCGGGCAGCGCCAGCACCGCGGACTCGACGAAGAGCCCTTCCGCGGCGGGCAGCCCGAGCCGCTTCTTGACCAGGCCGTACCCGGCGAAGCTGAACGCGAGCGTCAACGCCAGGTACGGCAGCCGGCCGTAGTCGACGGTGAGCACGACCACGGCCGCCGCGCCGACGCCGAGCGCCGCCCACTGCGCCGGGCGCAGCCGCTCGCGCAGCACGAAGACGCCGATCAGCACCACGACGAGCGGGTTGATGAAGTACCCCAGCGCCGTCTCCACCACCCGGTCGGAGTTGACCCCGTAGATGTAGGTGCCCCAGTTCACCGCGATCAGCGCGGCCGCGACGACGATGGCGGCCAGCGTCCGGGGGCGGCGGGCCAGCGCGCGCAGGAAGCCGATGTTGCGCATCGCGGCCAGCAGCAGCGCGACGAAGACCACCGACCAGACGATCCGGTGGGCCAGGATCTCCACCGGTCCGGCCGGGCGCAGCAGCTTCAGATAGATCGGGAAGAAGCCCCAGAGCAGGTACGCGCCGAAGCCGTACAGGTAGCCGAGCCGGACTGGATTCACCCCTCCACCGTAAGGGGCGCGGCGGGTGGGTGTTCCTTTCCGGTGACCGGCTTCACCGGACGGTGGTCCAACTCCATCCAGCGGCCCGGCTCGACCGGGGCGAAGCCGACCTTCGCGTACACCCCGTGGGCGTCGAGGGTGGCCAGCAGGATCCGGCGCACCCCCAGCCCGGCCAGGTGGTCCCGGACGGCGGTGGCCAGCCAGGTGCCCAGCCCGCGACCGCGCTCAGACGGCGCGACGTAGACGTCGCAGAGCCAGGCGAAGGTGGCCCGGTCCGTGATCACCCGGGCCACCGCCACCTGCTCGCCCCCGGCGTACATGCCGTACGGGATCGAGCCGGCGAAGGAGGCCGCCACCGTCTCCCGGCTCCGGCCGAGCGCCCAGTACGCGTCGGTGGAGAGCCAGCGGTGCACCCGGTCGAGGTCGATCCGGTCGGGATCGGTGCTGAGCAGGTAGCCGTCGTCGCGGGTCAGGGTGAACACCCCGGCCACGCTAGCCGGGACGCCCCCGGCCCGCGCGAGCCAATTCCCGGCCACTGGCCGCCGTTCCCGCCCGGGCGTCGCGCCTGCGCGTCCCGCCCGGGCGTCGCCGGGTCAGTCGCGGTCGAGGATGGCGCCGAGGATCCAGGTCACGATGCTGACGAAGAGCGCGCCGAGCACCGCCTCGGGCCAGAAGCTGTCGACGTGGAAGGGCAGCCCGGCCTCGCCGGCGATCCAGCTCGTCAGCAGGAAGAGCAGGCCGTTGACCACCAGCGCGATCAGGCCGAGGGTCAGCAGGTAGAAGCCGCAGCCGACGGACTTGATGACCGGCTGGAGCACCGCGTTGACCACGCCGAAGATCACCGCCACCAGCAGCAGCGTGGTGACCGTCTCGACGGCCGAGTCGGAGTCCAGGGTGATGCCCGGGATGAGCAGCGTCGCCAGCCAGAAGGCGGCCGCGGTGGAGCCCAGCCGGATCAGAAGGCCCTTCAGAAAACCCATGGCGGGGATCGTGCCACGCACAGCCCACTCGGGGAACCCTCCGCGTACCCCGGGTTCAGCGGCGGGCCGGCCGGCCGATCAGCTGCGATTCGATCGGGGTGGGCGAGAGCAGCGCCCAGCGCAGCGCCCGGCGGTTGACCACCGCCACCATGTCGTCCCGGATCCGGGTCAGCCACTCCGCCGACCCGCCGAGCCCGAGCGCCGCGCCGGCCAGCACCGCCTCCCGCTGGTCCAGCGGTTGCAGCACCGCCAGGTCGGCCCGGCCCAGGGTGTCCGCGTCGGCCGCGGCCAGCTCGTCCCGGACCACCAGGGTCGCCTGCCAGGCCGGCCCCGGCCCGGGGTCGTCGGCCGCCGCGCCCGCGTCGACCACCAGCAGCAGGGGGCACAGCGGCGAACCGGGCGCCCCGCCCAGCGGGCGGCCCGGCGGGAGAACCGCGATGCCGCCCCCGATGCCGCCGACGCCCCGCACGAAGGGTTCCCAGGCCCGCGGCCGGCCGGTGCGCACCGCCACCCGGGCGCCGAGCGCCATCGCCCGCAGCACCAGCAACTGCGCCGCGCGGAGCCCGCCGACGAGCACCAGCCGAGTGCCCTCGGCGCGGAACAGTCGGACGGTCACCGCTCCGCCGTGCCGGTTGGCGCCGACCATCAGCCCGGCGTCGCCGAGGGACAGCTCCAGCGGCTCCGGGTCCGGGCCGGGCGCCACCGGGCCGGCGGCCACCGCCAGCGGCAGCGTGGCGGCCAGGGCGGCGAGCTGCGCACCGTCGAGCCGGCGTACCTCGCCGCCGGCGTCGGCGACGAGCCGGTGCAGCGCCTGGCCGGCCAGGGCCAGCTCTTCGGGCGTCCGGGCGGTGAGGCGTACCGTCAGCTCGGCCGGCACCGGCGCGGCGTCGGCGGCGGTGCGCGGACCGGCGCAGAGCGACACGCTGGTCGCCGTGGCCGGCAACGCCAGCAGCCGGGGCACCAGCCGCCGACCCAGCTCGGTGCCCGGGTCGGGCCAGCGGGCCAGCCGGAAGCCGGCCTGGAGCAGGTCGGCGGAGCGCACCGCCGGCCAGGTCTCCCGGATCGGCCGGCCACCGTCGTGGTGGGCCAGTTCCCCGAGTACGCGCAGCGCCGCGTGCTCGCCGAGCGGTCGGGCGCCGACCGGTCCGAGCCGGCGGACCAGCCGGCGTACGGTGCCGGACAGGGCCCGGCGCAGCTCCTCGTCCGACCAGCCGTCCACCCGCAGCGCCCGGACGGCGAGCAGCGCCCGCTCCTGGCCGGGCAGCCGCCCCTGGGTCAGCTGCCGGTACGACGTCCCCGCCGTCCCGCCTGCCGCGCCGGGCGCCGGGGCCGGGGCGGCGTGCAGCAGGAGCTGGACCCGCAGCGGCGGATGCTCGGTCGTGGCGGGCGGCAGTAGCGCGGCCGGCCCGGGCAGCGCGCGCGGGCCGTCGCCGAGCAGGTCTCCGGGATCGCCCAGCTCGATCAGGGCGGTCAGCCCGGCGGCGTCGTCGATCACGGCGGCGGGCCCGCCGGCCAGCTCCACCGACCGCACCACGGCGCCGGGGAGCACCAGGTCCAGCAGCGCGGCCGGACCGGCGGCCGGACCGAGCAGTCGCCGGCGGGTGGCGTACCCGACGCCGGTGCCGAGCCACTCGAACAGCCACCGGCCGCGCCAGCGGACCCAGGCCGTGGCGAGCAGCAGCCCGGCGGCGAGCAGGGCGAGCGCGAGAGCCGCCACGCCCCGGCCGAGGGTCGCGACCGGCAGCGCCAGCGCGACCTGCGCGGCCGCCACCTGACCTGCGCGGACGGCGGTCGACCGGCGGACGGGGACCGCGTTCCACTGTGGCGGGAGGGGCTGGCGGTGGGCCGGCCGTGCCGTCGTGCTCGCCGTCACCGCGTCTCCTCCGCTCGACGTGTCGGACCGCCAGGCCGCCGCCGGACCACCGGTGCGCACCGTACCGCTACGGCGACGTGACCCATGGTAAGGGGAACCGTCGGTGCCGGTTGTCCACAGGGGAGGGCGAGGGGGTAGCACAACGGCGATCGGGCCGCTACCGTCAGCGACGAGTTCGGCTGACCGTCGCCGCCGTGGGCCCCGCCTCGAGGCGTCCATGGATCGTCCGGCGGCAGCCACGACGGAGAGACGAGGTGACGTCCGGGTGGCCCAGACCCAGGCAGAAGCCGCGGTGATGCAGCAGACCGCCGCGAGGTTCGAGCAGGTGGACCAGTCGCTGCAGAGCATGCTCAGCGGCCTGATGGCCGAGCTGGAGGTGTTGCAGCAGGCCTGGCGCGGCGCCGGTGGCCGCTCGTTCGAGCAGGTCAAGCAGCAGTGGTCGCAGGACCAGGCGACGTTGCAGCGCGCCCTGCGGGAGACCGCGTCGGCGATCCGCACCGCCGGCCGGCAGTACGACGTCTCCGACGACGAGGCGGCCAGCCGGGTCTCCGGCACCAACCGCGGCATCCAACTGCCGCTTTAACCACACCAGGGGGAGGAGCATCCGATGGACCACGGTGTCCTGGTCGTCAACTTCGCCGCGCTGCAACAGGCCAGCGCGGACATCCAGAAGGCGTTGAACACGCTCGACTCGCAGCTCGGCCAACTGGAGCGCGACGCCGCCCCGCTGGTGGCGAGCTGGGCCGGCGAGGCGCAGCAGGCGTACGAGCAGCGGCAGGCGCGGTGGCGGTCCGCCTCGCAGGACCTGCAGGCCATGCTGCGCGACATCAAGCTCGCGGTGGACGACTCCGCCACCGACTACCTCGACACGGAGAAGAAGAACGTCGGCCTGTTCCAGTGAGCCCGGCCGCGCGGCGGCGCCCGACGATCCCGTGGGCGCCGCCGTCGCCGTGTCGGCCACCGGCGGGTCAGGCCGGTCCGGCCGGGCGCCAGCCCCGCCCGGCGCCGCGCGGCAGCACCAGGGTCAGCAGCACCGCCGCCGCCACGGCCGCGCCGGTGACCCCGGCGACCAGCAGGGCCCGGTCCCGCGCCGCCGCGCGTCGCGCCCGCTTGGCCAGCAGCGCCGGATCGGGCCGGTCGGCCGGCAGGGCCGCCGCCCCGCGCACCCCCGCCGTCGCGGCCGCCCCGGTCTCGGTGACCGCCCGGTACGGGTTCAGCACGCCCGCGCCGTACCCGCCCCGACCGTCGCCCGGCGCCGGGTCGGTGGTGCCGACGATCCGCCGCGCCACCTCCGTCGCGCTCAGCTCGGGCCGGTACTGCCGAACCAGCGCCGCGGTGGCGGCCACGAAGGGCGTGGCGTAGCTGGTGCCCTCGGCCCGGTGGTGCCCCTGCTCCGGCGCGGCCATCAGCACGTCGCTGCCGGGCGCCACCAGGTCGACGTAGGAGCCGGTCTGGGAGAAGGCGGCGCGGGTGCCGTCCGGGGAGATGGCGCCGACCCCGAGCACCCCGTCGTACGAGGCCGGGTACGGGCGCGGGTCGCCGCTGTCGTGCAGGTTGCCGGCGGCGGCCACCACCACCACGTCCCGGCGCACCGCGTAGCTCACCGCCTCCCGGACGGCCGGGTTGTCCGCGTACAGCACGACGGAGAGGTTCAGCACGTCGGCGTCGTGGTCCACCGCCCACCGGATGGCCTGGGCGAAGTCCGCCGCGCCGACCGTGCGCCCCGACTCCCGTCCCTCGACCACCTGCTGCTCGCTCACCCGTACCGGCAGGATCCGGGCGCGGGGTGCCAGCCCGTGGAAGGCGACGCCGTCGACGGACGCGGCCGTGATGATGCTGGCCACCCCGGTGCCGTGACCGGCGCAGTCGCGGGTGCCGTCGCCGCCCGGGTCGAGGAAGTCCGCACCGTCGAGCACCCGGCCGCGCAGTTGCGGGTGCCGCCGGTCGACCCCCGAGTCGATCACCGCGACGGTCACTCCCGCGCCGGTGGCCAGCGGGACCAGCCGTTCCGGGGCGTACCGGCGCTGGGCCCACGGGGCGCCGGTTACCGAGCGGGCCGGGGCGAGCGGGGCGGAGCAGGCCGGCGCGGCGGCCCGGGCGGGGGTGGCCGACGACACGGCGAGCGCCGGCAGGCCGGTCAGCAGGACCGCCGCCAGGCCGGCGAAGGTCGGCCGCGCGCTGGGCCGGTGCATCGACCGCCTCCGTATCGTGTCGACTCCGGAACGCGATGTTATCGCCTCGCGACCCCACGCGGTCAGCCCATTGTGATCTTGTTCGTACCTTGTAGGTTGTACGCGATGCCTATGGCCTGTTGGCGGGAGGAGAGGTGGCCGTGACCGACTGGGAGCCGGCTACCGAGGCCGAGACGGCGATGCGCGACGCGCTGCACGCCAACAACCAGGAACTTTACTTCCGCATCCTGGCCGGCACCGAGCTGCTCCTGCCGGTCTCCGCACAGGCCCTCGCCGGCGAGGCACCGCTGGGCTGGGGCACCTGGACCACGGGTGGCCGCACGCACGTGCTGGCCTTCACCTCCACCGCCGCGCTGCGCGCCTGCCTCGGTGCCACGGCCGGTCCCAGCCGCCGTGCCCCGTACCCCGACCTCGCCGCCACCTGGCCCAACCACGAGTGGTGGCTGGCCGTCAACCCGGGGCTGCCGATCGAGGGCTACCTGCCGGCGTGGTTCGTCTCCCAACTCTCCCGTGGCGACGTCCGCCTGCCCGGTCGCACCATGGGCGCCCGCGCCCGGCTGGAGCGCGTGGAGTCGGTGGCCCGCGGTCAGGCCGACAGCACCGGCCCCGCCCGGGCGACCGAGGCGCGGGACCCCGCCCCGGACGCCCGGTCGCAGCCGCGCCCGGTGGCGCCGCCGACCCCCACGCCCGCCATCGGCGCGGGACCGGACGCCTCGGCCGCCCGCCCCGGCGCTCCCGGGCCGGCACGGGTGCCGCACCCCGCCCGCCCCTCGGCCGCGCCGTACCGCCCGGAACCGGACCGGCCGCGCCCGTCGGGTACGGACCCGGTGGTGCCGGCAGCCGCGTCGTATCCGGAGGTGCCGGCGGCCGCGTCGTACCCGGACGTCGTGCCGGCCGCCGGGGGGACGCGGCCGGGCGGCGAGCCTCGACCACCGGCGGACCCGGCCAACGGCCGGCCGGCCGCCACGCCATCGTCCGATCCCGACCGGCCGCCCGTCGCACCCTGGATGACCTCGCCCCGGCGTCGGCTCCTCGGGGAGGGGCTGGGCGCCCGTCTCGCCGGGGACGGTGGTCCGCCCAACGGCCGCAGCTCGTTCTTCGAGCCGTCCTCCGAGCGGGGTGCCTCGCCCCGCGCGTCGCGGGACCCGCTGCGTACCGGTGAGCGGGCCGCGCCGCCGCCGCGGCCCGGGCTCGGTGGCCAGGCCTTCCCCCGGCGCCGCCCGGCGACCGCGCGGCCGGGGGAGGAACCGACCAGGGCGTTCCAGTTCGACCGGCCCGACGGACAGGCGCCGCCCCCCGCGCCGGCGGACCGACGGCCGGACCCGCTGGCGGAGGAGTCCACCCGGGCGTTCCGGGTGCCGGCGCCGGACGCCGAGGCGACCCAGGCGCTGCCGCGACGGCACCCCACGCCCACGGCGCCGCCCGCCGAGGAGCAGATTCAGCGCCTTCCCGACCCGTCCGCGCGGCTCACGCCCTCGCCGGTCGAGGAGCTGCCGGTGTCGATCGCCGAGCCGGTCTCCGGGCCGCCGGCACCGCGTCGCGGCTTCTCGCCGATCGTCATCGAGGGCACCGTCATCGAGTCCCGGGACCTGCCCGTCACCCCGGCGCCGGACCGGATCCCGCCGGCCACCGCCGGCCTGGACAACAGCGCCAGCATGAACGGCTCCGCCGGCGGCGGGCAGTTCGCCGCCTCCGGCCCGGCGGGAACAACCTTCCCCCGCCCGGCCTTCGGCTCGCCGTCCGCCGACGACCCCACCGAGCCGATCTCCCCCGCCCCCGGGCAGCGCACCGAACCGGTCTTCCCGGCCGCCGAGCAGCGCACCTCGTCGCTCTTCGCGGCTCCCGAGCAGCGGACGGAACCGGTCTTCCCGGCTGCCGGGCAGCGCACCGGGTCGGTCTTCCCAGCTCCTGAGCAGCGGACAGAGCCGATCGCTCCGGTGCCGGGCGGCGGGTCCGCGGCGCAGGCCGCTCCGGACGACGAGGAACCCACCGAGCGGCTCGCCCCGGTTTCCGACGACCGCACGGAGTCGCTCTTCGCGGCCCCGACCGCGCCCGTGTCGCCGGCTTTCGGTGCCCGGCCCGAGGAGGCGCCGACTTCTGCCGCCCCCCTCTCGCCGGCTTTCGATGGCCCAGCCGAGGGTGCGCCGACCGCCACCGCATCCGTATCGCCGGCCGCCGGCGGCCGGACCGAGGCGGCAGCGCCGTCTCCCGCCGCGCCCGTCTCGCCGGCCTTCGGCGGTCAGCAGGCGGCGACCGTGCCCACCCCGCCCGTCGCCCCGGCCTTCGGCGGCGCGCCGGCGGGGACGCCGGTGGCCGAGGCCGCGCCCGCCGGGCCGACCCCGGCCGGCCCCTCCGTCGCCGAGCACACCCGGCCGGGCGAGGCGGCTCCGTCGTCCAGCGGTGCCGGCCGCGTCACTCCGGCTCAGGCGGTCGAGGCGTTCCAGCCCGCCAACGCGGTCGAGGAGGACCTGCTGGACGCGGCCGGCTCCGGCAGCACCGACACCTTCCTCTCCACGCTGCTCCTGGCCCGGGTGCTCCTGCCGGTGGCACCCGACTCGGTGCCCGGCAGCCGTCCCGGCGATCCCGGTTTCGTCTGGCGTACGGAGGAACTCGACGGCGAGACGTACGTGGTGGTGCACACCTCGCCGGAGCGGCTGGCCGACCACTGCCCGGAGCCGGTGGAGACCGTCGAGGTCCGGTTCGTGCAGCTGATCCGGCGCTGGCCGCAAGAGGTGTGGTCCTTCGCGGTCAACCCCGGCAGCCCGATCGGGGCGAAACTGCCCGGCGAGCAGATCGTCGGGCTGGCCAACTGGGCGGCCGAGGTGGGGCTCGGTGACGACACCGAGACCGAGCCGGAGGCGGTCGCGGTCGAGGAACCGGCCGAGCGGCCCCGGTACGCCCCGCAGGTCGCCGACCCGACCCGGCCGGTGACCATGCAGAAGGCGGTGGCCCCGAGCCAGCTCGCCTACTACCTGGAGCGCGGGTACGACCGGGTCTCCGGTTTCGTGCACCGGGCCAACGAGCTGGCGCACCTCAACACCCCGGCGCAGTTGCACGACGCGCTCGGTCTCGCCTACCCGGACTCGCCGTTCGCGCGTGACGCCGACCGGATCTACGTGCTGCGCTGGCCCGCGTACCGGCCGAGCCTCTACCGGATCCCGTACGGCGGGCAGAACGAGGCCGCCATGCGGGCGATGGAGGGCTGGGTCATCGAGCGCCCGCCGTTCCGGGGCAACGGCTTCGCCCCGGGCGACAGCACCGAGGTGGTGGCCGAGTTCAAGGTGGACAGCGCCCGGCTGCCGCACGGCGCGCAGCTGTGGCGGATCGGTGCGGACGGCACCGAGCGGGTGGTCGCCCTGCTCGACACCGACGCGCTGCTCTGGCGACAGGTGGGTGAGCCGTGATGCGCGACGGTTACGTGGCCCGGTGGCGCGGGCGGGAGTACCAGGCCAGCCCGGACGGCGACGACGTCCGCATCTACCAGCCCGAACCGGGGGACGGCTTCGCGGAGGTACGCCCCGGCCGGCACGTCCGGGTGGTCCCGGCCGGTGAGGTCGAGGACCTGGCGTACGTGCGCACCACCTGCACGTGGCAGGGGCAGCCGTTCGTGGTCCTCGGCGAGCACGACGGCTGGCTGCGGGTGGAGTACACCGGTGGGCGCTGGCCGGTGGCGCAGGCGATGGGCCTGGAGGTCTTCGACTTCGGCGTCTACCAGGGCTGGGCACCCGCCGGCGAGGTGGCCGACCTGCGCGAGCAGCGGGTCTGATCCGCCGCCCGCCCGGTCACGACTTCGACCAGCGGAGGATCTCGCCGAGCACCGTCTCCGGGGCCTCGACGTGCGGGAAGTGCCCCACGCCGTCGAGCAGCCGCCACTCGTATTCGGCGGTGACGTACCGGCCGGAGCCCTGGGCGGTACGCGGCAACGAGGCGGTGTCCAGCGCCCCGTGCAGTTGCAGGGTCGGGGTCACCAGCGGCTTCTGCATCAGCCGGACGAACCGGTAGCCGTGCAGCCGCAGCACCGACCGGAACGCCCAGCGGTAGCCCTCCAGCGCGCAGAACGCGGCCTGCGGGATCTGGATCGCCTCCCGGCAGCTCCGCGCGTACGCGTCGAACTCCGGCCCCCGGGTCCACTGCGGGCCGCCCCAGCGGCGCAGCATCTCCTCGACGGCGGCCCCGCCGTCCCGGGTCAGCAGGTGCTCGTACCGGGGCAGCTGGAACTTCAGGGTGGGCGTGGAGGCGGCGAACTGGCCGCGCGGGTCGGCGAAGATGGCGGCCCGCAGGCGCAGCGGGTGCGGCGCGCCGAGCACCACCAGCCGGCGGACCAGGGTGGGGTGGAACGAGGCCGCCGTCCAGCCGATCAGGCCGCCCGCGCCGGTGCCGACCACGGTCGCGGAGCGTTCGCCCAGCGCCCGGATCAGTCCAGCGACGTCGGCGGCGAGGGTGTAGCCGTCGTATCCCCGGGGTGGCTTGTCGCTGGCGCCGTAGCCGCGCAGGTCGACGGCGACCGCCCGGAAGCCGGCGTCGGCGACCGCCGGCAGCACCTGGTGCCAGGCCCACCAGTACTCGGGAAAGCCGTGCAGGAACAGCACCATCGGGCCGGCGCCGGCCTCGACGACGTGGAACCGGCTGCCGTTCGCGCCGACGAACCGGTGCGTCCACGGCCCCTCGGTGAGGACGCAGGACTCGTCGACGGGTCCGCCACGCTGCTCGGTCATGGGGCACAGCCTAGGTGTTCTGTGCTGCCGACCAGCAAAGGGCGTTCCGTGTTCGTCCCCGCCCCACCGGGTGCGGATGGCGGTCCCTGGAGTTGGTGCCGCATGTCCTTGACCTCGGCACACCAGCCGCCTACCGTGTCTTTAAACCGATCGGTTGAAACGGGGGCGCCGATGTCGCTCGACACCTTGTCCAAGGTTCTCGCGGCCCTCGCCGACCCGACGCGACGCGACATCGTGGCGAGGCTCTCGGTCGCCGACGCCACGGTGAACCAGCTCGCCGAGCCGTACCAGATGAGCGTGCAGGCGGTGTACAAGCACCTGCGGGTGCTGGAGGAGGCGGGTGTGGTGAGCCGATCACCAGGCCCCCAGCCGCGCCCGGTGCACCTGGAGATCGGAGCGCTCGACCTGATGGACGAATGGATCGAGCGGTACCGCCGCCAGGCCGAAGATCGCTACCAGCGCCTCGACCGGGTCCTGGCCGCGATGAGCGATGCCAACGAGGAGGAGAGCCAGTCATGACAACGGTGGAAGCGGATCCCACGGTTCCGATCATCCGGATCACCCGCGACTTCCAGGCCACACCCGAACGGCTGCTGCGGGCGCACACAGACCCGGAGCTCTTCGCCCAGTGGGTCGGCCCGAACACCATGCACACCCGCATCGACCATTGGGACGCGCGTACCGGCGGTAGCTTCCGGTTTGTCTCCATCCGGGACGGATCGGAGTTCGGCTTCCGTGGCTGCTTCCACGAGATACGGCCGGATCGCATCGTGCAGACGTTCACCTTCGAGGGCGACCCGGACGGGGTGGCCCTGGAGACGCTCTGGTTTGAGGATCTCGGCAACGGCCGGAGCAGGCTCCGTACCCAGTCTCTCGTGGACAGCTTCTCCAGCCGCGACGCCTGGCTGAAGAGCGGCATGGAGATCGGCGTGGAGGACGGCTACACCAAGCTCGAGAGGATGCTGGCCGATGGCGCTGTCTGACCTCGGCCCCGCGGAGCGGCACCGCCGCATCGCGGCCACCTTCACCGACCGGGTCCGCGACGCCAAGCCATGGGATGCCCCCTCGCCGGTGCCCGGCTGGACGGCCCGTGACGTGGTACGTCACCTCGTCGAATGGTTCCCACCGTTCCTCGCCGCCGGCGCCGGCGTCGAGCTGCCCAGCGGGCCGAGCGTGGACGACGACCCGGTCGCTGCCTGGCAGGCCCACTGCGACGGGGTGCAGGCACTGCTGGACGATCCGGAAACCCCGCAACGGATGCTCGTCAACCGGCACATCGGCGAGGTGCCACTGGACCAGGCGATCGACAGGTTCTACACCTGCGACGTGTTCATGCACACGTGGGACCTGGCCCGCGCCACCGGGCAGGACGATCGGCTCGACACCGACTTCTGCGCTGTCCTGCTGTCGGGGATGGAGCCACTCGAAGACGTGATCCGGTCGTCGGGCCAGTACGGCCCCGGCGTCCCCACCCCGGACGACGCCGACGCTCAAACCCGGCTCATCGGGTTCATCGGCCGCGACCCGTTCTGGACGCCCGCCTAGGGCCTGGGTCAGCCGACCCGGCTGATTTTGACGATGCTCGCGCGGGTACCCGGCCCGCAGTCGTGTGCCGGGTCGCCCGGCGCGATGGTGACCAGCACCGTGGTCCCGGTGCCGAAGACGCCCATCCCGCTGCCGTGCAGGGCGTACTCCCGGCCGTCGTCGGTGACCAGGCCGTAGCAGGGACCGGAGCCGCCGCGGGTGATCCGGCCGGCGAGCACGTCGGTCACCCGGTTGTCGGTGGGTTTCTTCGGCGGTCCCGGGGGTCGCGGCAGGGTCGGCGGTTCGATCGCGGAGAGCGGGGTGGGCCGGCCCGCCGACGGGACCGGGGGGCCGGAGGGCGCGGTCGCGGGCGGGGACGGCGGCGGGGACGCCGCGCCGGCCGAGGCGGGCGGGTTGACCGGCGTCGGGTCGTCGGACACGGAGTCTCCCTTCCCGGCGCAGCCTGCCAGGGGTACGAGCAGCACCAGCGCGAGAGCGGCCGGCAGGGCGGCGGTTCGTGGTGTCACCCGGATGGGACTCGCCGGGGGCCTCCTTGGTTCCGTTCCCGGAGCGGACCGGCGGCGGAAAGGGCGATGCCCGGGCAGGTGACCTGCCCGGGCATCGGTGGAGCGCTGATCAGTGGCTCAGGAGAAGCGGACCTTCAGCGAGGTGCCGTCCTGCTCCAGGACCCGGATCTTGGTGCCGGTGGCCGGGAGCTTGACGCCGTGGTTCGGCAGCTCCGCGTACCAGTACTTCTGGGTGTCGTCGAACAGCGGCTGCGCGGCCTGACCCCGGATGTAGGAGGGCTGGCTGTTGATGTGCAGCGTGAACGAGTCGGCCTTCTTCAGGCTGAACGGCGCGTCGTAGACCTGAACCCGGGCCCGCCAGGGGTTGCCGGTCAGGTTGTAGATCGGCCGCGGGTGCGCATCGATGATCATGTTACGACCCTCGCCCGGGTGGACGAACGTGTCGTTGTCGGCCCACCGGAGGTTCCAGTAGGAGATCAGCAGACCCGTCTGGTACGCGTAGTGGTCCACGTAGTCCGGCCGGGTGTTCGCGTAGCCGAAGAAGTACGGGCCGGTCTTGAGGTACTGGTCGTACGAGACGTACGACCGGTTGCCGGCGATGTAGTAGTTGTCGAACTTGCGCTTGTAGGTCTCCTCCACCACGGTGAACCCGTTCAGGGTCCAGCCGGTGGCGCCGGCCTCGGCACCGTCGCTGAGCACCGTCTGCCCGTCGGCGGTGACGGTGATCGCGTCACCGTAGAAGCCACCCGAGGAGACGCCACCGTCGGTCTGGTAGCGCAGCCGGAACTGCACGACCTTGCCGGCCGCGGCGTCCATCGGGATGGTGACGTCGACCCAGTTGTCGCCGCTGGAGCCGTCCAGGGCGAAGCGCCCGGGCGAGATCTCCTTGAGGGCCTTGCCGTTGGCCGTACCCGGCAGCGTCGCCCAGGTCTGGCCGTTGTCGGTGGACGCCTCGAAGAAGAGGTAGTCGTAGTCCTCTTCGATGTTGTAGCGACCCTTCATCGACAGCGCGGCGCTGGTCTTCCCGGTGAGGTCGATGGTCCGCGTCATCGTCGTGTTCAGGTCGTCGTCGTTGCCCGAGAAGAACTGCTTGGTGCCCTCGAACGGCTTGCCGTTCTGGAAGGTGTACTCCCGCTGCGGCAGCACCACGACGGCGCCCTGGGCCTTGGCGGTGTTGTACTCCTGCGGCCCGAGCTCCAGGGTGCGCTTCTGGCCGGCCACGATCACCTCGTAGTCGAGCCAGCCGAGCTGGAGCTTGTTCCAGGCGCCGAGGTCGCCGCCCCGCTCGCCGATGCCACCGTCGTTCTTGGCGCCGAGCCGGCTCTGGGCCATCAGGGTCCAGTGCTCGTTGTTGTTGTCCCCACCACTGGTGACGTTGTAGTCGTCCGGCAGACCGAGGTCGTGGCCGTACTCGTGGTAGAAGACGCTCCGGCCGCCGTTCTCCGGCTGGATGGTGTAGTCACCGATCCACACGCCCGTGTTGCCGATCTGGGTACCGCCGGCCGGGAAGTTGGCCGGGCCGGTGTTGCCCTGGTCGGACGCGAAGGCGTACCAGCGGTGGCTCCAGATCGCGTCCTCACCCTGGTACGGGTCACCGTCGGCCTCGTCGCCGCCGGAGTGGACGATCTGGAAGTGGTCGATGTAGCCGTCCGACTCGTTGAAGTCGCCGTCCTGGTCGAAGTCGTAGCGGTCCCACTGGTCCATCGCCTTGACGTCGGCGGCGACCTGCGCGTCGGAGCGCCCCTGCGCCTTCTGGTCGGCGACCCACTGGTTGGCGGCGTCCCGGACCAGCGCCCAGGTGTTGGTGCAGACGTTCGAGGCACAGGGCTGCCCGCCGGAGCGGCCGTACCGGGCCTCGTTGTACTGCACCTTGACCCAGTTGGTGACCTCACCCTCGACGCTGTAGCGACCCGAGGACTGGGCCTCGTAGTACTGCTTCAGCGACTCGTCGCCCTGACCCGTCCCGAAGTAGAGCTTGCGGAAGTAGTCAGCGCTGTAGTCGGCCTGCCAGACGGTGGAGTTGTCCACCGCCCGGTTGGGGGCCGGGATCTCGTTGTGCAGCGGCCCGTCGAACCGGGTCGGACCTGCGGTGTCCGGGTCGGTGTCCTGGTCCGGGTAGTTCGGGTGCCGATCGTTGCCGAACTCCGCGAGGATCACGAAGATCTTGTCGGTCCGCTCGCGGGAGAGCTCGACGTACTGGTCCTGCGTCAGGCTGGCGGCCGTGGCCGTGCGGGCGGCCTGCCCCTCGGCCTGGGTCTTGCCGACCTTGACGACCGTGCTGCCGTTGATCCTCTGTGCCTTGGCCTTGCCGGAAAGGACCTCGCTCAGGCCCTCCTGGCGCAGCGCCCGCCGCTTGTCCTCCAGCGGGTTGGGCAGATCGTGGTCGACATGGGCAGGCTCGGCGACCGACGGGGCGGCCGCCGGCAACTTCGGCGTCGGCGCGGCGCTGGCGGACGTGCCCGCCACCAGTCCTGTTGCCGTCAGCGAAAGCCCGAGCAGACCCACTGCGACTTTGCGCACGTGGTACCTCCGGTGTGAGGGAACCGGCCCAACGGGGGTACGGGCCGGTGAAGTCGTCCCACTAGTGGGACTGATGGTGAAGATAGACACTCCTGCGACGCGTGGGAAGACGGACGCGTCGATTTGTTGCAAGATTTTGTTGGGAATGCTTTTCACCGTCACACCCGTGCGGTTCATCAATGCGTTGAGCAGGGCGGATCCGCGAGCGGTGGATCATAGTGACATATTTCGATCAGATTGCGGCGGATGCAAAACAAGGGGCCGGTGGCGTCACCGCCACCGGCCCCACTGTTAACAAATTGGTCAGTTGCTGACCTTCACGACCATGTCGTCGGTCGGGTTGGTGCCCTGCTTCAGGATCTGGATCGTGGTGCCGGTGCCGGCCACCTTGACCGAGTTCCACGCGTTGCCCGAGGTCCAGTACTTGGCGATGCCCTTGTCACTGAAGATCGGGTTCGGGGCGAGCTCCGGCAGCGTGACCGGCACACCGTTGCGGTGGAAGGTCTGCGCCGGCTTGGCGTACAGGCTGAACGTCGCGTCGAAGCCATTGCGACGGTTGCTGATGGTGCCCTGGCCGCCAACGTTGATCTTGTCGGGGCGAACGTCCACCGGCAGGTTCAGGCCGTAGCCCGGGTGCTGCGAGGTGTTGTTGTCGCCGTACGCGTAGTTCACGTACCAGACCAGCATGCCCTGGTGGTTGGAGAAGCGCTCCACCCAGTTCGGGCGGGTGTTGGTGAATCCGTAGTTGTACCCACCGGTCCGCAGCGTGTCGTCGTACCCGAAGTAGGTCCGGTTCTCCGCGATGTAGAAGCGGGGGTACACGTCGGTGATCGAACCGGTCATCCGGGTGAAGCCCTTCGCGGTCCACGCCGCGTCCAGCGTCTCGGCGTCGTCGGTCCAGGCGGTGGCGCCGTTCTTGACGAGAGAGACGTTGTCCAGGAACACGCCGGCGAGGTGCACGCCGCCGTCGGTCTGGTAGCGGTAGCGGAACTGCACGGTCTGCCCGGCGTACGCCGACAGGTCGTAGGTCAGGTCGACCCAGTTGCCGCTGGTGGAGCCGTCGACGCCGGTCTCACCGGCGTCGATGAGCGAGTTGCTCAGCGAGGTCCAGCTGGCGCCACCGTTGGTGGACACCTCGGCGTAGACGTAGTCGTAGTCCTCTTCGATGTCGTACGACGCCTTCGCGGTGATCGACGCGGACGTCGCACCGGTCAGGTCCAGCTGACGGGTCAGCGTGTTGTTCAGGTCGTCCGCGCTGCCGCCCCACCACTCGTACGAGCCCCCGAACGGGGTGTTGTACGAGGTGGTCTGGGTCTGCGAGGGCAGGTTGACCACGACCGCCTGGGCCTTCGGCCCGTCGCTGTCGCCGGCCGGCCCGAGCGTCACCTGGGTGCTGCCCTTGCCGTACTCCACGGTCGAGTAGTTCAACCAGCCGAGGAACAGCTTGGAGTACGGGTCCATGTAGCCCGGCGTCGAACCGATGTCCTCGGTGCCGTGGCCCAGCCACGAACCCGAGGCCATCAGGCTCCAGAAACCGACGCCGTTGTCGCCGCCGGCGGTGTCGTAGTAGTCCGGCAGACCGAGGTCGTGGCCGTATTCGTGGGCGAACACGCCCAGACCGCCGTTCTCCGGCTCCGTGGTGTAGTCACGGATCCAGAGGCCGGTGTCACCGATCTGCACGCCACCGGACAGGTTGCCCGCCGGACCCGCGGAGCCCGCGAGGTTCGGGAAGGCGGCCCAGCGGTGCGACCAGATGGCGTCCTCGCCCTCGGCGCCGCCGCCGGCCTCTTCGCCCTCACCGGCGTGCACCGCCTGGAAGTGGTCGATGTAGCCGTCGGCCTCGTTGAAGTTGCCGTCGCCGTCGAAGTCGTACCGGTCCCAGATGTCGAACTGGGCCAGGTACTCCTTGATCTGGGCCTGGGTCTTGCCCGCCGCCACCTGGGCGTTGTACCAGGAGGTGGCGCTGTCCTTGACGAAGTTCCAGTACCCGTCGGCCTCGGAGATGGCGTTGCTGCCGTACCGCGCCTCGTTGTAGGGAACCTTGACCCAGTCGCTCACGTCACCGTTGACGGTGTAGCGCCCGCCGGACTGCTGGAAGTAGAAGTCCCGCATCGACTCGCCAGGACCGAACATCATGTCCTGGAAGTGGGCCCGGTTGAAGTCGGACCGCCACAGCGTGCTGTTGTCGTCGGTGGCGCCACCGTCCCAGTTGCGGTCCGGCTGGGGGATCTGGTTACGGACCGGGCCGGCAGCTCCACCGGTCCGGGGATCCGTCTTGTCGCCGAACTCGACCAGCATCGTGAAGATCGGGTCCGTCTTCGGCGCCTGCTGGTACTCGACGAACAGGTCTTCCTTGACCTGGATGACCTTCGAGCCGTTGCGCGTCTGAAGCTTGGCCTTGCCGGAGAGCAGGTCGGCGATGGCCTGCTTCTTGAGCTCCCGCTGCTGATCCGCCTTCGGATCCGGGAGGTTGTCCTTGCCGTGCTTCGCCTTGTCGGCGCCGGGGGTGGGCTCCGCCGCCGGGGCGGCGGACGCCGGGGCCGTAACGACGCCGGCCGCCAGCAGCGCGGCCGCGGCCGAGGCCAGACCGGCTGTGACTCGTCTCCTCAAAGGTCCTCCTCCTTTGTGGAACTGTTACATGACGGGGACAACCAGAGCCGTCTCTGTCATGTCATGCGTCACTCACCATGACAGAGGTTCAAACAGTTGTCACGGGTCAATTACACCGAGGAGCGCCCATCATTCCGGGTCGAATCGGCACCAACCAGCCCGCAAATCAACCGTCAACTTTCGTTACGGTTCGGCCACGATCACTTAGGGTGACGGCGGTTATGGAGTCCCCAACATGGAGCGCTTGCGGCCGCGAAAATGTCACACCGATTGCCGGGAGATGTAGGAGGGCGTAAGAGAGCGGGGCCCGTCCGGAGCAGTGTGCTCCGGACGGGCCCCGCCGTGTGTCCCGTCGGACGAATCGGGACGGATCAGTTCGCCGGGGTCACGTGGACCGTGGCGTACGAGTTGTCCTTCGCCGTCTGCGTGATGGTGATGGTGACGCCGTAGGCGGCACCCTGGTCACCCGGGTTGCCCGAGCCCAGCACGGTGAACCCGAGGTTCGTGCCGTACAGACCCGTGGCCGGGCTGCCGTCCGGGTTGGTGACCCGGGTGGTGTAGGGCACGTTGCCCTTCGACGGGATCACCACCGAGGCGTCGTTGTCCCGGCTGAAGAGCGAGCCGCCCCGCACCTCGATGCCCGGGTACCAGCCCTTGGCGTCGGTGAAGCCCGGCACCGCCGGCTGGGCGCCGAACGTGGTGCAGTACTCGCTGTACGGCTCGTTCGCCGCCTCCAGGCACTCCTTGAAGCCGTACGTGGGCTTGAGCGAGAAGGCCGCGTTGGCGGACTGCGGCCGGCTGGGCAGGTTGTCCAGCGTCGACGGGTCCTTGACGGCCGCCTCACCCTGGCGGCGGTACGGGTCGAAGTGCGAGTCGACGATCAGCAGGCCGCCCTTGGCGCCGTAGCTGGGCAGCGCGGTCATCTGCGCGGTGACGTGGTTGACGTTGCCCAGCGCGGTGTCCCGGTACCAGACCAGCATGCCCGGCGCGTTGTAGGAGAGCTTGTCGACCTTCCAGGCGTCGCGCGAGTACACCGTGTCGTACGCGTACTTCAGGCCGTTGTCGAAGCCGTCGAAGTTGCGCCACTCGGCCAGGTAGTAGTGCGCCTGGTTGGTGGTGCCGCCGTCGATCCGCCAGCCCGGGCCGGTGGTGTCGACGAAGGTGCCGCCGGTCTGGGTCCAGCCGTTGGCTCCGCCCTCGACGTTGTCGCTCCAGGTGGTGGCGCCACCGCCGGTCACCGAAAAGTCGTCGGCGAACCAGCCGCGCTCCAGGAACGCCTCGTCGGTCGCCTGGCGCAGCCGCAGCTGCACCGTCTGCCCGGCGTACGCCGACAGGTCGACGTAGTCGTGCCGCCAGCCGTGGGTGTCACCGGTCAGGCCGTACTTCTTGTTGCCGAAGTCGACCATCCGGCCGTTCCGGTCGGCGTAGCCGTCGTCCGTGGAGACCAGCTTGCCGGTCGAGTCGTAGACCTTCTGCTCAGCCCAGGTGGCACCGCCGTCGGTCGAGACCTCGACGAAGCCGAAATCCCAGTCCTCCTCGATGACGTAGTTGTTCCACATCCAGAACTTCGCGTCGGCCGCCGCCGGCACCGCCACCGAACGGGTCAGCTTGACGTCGGCCCAGTCCTGGTCGGCGCCGGTGTACCACATGTTCGCGCCGCTGTGCGGCGTGGCCAGCGTGATCACCTTGTTCGGCAGGTTGACCTTGATGCCGTCCTTGGTGCCGACCGGGGTCCGCGAGGTCTGGCCCAGCTGCACGTCACGCGGTGTGGCACCCGGGTTGACGTTCAGCGGGTCCGCCCAGCCGAGCACCCACTTGTCCCAGAGGCCCATGTGCGTCGGCAGCGCCTGGAAGATCTCACCGGAGTGCGAGCCGGAGGCCATCAGGTCCCAGAAGTCGACGTCCGAGTCGGCGTTGCCGGAGGTGTCGTAGAGGTCCGGCAGGCCCAGGTCGTGACCGAACTCGTGGGCGAAGACGCCGACGCCGGCGTCCTCGGGCTGCACGATGTAGTTCGAGACCTGCAGGTCGGTGCCCGGAATCCGGTAGCCGCCCGGAACCGACGAGGAGTGCGCCCAGACGGCGTACACGCCCTCGGCGCCGCCGCCGCGGGACTTGCCCTGGCCGGCGTGCACCAGCACCAGGTGGTCGATCACGCCGTCCGGCTCGAAGACGTTGCCGTCACCGTCGCGGTCGCCCTGGTCCTCGATGTCGTAGTCGGCCCACGGGAAGTTCGGGTCCATCTTCGCGAGCGTGTCGACCGCGTCGGTGGCGAGCCGGCCCGCGCCCTGCGGGTTCTCCGGGTGGCCGTTCATCGACTGCTGGCGCCCGGCGACCCAGTTGCCGTTCTCGTCCTGGAAGCAGCGCGAGGCCGCGTACCAGCCCTCGGAGTGCGGCACGGTGATCCACGGGCTGGCCTGCCCGTCCACCGTGTACGCGCCCTTGGACATCTCCAGGTACATGTTGTGCATGGTGCGCCCGGCGATGTCGACGCCCGGCTTGCCGTCCGGCCCGGTCAGGTCCTTGCGGACCCGCTCGGTGATGCCCTCCTTGGTGTAGAGCATCTTGTCGAAGTGCTCAGGGGAGAAGTCCGGCACCCACATCGAGTTGTTGTCCTCGTGCGGCAGGCTGCCCGGGTCCGGGATGTTGTTGTGCTTCGGCCCGTTCTGCACGGTGCCGAGGACACAGCTCCGGTCCTCGAAGACCGTCTTGGGGACCATCACGTCGGTGAAGTCGTCGTTCGCCTGGTCGTTGAACTCCACCAGCAGGGTCAACAGCTTGGCGGTCTGGGTGCCCTTGGCCTGCTTGATCTGCCGCGGGTTCTTGCCCGTCTTGATCGCCTCGGCCTCGGTCTTCGCCAGCTGCCGCGCCGTGACCGGGTTACCGCGAGCGAACTTGCGGTCGTAGGTCCGCGCCTGCTCGACCGCCGGGGCGTGGATGCCACCCTTGCCCTTGACCTCGCGGCCGTCGCTGTCCGGCTGGACGGCCGGCTCGGCGTAGTTGATGTAGAACTCGTCCGCCCCGATGGTGGCCCTGGCGGGGCTGGACGTCTGGGCCGCCGCACTGCTCGTCACGGTCAGTGACGTGGCCGCGAGGGCGATGGCGGGCAGCGCGACGAGTAGGCGTCGACGCGACCCGGATTGCGGAGATGTGTTCATGCCGCTCCAATTCTCGGGCATGGGGAGGGAGGAGTCGGCCGGCGCACTGTATCGATGTGATGTCCATCGAACCGACCTGACCTGCGTGAAACTAAATCAGAAAGACAATGAACGACAGGGGTGAACGTCTCCTGTGGCCGTTCAGCTTCTCCCGCCTCATCCGACCGACCGATGTGACGTCGACGGCACGCGCCGCGCCGTACCCGTCAGAAAACGACGGTGGGTGACGGTCCGCGCGGACCGTCACCCACCGATCGGGGTACGCCTGCCGTCAGTCCTCGTCGGACTTGCCGCCGCCCATCCCCGAGGAGATCAGCTCCATCACCGAGGAGTCCTGGAGCGTGGTGACGTCGCCCAGCGAACGGTGCTCCGCCACGTCCCGCAGCAGCCGGCGCATGATCTTGCCGGAGCGGGTCTTCGGCAGCTCCGGCACCAGCATGATCTGCCGGGGCTTGGCGATCGGCCCGAGCGTCTTCGCCACGTGGTTGCGCAGCTCGGTGATGAGCTTCTCGCCCGCCTCGCCGGCGGTGTCCGTCGCGCCGCGCGGGATGGCGAACGCGACGATCGCCTGGCCGGTGGTCGCGTCGGTGGCGCCGACGACCGCCGCCTCGGCGACCGACGGGTGCGATACCAGCGCCGACTCCACCTCGGTGGTGGAGATGTTGTGCCCGGACACCAGCATCACGTCGTCGACCCGGCCGAGCAGCCAGATGTGTCCGTCGTCGTCTTTCTTCGCCCCGTCACCGGCGAAGTACATGCCCGCGAACCGGCTCCAGTACGTCTCGATGAACCGGTTGTCGTCGCCCCAGATGGTGCGCAGCATCGACGGCCACGGCTCGCGCAGCACCAGGTAGCCGCCGCCGCCGTTCGGCACCGACCTGCCCTGGTCGTCCACCACGTCGGCGCTGATGCCCGGCAGCGGGGTCATCGCCGAGCCCGGCTTGGCCGCGGTGACGCCGGGCAACGGCGAGATCATGATCGCGCCGGTCTCGGTCTGCCACCAGGTGTCCACGATGGGCAGCTCGCCCCGGCCGACGTGCTGCCTGTACCACATCCAGGCCTCGGGGTTGATCGGCTCGCCGACGCTGCCGAGCAGGCGCAGCGAGGACAGCTCGAAGCCGGCCGGGATGTCCTCGCCCCACTTCATCATGGTGCGGATCAGCGTCGGCGCGGTGTAGAGGATGGTGACCCGGTACTTGTCGACGATCTCCCAGAACCGGCCCTTGTGCGGGGTGTCCGGGGTGCCCTCGTACATCACCTGGGTGGCGCCGTTGGCCAGCGGCCCGTACACGATGTAGGAGTGCCCGGTGACCCAGCCGATGTCGGCGGTGCACCAGTAGACGTCCGTCTCCGGCTTCAGGTCGAACACCGCGTGCGCCGTCCAGGCCGTCTGGGTCAGGTAGCCGCCGGTGGTGTGCAGGATGCCCTTCGGTCGGGCCGTGGTGCCGCTGGTGTAGAGGATGAACAGCGGGTGCTCGGCGTCGAACGCCTCCGCCGTGTGCTCCGCCGGCGCGGTCTCCACCGTCTCGTGCCACCAGTGGTCCTTCGCCGACCAGGCGACGTCCTCGCCGGTGCGGCGCACCACCAGCACGTGCTCGATCGACGGGCAGTTCGCCACCGCCTCGTCCACCGTCGGCTTCAGCGCCGACGGCTTGCCCCGCCGGTAGCCACCGTCGGCGGTGATCACCACCTTGGCGCTGGCGTCCTGGATCCGGTTGGTCAGCGCGTCGGCGGAGAAGCCGCCGAAGACCACGCTGTGCGTCGCGCCGATCCGGGCGCAGGCCAGCATCGCGACCGCGGCCTCCGGGATCATCGGCATGTAGATCGCCACCCGGTCGCCGGCGGTCACGCCCAGCTCGGTCAGCGCGTTCGCCGCCTGGCAGGTCAGCTTGTGCAGGTCCGCGTAGGTGAGGGTGCGGGTGTCACCCGGCTCGCCCTCCCAGTGGATCGCCACCTTGTCGCCCCGACCGGCCTCCACGTGCCGGTCCAGGCAGTTGTACGCCACGTTGAGCCGGCCGCCGACGAACCACTTCGCGAACGGCGGGTTCGACCAGTCGAGCACCTGGTCCCACTGCTTCGCCCAGGCCAGCCGCCCGGCCTGGCGCTCCCAGAAGGCCAGCCGGTCCTCGGCGGCCTCCGCGTACGCGTCGGCGGTGACGTTGGCCTCCGCGGCGAGTGCGGCCGGCGGCGGGAACTGGCGCGTCTCGTTCAGCAGGTTGGCCAATGCCTCGCTCATGCGGTGACTCCTTCGTCGGGTGACCTGCGTCTCCTACCCGGCTGAGGGTAGTCGTGGGCCCGGAAGGCCGCGACAACTCGTCCGGCCGGTACGCGCCGAGCGGCCCGCACCGCGCGCCCGGCGGCTTCCGCCGCCCGGAGCGCACCCTTTCCCGCCCTCGCGGCCTGCCCTGCCGCCGCGCCGTTTGCGGCGTGTCGCGGTGTCCGCAGCGCTCGTGGCCCCGACATGCCGCCAAGCCGCGTCGATCGGGGGTGCGGTCGCGCAGTCGCCCGGCGCGGGGCGGTGGCGCGGGTCGCGTTCCCGGCGGGTGGCGGCCGGTGGGGGCCGCCGGGTCGCTAGCGTGGCGGGGTGACCATGGACCCGCTCGCCCCCCTGCTCGCGCTCGCCGACATCGCCCCCGCCGTCGAGCGGGCCCGCGAGCGGGTCGACGAGGCGATGCGGCACCGCGCGCTGCGCCGGCACGGCGGCCAGGTCGCGGCCGAGGTCAGCCTCCGGTCCGCGGTGGCCAGCGCCGCCCTCGAGGGGTACGCCCACGAGCGCGAGACGGTCCGCGCCGGCACGGTCACCGAGCCGGTGCTCCAGGGGGCGCTGCGGGTGGCCGGGGCGCTGCCCGGACTGACCGAGCTCTGGCCCAAGGCCCCCCGGCAGGCGCTGGCCAAGCTGCACGTGCTCGCCGCCCGCAACGTGGTGACCGAGGGCGAACTGGGCCGTCCGGTGGCCGACCCGGTGGTCGGCGCACGGCTGGACGGCCTCGCCGGGCTGGTCGCCGGGGGCACCAAGGTCCCCCCGCTGGTGCTGGCCGCCGTCGTGCACGGCGAGCTGCTGAACCTGCGCCCGTTCGCCGGCCCGTCCGGCGTGGTGGCCCGCGCCGCCGCCCGGCTGGTGCTGATGTCCCGCGGCTTCGACCCGCGCGGGCTGGTCGCCGTCGACGTCGGGCACCGGGAGCGGGAGCCGGAGTACGTCGGCGCGGCCGGCGCCTTCGCCACCGGCACCCCGGACGGGCTGCGCTCCTGGCTGCGGCACTACATGTCGGCCGTCGAGGTGGGCGCCGACCAGCTCACCGTCATCGGCGACGAGATCCTCGCCGCCGCCTGATCCGTTCCGGACTGGGTGACCGCGCTTCTGTCGCCCCTGCGGGGCGTCCTCGCCGCCTTCCTGCCCGCTCCGATCGGCGGTCCCTGCCGCCTCCCTGACCGAGTGCGCCGGCGGGTGTGCTCAGGCGATGGGGGTGACCTTGGCGCGGCGGTGCCGGCCGTACCAGGCGATGCCGATGGCCACTCCCACGCCGACGCCGAGCGCCGCTGCGGCCACCGGCACGCCCGGGCGCTCCCGCAGCCGCCGGCCCAGCGGGATCGGGTGCCGGAACTCCAGCACCGGCCAGGCGTTCTCCACCGCGAGCTTGCGCAGCGCCCGGTCGGGATTGACCACGGTGGGGTGGCCGACGCACTCCAGCAACGGCCGGTCGCTGTACGAGTCGGAGTAGGCGTACGAGTCGGCCAGGTCGTAGCCCCGGGCGGTGGCCAGCTCGCTGACCGCGTCGACCTTGCTCGGGCCGGCGGCGTAGAACTCCACCTCGCCGCTGTAGCGGCCGTCCTCGACCGCCATCCGGGTGGCGATCACGTCGGTCACGCCCAGCAGCTCACCGATGGGGCGGACCATCTCCTCGCCGGAGGCGGAGACCAGCACGACGTCCCGGCCGGCGGCCTGGTGCTCCTCGATGAGCGCTGCGGCCTCGGCGTACACGTAGGGGTTGATCAGCTCGTGCAGCGTCTCCGCGACGATCTGGCGGACCTGTTCGACCGGCCAGCCCTTACAGAGCGTGGCGAGATAGTCCCTGGTCCGGGCCATGGTCTGCTCGTCGGTGCCGCCCAGCCGGAACATCAGCTGCGCGTACGCCGACTTGACGACGTCACGCCGAGTGATCAGCCCGTCCCGGTAGAACGGCCGACCGAACGCCAGGGCGCTCGACTTGGCGATGACGGTCTTGTCCAGATCGAAGAAAGCGGCACTTCGGCCCACGGCGCGAAAGTCTAGCCCGATGGTCTAAGGTCGGCGGGTGCCCGGGGTCACCAGCCCCTCCGACCTGCGGGCCAGCCGTTGCAACCCCTGCTCTACGTGACGGCTATCACACGCTGTGGTCACATTTTCGCCCTGAGTGGGGTCGACACCACTCGACGTGAACACTCTGCTCGGGCATGCTTGTCCTCACGACGAGTATTCATATCTCGGACAACTCGCAGGCCCTCGGCGGTTGCACCCCCCGTGACCGCTGAGTGGTTCGGCTCAACCCCCCCGGAGCCGAACCTCCCGACGACCCCCGTCTCCCCCCGACGGGGGTCGTCCCTATTCCGGCTAAGCGCTCCACCCCAGCTCACAGACCCTCCTCGCCCTCATCCAAGGCGCTCTCAGAGGGCGTTTCCCCGGCCGGAGGCAGCAGAAAGGCAGCAGAACCGTCGGACGCCTCCAGGACTCGGGCCGCGTAGTCGTCCGGGGTGTGCGTGTACCGGTTGAGCGTCGTGGACGCCTGCTCGTGGCCCATGACCCGCTGCACCAGGTTGATCGGCACCCCGTCAGTGACCAGCCAAGTGGCGTAGGCGTGCCGCAGGTCGTGGAACCGCATCCCGCCAGCCGCCTTGGACGCCACACAGGCAACGGCCTCCCGCTCAGTCGTGAACTCCGCCGACCACTCGATGCCCTCCCGGTCCGGCCAGCTCGCACGGTACCGGTGTGGGCCAGCGCTGAGAACCTGGCCGAGCAGCCCGGTCCGAACCAGCGACGGCAGCCAGACCCGGCGGCGGAAGTTCGACCGCCGCAGTGGGCGACCGGCCCGGTCGCGAAAGACGAGCGCGCGCGGGGCCGGATCGTCGGCGGCGGCGTGCAGCTCGCGGAGCACGGCCAGGAGGAAGCCGGGCAGCGGCACGGTTCGGACCCCGGCGCGACTCTTCGGGTACGGGCGCAGGACGATTCCGCCGTGGGTCTCCTCGGCCACCTGGACCACGCGCAGCGATGCCCGGTGGAGGTCGACCGAGGACCACGTCAGTCCGGCGCATTCACCCCAGCGGAGCCCCGCCCCGGCGGCGGCGGAGACGATGCCCCGGTGTCGAGGTGGGACGGCGGGTAGCAACCGGCCGAAGAAGTCCTCCCGGCTGATCGTGACCGGCTTGACGTCGCGGGACCGGTCACGGGGCAGCTTCACCCCTTCGGCGGGGTTGGTGGCGATCAGTCGGGCCTGAACTGCCGTCCGGAGGATCATCGACAGCAGTTGGTAGCACTTAGCCACCGTGGTAGGGGCAAGCTCCCGGCCGAGACCGGTCACCCACTCCTGCACCGACATGAAGTCGACCTTCCCGAGCGGCCAGTCACCCCACTTCGGCAGGACGTGTGTGCGAAGCATCGAGACGGTCCGCTCGGTGGTACGGGCCTCGACGGCCCGTGTGGCGAGCCACTGCTGAGTGAAGTCGCCGAAGCGGGTACGGCCGGCGTGCGGATTGACGTAAGTGCCCCGGTTCAGGCTGCCTTCCACCTCGGCTAGGAAGGCATTGGCCTCCCGCTTCGTGCGGAAGCTCCTGGACTTCTGCCCACCAGCAGGGTCGCGCCAGCAGGCGCGGAAGGTGCCGGCCGAGGTCTTCATCATCCGTTCGACCATCGAGCGGGCAGAGGGTTCGTCCGGGAAGTCGTACGAGACTTCCTGCCCTCCGTCACCGCCGAGGCGGCCTCGCACTCGCCAGAGCCGACCGTCGGAGAGCAGCCAGATGTCCCGCCGGGGCCATGCGACCCCACGACCCGTTCCACCAGCGCCCCCGTACCTCCACCGGGCAACAATCTAGTCGAACAGACGTACGATCCGGCTGGCTGCCGGCAAGGTTGTTCAGAGTTTCTGTACGTCTTCAAGGCGGCCCGCAACGGGCCGCACGCGCCGCCGCCTGGGCGCGCGCCGGCCGCTGCCGCTGTCGCTCTGCGGCCGTCACGCCGGACGCCCGTCGGCTGGCGCGGAAAGCGGGAAGCCCGGAGGGCCGCCGCAGAACGACAGGATCGTTGACCGGGTGGGGGTGGGCCGGCAGCCGGCCGGGCCGCGCGGCCACGAGCCCGCGCGGCGTAGGGGAACGCACGCCGGCCGCACCGGCGAGCTGCCGGCGGTCGCGGGGTGCGGTTACTGCGCCTCCGGCGGGGGCGCTCGGGCTCCGAGATGGCTGCAAACCCGTCGGCGCGTTGCGGTCCGTGGGTGGTTGCGCGGGCCATCCCGCCAGCCGACGACCCGGGCAAGCCGAGCAGCGGTGACGCGCGGTACAAGGTCACGGACCCCGAGAGGCACCCACCCTCGTTGTACTGGCCCGGACGCAAGACCACAACCAAGCGGCACGCGCCACGCGACACCGTCCCGGACTAGGTTGCCTGCTTGTCTTGCGGCGAACGTGGGCAGCAGGACGCGGGGCACAGTGGGGGCACAAGACACCGTGAAATGTCGTCAAACGCGCGCGCACAGCGTGGAATCGCGACAGCCTCACATGCCCTGTGAGCAGGTGCCAATGGCCGCTGCCCCTGGTCACGAGTTTGCCGCTCTAAGTTCCGCTTCAACGTCTGACACTTGGGTTGGATGACCAGCTGGGCGACCGAAGACGCGAGCAGCGGCCCAGACGTCCGTGGACGGCGATAGACCCCGTTTTGATGGCTCCCGTGCGGGAAGCAAACGGCGTGGCAGAGTCGAAGCGACGTCGGCTGGCAGAAGACGACCTGTTGAAGGGTTTCGACCAGACAGGCCCGAGCCGGGGAAGGCTCGGCGGCTTCTTCGCCATCACCATCGGTGCATCCCTGTACGCCTGGCACGTCGCTTTCGCCTTCGGCGCGTACCACACGCTCCTCTACCAATTTCGACAGCAACTGCTCGTCGTGTCGCTGGTCGTGCTGCTGGGCGGGCTGATCATGCGCTCTCGGATGCAGATCCACCCCTGGCTGCTGGCCCTGTTCGCGCCTCCGCTCCTGCTCACCCTGGTGCGGCTTGTCCTTCCGGCCAGTGAGTCAGGTGCCGCTTCACGTGTCGTGGACCGTATCCTGCTCGTCGCCACCGTAGCGGTGGTGCCGATCATTGCCTGGGTCGTTGCGCGGTTGCTCGCACCGAACTACTTCACCCTGCCCGACCGCCGAAGCAAGATCGCTGTCGTAGCTGTTGTCACCGCTGTGACACTCACCGGCTTCTTCGTCGGCCGGTTCAACGATCGTTTTCTCACCTGCGGAGACTTCCGAGTCGCCGGCGATTACCAGCCAAAGAACTGCGCCCACGTACCCCGTCGCTGACCGGTGGATACGCCGGGCTCACTTTCTCTGGCCGTCGAGGAGTTCGTCGAGGGCGACTGCGGTGTTGATGAGGGCAAGGTGGCTGAACGCCTGGGGGAAGTTGCCGGTCTGCTCGCCGCTCGGGGCGATCTCTTCGGCGTAGAGACCCAGGTGGCTGCTGAAGGTGAGCATCTTCTCGAAGGCGAGGCGGGCTTCGTCGAGGCGTCCGGCGTAGGCGAGGGCTTCCACGTACCAGAAGGTGCACATGTTGAAGGTGCCTTCGTCGCCGGGTAGCCCGTCGGGGGAGGCGGCGGGGTCGTATCGGTAGACGAGGCTGTCGGAGACGAGTTCGTCGTCGATGGCGCGGAGGGTGGACTGCCACATGGGGTCGGTGGATGTCACGAAGCCGACGGACGGCATGGTGAGTAGCGCGGCGTCGAGAACCGCCTCGCCGTAGCTCTGGACGAAGGAGCGGCGGCCGGCGTGGTAGCCGCGTTCCATGATCTGGTGGTAGATGGTGTCTCGCTGCTGGGCCCAACGGCGCGTGTCGCCGGGGCGGCCGTGGCGTGCGGCGAGGCGGATGGCGCGGTCGAGGGCGACCCAGGACATCAGCCGGCCGTAGGTGTAGTTGCGGGGGTGGCTTCGGCTTTCCCAGATGCCCGCGTCGGGCTGGTCCCAGTTGTCGCAGAGCCAGTCGACGAGTTTGACGGTGCTGCGCCAGACCTGGTGTGAGGCGCGGATGCCTTGTTCGTCGGCCAGGTGCATCGCGTACAGCGCCTCGCCGTGGATGTCGAGCTGCAGCTGGTCGGCCGCGCCGTTGCCGATCCGCACCGGACCGGAGCCGCGGTAGCCCTCGAAGTGGTCGAGCACCTCTTCGTGCAGATCCGACGAGCCGTCGATGCGGTACATGATTTTCAGCGGGTTGCCGCTGTCGCCGGCTTCGCGGACGCGCTCGTCGAGCCAGTCCACGTACCGGGTCGCCTCCTCGGTGAAGCCGAGCCCCAGAAGAGCGTGGACGGAGAATGAGGTGTCGCGGATCCAGGTGTAGCGGTAGTCCCAGTTCCGGGTGCCGCCGACCTGTTCCGGTAGTGCGGCGGTCGGGGCGGCGATCATGGCACCGGTGGGTGCGTAGGTCATGAGTTTGAGGGTGATCGCGGAGCGTTCGACCATCTCCCGCCACCGTCCGGTGTAGCGGGATCGGTCGAGCCAGCGGCGCCAGTAGTCGCGGGTCTGCTCGAACATCGCCTGGACCTCGTCAGCGGGAATGACGCGGGGGTCGTGGGTGGAGGCGGTCTCCACCACCATTCCGCCGGTGTCGCCCTGGCGGAACGTGGCGAACATGAGCAGGTCCCCGCCGCTGGCGTGGACGTCGGCCTCGTGTACCAGCCGCCCGACTGGGCGGACCGGATTGACGGTGAGTGTCATCGAGGAGCTGTGGAAGGCAACGCCATCGGATTGCAGCTCCAGATCGTGGCGGTCGCGGCCGTAGTTGAAACGGGGCCGACATTCGATGCGGAACCGCATGCTGCCCCGAACCATGTTGACCATCCGCACGAGCCGGTGCTGATCGGTGACCTGCTCGCCGGTGACCGGCATGAAGTCGATGATCTCGCCGACGCCGTCCGCGCTGATGAATCGGGTGATCAGAATAGGCGTGCCGGGCAGATACAGCTGCTTGCTCAGATAGTCGACGCCGTCGGGCGAAATACGGAGGTACCCGCCACGTTGACGGTCGAGCAAGCCCGCGAAGATGCTGGGGGAGTCGAAACGCGGAGCGCAGAACCAGTCGACCGTGCCATCGCGAGCGACCAACGCGGCGGTCTGCAGATCGCCGATGAGCCCATGGTCCTCAAGGGCCAGGTACTCCTCCACACGACCTCCCACCCTGCCTACGGTCCCTACGCAAGGTAGAGGTACATGCCCCACCGGGTGTGAGATTGAAAAGAGGACCACTCTCAGGAGGTACCGCTACAGCGGATGTGGAGATTGCGACACATCGCGAGCTCCGAGGCGTCGCACGGTGTGTCGGGCGTCAGCGAGGCAGCGAGAAGGCAGCGCGAACCTCGATGCGGGTCGGCCGCGAACGTCAAGCTTTGAGGTCCGACACCTGCTCGTCGATGCGGGACGCCGCCAGCTGGCACCAGCCGACAGCTTGAATCCGCATCCCCCGACGGGGGTCGTCCCTATTCCGGGCAAGTGCTCCGGAGCAGATCACAGGGTGTCTCCCATGCTCTCGCCGGCGGCTCGGTCGTTAGAGCCAGCAAATCGTCAGCAGGCAGCGTGAAGGCCCCAAGATGCGCGCGGCGTAGTCGTCCGGGGTGTGGGTGGAGCGGCGAGAGCATTTGTCGACACCAATGGTGACAGCAACAAGGCCAGACGGGAGAGGGGTCGAGCCGGACGGCGGCGGACCACCAGCCGAGGTCAGGAACACGCCTGAACCGGCCCGGATGGAGCGCCCAGAACTTGCAAGCGAGAGATCCAACCACGCTCCGGCCCGCCCTCCGCGTGGCTGCTGGAAGGCGCTGGCGAGGTGAAGTGACGTTGAATCGTTTGCTCGCCTCACGCTAGCCTGGTGCTACTACTCGAGGTTGCGCCCGGCCGTCCGCCGGGATGCAAGTCACTCGAGAGACATGGGCTGGAAAGGGCTGGAGCGCCCCCGAATCACTTAGAGGCCAGCCACTCCGGGATGTCAGTCGTTAGGGAAACGCTAGACCAAAAGGCGTCAAGCTCGCTGTTCAGAACGGGCGGAGGTGATGGTTCCTCCCGCCGTCCCAGGGACACCACCACCTGCTGCGAGCCCGCCTGGACAGTCCGTATCTCGACATCGTTTGACATCTTCAGGCAGTTGTCTGAGGTCCCAACACAAACCGTCACAACGGGAGCATTCTCGCTGTAGAAGCTCACACTCGTCGTGGCCTCGTTGGACTGGACCCAAGCGTCGATCAGGGCCGGAGGTAGTTCCTTCGGCAGCGCCACAGCGCTATGTCCGCGGACGTTCCGGACGTCTTCGCGGAAGCGGTTAATAGGGCTGGGCTCGGAACTGCAGCCGGAGGCGAGAGCGGTTGTTGCCATCAGAACACCAACAAACCGTGAGCGGGAAAAGCTCTTGTCACGCGACGCCGACTTCGGCCTTACCAGAATTGCCTTCGCCACAGTCGCCTCTTCCCCCGTCAATGCTGATCATTACGATCAAAGAGAGAGCGACAGGCGGATCGGCAACCGTCAAGAGGTGATCTTTCGGCACGCGCACCTAATCGGACCTGTCCGACTTTGTGTGGAACTTTGCTTGTTCGGCGACGCTGAGGCGATGGACGGCCGTTCGGCCAGGTGTATGCCACGCCGCCGCGTTGGTTTGACACGTGCCCGCTGTGCGGCGCTGCTTGCGGCCAGTCAGGGTGCAGCCGAACATCCATGGTCGACGAAGCCGACTGAACCCTTAGCAGATCGACCGGCGGTCCAGGGGGTTGTCCACAGGGCCTGCGGTTGTCCACAGGCGGCGGTGCGAGGCCGGCGGGCGGGGTGGTGCGGGGAGCAGGGTCTGGGCCAGCACCCCCGAGCCGGACTGCTGGAGGCCGCGATGCCACCCCGTACCTCACTGCCGCCGCACCGGCGGCTGCCGCTCCTGGTGACCTCGGACGGTGACCTCCTCGACGAACTGCTCCGGCTCGCCGCCGCAGGCGGTACGGAGGTCGAGCTGGCCGCCGATCCCGCCGCCGCCCGCGCCCGGTGGCTGCCGGCACCGCTGGTGCTGGTCGGCCGGGATCAGGCGCAGGCGTGCCTGCGGGCGCGGCTGCCCCGGCGGCCCCGCACGGTCCTGGTCGGCCGCACCGGGGTGCTCGACCCGGCATGGGACGTCGCCGAGCTGCTCGGCGCGGAGCACGTGGCCACCCTCCCGGCGGCCGAGCCCTGGCTGGTCGACCGGTTCACCGAGTGCGGGTCCGACCGCCCGTTCGGCGGGCCGGCGCGGACCGTCGCGGTGCTCGGCGGGCGAGGCGGCGCGGGGGCCAGCGTGTTCGCCGGCGCTCTCGCGGTCACCGCCGCCCGGGCCCGCCTGCGCACCCTGCTGGTGGACGCCGACCCGCTCGGCGGCGGCCTCGACCTCGTCCTCGGCTGGGAGGAGCTGGACGGCCTCCGCTGGCCGGCGCTCACCGACGCCGACGGCCGGGTGGACGCGCCGGCGTTGGTCCGCGCCCTGCCCAGCCGGGGTGACCTGGTGGTGCTCTCCTGGGACCGGGGAGACCTGCTGGCCCTGCCCGCCCAGGCGATGGCCGCCACGGTCGACGCCGCCCGCCGTGGCCGGGACTTCGTGGTGGTCGACGTGCCCCGCCAGCTCGACGATGCGGCGGTGGTCGCGTTGCAGTCGGCCGACCAGGCGTACCTGGTGGTGCCGGCCGAGCTGCGGGCGACCGCGGCGGCGGCCCGGGTGGTCGCCGCGGCCGCCCCGCACTGTGCCGCGCTCGGCGTGATCGTGCGCGGGCCGGCACCCGGCCGGTTGAAGGCGGCTGAGGTGGCGCGGGCCCTCGGCCTGCCGCTCGCCGGCACGCTGCGGCCGGAGCCGGCGCTGTGCCGGGGACTGGAACGCGGCGAGGCGCCGGCCGGGGCCGGGCGGGGCCCGCTCGCCGCGCTCTGCCGGCGGATCGTCACCGAGCTGACCGGCCTGCCCGTGCCGGGTGCGGCATGACCGGCCACCCCGACGACCTGTCGGCCCGGGTACGGCAGCGGATGGCCGGCAGTGCCACCCCGGTCACCCCGGCCGCGATCGTCTCCGCCGTACGGGCCGAACCCACCGCCGCCGTCCTCGGTGACACCGCCGTGCTGCGGATGGCCGACCGGGTCCACGATGATTTGGTCGGCGCCGGGCCGCTCGTCCCGCTGCTCGCCGATCCGCAGGTCACCGACGTGCTGGTCAACGGGACCAGGGTCTGGGTGGACAGGGGCGAGGGCCTGCGGCAGGTGGCGGTGCCGCTCGGCTCTCTCGACGACGTACGGCGGTTGGCGCAGCGGCTCACCGCGGCCGCCGGCCGCCGGCTCGACGACGGCTCCCCGTACGCGGACGCGCGGCTGCCCGACGGCACCCGGTTGCACGCCGTGCTGCCTCCGGTGGCGACCGACGGCCCCTACCTGTCCCTGCGTACCTTCCGGCAGCGGCCGTTCACCCTCGACGACCTGGTACGCCAGGGCACCGTCCCACGACCGGTCGCACCGGTGCTGGCGGCCGTGGTCGCCGCCCGGCTGGCGTACCTGGTCACCGGCGGCACCGGCTCGGGCAAGACCACCCTGCTGAACACGCTGCTCGGGCTGGTGCCCTCGACCGAGCGGATCGTGCTGGTGGAGGACGCCGCGGAGCTGCACCCGGTGCACCCGCACGTGGTGGGGCTCCAGGCCCGTACGGCCAACGTGGAGGGGGCCGGCGCGGTCGGGCTCAGCGAGCTGGTCCGGCAGGCACTGCGGATGCGCCCCGACCGGCTGGTGGTCGGGGAGTGCCGGGGCGGGGAGGTGGTCGACCTGCTCGGCGCTCTCAACACCGGCCACGACGGCGGTGCCGGGACGCTGCACGCGAACACCCCGGCCGACGTGCCGGCCCGGTTGGAGGCGCTCGGACTGCTCGGCGGGCTGCCCAGGGCCGCGCTGCACGCCCAGGTGACCGCCGCGCTCCAGGTGGTGCTCCAGGTACGCCGCGGCCCGCGCGGCCGGGTGCTGGAGTCGATCTGCCTCCTGCTGCCGGAGGGGCCCGACCGCCTGGTCACCGTCGTGCCCGCCTGGGTACGTGGACGGGGGCTGGGACTGGCCGGTCGGGCCCTCGGCACGCTGTTGCGGGACCGCGGCGTGCCGGTGCCACCGATCCTCTGCGAGCCGTGGCCGGCATCGGCGGGGCCGGCATGAGTCTTCCGATCTGGCTGGTGGCGGCGCTGCTGGTGGGCGCGGCGGCGGTGGTGGGCTGGCCGGTTCGCAGCAGCCGCCGGCGACGCCGCGCCCTGCTCGGTGCTGGCGCACCCGGTCAACCCGCACTCACACCGCACGACGGCGAGTCGTTCCGCACCGCCCCGGCCGCCTTCCTCGCTTCCGGGCCCGCCACCGGAGTGTCGGAGACACCGCCACCGGTTGTCGCCGCCCCGGCCGCCCTTCTCGCGTCCGGGCCCGCCACCGAAGTGCCGGAGAGACCGCCACTGGTTGGCACCGCCCCGGCCGCGGTCGTACCGCCCGGCCCGCGCCGGTCCGTCGGGACGAGATCGAGCCGGCCCACGCCGGCTCCCGACCGCCCGTGCACCGTGGCGGTGGCCGTCGCAGGCCCGACGCCTGCTCCCATGGCCGGCGGCCGGCTCGCCCGTCCGGCGGGAGCCCTGACCAGGCCGCCGTCGTTCCGGCCGCCCGGTCGGCGCGACTCCCGCCGACCGGTGGAGCCGCTGCGGCTCGGCGCTGGCGAGATCCGCCGCCTCCATCGAGCCGCCGGTTCGGACGGCGTCCGGACCGCCGACACCGCCGGTCGGTGGTCGGGCGCGTTGACCACTGGCCGGCCGCCGATGCGGGTGCAGGCCGTGCAGCGGTTCAGCAGGCTCCTCGCGCCGCTGGTGGGTCGCCCACGCCGGACGTTGCTCCTGGTCGGGCTCGTGGCGGCGGCGCTCGGCGCGCTCGCCGCCGGGCCGGTCGCCGGGGTCCTTCTCGGCGGGTACGGCGTGCTGGGCGCCCGGGCCGTGCTCCGGCGGCGGGCGGCGCGGCACGCGGTCGGGGAACGCCGCCGCAGGTTGGACCAGCTCTGCGGACTCGCCGCCGACCTGCGGGCTGGCCTGCCCGTCCCGACGCCGGACGACGACGGTGACCGCCTCGGGAACCTGACCCGGGCCGCGGTGCGGCTCGCCGACCGGACCGGTGCGCCGTTGGCCGAACTCCTCGAACGCGTCGAAGCCGACGCCCGGGCACTGGACCGGGGGCTGGCCGCCGCCTCGGCCCAGGCCGCCGGCGCCCGGGCGACCGCGCTGCTGCTCGCTGCCCTGCCGCTCGGCGGGATCGGCCTGGGCTACGGCATCGGCGCCGATCCGGTGGCGGTGCTGCTGCACACCCCGGTCGGGGCGGTCAGTGCGGTGACCGCCATGGGGTTGCAGATCGGTGGTCTGTTCTGGGCGGAGCGGTTGGGCGGAACGCCGGACGGGAGCGCCCGATGAACCGGCAGGAGTGGACAGCCAGCGCTCTCGTCGTCGCGGCGGCCCTGGTGGTGGCGCTCCGGGCGCCGGGCGTCCGCCCCTCCCGACGGTTGCGGGGACTGGGTCCCCAGGTCCGGCCGGCGGCAGACCGGCGCCCGCCGTGGTGGCCGGACGGCGTACGGCTCGGTGCCGGGCTGGCCGGAGTGGCGGTGGCCGTCCTGCTCGGCGGGGTGTCGGGTTGCCTCGTCGGGGCGGTGGCCGCCCTGGTGGCGGACCGGCTGCTCCGGCGGATCGAGTCCCCGGCCGCCCGGGACCGCCGGCTGCGCGAGGCCGCCGACCTTCCGCTGGCCGCCGACCTGCTCGCGGCGACGTTACGCGCCGGCGCACCGGTCGACCGCTCGGTACTCGAGGTCGCCGACGCCCTCGGCGGGCCGCTGGCCGAGCGGCTCCACCGGATCGGCCGGACGCTGCTGCTCGGCGGCGCACCCGACGAGGCCTGGGCGCACCTCGGCGCGGTACCGGGGGCCGACCGGCTGGTCGCCGCCGCGTTGCGTACCTCGCGCAGTGGAGCCGCGCTCGCCGGGGCGCTGACCCGGGTCGCCGACGACCTGCGGGCGGACCGGTCCATCGCCGCCGAGGCGTCGGCCCGGCGGGCAGGGGTGCTCATCGTGCTGCCACTGGGGCTCTGCTTCCTGCCGGCCTTCATTCTCGCCGGCCTGGTGCCGGTGATCGTCGCCGTCCTCGGCGACGTGCTCTGAGAACCATCGAGAAGGGACACACCAGTGCGCAAACTCCTCGCCCGGCTCCGGGGGGACGCCGGGATGAACACCGCCGAGTACGCCGTCGGCACGCTCGCCGCGGTCGCCTTCGCGGGCATCCTGCTCAAGGTGCTCACGTCCGGCAACGTGCAGTCCGCCCTGACCGCGGTCATCGACCGGGCGCTGAAGTGAGCCGGCGCCGGCCGGCCGGCCGTGACCGGGGTTCGTTCACCGCCGAGTTGGCGGCCGGCCTGCCGGCGCTGCTCCTGCTCCTGCTCGCCGGTCTCACCGCGGTCGACGCGGTCACCACGAAGGCCGCCTGCCTGGACGCGGCCCGGGAGGCGGCACTCGCCGCCTCCCGGGGCGAGAGCGGCGCGGCGGCCGGGGTGCGGATCGCGCCACCGGGAGCGGACGTCTCGGTGACGGTGGATGGCGACCGGGTCACCGTGACGGTGCGGGCGCCGGTCCGGACGCTCGGCGCCCGCCTGCCCCGGATCACCGTGGCGGCCACCACGGTCGCCGCCGTCGAGCCGGGCTCCCCGGCGGCGCACCCGTGACGCCCGCGCGATCCGGCCCTGTGGTGACGCGGGGGCGGTCCGGGCTTCCCGGCGGCGCAGCCGTGCCCCCGAGGCGACCCGGTGCGTCCGACCGGGGTGGGGCGACGGTGTGCCTGCTCGTCGTCGGCCTGGTGTTCGTCCTGGTCGGGGTCTTCGGCGCGGCGATCGGCACCGCCCGGACGGCTCGGCACCAGGCCCGGGTCGGTGCCGACTTCGCGGCGCTCGCCGGGGCGGGGCGAGCGCTGGACGGTGACGGGGTGGCGTGCGCGGCGGCGGCCGAGTTCGCCCGGGCCAACGGCGTAATCCTGGCCGGTTGCCAGTTGGACGGCCTCGACGTGCTGGTGAACGTGGAGGTGCCGGTCACCCCGCTTCCCGGCTTCCACCGGGTGGCCACGGCCACCTCCCGCGCCGGCCCAAGCCGGGACTGACCGAGCCCGGCCGTGTGGCGGCAAGCCGGCCGGGCGCGCGCCCGCAGGACGCGCCCCGGCCGGTCAACTGGTCAGCGGCCCTGGAGCGCGTCCAGCCCGATCGCCATCGCGATCACCAGGCGGCGGTCCACCTGCGGGTTCTGCACCTCGACGACGTACTTGTCGCGCAGGCCCCACTTCTTGACCACAGTGAAGACCGGCTGGCCCTCGGCGACGAAGTCGAAGTGGTACGGCAGCCAGGAGAGCGAGTCCACGAACCGGCGCAGCAGCGCCACCGGCATGCTCCGCTCCTGACCGGTGATCTGCGGCAGGCCGGGCTGCTCGACGTGCCAGGTCGAGCGCAGCAGCGACTGGGCGAAGTCCTTGCGGAACAGCCCGACCGAGTTGCCGGCCGCGTCGGTCACGTCGTACGTGGCGCCGAGGTCGAGCCGCTGCCGCGCCTTGAAGCCGAGCAGGGGCTGCTGCTTCGAGTCGTCGGTGTAGATCGTGACCTGCTCCTTGAAGGCGAGCCGCTTCTGCTGCGCGAAAGCCAGCAGCTCTCCCTCGGTGCCGTCCGGGGCCACGGCGCGGACCTCGTACTGGTTGACCATCATCCGGATCCGCTGCCGGACGTGGAACTGGTGCTGCGTCTGCAAGTTGTCGAGCTGCATTGAGGTCTCCTCCGAAGTGTGCGCCGGAGTCTCGCACAACCAGCGGCTCAGCGTCCGCCCTCGACCGTCGCCTTCAGCGCCCAGGCGTTGAGCACCTGGTGGATCCCGCGCAGCCGCTCGTTGATCTGTTCGAGGCGTTCCGCCTGCGCCAGGCTGGCCAGCGCGGCGCCGAGGGCGATCTGCTGGTCGGGGGTGAGTTTCTCCTGGTCGATCGTATAGAGCAGGTCGACGGTCTCGGCGATGGTATCGGCCACGGCTCCTCCTCCGGTGCGGAAACGACGGGTCGGCTGGTGTGCTGAGCGCCGCCGGAGGATGGGGCAGCCACCCATGGAAGCGCTCCCATACATCAATGCCCACCTGTCGTGCGGGTCATGCGTGCATCCCGGAAAGCGGAAGGCCTCAGCTCGGGGGAGCGACGTCGGCGTCCGCGCCGGCCCGGTCGTCCTGGCGCGGCAGGAGCGGTGCGGCCGAGGCGTGAGCGGCCGAGGCGGCCGGCAGGTCCGCCGCCACAGGCGCACCCGACGCGGCCGGAACGAGGCCATCGGGCAGGGCCAGCGCCGGCTCGGCGTCGCGGGGCAGGTTGGCGAGCACCACGTCGAGCACCCGGACGGCGTCCGGCTTGGAGAGCGGGTTGTTGCCGTTGCCGCACTTCGGCGACTGCACGCAGGACGGGCAGCCCGCCTCGCAGCCGCACTCGGCGATCGCGTCCCGGGTGGCGCCCAGCCAGGCCGCCGCCGTCCCGTACGCCCGCTCGGCGAAGCCCGCCCCGCCCGGGTGGCCGTCGTAGACGAAGACGGTCGGGGCCTCGGTGTCCGGGTGCACGGCGGTGGAGAGCCCGCCGATGTCCCATCGGTCGCAGGTGGCCATCAGGGGCAGCAGTCCGATGGCGGCGTGCTCGGCGGCGTGCAGCGCCCCCGGGACGTCGGCCGCCTCCACCCCGGCGAGAGCCAGCGACTGCGGGGAGAGGGTGAACCAGACCGCGACGGTACGCAGTTCCCGGGCCGGCAGGTCCAGCGGTCGGGTGTCAATCACTTCCCCGGAGGCGATCCGCCGCCGCTGGTACGACACCACCTGGCTGGTCACGTCCACCTCGCCGAGGAAGAGCCCGACCGGCCCGGCATCCACGTAGGAGCGCACCGACACCACCGACAGCGAGGTGACGTCGCGGGCGTGGGTGGACCAGTCCGGCTCCTCGGCGTGCACCAGCGCGCACCCGTCGGCCAGGTCCAGCGAGTCGACCACGTACGAGACGCCCTGGTGCAGGTAGACCGCGCCGGGGTGGATGAGGAAGTGCGAGGAGCCGCCGTCGACGGTGCCGAGCAGCCGCCCGGTCGAGGCCTCCACCACGCAGACCGGCGCGCCGCCCTCGCCGCGCAGGTCCACCTCGGGCCGCTCCCGGTGTCGCCAGTACCAGCCGGTCGGCCGCTGCCGCAGCGCCCCCGCCACGACCAGTTCCTCCACGGCCTCCTTCGCCCCCTCGCCGAAGAGGTCCAGGTCGGCCGGGGTGAGCGGGGCCTCCGCCGCCGCGCAGGCGAGCTGCGGGGCGAGCACGTACGGGTTGGCCGGGTCGAGCACGGTGGCCTCGACCGGCCGCCCGAACAGCGCCTCCGGGTGGTGCACCAGATAGGTGTCGAGCGGGTCGTCCCGGGCCACCAGCACCGCCAGCGCCTCGTCGCCGGAGCGGCCGGCCCGGCCGGCCTGCTGCCAGAGCGACGCCCGGGTGCCCGGCCAGCCGCAGATCAGCACCGCGTCCAGGCCGACCAGGTCGACGCCGAGTTCCAGCGCGTTGGTGGAGGCGAGGCCGAGCAGGTCGCCGTGGAGCAGGGCGCGTTCCAGTTCGCGCCGCTCCTCGCGCAGGTAGCCGGCCCGGTAGGCGGCCACCCGGTCGCCGAGCCCGGGCACCGCCTCGTCGAGCGCTCGCCGCGCGTTCGCCGCCACCACCTCGGCGCCCTTGCGGGAGCGGACGAAGGCCAGCGTGCGTACCCCCTCGGCGACGGTGTCGGCGAGCAGGTCCGCGGTCTCCCGCAGCGCCGACCGGCGGACCGGCGCGAGGTCCGCGACCTCTCCCGAGGAATCGGGGAGCAGCGGCGGCTCCCAGAGCGCGAAGGTCACCCCGCCGCGCGGCGAGGTGTCCTCGGTGACGGCCGCCACCGGCAGGCCGGTGAGCCGCCCGGCCGCCGTCGCCGGGTCGCCCGACGTCGCCGAGGCCAGCACGAAGACGGGGGTACGGCCGTACTTCGCGCACTGGCGGCGCAGGCGGCGCAGCACGTGCGCGACGTGCGAGCCGAACACGCCCCGGTAGGTGTGGCACTCGTCGATCACCACGTACGCCAGCCGGCGCAGGAAGCCCGACCAGTGCGCGTGCCCGGGGAGGATGCCGTGGTGCAGCATGTCCGGGTTGGTCAGGACGAAGCGGGAGTGCCGGCGGATCCACTCCCGCTCGGCGCGCGGGGTGTCCCCGTCGTAGGTGGCGGGGCGTACCCCGTCGAGTTCCAGGCCGGCGACGGCGCGGAGCTGGTCGGCGGCGAGCGCCTTGGTCGGGGCCAGGTAGAGCACGGTGGCCCTGGGGTCGGCGAGCAGGTTGGCCAGCGCGGGCAGCTGGTAGGCCAGCGACTTGCCGGACGCCGTGCCGGTGGCCACCACCACGTGCTGCCCCGCGTACGCCAGCTCGGCGGCCTCGGCCTGGTGCCGCCAGGGCGCGACCACGCCGCGTCGGGCGAACGCCGCCCGCAGGTCCTCGGGAGCCCACTGCGGCCAGGGGGCCGGCTCGCCGGGTCGGGCCGGGACCCGCTCGACGTGGGTGACCGGATCGTCGCCGTGCCGGGCGCGCAGCCGGCGCAGCAGGTCGCCCGGCGCCGCCGTCGGCGGTCGCCCGGGGCCGGGACCTGCGGATACGGTGGCTGCGGGATTCACGTCCTGCACTCTCGCACTGGTGTTCGGAGGTGAACAACTCCGGGCGTGGGTAAGAGGAAGCCTCCGCCGGTGACCAGAGGCCGTCGTGGCGGGGATGGTTAGATGCCCAGGAGAGTTTACGGCTCTCGGAGGAGGGACTGATGGAGCTGTCGCTGGCGACCCGCACCGTGGGGGAGCACACGGTGCTCGAGGTCGGCGGTGAGGTGGACGTCTATACCGCCCCCCGCCTGCGCGAACGGCTTCTCGAGCTGATCGACGGTGGCTCCCGGCGGGTGGTCGTGGACCTCGGCCGGGTGGACTTCCTCGACTCGACCGGTCTCGGCGTGCTGGTCGGCGCCCTCAAGCGGCTCCGCTCGGCCGGTGGCTCCTTCGCCCTGGTCTGCGACAAGGAGCCGCTGCTCAAGATCTTCCGGATCACCGCCCTGGACCAGGTGTTCCCGCTGCACCCCACGGTCGAGGCGGCGATCGCGGCGGACCCCACCGGCGCCGGCGCGTGATGGCGACGGTCCGACTCTCCTTCTCGCCGGCTCCGGTGCACGTGCGCACCGCCCGTCTGGTCGGCGTCGCGGTGGCCCGCCGGGCCGGGGTGCGCGAGAACCTGCTCGACGAGGTGCGGCTGGCCATCGGTGAGGCGTGCACCCGCGCGGTCGCGTTGCACCGGCAGTACGGGCTGCCCGACCCGGTGCTGGTGGAGATGTCCGACTCCGGGGCGTACTCGGTGCGGGTGGTGGACCGGGCGCCGATCGAGGCCGGCATCGGGCTGGCCGCGTTGAACGCCGACGACCTGGCCAACGAGGCGCTGACCGACGAGGCGCTGACCACCGGCGTCGGCTTCGCCCTGCTTGCCGGTTTCGTGGAGGACCTCCAGGTTCGTCCGGTCGACGAGGGCGTCGGCACCGAGGTCCGGATGGTGTGGCCGGTCGGCCGCTGACCTGCGCACTCTGCGTCTACGAGGCCGCGACCCTTCGGGGTCGCGGCCTCGACGTGCTGATGGCCTCCTATATCAGATTTTTCCTCATAACACAGTTACGAAGATCATCCGGACACGGTGTCCCCCGGATGTGACCTCCAACACTGCGCGGGGCTACAGTACCGGGGTTGTCAGCAAGTGCTCCTTCCCGCAACCAGCGGGTATGTGCGTTCATCGCTGGTCCGGTGGGGTGGGTTGGCGCGCCTGCGCAACCGCATCCAGGCGTCGGGTCAGTGCGTCCGCTGGCCGGCGCGACAGTGTTCGGTACAGGAGGACATAGATGTCCGGGACCTTGGCCGCCGAAGGCGGCGCGCTGTCCCTTTCCGGAGGAAACCTGACGTACGTCGTCATCGCCGCGGTGATCGCGCTGGTGGCACTCGTCTTCGCCGCCGCCTTGACCAAGGCCGTGCTGGCAGCCGGTAAGGGCACCACCAACATGCAGGAGATCTCCGGAGCGGTACAGGAGGGCGCCTCCGCCTACCTGCTCCGGCAGTTCAGGACGCTGGCGATCTTCGTCGTCGTCGCCGTCGTGCTCCTCTTCCTGCTCCCGGTGCACGACACCGACGGCAGCGAGCTGGCGGTGAAGCTCGGCCGGTCGGCGTTCTTCGTGGTCGGTGCCCTGTTCAGCGCGTCCATCGGTGGCGCCGGCATGTGGCTGGCCACCCGCGCCAACCTGCGGGTCGCCGCGGCGGCCCGCGAGGCGCAGGGCGGGCGCGAGGCCGCCATGAAGATCGCCTTCCGCACCGGCGGTGTGGTCGGCTTCCTCACCGTCGGGCTCGGCCTCTTCGGCGCCGCGATGGTCGTCCTGCTCTTCAAGGGCGACGCGCCGACGGTGCTGGAGGGCTTCGGCTTCGGCGCCGCCCTGCTGGCCATGTTCATGCGGGTCGGCGGCGGCATCTTCACCAAGGCCGCCGACGTCGGCGCCGACCTGGTCGGCAAGGTCGAGCAGGGGATCCCCGAGGACGACCCGCGCAACGCGGCCACCATCGCGGACAACGTGGGCGACAACGTCGGCGACTGCGCCGGCATGGCCGCCGACCTGTTCGAGTCGTACGCGGTGACCCTGGTCGCGGCGCTGATCCTGGGTCGCGCCGCGTTCGGCGAGGACGGCCTGGTCTTCCCGCTGATCATCTCCACCATCGGTGTCCTCGTCGCGATCGTCGGCGTCTTCATCACCCGGCTGCGCGTCTCGGACCTCTCCGGCCACCTGGACGCAGATCCGGGACTGGGCCAAGGCCCGCGGCCTGTCCCGCTTCACCTTCTGGTCGGTCAACCGGGACCGCCCCTGCCCGGGCGGGGGAGTGGTCTCCAACTGCTCCGGCATCGCCCAGAACACCTGGGAGTTCACCTCGATCACCGCGAAGTACTGAGCGACGGCGTCGCGGTCAGCGACCGGCGGTCACCGACTGCCGGTCGCGCCGCGCCCGCCGCTTGCGGACCTTCTTCACCACCCAGCTCGCGATCATGACGGTGAAGACGGCGAAGATCGCGTAGTTGAACCAACTGCTGTACCGGTCGACGTCCTCCCAGCGCGACCCGAGCGCGTAGCCCAGCCCCACGATCAGCGTGTTCCACACCCCGCTGCCCAGCGTGGTCAACAGGACGAACTCACCCAGCGGCATCCGGTTCGCCCCGGCCGGGACCGACACCAGGCTGCGGACCACCGGCACCACCCGGCCGATCAGCACCGCCCACCGGCCGTACCGCTCGAACCAGCGGTCGGCCTTCTCCAGGTCGTCGGAGTCCACCAGCGGGAGGTGGTCCAGCCAGCGCTTGAGCCGTTCCTCGCCGAGCGCCGCGCCGAGCCAGTAGAGCACCAGCGCGCCGAGCAGCGAGCCCACCGTCGCGGCGAGCACGATCACCACCGGGTGGAAACGGCCCGCACTGGCGAGGTAGCCGGCCATCGCCAGCACGACCTCGCTGGGGATCGGCGGGATGATGCTCTCCAGGGCCACCAGCAGCGCGACCCCGACCGCGCCCAGCGAGTCGATGACGCTCGCCACCCAGCCGGTCAGCCCGGTGAACTGGTTCGGGTCGACGTTCTGGGCTAGAGCCATGGGCGTCCTTCCGAGAGCTGCCGGGATCGGAGAGTCGTACCCGCGCATCCGACCCCCACACCTGCCGGTGACCCGCCCCACTGACCATCCGCTCAGGCCCGGTCCGCCCGCCGACCTGCCCGCCGGCCCGCCCCGTTTGCGGCGTGTGGGGGTGTCCGGCACCCGCGACACCGCGACACGCCGCAAATCGTGGGTCTGCTGGGGGCCGGGCAGGTCAGGTCGAGGGGTGCAGTTGGCGGTCGGCCGGGCCCTGGCGCCAGCCGGTGAATCGGACGGTCAGCCCGGACCGGGTCGGCGAGCAGCAGAACGGACCGGCGGACGCCGCCGCCTCCGGGGCGAGCGGGGCGAGCCGGACCAGCCGCCACGGCTCGTCGTCCACCCGGGCCCGGACGGTGAGCGCGTCGCCGTCCCGGCTGACCCGGACGGTGACCTCCCGCCCGGCCCACTCCGGCACCGGCGCGACCGACCAGTCGGAGACCTCCCGGGTGACCACCGCGCCGAGCTGCGGCTCGCCGTCGCTGACCTCCACCCCGGCCTTGACCCAGTTCCGCTCGTCCACCCGGACCAGCACCCCGGCCTGGTCGAACTGCTCGCCGTAGTCCAGCCGGAAGCTCACCTCGACGGCGCTGCCGCCGGGCAGCGGGGCGAGCAGGGCGGGCCCGTCGTCGTGCACGAACCCGTAGCCGGTGTGCCGCCAGAAGTCACTCTCCGCGCCCGGCTCCACCAGCAGGTCACCCGCGTCGGTCCGCTCGACCCGCACCGGCTCGCGCAGCCAGCGACCGTCGGCCCAGTCGACGTCCCGCAGCGTCTCGTCCTCGCCCATGCCGGCACCGTACCCGTCCGGACGGCGCCGATCCGAGGGCCGGCGGCGACGGCCTCGCGTTTGCCGGGACGGCCGATCGGAGACATAAGGTCGGCATGGGTGACAGGTGGTACTCCGAGGCCGTCGTCTACTGCCTCGACATCGACACGTACGCGGACTCCGACGGCGACGGGGTCGGTGACATCCGAGGGCTGATCGGCCGGCTGGACTACCTGGCCCGGCTCGGGGTGACCTGCCTGTGGTTGCACCCGATCCACCCGTCGCCCAACAAGGACGACGGCTACGACGCCACCGACTTCTACAACGTGGACCCCCGCTTCGGCACCCTCGGCGACTTCGCGGAGCTGCTGCACCAGGCGCAGAACCGGGGCATCCGGGTGATCATCGACCTGGTGGTCAACCACACCTCCGACGAGCACCCCTGGTTCCAGTCCGCCCGCTCCTCGCCCGACTCGCCGTACCGGGACTGGTACGTCTGGTCCGACACCGAGCCGGACGACCGGCACCAGGGCATGGTCTTCCCCGGCGAGCAGAACGAGACCTGGAGCTACGACCGCACCGCCAAGGCGTGGTACTACCACCGGTTCTACACGTTCCAGCCGGACCTCAACTTCGCCAACCCGGAGGTCCGCGCGGAGATCAAGAAGGTGATGTCGTTCTGGCTCCAGCTCGGCGTCTCCGGTTTCCGGATGGACGCGGTGCCGTTCATCATCGAGCTGACCGAGCCGGGCAACCCCAACTCGCCCAAGGACTTCGAGTTCCTCACCGAGCTGCGCCAGCACGTGCAGTGGCGGCGCGGCGACGCGGTCCTGCTGGCCGAGGCGAACGTCGAGCCGGACCAGCTGCCCACGTTCTTCGGCGACAGCGGCGGCTCCGGCAACCGGATCCACATGCTCTTCGACTTCATGCTCAACGGCCGGCTCATGCTGGCCCTGGCCCGGCAGGACCCGGAGCCGGTGATCGAGGCGCTGCGGGACACCCCGGCGCTGCCCGCCGGCGGCCAGTGGGCCACCTTCCTGCGCAACCACGACGAGATCGACCTCTCCCGGCTCACCGCCGAGCAGCGCAACCAGGTGTACGCCGAGTTCGGCCCGGACGAGGACATGCGGATCTACGACCGGGGCATCCGGCGCCGGCTGGCCCCGATGCTCGGCAACGACCGCCGCCGCATCGAGTTGGCGTACGCCCTCCAGTTCTCGCTGCGCGGCACGCCGGTGCTGCGCTATGGCGAGGAGATCGGGATGGGTGAGGACCTGTCGCTGCCCGGCCGGGAGGCCATCCGCACCCCGATGCAGTGGTCGTTCAAGCCGAACGCCGGGTTCTCCACCGCCGACCCGGAGAAGCTGGTCCGGCCGGTGATCGACAAGGGTGAGTTCAGCTACGAGAAGGTCAACGTGACCGCCCAGCGCCGTGACCCGAAGTCGCTGCTGGCCTGGTTCGAGCGGATGATCCGTACGCTGCGCGAGGCCCCCGAGATCGGCTCGGGTGCGACGACGCACATCGACGTGCCGATGCCGGCCGGGGTGCTGGCGCACCGCGCTGACGGTCCGACCGGGACGATGGTCTTCCTGCACAACCTGGGCACCGAGGACGTCGAGGTCGACCTGAGCGTGCTCGCGCCCGAGGCGGACCTGCCGAATGACGTCCTCTCCGACCGCGGGTACGGCGAGGTGGGCAAGCTGGACAACCTCAAGCTGGCCGGCTACGGCTACCGCTGGATCCGGCTCTGCCGGGGCGAGGCCGTCTGACCCTCCCGACCGACCTCCGGCCGGGCCCGGCGGTGTCCGATGTGCTCAGGAGCCGGCCCGCGTCCGGGGGCGCGGACCGCCGTTGCGGGCCGGTCCGGGTGGGCGTACCCCTGGGTTAAGCTCCTTCGATCGACCCACAAGTTACCGGGAGGTAATCATGTCGGAGGAGCCCCGCGTCGCCATCGTGACCGGAGCCGCGCGCGGCATCGGCGCGGCCACCGCCCGCCGGCTGGCCGCCGACGGCATGGCCGTCGCCGTGGTCGACATCGACGAGTCGGCGACGAAGGAGACCGTGGACGCGATCGCCGCCGACGGCGGCCGGGCACTCGGGGTCGGCGCCGACGTGTCCGACCGGGCCCAGGTCGAGGCGGCCGTCGAGCGGATCGCCGCCGAGCTGGGCGGGCCGACCGTCCTGGTCAACAACGCCGGCGTGCTTCGCGACAACCTGCTGTTCAAGATGACCGACGCCGACTGGGACACGGTGCTGGGCGTGCACCTGCGCGGCGCGTTCCTGTTCAGCCAGGCCGCCCAGAAGCACATGGTCGACCGGAAGTGGGGCCGGATCGTCAACCTCTCCAGCACCTCCGCGCTGGGCAACCGGGGCCAGGCGAACTACTCGGCGGCGAAGGCCGGCCTCCAGGGCTTCACCAAGACGCTCGCCATCGAGCTGGGCCCGTTCGGCGTGACGGTCAACGCGGTCGCGCCGGGCTTCATCGTCACCGACATGACCGCCGCGACCGCCGCCCGGATGAAGGTCGACTTCGAGGCGTTGCAGCAGCACGCCGCCGCGGAGATCCCGGTCCGCCGCTGCGGCCGCCCGGAGGACGTCGCCCACACCATCTCGTTCCTCGCCAGCGAGGGCGCGTCCTTCGTCTCCGGCCAGGTCATCTACGTAGCCGGCGGCCCCAAGGACTGACCCCTACCCCCCCCGCACCACCAAATGGCCACTCTTTCCGAGAAAGAGTGGCCATTTCGGCTTCCAAGGCCACGCTTTCTCCGAAAGTGCGGCCGCAGGCCGGGGGTCGCGCGGGGTCAGGTGGGGGTGTGGCGGGTGCGGTAGAGCCAGAGGAGGCCGAGGATGGGCAGGACGAGCGGGATGTAGCCGTAGCCGCTGCCGAATCCGGACCAGACCGTCTCGTCCGGGAAGAGTTCCTTGTCGACCAGGCTCAGCAGGCCCACCCCGACGACCCCGGCCAGCTCCACCGAGCAGCAGGCGAGCGCGACCCGGCGGCCGGCGTGACCGGCGCGGGCCAGCCCGACGGCGGCGACGATGTAGATCACCGCGGCCAGCGCGGAGAGCAGGTACGCCACCGGCGCCTCGTCGAACTTCGTGGCGATCTGGAGCCCGGCCCGCGAGGTCGCGGCGATCGCGAAGAGCAGGTAGACCGCGATCAGCAGCCGACCCGGACCCTTGTTCGTGGCCGGCGCGGAGGTGCGGGTCTCAACCACCGAGGACCTCCCAGGTCTGCTGGAGCCGGACCACGACCACCGGGGTGACCAGGCAGATCGCGCAGACGATCGCCGAGCCCCAGCGGGTCGGTTCCATCCTGGCCAGCACCCAGGCCAGCGGCGGCAGGCAGACCAGCGTTACCAGGTAGCCGAAGAAGGCGCCGGGCTCGCCCGGCCGCTCGCCGCCGCTCAGCGCGACCAGCGCCGCCACCGCCAGCGCGAGCAGCGCCACCTCCAGCACCGCCAGGCCGACGAACTGGAGCCGGTCCGGCGCGCGGTGGCGCAGCGTCGCCACCAGGCTCCAGAGCGCGAGTACGAGCGACAGCACGATCGTTGCCGTCGCGAGGATCCCGTCCACCGGCGAGCCGGCTGAGGCTGCGCTGGTCATCGCGGGCACACCGTCCCAGTCTCGGTCACCGGCACAGCCTACTAACCGTCGTAGTAATCGCCCTCGCCCCGGTCACTCGGCCAGGTCGGCCGGACGTGCCCGGCCGGGGACGACTAGGTTGGATCACGCCACGGCACCGCCGTGGCGGACGACGACACCGGGGGTACTCGTGCTGCGGTTCGGCTTGTTTGGCACCGGTCACTGGGCGGCGGAGACGCACGCCGCCGCGATCGACGCGCACCCGCGCGCCGAACTGGTCGGGGTCTGGGGACGCAACCCGGAGCGGGCCGCCGAGCTGGCCGACCGGCACGGCGTACCGGCGTTCGGCGACGCCGACGCGCTGCTGGACGAGTGCGACGCGGTCGCCGTGGCGCTCCCGCCCGACATCCAGGCGGACCTCGCCGTACGCGCCGCCATCGCGGGCCGGCACCTGCTGCTGGACAAGCCGCTGGCGCTCACCCTCGCCGACGCCGACCGGGTGGTCGCCGCCGCCCAGCAGTCCGGGGTGGCCTCGGTGGTCTTCTTCACCCAGCGTTACCACCCGAACGTCACCGCCTTCCTCGCCTCGACCGCCGCTGCCGGCGGCTGGCAGCACGCGCGGGCGACCATGTTCGCCTCGATCTACCAGCCCGGCAGCCCGTACGGCGACTCGCAGTGGCGAATCGAGCACGGCGCGCTCTGGGACATCGGTCCGCACGCGCTGTCGATCATCCTGCCGGTGCTCGGCCGGGTCACCCGGGTGGCCGCGATGAACGGCCCGAGCGGCCTGGTCCACCTGCTGCTCACCCACGTCGGCGGCGCCACCAGCGCGATCTCGCTCACCCTGGACGCGCCTCGTGAGGCGACGACCCGCGACTTCGTCTTCTTCGGCGAGAACGGCACCGAGACGGTGCCGCCGGGCGACGGCGACGCCATCACCGCCTTCGGCACCGCGATCGACCAGCTCCTCGAAGAGATCGACGCCGGCACCCGGGACCACCGCTGCGACGTGCGCTTCGGTCGCGAGGTGGTGGAGATCCTGTCCGCCGCCGAGGTCGCCCGCGCCGAGGGCCGCACCGTCGAAATCTGAGCCCTTCCCGGGTCCGGCCGGTCGCTGACCCCGGCCGCTGTGCCGGCCGGGCGTGTCGTCGGTCCAAGGGCATATGAGTCCTGAGCGATATACCTCTGAGGCATAAATATGCCTCAGAGGTATATCGCTCGCTGTGGAGAGTGGGGGCGGACGCTACCCTCCGTGGCCCCGGGGCCGGGCGAGCCGCCGACAGCCCGCCGGCCCGCAGCCGGCAACCTCGGTGGCGACTCGGCGAGTCGAACAGCCAGGTGACCGGTGGATGGCGACGACCCGGACGGTTCCGGAAACCCCTCGCGGCGCGACCGGCCCGCCGCTAGCCTGGCCGACATGTTCACGCACGCCCTGATCGACGTGGCCGCCGCGCCGGCCGTGCGGGGCCTCCTCCTGGTTGCCCGCCCGCGAGTCCGGCGCCCGGCCCTGGCCGGCCGGGACGCCCACCGCCGCGCCTGACCTGACCTCCGCACCGTCGCCGACCCGTCCACCGACCGGGGTCGGTGCGGTCGCGTCGCACCCGGCGCCGCCATGCCGCTGACCGCTGACACCTCGCGGTCGGCGGGCGCACCTCCGCGTCCCACGCCGAATCTCCAGGGTCGTCCGAGTCCCGATCCACTCGGACAGGCCCGCCGTGCGCGCTGCCTGTCCGTACCCGTCGCCGACCGGCGACAGACAGGACGATTCCCGTGGCGCCCCGCCGACCCCGCACCACCGCACGCGACCGGTCCCGTCGCGTACTGTCCCAGAACTTCCTGACCGATCCGGCCGCCGTCGCGCGGCTGGTCCGGGCCGCCCGGCCCGGCCCCGACGACCTGCTGCTGGAGGTCGGTGCGGGCCGGGGTCAACTGACCCGTCCGCTCGCCGTCCGCTGCGCGCGGCTGGTCGCCTACGAGGTGGACCCGGCCGCCGCCGGTGACCTGGCCGCCCTCGCCGCCCAACTGCCCCAGGTCAGCCACCGGCAGGAGGACTTCCTGGCCGCACCGCCGCCGGACGAGCCGTTCTCCGTGGTCGGCAACATCCCCTGGTCGCTGACGGCCGCGGTGGTCCGCTGGTGCCTGGCCGCCCCCGGGTTGCGGGCCGCGACGCTGCTCACCCAGCTGGAGTACGCCCGCAAGCGCACCGGCGACCACGGCCGGTGGAGCAGGCTGACCGTGCTCACCTGGCCGGAACACCACTGGCGGCTGGCCGGGCGGGTGCCCCGTGCCGCGTTCCGGCCGGTGCCCGGCGTCGACGGCGGGATCCTGCGGGTCGAGCGCCGCCCCGAGCCGCTGCTGCCCCCGGCGGCGCTGCCGGCGTACCGGAGGATGGTCGAGCTCGGGTTCGGCGGCGCCGGCGGCTCACTCGCCGCCTCGCTGCGCACGGCGCACCCGCGCGGCCGGGTGGACGGTGCGCTACGGGCCGCCCGGCTCGACCCGGCCACGCCGGTCGGGCTGGTCTGGCCGGAGCAGTGGCTGGTCCTGTTCCGTCTGCTGCATGCCCGCGACCCGCGCGATCTCAGGCGAGCGTGGCCAGCGCCTCGTGCAGCTCGGCGGGGTCGTTGAACTGTTCGACGGGCAACGCCCGCAACATCTGCAACAGCTCGGTGCTGGCCCCGTTCTCCTGACCCCAGCGGACCAGGTCCTCACGGGAGACCGGGTAGTCGAGCCCGGCCAGGTAGTCCTGCAACTGCGCCCCGGTGACGGTCATGCCGCCCGGCTACCCGTCCTGCGCGCCGGCACACCGCAATCGGCGGAAGTGACCGGTTCCAGGGGTGAGACCGGGACGCCCGTCGACGCCCGCGGCCACGGGCGGCGGTTTGGTCGCCGGCCCGCCGGGTAGCCGCGCACATGCTGGTTCAGCGGCTCGGCGCGCCGAGCGACTTCGATCCGTTGCTGGCGCGTGTCGGGGACGCCCGGGTGGTGATGATCGGCGAGGCGACGCACGGCAACTACGACTACTACCGGCTGCGCGAGCAGCTCACCCGCCGGCTCATCGCCGAGCACGGCTTCTCCTTCGTGGCGGTGGAGGGCGACTGGCCGGACTGCGACCGGGTGAACCGGTCGGTGACCGGCGCGCCCGGCGGCGCCGCCGACCCGCGGCTCGCGCTGGAATGCTTCGAACGCTGGCCCACCTGGATGTGGGCGAACGCCGAGGTGAACCGGTTCTGCCGCTGGTTGCGGGCCTGGAACATGGAACGCCCGGCGGGGGAGCGGGCCGGCTTCCACGGGTTGGACGTCTACAGCCTGTGGGAGTCGATGCAGGCCATCTTCGACTACCTCGGCGAGGAGGACCCGCAGTCGCTGGAGGCGGCGCAGGAGGCCTACCGCTGCTTCGAGCCGTACGGCAAGCAGGTCGAGGAGTACGGCGCGGCCAGCCGGTTCGTCTCCGCGCGCTGCGAGGAGGAGGTGGTACGCCTGCTGGCGCGTACCCGGGCACACGCCGCGGCGGACGGCCCGGACGCCTTCGCGGCCTGGCAGAACGCGGAGGTGGTGGCCGGCGCGGAGCGCTACTACCGGGCGATGGTGCGCGGCGGCCCGGAGTCGTGGAACGTGCGGGACATCCACATGACGGACACCCTGGACCGCCTGCTGGAGCACTACGGCCCCCAGTCGCGGGGGATCGTCTGGGCGCACAACACGCACGTGGGAGATGCCCGGGCCACCGACATGGCCGCCGACGGGCTGGTGAACATCGGCCAGTTGGGTCGGGAACGGCTGGGCCGCGACGGGGTCGTGCTGGTCGGCTTCGGCGGCTACCGGGGGACGGTCGTCGCCGCGCCGCGCTGGGGTTCGCCGGCCGAGGCGATGGTGGTGCCGCCGGCCCGGGAGGGTTCGGTGGAGCGGCGGCTGCACGAGCTGATGCCGGAGCGCGCGGTGCTGGTCTTCGGCGGTGCGGACGAGCCGGAGTGGATCACCGGCACCGCCGACCACCGGGCGATCGGGGTGGTCTACGATCCGACCTTCGAGTCCTGGGGCAACTACGTGCCGACCCGGCTGGCCGAGCGGTACGACGGGTTCATCTGGTGCGACGAGACCACCGCGCTGCATCCCTTGCCGGCGCTGAGCGCGATGGGTGAGATGGAGACCTACCCGGCCGGCGTGTAGGCCGGCCGGGCAGGCCCCGTCCGTCAGGCGTCGACCGGTTCCCGGTCGAGGTGGGCGCGCAGCCCCTCACCCTCGATGTCCACGTTGGGCAGTGTCCGGTTCAGCCAGCGGGGCAGCCACCAGGCCGTCCGGTCGAGCAGCGACATCACCGCCGGCACGATAGTCATCCGCACCACGAAGGCGTCGATGGCGACGCCGATCGCGAGCGCGAAGCCCATCGACTTGATCACCGGGTCGTCGAGGAAGACGAAGCCGCCGAAGACCGAGATCATGATCAGCGCGGCGGCGGTGACCACCCGGGCGCCGTGGCCCATCCCGTTGATGGTGGCCTGGCGCGGGGTGTCGCCGTGCACAAAGTCCTCCCGCATCCGGGAGACCAGGAAGACCTCGTAGTCCATGGCGAGTCCGAACAGGATGCCGATCAGCAGGATCGGCAGGAAGCTGATCAGCGGGCCGGGGGTGTCCAGCCCGACCAGGTCGGCCAGGTGCCCCTGCTGGAACACCGCGACGGTGATGCCGAAGGTGGCGGCCACGGTGAGCAGGAAGCCCAGCGCCGCCTTGACCGGCACCAGGATCGAGCGGAACACCAGCATCAGCAGCAGGATCGACAGCCCGACGACGAGCAGCAGGTAGACCGGCAGCGCGTCGGAGAGCTTCTCGGAGACGTCGATGCCGATCGCGGTGACGCCGGTGAGCAGCACCTCGGCGTTGCCGATCGAGCCGACGCCGTCGCGGATGTCGTGGACCAGCGTCTCGGTGGCCGCGTCGGTCGGCCCGGTCCTGGGGATGACGCCGAGCAGCGCCGTCCGGCCGGAGGGGTCGACCTGCGGCGGGGCCACGGCCAGCACGCCCTCGGTGCGCTGGATCAGCGCGGTGACCTGCGGTACGGCGGCCGCGGTGTCCTGCGGGGAGTCCGAGGTGACCACCACGGCGAGCCGGCCGGTGAAGCCGGGCCCGAAGCCCTCGCGGATGACGTCGCTGCTGACCCGGGCCGCGCTGCCCTCGGGCGCGGTGGCCGCGTCCGGCAGGGCCAGCCGCATGTCCTGCGCCGGCAGCGCGAGCAGCCCGAGGCCGAGCAGGCCGACCAGGATGACCGGGATCCGCAGCTTGGTGACCCAGTGCGCCCAGCGGAAGCCGAAGCCGGAGCGGTCCTCGGCGGGCGGGGTGTCGCCGGCGGCCGGCGCGGCGTCGGCCCGGCGCAGCCTGCGGGGGAGCACCTTGCGGCCGGCGAAGCCGAGCAGCGCCGGCTGGAGGGTGATCGCGACGAGCACCGCCACGGTGACGGTGCCGGCGGCGGCCAGACCCATCACGGTGAGGAAGGGGACGTTGACCACGGCCAGGCCGGCCAGCGCGATGACCACGGTGGCGCCGGCGAAGACGACGGCGGAGCCGGCCGTGCCCACCGCCCGGCCGACCGCCTCGTCCGGCTCCAGCCCGTCGAGCAGGTTCTGCCGGTGCCGGGAGGTGATGAAGAGCGAGTAGTCGATGCCGACGGCCAGGCCGAGCATCAGGGCCAGGATGGGTGCGGTGCTGGTCAGCTCGACCACGCCGCTGAGCGCGAACAGGCCGGCCATGCCGACGGCGACGCCGATCAGGGCGTTGAGCATGGTCATCCCGGCGGCGACCAGCGAGCCGAACGTGATGATCAGGACGATCGCGGCGACCAGCACGCCCAGCGCCTCGGTGGAGCCGACCTCGGGCTCGGTGTTGAGCACCTCGCCGCCGGGCGCGACCTGCCAGCCCTGCGCCTCGGCCTGCGCGCCGACCTTCTCGTACGCCTCGCGCTGGTCGTCGGTGACCTCGTCGGCGCCCGTCGCGAACTGCACCTGCACCAGGGCGTACCGGCCGTTGGGGGAGACCGCCTGGACCTGGAACGGGTCGACGGCGCCGACCACGCCGGGCAGGGTCGCGGCCTCCTGCACGACGCCCTTGACCACCGCCTGCCCCTCGGGCGTGGCGAGCCGGCCGTCGGCCGGCGCCTTGACCGCGATGGTCCCGGTGGCGCCGCTGGCCGCCGGGAACCGCTCGGCCAGCAGGTCCAGCGCCTGCTGCGACTCGGTCCCGGGCATGGTGAAGTTGCTCGCCGTCGGGCCGCGCAGGGTCGCCGCGGCGAGGCCGAGGCCGACGAGTACGACGAGCCAGACAGCGACGACGAGTCGCCGGTGGCGCAATGAGGCCCGGCCGAGCCGGTACAGCAGGGTCGCCATCAGATCCTTGTCCTCATTCGGGGTTGGGTGGGTCGAGCGGTGCGAGCGCCCGGGTGGCGATCGCCAGCAGGGCGGGGCGCAACTCGTCGTCGGGCACGTCGACGAACTCGGCGCACGCCTCCGGCACCCCGGCCAGCACGACCATCGCCGCGATCCGGCCGCCCGGGCCCTCGCAGTGCCCGGCGAGCGCGTCGAGCAGCCGTTCGGAGATGCGCTGGACATGGGCGAAGGCCGGTTGCGCCAGCAGTTCGGGGAACTCGCCGCGCAGCAGCGCGATCTCCCGCCGGAAGCGGACCGCGAGGTCCACGAAGCCCTCGGCGGCGGCGCGCTGGGCGGCGGCGCCGTCGAGGGCGGCGATCCGCTCGTCGAGCTGGCGCAGCACCTCGATCGGCCTGGCCATCAGCTCGGCGAGCAGGGCTTCCTTGTTGGCGAAGTGGTAGAGCACGGCCGCCTTGGAACAGCCCACCGCACGGGCGATGTCCTGCAACGAGGTGCCCTTGTAGCCGGTCACCGCGAACCGCCGTGCCGCCGCGGCAAGGATCTCGCCGTGGGTCTGCGGGGTCGTCCGTGCCATGCGTTCCAGCATGCCTGACCGATCGGTCAGAGCCTGACCGATCGGTCAGACGCATCGGGTGGCGTTCGCCACACCGGTCACTCCCCGGCGCCGTCCGCCCCGCCGGTCCAGCCGGCCAGCCACTCGCCGGACCAGGTCAGCGTCCCGGCGCGCAGGTCGCCGGCGAGGCCGCGGACCCAGTCCAGCTCGGTGCGCAGCAGTGCCAGCCGGTACTCGTCCTCGACCAGGAAGAGCCGCGGTAGGTCGACCCGGGCGAGGACGGCCTCGCGTTCGCGCAGCCGCGCGGCGAGGGTCTCGGCGCGTCGTTCGAGCTGCCGGGCCGCCTCGGCCGGTGGCAGCAGCGGCAGGAAGGAGAGCGCGGCGGGGAACTCGGGAAACTCGCGCGCCGGGGTGGCCAGCGCCTTGACCAGCCAGCCGTCCAGCGTCCGCCGGCCGGCGTCGGTCAGCTCGTAGACCGTGCGTTCCGGCCGCCGCTCGTCCCGGGCGGTGTGGCTGACCCGCACCAGCTCGTCGCGCCGCAGCCGCTCGATGGCCTGGTAGATGCTGTTGCGCTGCGCGACGTTGACCACGTCCTGCTTCTCGCGCTCCTGGATGAGCTGCTGCATCCGGTACGCGTGCATCGGCTGCTCGACCAGGAGGGCGAGCACCATCATCGCCAGCGGTGAGTGGCGGTGTGCGCGGGCGGCCATGGCCTCACCTTAGGTGACGGCCTTCCCCATCATAGTCATTCTATGTATAGTCATGGCATGACTAAAGCATTGATCATCGGCGGTGGCATCGCCGGCCCGGTCGCCGCCCTCGCCCTGCGCCGCGCCGGCATCGACTCGGCGATCCACGAGGCGTACGAGCGGGACGCCGTCGGCGTGGGCTCCTTCCTGACCCTCTCGGTCAACGGGATGGACGCGCTGCGGGCGATCGGCCTGGACGCGCTGGTCGCCGGGCTCGGCCACCCGACTCCCCGGATGGCGATGTTCAACCACCAGGGCCGCCGGCTGGGCGAGTTCGGCACCAGCGGCACCCGTACCCGGGGGCGGGGCAGCACCACGGTGCGTCGGTCCGACCTCTACCGGGCGCTGCGTGACGAGGCCGCCCGGCAGGGCGTACCGATCGTGCACGGCGCCCGCCTGGTGTCGGCCGAGTCGACCGGGGTGGGGGTAACGGCCCGGTTCGCCGACGGCCGGAGCGCCGAGGGTGACCTCCTGATCGGCGCGGACGGGCTGCGCTCGCGGACCCGGGAGATCATCGACCCGGCGGCGCCCGCGCCCCGCTACGTCCCGCTGCTCAACGCCAGTGGCTTCACCCGCGGCCTCGGGCTGCCCGGCGAGCCGGGCGTGATGAACATGGTCTTCGGTCGGCGGTGCTTCTTCTGCTGGATCCCCGTGGGCGACGACGAGATCTGGTGGTTCGCCAACCCGCCCCAGCCGGCGGAGCTGACCCCGGATCAGCTCGCCGCCATCGGCCCGGAGGAGTCACGCGCCCGGCTGCGCGCCCTCTTCGCGGACGACGCCGGCCCGGCCCTGCGCATCGTCGAGGCCACCGACCGGATCCGGTACGGCTGGCCCACCTACGACCTGCCGTCGCTGCCCGTCTGGCACCGCGACCGGATGATCGTCATCGGCGACGCGGCGCACACCGCCGCCCCCTCCTCCGGTCAGGGCGCGGCGATGGCGTTCGAGGACGCGGTGACGCTGGCCCGGTGCCTGCGCGACCTGCCCGACGTGCCGGCCGCCTTCACCGCGTACGAGCGGCTGCGCCGGGAGCGGGTCGAGCGGGTGGTGGCGCAGGGGCGGCGGAACAGCGGCACCAAGGCCGCCGGTCCGGTCGCCCGGCTGGTGCGGGACGTCGCCCTGCCCCTGTACGCCAGGCGGATGGCGAAGACCGGCGGCGCCTCCCTCGCCTGGCTGTACGACCACCACGTCGAGTGGGACGCGCCGGTCGCCGCCGGAGTCACTGCGCCGCGTGCTCCCGGTCGTACGCGGCCCGCGCCTCGCTGATCGCCCCGCGGTGCCGTTCGGCCCAGTCGGTGAGCGCCACCAGCGACTCGTAGAGCTCCAGGGCCATCGGGGTGGCGGTGTACTCCACCTTCGGCGGCACGGTCGGGTACACCCGCCGGTGCAGCAGGCCGTCCCGTTCCAGGTTGCGCAGGGTGAGGGTCAGCATCCGCCGGCTGATCCCCTCCACCTGCCGTTCCAGTTCGGTGAAGCGGACCGGCCCCTTGGCGGCCGCCACCAGGATGCCGATGCTCCACTTGCCACCGACCCGGTCCAGCGCCTCGCGGACGGTGCAGGCGCGGGCCTGGGCGCGTCCGATGGACACACAGCTGTTCCCCTGGGACACCAAAGTGCCTCCTTCCGCTCGGTCTGATGGTCACAGACGATGGCCTTGGTAACAAACCGTGCACCAAGGAGGACGTCGATGACGAACCGATGGGCGGCGCTGCTCGTGCTCTGCGCCGGCAGCCTGATGATCATTCTGGACGGGAGCATCGTCGCGGTGGCCCTGCCCGCCATCCAGCGCGACCTCGGCTTCGCCGCCGCCGACCTGCCCTGGGTGGTCAACGCCTACCTGGTCGCGTTCGGCGGGCTGCTGCTGCTCGCCGGGCGGCTCGGCGACCTGGCCGGCCGTCGGCGGGTGTTCCTCGCCGGGGTCGCCCTGTTCACCCTCGCCTCGGTGGCCTGCGCGCTGGCCGGCGACCCGACCACCCTGGTCGTCGCCCGGTTCCTCCAGGGCGCCGGTGGCGCGCTCACCACCGCGGTCGGCCTCGGCATGGTCGTCGGGCTCTTCCCCGCGCCCGCCGAGCGGGCCCGGGCCATCGCGGTGTTCAGCTTCACCGGCGCGGCCGGCGCCTCGCTCGGCCTGCTGGCCGGCGGGTTCCTCACCGAGCTGGCCGGTTGGCCGGCGATCTTCCTGATCAACCTGCCGATCGGCCTGCTCATCGTGGGCGGCGCCGCGCGGTGGGTGCCGGCCGACTCCGGCATCGGGCTGCGGGCCGGCCTCGACCTGCCCGGCGCGGCGCTGGTCACCGCCGGCCTGATGGCCACCGTGGTGGCGATCGTCGGCGCCGGCGAGCACGGCTGGACGTCCCCGCGCACCCTCGCCGCCGCGCTGCTGGCCGGGGCGCTGCTCGGGGCGTTCGCGCTCCGGCAGGCGGTCGCCGCCACCCCGCTGCTACCGCCCCGGGTGCTGCGCACGCCGGACCTGGTCGCCGCGAACCTGGTCCAGTTCCTCACCATCGCCGCGTTCTTCGGCTTCCAGTTCCTGCTGGCCCTGGAACTCCAGCTCGTGCTGGGCCTGGCGCCGGCCGCCACCGGGCTGGCCTTCCTCCCCACCCCGGTGGTGATCGCGGTGGTCTCGCTCGGCTTCGCCGGCCGGCTGATCGCCCGGTTCGGCGGCCGGGCGGTGCTGCTCACCGGGCTGGCGCTGGCCGTACCCGGGTTCCTGCTGCTGGCCCGGCTGCCGGTGGACGGCGACTACCCGACCGACGTGCTCCCGGCGATCCTCGTCTTCGGCCTGGCCGGCGGGCTGACCCTGCCCGCGGTCACCACCCTCGCCATGGCGGGCGCGGACCCGGCCGACGCGGGCCTCGCCTCCGGGCTGGCCAACACCACCCAGCAGGTCGGCGGCGCGCTCGGGTTGGCCGCGCTGGCCACCCTGGCCGCTCACCGCACCGACGTGCTGGGCGCCGCCGGCCGGGCCGGGACCGACGCCCTCGCCGCCGGCTACCGCGCCGCGTTCGCCGCCGCGGCCGCCCTGGTCACCGCCGCGCTGCTGGTCGCCCTGGTGGCGCTGCGCCGAGGTCAGGGCGGGATCGAGACGGTACGCAGCACCGTGGCCAGCTCGTCCAGCGCGGCCGGATAGCGGTGCGCGGGCGGGGTGGCGTACCCGACGACCAGCCCGGGCGGGCCCGCCCCGGGGCGGTGCCGGTGGGCGTCCAGCCCGGTCAGCGCCAGCCCCCGGGCGGCCGCGGCGGCCAGCACCTCCGCCTCGGTCGGCCCGCCCGGCGGCAGCGCGACGGTGGCGTGCAGCCCGGCGGCGACCCCGCCGACGGGCGTCAGCCCGGCCAGCCGGTCCAGCAGCAGGTCACGCCGCTGCCGGTAGCGGCGGCGGACGGTGCGCACCTGGCGGTCGTACCCGTGGCTGGTGATCAGGTCGGCGAGCGCGAGCTGCCCGACCACCTCGGTCTGCACGTCCAGGTGGCGCTTGGCCTCCACCACCGGCTCGACCAGCCGGGCCGGCAGCACCAGCCAGGCCAGCCGCAACGCCGGGCCGAGGGTCTTCGCCGCGGTGCCGACGTAGGCGACCTGCTCCGGGGCCATGCCCTGCACCGCGCCGACCGGCTGTCGGTCGTAGCGGAACTCGCCGTCGTAGTCGTCCTCCACCAGCAGGGCGGCGGCGTCCCGGGCCCAGCCGGTCAGCGCGTGCCGGCGGTCCGGGCGCAGCGTCACCCCGGTCGGGTACTGGTGGGCCGGGGTGACCACCACGGCCGCCACCTCGGCCAGCGCACCGGAGCCGAGCAGGTCGGTGCGGGCGCCGCCCTCGTCCACCGGCAGCGGGAGCACCCGGCCGCCCTGGCGGCGCACCACCTCGCGGTGGAAGGGCAACCCCGGGTCCTCCATCGCCACCGTCGGCGCGCCGGCGTCGGCCAGCACCGTGGTCAGCAGCACCAGCGCCTGGACGTATCCGCTGGTCACGACGATCCGCTCGGGGTCGGCCAGCACGCCGCGGGCCCGGCCCAGGTAGCCGGCGAGCGCGGCCCGCAGCTCGGCCCGCCCGCGCGGATCGCCGTAGCCGTACGCGCTCGCCGGGGCGACGGCCAGCGCCCGGCGGGTGGCCCGCAGCCAGGCGGTGACCGGGAAGGCACCCACGTCCGGGCTGCCCGGCCGCAGGTCGTACCGGGGCGCGGCGGGACCGGGCGGCGGCGTGGCGGCCGGCGGCCCGGCCTGCCGCAGCGGGCTCACCTCGGTGCCGGAGCCGACCCGGGCCACCAGCCAGCCCTCGGCGACCAGCTGGTCGTATGCGGCGCTGACGGTGCCCCGGGCCAGGCCCAGCTCGGCGGCGAGCGCCCGGGTTGCGGGCAGCCGCGTCGACGGCGGCAGCCGGCCGTCCCGGATGGCCGCGCGCAGCGCGCGTTCCAGCCCGGCCCGCCGGCCGCCGCTGGCGTCCAACTCCAGGTGCAGGTCGACGCCGAAACCGGCCCAGTCCATCGGCACGGGATTGGAGCTTAGGGGTGGGCCACCCGCCGGCCGAGAATCGACCCATGACGTCGACCCGTTCCGCCGCCGCGCTGCGTGCCCTGCACCGCCCCGGCGACCCGCTGATCCTGCCGAACGCCTGGGACGCCGGCTCCGCCCGCGCCGTCGCCGCCGCCGGCTTCCCCGCCGTCGCCACCAGCAGCGCCGCCGTGGCGGAATCGCTCGGCCACACCGACGGCGAGGCCACCCCGGTGGCCGAGATGCTCGCCGCGGTGGCCCGGGTCGTCGGAGCCGTCGAGGTGCCGGTCACCGCCGACCTGGAGCGCGGGTACGGCCTGCCGCCGGCCGAACTGGCCGAGCGGCTGCTCGCCACCGGGGCGGCCGGACTCAACCTGGAGGACTCCGAACCGGGTACCGGACGGCTGTGCGAGGTGGACGATCAGGCGGACCTGCTCGCCGCCGTCCGTGCGGCGGCCGGGCCGGACCTGGTGGTCAACGCCCGGGTGGACGTCTTCCTGCGCGCCGCCGGCGATCCGGCCCGGGCATTCGACGAGGCGGTCCGCCGGGCCGTTCGTTACCGCGCCGCCGGCGCCGACTGCGTCTACCCGATCCTGCTGGCCGACCCGGAGCTGATCGGGCGGTTCGTCGCGGCGGTCGACGGGCCGGTGAACGTGCTGCTGCGCCCCGGCACCCCCGGGGTCGGGGAGCTGGTCCGCCTCGGCGTGGCCCGGATCAGCCTCGGCTCCGGCGTGTACGCCGCGGCCCGGGCCCGGGCCGCCGGGATGCTCGACGTGCTGCGCGGCGGCGGCGACCCGTTCGCGGGCTGACCGCCGCGTCGGCTTGCGGCCGGACGGTGCAGCCGGGAAGGTGGGCTGATGAGCGGGGCGGAGGAGACCCGGGACGGGGTCGGGCTGACCAACCTGGACCAACCGCTGCTCGCCGGCGGTGACGTCACCAAGCGGGACCTGGTCGACTACCTGGACGCCGTGCGCGAGCGCATCCTGACCGGCCTGCGCGACCGGCCGCTCTCGGTGATCCGGCTGCTGCGCGGGCAGGACCCGTTCATGCAGAAGAACCTGCCCAAGTACACGCCGGACTGGGTGCGCCGCACCTCCGTCTGGGCGGAGGCGTCCCACCGGCAGGTGTCGTACGCCCTCTGCGACGACCGGCGCACCCTGCTCTGGTTCGCCAACCAGCGGGCGATCGAGTACCACCCGACGCTGAGCACGGTGGCGCACCCCGAGCACCCGACCCACCTGGTGCTGGACCTCGACCCGCCGGAGGGGGAGCCGTTCGGGCTGGTCGTCCGGGCCGCCGCGCTGGTGCGGCAGGCGCTCGACGACGTGGGCCTGGCCGGGGCGCTCAAGACCAGCGGGGCGAAGGGCGTGCACGTCTTCGTACCGGTCGACCCGGCGACCACCGCGGAGGAGGCGGCCGCCGCCACCCGCGCCCTCGCCGTGCACGCCGAACGGCTGGACCCGGCCCTGGCCACCACCGCCTTCATCCGGGAGGACCGGGGTGGCCGGGTCTTCGTCGACGCGACCCGGGCCGGCGGGGCGACGGTGGTGGCCGCGTACAGCCCGCGGGTCCGGCCCGGCCTGCCGGTCTCCTTCCCGGTGGCCTGGGACGACCTCGACCGGGTCACCCCGGCCGACTTCACGGTGCGGACGGTGCCGGCGCTGGTGGCCGACCGGGACCCGTGGGCCGACGCGCTGCCCGCGCCGCAGCGGCTCCCGGCCGACCTGGTCGCCGAGGGGCGGACCATTCCGGTCGCCCGGGTGCAGGCCATGCACGAGGGGAAGCGCCGGGCCCGGGCCCGGCGGGCGGCCGGCTGACGTTCGGTCCCGGTATACCGGGGCCGGCCGAGCGCCGGCGACGTGTCGTGCGCCCTCGGGTCCGCTGCCGCTCGCCGGGGACCGGCCAGGCGCCGGGTGCCGGCCGGCGGCGCTCGGGCGGACCGCCGGGGAAGTCGCCTAGCCGGTGGCGGCGATCTGCAGCGGGTCCGCCAGGAGCGTGTCGAAGGCCAGTTCGGCGGCGCCGATCAGGGCGGCGTCGCGGCCGAGCGCCGCCGCGCGCAGGTGCACGATCTCGCGGCAGGGCGGCAGGACCATCGTGTCCAGGCGGCGGCGGACCGTGCCCGCGCCGGCGAGGTAGAGCTCGCGCAGCGAGCCGCCGAACACCACGGTGTTCGGGTTGACCACGTTGACCAGGTTGGCCACGCCGAAGCCGAGCCAGTCGGCGACCCGCTCCACGGCCGCCACCGCCGGCTGCTCCCCGGCCGCCGCCGCGCGCAGGACGTCGGCGACCGCGTCCGGGCCGCCCGGCTCCCGGCCGGCGTGCCGCAGCAGTGCCGCCTCGCCGATCTCGGTCTCCCAGCAGCCGCGTGAGCCGCACCCGCAGGGCAGGCCGTCCGGGTTGACCACCATGTGGCCGACCTTGCCGCTGCGCCCGCGGTGGCCGAGCACCAGCCGGCCGCCACTGATGATGCCGGCGCTGACGCCCAGGTCACCGTGCAGGTAGACGACGTCGTTGACCCCCGCCGCCACGCCCCGGACGTGCTCGGCGAGAGCGGCGATGTCGGCCAGGTCGCCGGTGACGAATCGGGGTCCGGCCCCGAACTCCGCGCTGAGCGCGGCGTGCAGCGTCTCGTCGGCGCCGCCGATCCGGATCCGGCCGTCGGCGTCGCGGGTCGTGTCGACCACGGCGACCGCGCCGCCGGCCAGCAGCGCGTCACCGGGGACGGCGCGTTCCATGTCGCGGACGAAGTCGGCCAGCGGGGCGACGGCGTCGGGGGCCGCCATTCCGGACGGACGGTCGGCCTCGCGCAGGTCGAGGATGCGGCCGCCGAGGCCGACGCGGGCGGCGCGCAGCCCGTCCGCCTCGATGCTCAGCGCGTGCGCGTAGACGCGGCTGGAGCGGGGGCTGACCACCAGCGAGGGGCGGCCGGCGCGGCGGGCGGTGGTCGGCGCCTCCTCGGTCACCAGGCCGGCGGCGGCGAGGTCGGCGGCGAGTGCACCGATGGTGCTCCGGTTGAGCCGGAGCCGACTGGTCAGCTCGGCGCGGGAGGTCGGGCCGTGCACGTGGACGTAGCGCAGCACGGCGCCGAGGTTCTTCCGGCGGATCTCCTCCTGGCTGGCGCCGGGCGCCGAGGCCGGCAGGGGTTCCGGGTTGCGGCCCTGCCGGGGTGGCCCGGACCGCATGGGTGTCGCCACGGTCAGGCCGCCTCCCGGTCTGTTGTGGGTATCTGCCGGGGAGTACAACGAAGGGTCCCGGAAACGGACTTCCGGGACCCGACGTCGTGACTACCCGCTGGTGCTTACTTGGTGAGCGGCGCCAGCTTCGGGTCGTTCGCGTACGCCTCGGCCGCGTTCGCCTTGGTCACGGCGACCGGCGGGAGCAGGTACGTGTCGACGACCTTGCTGCCGTTGTTGTACGACTTGGTGTCGTTGATCTCCGGCTTGTCACCGGCCTGGAGGGACTTCACCATCGCGATGGTCTGCTTGACCAGGTTCCGGGTGTCCTTGTTGATCGTCATGTACTGCTCGCCAGCCATGATCGACTTGACCGACTCGACCTCGGAGTCCTGACCGGTCACGACCGGGATCGGCTTGCCGGCACCCTTGATCGAGGTGATGATCGCGCGGGCCAGCGTGTCGTTCGGGGAGAGGACGCCGTCCAGCTGCTTGTTGCCGTAGGCGGAGGTCAGCAGCTGGTCCATGCGGGCCTGCGCACCCTCGGCCTTCCAGCCCTGGATGGCGGTCTGCTTGACGTCGGTCTGCTTCGAGGCGACGACGAGGTTGCCCTTGTCGATCTCCGGCTTGAGCACGCTCATCGCGCCGTTGAAGAAGACACCGGCGTTGTTGTCGTCCGGAGAGCCGGAGAAGAGCTCGATGTTGTACGGGCCGTTCGGCTTCTTGGCCTTCATGCCGTCCAGCAGGGCCTGGCCCTGGAGCTGGCCGACCTTGAAGTTGTCGAAGGCGACGTAGTAGTCGAGGTCCGGGGTGTTGGTGATCAGCCGGTCGTACGCGATGACCTTCACGCCGGCCTGGTGCGCCGCGGCGACCTGGGTCGACAGCTGCGCGGCGTCGGTCGCGCCGATGACGATGACCTTGGCGCCCTTGGTCACCATGGCGGTGATCTGCGCCTGCTGGTCGGCAACGGTGGTCGACGCGCCGGCGTACTGCACGTCGCTCTTGAAGCCGGCCTCCTTCAGGCCGTTGGTGAACAGGTCACCGGCGAGGACCCAGTTCTCCGAGGTCTTCGACGGCAGGGCGACACCGATCAGGGAGTCGGCCGCGAAGCCCTTGGTCGGGGCGCCGGCACCGCCGGACTCACCGTCACGGCCGGAGCCGCAGCCGGTCAGGGCCAGCGTCGCGATGGCACCGATGGCCACCGTCTTGGCAAGGAGATTGCGCATGAGAGGGTAGTGCCCTTCTGGAGTGGTGATAGGGGAGAGGTCGGTGGCCGTCAGCCGGACACCGCGGTCTTGGCGGGCTCGCGCTCCGCTTCCGACGCAGACGAGGGCGTGCTGGGTGCGTCTCGGCGGAACGAGCGGGTGAGGCTGCCGATGATCGAGAAGCGTCCCTGCTTCTTGTTGTAGACGTCGAGCGCGACGGCCAGCAGCAGGACCAGGCCCTTGATGATCTGGACGCGGTCGGTGCCGACACCCAGCAGTTGCAGGCCGTTGTTGAGCACGGCCATGACCAGACCACCGACGATCGAGCCGCTGATGGTCCCGATGCCGCCCGAGACGGCCGCGCCGCCGATGAAGACCGCGGCGATCGCGTCCAGTTCCCAGCCGTTGCCGTCCTGCGGACCGGAGGCCGCCGAACGGGCCACGAAGATCATGCCGGCCAGGGCGGCCAGGACCGACATGTTCATCATGACGAAGAAGTTGACCCGCTTGAGCTTCACACCGGAGAGCTCCGCGGCCCGGGAGTTGCCGCCGACCGCGTAGATGTGCCGGCCGCCGGCGGTGTTGCGGGTGTAGAAGGAGTACGCGAGGACCAGCGCCACCAGGATGATGCCGGAGACCGGGAAGCTGGTGCCGACGCGGCCGCTGGCGAAGCGCAGCGAGGCGAAGACGATCAGACCGACCATGACGGCCATCCGGAGGACCGAGATCCACATCGGCGCCGGGTCGGCGTCCATCTCCCGACGGGTCTTGCGGGACTTCAACTCCCGCCACACCACGGCCACGCAGGCGGCGAGGCCGAGCAGCAGCGTCAGGTTGTTGTAGCCCGTGCTCGGCCCGACCTCAGGCAGGAAGCCCGAGCCGATCAGCCGGAAGTCCTCCGGCACCGGGATGGTGTTCGCGTTGCCGATGAACTGGTTGCCGCCGCGGAAGAGCAGGAAGCCCGCCAGGGTGACGATGAACGCCGGTACCCCGATGTAGGCGACCCAGAAGCCCTGCCAGGCGCCGATGACAGCGCCGATGGCGAGGCCGAAGAGGATGGCGACGGGCCAGGGCAGCGACCACTCCGCCATCGACTTGGCCACCAGGATGCCGGCGATGGCGGCGACCGAGCCGACCGACAGGTCGATGTGCCCGGCGACGATCACCATCAGCATGCCGATGGCCAGGATGAGGATGTACGAGTTCTGCTGGAACAGCGCGATCAGGTTGTCCGACCGCAGGGTCAGCCCGTCCGTGAGGATCTGGAACAGGACGACGATCGCCACGAGGGTGAAGATCATCCCGAACTGGCGGGCGTTGGAGGTGGTGCCTCCGAAGAGGTTCTTCTGCAGGTCCTTCAATCGGCTCATCGTGTCTGCATCTTCTTCGTAGAGGTCATCTGCTTCATGAGGGTCTCCGGGTCCGCATCCTCGCGGGCGATCTCGCCGGTGATGGTTCCTTCGAACACGGTGTAGATGCGGTCGCAGAGCCCGATCAGCTCAGGCAGTTCCGAGGAGATGACGACGACGCCCTTCCCCTGGTCGGCGAGCCGCTGGATGATTCCGTAGATCTCGTACTTGGCGCCCACGTCGATGCCGCGCGTCGGCTCGTCGAGGATCAGCAGGTCGGGGTCGGTGAACATCCACTTCGCCAGGACGACCTTCTGCTGGTTGCCGCCGGAGAGCTTGGAGACGCCCTCGTCGACCGACGGGGTCTTGGTCCGCAGCTCCCGGCGGTACGACTCGGCCGCCTTGTACTCCGCGACCTCGTCCAGGACGCCGCGCCGGGAGATCTTGGACAGCTTGGCGGCCACCGTCGACGTCTTGATGTCGTCGAGCAGGTTGAGGCCGATCGCCTTGCGGTCCTCGCTGACGTACGCGAGCCCGTGGGCGATCGCGTCCGCCACCGACTTCAGCACGATCTCCTTGCCGTCCTTGATGATCGTGCCCGACTCGTACACCCCGTAGGAGCGGCCGAAGACGCTCATCGCCAGCTCGGTGCGGCCCGCGCCCATCAGGCCGGCGAAGCCGACGATCTCGCCGCGGCGCACGACGAAGCTCTCGTTCTTGCAGACCTGGCGCTCGGCCGAGATCGGGTGCCGGACGTTCCAGTCGCGGACCTCGAAGAAGACCTCGCCGATCTTGGGCGTGTGGTCCGGGAAGCGGCTGCTCAGCTCACGACCGACCATGCCCCGCACGATCCGGTCCTCGTCGACCCCGCCCGCCTGGACGTCCAGGGTCTCCACCGTCCTGCCGTCGCGCAGGATGGTGATCTGGTCGGCGATCGCCTCGATCTCGTTCAGCTTGTGCGAGATCATGATCGAGGTGACGCCCCGCGAGCGGAAGCCGCGCAGCAGGTCCAGCAGGTGGCGCGAGTCCGCCTCGTTGAGCGCGGCGGTGGGCTCGTCCAGGATGAGCAGCTTGACGTCCTTGGCGAACGCCTTGGCGATCTCCACCAGCTGCTGCTTGCCGACGCCGATGTCCTTGATCAGGGTGTCCGGGTCCTCCTGGAGACCGACCCGGGCCATCAGGTCCAGGGCCATCCGGTTCGCGGCCTTCCAGTCGATCGCACCCCGCTTGCGCGGCTCGTTGCCGAGGAAGATGTTCTCGGTGATCGACATGTGCGGGATGAGCGCGAGCTCCTGGTGGATGATCACGATGCCGGCGGCCTCGCTCGCCCGAATGTCGGAGAAGCGGGTCTCGGCGCCCTGGTAGATGATGTCGCCGTCGTACGTGCCGTACGGGTAGACGCCGCTGAGCACCTTCATCAGCGTCGACTTGCCCGCACCGTTCTCGCCGCAGATGGCGTGGATCTCACCGGCGCGAACCACGAGGTTGACGTCGGAAAGGGCCTTGACTCCCGGGAACTCCTTGGTGATGGAGCGCATTTCCAGGAGGATGGGCGCGTCGCTCATGACTTGCTGCACCTCGCCAACATCATGGATGCCTCTCGCTGGATCGGGCCTCACGAGGTTTTGTTGCGTACCACAACTTATTCACGCGCGACGGCGATCCGCAAGTTTCCGTTGGCCGGCCGTTGTAACAATCCGGCAATATGGAGTCCGGTCCCTGCCCCGGCTGGCGGGGCTGTCTGGTTCCTCGGCGGCCGGGTGACGCGGTAGACATCGGCGGCTGTGGCGCCGGTCTCCCGCCCGGGCCGGTCCACCCCGCCGCCTGGTCGCCGGGGCCACGACCTGCGGGTGAGTGCCGATCCGGGAAACGAAAAATTCCCCGGCGTACCCGCCGGGGAATCCTCGTTCGTCTTGTCGCGGAGCCCGCTCCTGCGATGTTGTGTGCCCCCGGCAGGATTCGAACCTGCGCCCCCGCCTCCGGAGGGCGGTGCTCTATCCCCTGAGCTACGGGGGCTCAGCGACCCGAGAAGAGTACCAAACCCCGTCCCGAACACCGAATCGGTACCCGCTGCCCCCTCCGTGTCCCTCGAATCCCGCGTTGATCATGAAGTTGTTGTCCCGACACACCGTGTCCGCCGACAACAACTTCATGATCAACGCGAAAGAGCCGGGGGGTCAGGCGGCGGCGAGGGCGCGGCCGCAGCTGGGGAGGGGGTGCAGGACGATGCGGCGGGGGAGGCGTCGGGGCCACTCGTTCTTGGGCCACGAGCCGTCCACGATCAGGTGCACGGTGCGCTCCTCGGCGCCGCTGAGCCGCAGCACGAAGTCGCGGGGGAGCGGCGCGTCCACGCCGGGCGTGGTCACCATGAACCGGACCCGGCCCCGGGACGACACCGCGGAGATCACGTCCGCGGCCGGCATGGTGCCGCGCAGGCGTACGCGGCCGATCCAGTAGACCTCCGCGGAGTGCTCCTGGGCGGCCCGGGTGATCGCCGGGTACTCGCTGCGTACCCAGCGCTCGACCGCGCCGACGCAGAGCCCGCAGGCCCGCTCCCGCGGCTCCCGCGGACCCAACCCCCAGGCCCGCAGGTACGCCCCGACGGTGCCGGCGTCCATCGCCAGGTCGAACTGGCGCTGGATCAGCGTGGTCAGGCTCTGTCGCGTCCACAGCTCCTCGTCCAGCCCGAACTCGTCGGGGTGGACGCTCCGCAGGGCGTCGATCAGTTCGAGTTCCTGTTCGCGGCTGAGCGTTCCGGGCTCGCCCTGCCGGTGTCCGCGACGGACGGCTGCCACCGCTCCGTCACCGCCGATGGTGTGGCGCCGGCACCAGCTGGTGACCGAACGCCGCGCGTCTCTCAGTGCAACCCCCACGTCCTGCGCAACGAGCCCGAATCGCAACTGGTCACGATATGTGGGGAGAAAAGTCTCCAACGACCGCAATCGGTCGGAGCGGCCAAAGGTCGCTAAAAGGGAGTAAAGGGACACCCATGCGGGTCGGAACGGACGGAGGCCCGCGTCCGCCGAGGCGGTACGCGGGCCTCCGTCGAGCCGGATGCCGGGATCAGCCGCCCAGGCGCTTGAGGGCGTTCTGGAGGTTGACCAGGTCCGTCTGCTGCGTGTTCTTCATGGTCTGCGCGACCTTGAGCACGTCGTCGTCCCCGCCGTGGTCGAGGATCCCCTGGATCATGTGGATCCCACCCAGATGGTGCTTGATCATCATGCGCAGGAAGAGCACGTCGAGGTCGTGCCCCTGCGCCGCGCGCAGCTGCGCCATCTCCTGCGGCGTCGCCATGCCGGGCATCAGCCCGTCCCGGAGGCTCTCCCGGCCGTCCGGCATCCAGGCCATCGCCGGCTCGGAGCCGGTCGGGTCCAGCCCCCACGACCGCAGCCAGGTCTGCATGGTGCCGATCTCGCCCTGCTGACCGGTGGCGATGTCGCCGCCGACCTGGCGTACCTCCGGGTCGCTGCCCTTCTGGAAGGCGATCAGGCCCATCTCCACCGCCTGGGCGTGATGGCTGGTCATGTCCCGGGCGAAGCCCGCCTCGGCCGAGCTGTCACCCGGTCGGGTGAGGCTCGGCGTCAGCAGGCCGCCGGCGTACCCGAGGAGGAGACCGACCACGACGGCGGCGGTCAGCGCGAGGACGCCGTAGCGGCGCGCGGACCGCCGGCCACCGTCGTCGGTGACCGGGGCCTCGTCGGGTGCGCTGGCCGTCGTCACGGGAGCGGTCATGGCCGTCCTTACTGGGTGGGCTGCGGGTCGCGCGGGGTGGTGCCGGTGGCCGTGATGCCCTGGCCGCAGTTGGCGTTCGGGCCCTCGACCGAGGCGTTGACGCGCAGGGTCTTGATGAAGTCGTCGATCCGGCCGTCGTCGGCGTTGTCGACCTTGAGCTGGTAGCCCCAGGCCTGCAGCGAGATCGGCTTGTCCAGCCCGTCGAACGGGCTGAGCATCAGCTTCTCCTTGCCCTGGACCTTGCTCTTCAGCTTCGTCACCTGGTCGGCCGGCAGGTCGGAGCGGTACGTGATCCAGACCGCGCCGTGCTCCATGCTGTGCACCGCGTGCTCGCTGGCGATCGGGGCGTCGTAGACGTCACCCATGCAGTTCTGCCAGGCCGCGTTGTGCGGGCCCGCGACCGGCGGGTTGACGTCGTACTTGATCGGGCCCTGCTGGTGCTGGCCGCCCTGGACGAGCTTGGCGTCCTTCTTCCGGAAGTCGACGATGCCGTCGATGTCGGCGGCCCGCTTCTCCCACGGCTTGGAGCCCTGGAAGGCCGCGTACGCGCCGTACCCGATGATCGCCGCGGCGAGCACGCCGACGGCCACGAAGAGCGCGATCGGGCCCCAGGGCCGGCCCTGGCTCACCTTGACCGGCGTGATCGGCTTGCGGGGGCCCTTGCCACCCGAGGTCGGGCGGGGGGAGCCCGCCGACTTGCCGGCCCCGGGCTTGGCGCCGGACGCGGGCCGGCCAGCCGCCGGCTTCTTGCCGGTGCTGACCACGGTCGGACGGCGCTCCGGGCCGCCCGGGGTGCTGATGCTCATGGTGCCTCGTCAGGTCGGTCGGTCAGGGGATTGGCGGGCCGGGTGACGCGCAGGGTCGCCGCCGAGTGCCCGAGTCTACCCCCGATAACATGGTTCGGTGACTCCCGCAGAACTCGCCGAGGTCGTCCTCTCCGCAGCCCACGCCGTCTTCACCGAGCGGGGCCTGGACCCGGCCGCGCTCCCGGCGCGGACGGCGGTGGAGCGACCCCGTAACCCCGAGCACGGCGACTACGCCTCGACGCTGGCGCTGCAGCTCAGCAAGAAGGTGGGGGTCCCGCCGCGGGAGCTGGCCGCCGCGCTGGCCGACCAGCTCGGCCGCGCCCCCGGCGTCAAGTCCGTGGAGATCGCCGGCCCCGGCTTCCTCAACATCCGGCTCGACGCCGCCGCCGCGGGCCAGCTCGCCCGGTCGATCGTCGAGGCCGGCGCGGAGTACGGCCGCAGCGACGCCCTCGCCGGCCAGAAGATCAACCTCGAGTTCGTCTCGGCCAACCCCACCGGCCCGGTGCACATCGGCGGCGTCCGCTGGGCGGCCGTCGGCGACGCGCTGAGCCGGCTGCTCCGCGCCACGGGCGCCGACGTGGGCACCGAGTACTACTTCAACGACGCCGGGTCCCAGATCGACCGGTTCGCCCGGTCGCTGCTCGCCGCCGCGAAGGGCGAGCCGGCCCCCGAGGACGGGTACGGCGGCGCGTACATCGCCGAGATCGCCGAGCAGGTCCGCGCCGTCCGGCCGGACGTGCTGGAGCTGGACGACGCCGCCGCCCAGGAGGTCTTCCGGGTCGAGGGCGTCGCGCTGATGTTCGCCGAGATCAAGTCCTCGCTGCGCGCCTTCGGGGTGGAGTTCGACACCTACTTCAACGAGAAGGACCTGCACGACCGGGGCGAGCTGGACCTCGCCCTGGAGCGGCTGCGCGAGCAGGGCCACCTCTTCGAGGCCGGCGGTGCCACCTGGCTGCGGACCACCGACTTCGGCGACGACAAGGACCGGGTGCTGCGCAAGTCCAACGGCGAGTGGACCTACTTCGCCGCCGACTGCGCCTACTACCTGGACAAGCGCGAGCGCGGCTTCGAGCGGGTCGTGATCATGCTCGGCGCCGACCACCACGGCTACATCGGCCGGATGAAGGCGATGGCGGCCTGCTTCGGCGACGACCCGGACCGCAACCTGGAGATCCTCATCGGCCAGCTGGTCAACCTGGTCCGCGAGGGTGCCCCGGTGCGGATGAGCAAGCGGGCCGGCACCGTGGTCACCCTGGAGGACCTGGTCGACGCGATCGGCGTGGACGCCTCCCGGTACGCGCTCGCCCGCTACTCCAGCGACTCGCCGATCGACATCGACGTCGAGCTGTGGACCCGGGCCACCCGCGACAACCCGGTCTACTACGTGCAGTACGTCGCCGCCCGGACGGCCAGCGTCGGGCGCAACGCCGCCGAGGTCGGGCTGACCCGCGGTGACGCCGCCGGCTTCCGGGCCGAGCTGCTCGGGCACGAGAAGGAGAACGAGCTGCTCAAGGCGCTCGCCGAGTTCCCCGCCGTGGTGGCCACCGCCGCCGAGCTCCGGGGGCCGCACCGGGTGGCCCGCTACCTGGAGGAGCTGGCCGGGGCATACCACCGGTTCTACGACAACTGCCGGATCCTGCCGCGCGGTGACGAGGAGGTCACCGACCTGCACCGGGCCCGGCTCTGGCTCAACGACGCGACCCGGGTGGTCATCGCCAACGGCCTGCACCTGCTCGGCGTCACCGCTCCGGAGAGGATGTGAGCACCTGTGCGCGCACATGAGGCCGGTGCCATGCACGGCGACATCGGCAGCCGGGAGCCGGCGTGGCTGCGTACCCCGGTCGACGTCAACGCCCTGGTGCCGCAGCTGTGGCCGCGCAACGTGACGCGCGCCGACGACGGCGCGCTCGCCGTCGCCGGCCTGGGCATCCACGACATCGCCGCCGAGTACGGCACCCCGCTGTACGTCCTCGACGAGGACGACCTGCGGTCGCGCTGCCGCGACTTCCGCGCCGCCTTCCAGGACGTCGACGTCTACTACGCGGGCAAGGCGTTCCTCTGCCGCGCCGTGGTCCGCATGATCGCCGAGGAGGGCCTGCACCTCGACGTCTGCACCGGCGGCGAGCTGGCCACCGCGCTCTCGGCGGGGATGCCGCCGGAGAAGATCGGCTTCCACGGCAACAACAAGTCCGTGGCCGAGCTGACCCGGGCGCTGGACGCCGGGGTGGGTCGGATCATCCTCGACTCGTTCACCGAGATCGACCGGCTCACCGCGCTGGCCCGCGAGCGCGGGGTACGCCCCGGCGTGCTGATCCGGGTCACCGTCGGCGTCGAGGCGCACACCCACGAGTTCATCGCCACCGCGCACGAGGACCAGAAGTTCGGCTTCTCGCTCGCCGGCGGGGCGGCCGCGGCGGCCGCCTTCAAGGTGCTCGACGAGGGCGTGCTCGACCTGCGCGGCCTGCACTCGCACATCGGGTCGCAGATCTTCGACGCCAGCGGCTTCGAGGTCTCCGCTCGCCGGGTGCTCGCCCTGCAGGCGCAGATCCGCGACGCCCGCGGGGTGGAGCTGCCCGAGCTGGACCTCGGCGGCGGCTTCGGCATCGCGTACACCACCCAGGACGACCCGGCCTCGCCCCAGGAACTGGCCAAGCGGCTGCGCAAGATCGTGGACGGCGAGTGCGCGGCGGAGCGGCTGGCCGTGCCGCACCTGTCGATCGAGCCCGGCCGGGCGATCGTCGGCCCGGCCGTCTTCACCCTGTACGAGGTCGGCACGGTCAAGGACGTCGACGGGATCCGCACCTACGTCAGTGTCGACGGCGGGATGAGCGACAACATCCGCACCGCGCTCTACGACGCCTCGTACTCGGCCACGATGGCGAACCGGGCGTCGGTGGCCGAGCCGATGCTCGCCCGCGTGGTGGGAAAGCACTGTGAGTCCGGGGACATCGTGGTGAAGGATGAATTCCTGCCCGCCGACGTGCAGCCCGGAGATCTTGTCGCGGTGCCCGGCACGGGTGCGTACTGCCGCAGCATGGCCAGCAACTACAACCACGTGCCCCGCCCCCCGGTGGTCGCGGTGCGGGACGGCCGGGCCCGGCTGATCGTCCGGCGGGAAACCGAAGAGGACCTGCTCGCTTTGGATGTGGGATGACGTCACCTGTGCGTTTGGCGCTGCTCGGCTGCGGGACCGTGGGCAGCGAGGTGGTCCGGTTGCTGCACCAGCAGTCGGCCGACCTCGCCGCCCGGATCGGCGCCCCGCTGGAGATCGCCGGCATCGCCGTACGCCGGGTCGGGCGCGACCGCGGTGACCTGCCGGTCGACCCGGCGCTGTTCACCACCGACCCGCTCGGGCTGATCAAGCGCGACGACGTCGACGTGGTGGTCGAGGTGGTCGGCGGCATCGAGCCGGCGCGCGGCTGGCTGGTCGAGGCGCTGCGGGCCGGCAAGAGCGTGGTCACCGCCAACAAGGCGCTGCTCGCCGAGGACGGCGCGGCCCTGCACGACGCGGCGGCCGAGGGCGGCGCCGACCTCTACTACGAGGCCTCGGTGGCGGGGGCGATCCCGCTGCTGCGCCCGCTGCGCGACTCGCTGCACGGGGACCGGATCAACCGGGTCACCGGCATCGTCAACGGCACCACCAACTTCATCCTCTCGGCGATGGACGCCACCGGCGCCGGCTTCGCCGAGGCGCTGGAGGAGGCCACCGAGCTCGGGTACGCCGAGGCGGACCCGACCGCCGACGTGGAGGGCTTCGACGCCGCCGCCAAGGCCGCCATCCTCGCCTCGCTGGCGTTCCACACCCGGGTCACCGCCGCCGACGTGCACCGCGAGGGGATCACCGAGGTGACCGCCGCGGACGTGGCCAGCGCCCGGGCGATGGGCTGCACGATCAAGCTGCTCTGCATCGCGGCCCGGGGCGCCGACGCCGCGGGCCGGGAGACGGTCAGCGTGCGGGTGCACCCGGCGATGATCCCGCTGACCCACCCGCTGGCCAGCGTCGGCGACGCGTTCAACGCGGTCTTCGTCGAGGCCGAGGCGGCCGGGCAGCTGATGTTCTACGGCCGGGGCGCCGGTGGCGCGCCGACGGCCAGCGCTGTCCTCGGCGACGTGGTGGCGGTGGCCCGCAACCGGCTCGCCGGGGCGCGGGCGGCCAGCGAGTCCGCGTACGCCGACCTGGCGGTGCGGCCGATGGGGGAGGCGCTGACCCGCTACCACATCAGCCTCGACGTGGCCGACCGTCCGGGTGTGCTGGAGGCGGTGGCCGGGGTGTTCGCCCGGCACGAGGTCTCCATCGCCACCGTGCGGCAGGGCCCGGCGGGCGGCGGGCCGGCCGGTCGGGGCTCCGACGCCGAGCTGGTCATCGTCACCCACGTCGCGCCGGACGCGGCGCTCGCCGCGACCGTACGCGAGCTGCGCGGGCTGGACATCGTCGGATCGGTGACCAGCGTGCTGCGGGTGGAGGGCGGGCAGTAGGGCGTCCCGTCTGGTGGGTGGCGGCGGGTGCGCCGGTCGCCACCCCGGTCGGTTGGTCCAGGCTTGAGGCACCCCCGAAGGAACGGGGCGAGGCGAGGAGAGCGACATGTGGCGGGGTCTGATCGAGACGTACCGGGACCGGCTGCCGGTCACCGACGCCACCCCCGTCGTCACCCTGCACGAGGGGAACACCCCGCTGCTGCCCGCGCCGGTGCTCTCCGCCCGGCTCGGCTGTGACGTGCACCTGAAGGTCGAGGGGGCCAACCCGACCGGCTCGTTCAAGGACCGCGGCATGACCGTCGCGGTGTCCAAGGCGGTCGAGGCGGGCGACAAGGTGATCATCTGCGCCTCCACCGGCAACACCAGCGCCTCCGCCGCGGCGTACGCGGCCCGCGCCGGGATCACCTGCGCGGTGCTCGTGCCGCAGGGCAAGATCGCGCTGGGCAAGCTGGCCCAGGCGCTGGTGCACGGGGCGAAGCTGCTCCAGGTCCACGGCAACTTCGACGATTGCCTGTCGCTGGCCGCGAAGCTCGCCCAGGACTTCCCGGTGGCGCTGGTCAACTCCGTCAACCCGGACCGGCTGCACGGCCAGAAGACCGCCGCCTTCGAGATCGTCGAGGCGCTCGGCGACGCCCCCGACATCCACTGCCTGCCGGTCGGCAACGCCGGCAACATCTCCGCGTACTGGATGGGCTACGGCGAGGACCTGGCCGCCGGCAACGCCACCCGGGCCCCGAAGATGTACGGCTTCCAGGCCGCCGGCGCCGCGCCGATCGTGACCGGCCAGGTGGTGCACGAGCCGTCCACGATCGCCACCGCCATCCGGATCGGCAACCCGGCGAGCTGGACGAAGGCGGTCGACGCCCGGGACGCCTCGCAGGGCCTGATCGCGGCGGTCACCGACCGGGAGATCCTGTCGGCGTACCGGCTGCTCGCCCGGGAGGTGGGCGTCTTCGTCGAGCTGGGCAGCGCGGCCAGCGTGGCCGGCCTGCTCCAGCAGGCCGCGGCGGGCCGGGTCCCGCCCGGTTCCACGGTCGTCTGCACGGTCACCGGCCACGGCCTCAAGGACCCGGAGTGGGCCATCTCCACCGCCCCCGCCCCTGTCACCATCGCCAACGACCCCCTCGCCGCCGCCCGCTCCCTCGACCTCGCCTGACCCCCCGGTCCCCCGCTCCGACGGGGTCGAGCGTTGATCATGAAGTTGGCAGCCTGGAATGCGCTTTCCCGGCAATTTCATGATCAACGAGCGGGGTGCCGGTGGGTGGGGGCGGCGGTGGGCCGGTGGGGGTGGGGGAAAGTGAATCGGGCACACTCTGGTCACCCCGTCGACCTCCTGCAGGAGTGAGTCCGCTGATGTCGCTGCTCGCCCGATCCAGCCTCGCCAACCGGGGACTGGTCGCCCTGATCGCGGTGGTGACCGCGGCGTTCGGGGCGTTCGCCGTCCCCTCGCTCAAGCAGCAGCTGCTTCCGTCGCTGGAGTTCCCCGGCGCGTTCGTCGTGGCGGTCTACCCCGGCGCCGGGCCGGAGATCGTCGAGTCCCAGGTCACCGAGCCGATCGAGAACAGCCTCCAGGGCCTGCCCGGGCTGGAGAAGGTCACCTCCACCTCGCGGGAGGGTTCGGCGACCGTCTCGGTGCAGTTCGAGTTCGGCACCGACGTCGACGACGCGGCCAACAAGATGCAGACCGCGCTGGGCCGGATCGACGCGCAGCTCCCCGCGGAGGTGGACCCGCAGGTCCTCACCGGGAGCACCGACGACCTGCCCGCGGTGGTGCTCGCCGCCAGCGGCGGCGGCGACGAGCGGGCGCTGGCGGAGAAGCTGCGCAGCACCGTCGTAGGAGAGCTGGAGGGGATCGACGGCGTCCGTACCGTCGAGGTGACCGGCACCCGCGACCAGGTCGTGACGATCACGCCGGACCCGGCGAAGTTCGCCGCCAAGAAGCTGGCCCCGACCGCCATTCCGACGGCGCTGAAGACCAACGGCATCTCCGTGCCGGCCGGCGCGGTCACCGACGGCACCCGGGCGCTCCCGGTGCAGGTCGGCGCCCCGATCACCACCCTGGACGACCTGCGCGGCATCGTGCTCACCCCGAGCGTGCCCAAGGCGCCGCCGGTCCGCCTCGGTGACGTGGCCGCCGTGCAGCAGCAGCTCGCCCCGGCCACCGCGATCACCCGCACCAACGGCATCGAGAGCCTCGGCGTCCAGGTGATCGCCGCCCCGGACGGCAACGCCGTACGCATCTCGCACGAGATCCGGGACCGGCTCGACGCCCTGCGCTCCACCTCCGGCGCCGAGCTGACCGTCGTCTTCGACCAGGCGCCGTTCGTCGAGAAGTCCATCGAGAGCCTGACCACCGAGGGCCTGCTCGGCCTGCTCATGGCCGTGGTGGTGATCCTGGTCTTCCTGCTGTCGGTGCGCTCCACCCTGGTCACCGCGGTCTCCATCCCGCTGTCGGTGGTGGTGGCGCTGCTCGCGCTCTGGGTCGGCGACTACTCGCTCAACCTGCTCACCCTCGGCGCGCTCACCATCGCCGTGGGCCGGGTGGTCGACGACTCGATCGTGGTGCTGGAGAACATCAAACGCCACCTGGAGTACGGCGAACCCAAGCGGGACGCGATCGTCACCGCGGTCCGCGAGGTGGCCGGCGCGGTGACCGCGTCGACCCTCACCACGGTCGCGGTGTTCGCCCCGATCGCGCTGGTGGGCGGCTTCGTCGGGCAGCTCTTCGCGCCGTTCGCGATCACCGTGACGGTGGCCCTGCTCGCCTCGCTGCTGGTCTCGCTGACCGTGATCCCGGTGCTGGCGTACTGGTTCCTCACGCCGCGCCGGGCCGGGGCGGACGACGCCGAGGTGCGCCGGGCCGCCGAGGAGAAGGAGCTGCGCAGCCCGTTGCAGCGGGCGTACCTGCCGACGATCGGGTTCGCCACCCGCACCCGCGGGACCCGCTGGATCACCGTCGCGGTGGGGCTGCTGGTGCTGCTCGGCACGTTCGGCCTCGCCCAGAAGCTGGAGACCAACTTCCTGGACGACTCCGGCCAGGACACCCTGAACATCACCCAGGAGCTGCCGGCGGGCACCGGACTGGCCGCCACCGACCAGGCGGCCCGCCGGGTCGAGGAGGTGCTCGGCCGGACCGACGGCGTCGAGACGTACCAGGTCACGGCGGGCGGCAGCGACCAGCCGTGGCTGGCCGGCGGGGGCAACAACACCGCCCGCTGGTCGGTGGCGCTCGACGGCGACACCGACGCCAAGGAGATGAAGGAGATCCTGCGGGAGAAGTTCGACGCCCTCGGTGCCGAGGTCGGCGAGCTCACCTTCGGCCAGGGCCAGGGTGACCAGCTGGAGCTGGTCGTCCAGGCCGCCGACCAGGAGACGCTGGCCAGGGCCGCCGAGGAGGCTCGCGCGGCGATGGCCGGCACGCCGGACGTCGAGGACGTCTCGACCAGCCTGGCGACGCGCGTGCCCCGGGTCGACGTCAGCGTCGACCGGCTCGCCGCGGCCCGGGTCGGGCTGAGCGAGGCGGCGGTCGGGCAGCTGGTGTCGCAGGCGTACCGGGGCGCCCCGCTGGGGCGGGTGACCCTGGACGGCGGTCAGCAGGACGTGGTGCTGCGGACCTCGGCCACCCCGCCGAGGACCGTGGAGCAGTTGCGGGCCCTTCCCGTCGGCCCGGTCAAGCTGGACGACATCGCGGACGTCACCCAGGGCGAGGGACCGCAGCAGGTCACCCGGATCGACGGCGAGCGCAGCGTGTCCGTCACCGGCACCGCCACCGGCTCCAACCTGGGAGCGATCACCCAGGAGCTGCGGAAGCGGATCGACGACATCGACGTGCCCGGCGCGACGGTGACCGTCGGTGGCGCGAGCGCCGAGCAGGAGGACGCCTTCGGCGACCTGGGCCTGGCGGTGCTGGCCGCGATCGCGATCGTCTTCCTGATCATGGTGGCGACCTTCCGCAGCATCACCCAGGCGCTGATCCTGCTGATCTCGATCCCGTTCGCCGCGACCGGCGCGATCGGCCTGCTGCTGGTCACCGGCACCCCGCTGGGCGTGCCGGCGCTGATCGGCGTGCTCATGCTGGTCGGCATCGTGGTGACCAACGCCATCGTGCTGCTGGACCTGGTCAACCAGTACCGGGCGCAGGGGATGGGCGTGGCCGAGGCGGTGGTCGAGGGCGGCCGGCGGCGGCTGCGTCCGATCCTGATGACCGCGGTCGCCACCATCTTCGCGCTCCTGCCGATGGCCCTCGGGCTGACCGGCGAGGGCGGCTTCATCTCCCAGCCGCTGGCCGTGGTGGTGATCGGCGGTCTGCTCAGCTCGACGCTGCTGACCCTGGTGCTGGTGCCGACGCTCTACACCATGGTGGAGCGCACCAAGGAGTCGCTGCGGGCCCGCCGGGCCCGGCGCTCCGGCGGCCCGGCCCCGGTCGAGCCGGCCGCGCCGGCCGCCGCCGGGGACGAGACCGACGCGCCGGTCCCGGCCGCGGTCGCCGCCACCGGTACGCCGGCCGCCGGATCGCCGGCCCGGCCGGCGCCCTCGGCCGCGCTGCTGGACGGCACGGACCAGTTCGAGGTGCTGCGGCTGCCGAAGACCCGGCGCTCGCCGCTGCCGCCGACCGAGGAGTAGTCCGACCCACGCACAGCGCCCCCGGCCCGTACCACCGGCCGGGGCGCTGTGCTGTCGAAACTCCGACAGCCCGCCGTGACCTTGGCCCTGTGCCGGCGTTGCGGCGGCCCCCTACCGTCGGTTGTCGATCATCCACTTCGGACGACCAGACGGGCGGGGCGCGGCATGGCGGGCGGGGACGGCGTGCGGTGGGGACGGCGGACGGTGCTGCGCGGCGGCGCGCTGCTGGCCGGTGGCACCGCGATCGGTGCGGTCGGGATGTCCGAGACCACGTACCTCGCCGACCGGCGGCTCCCGCTCGCCGGCGGGCCGGCCAGCGCCACCGTGGGCAACCGCCGGCAGCAGGTCGGCGGCGGCGCGCTGGAGGTGGTCTGGCATGTCCCGACCGAGGACCGGACGGTGGCGCTGACCTTCGACGACGGCCCGCTGCCACAGTGGACGCCGATGGTGCTGGACACCCTCGACGAGCACGACGTGCCGGCCACCTTCTTCCTGGTCGGCCAGCGGGTCCGCCGGCACGCCGGTCTGATCCGGGACCGGCTGGGCCGGCACGAGGTGGGCAACCACAGCTGGCGGCACCGGGACCTGGCCCGGATGGACGCCGCCGAGGTCCACGACGACCTGCGCCGCTCCCACGACGCCATCACCGACGTCACCGGCCGCCCGCCCCGGGTGGCCCGGCCGCCGTACGGCCACCTCGGCGGCGCGGTCCTGCACGCCGCCGTACGCCTCGACTACCGCCTGGTGCTCTGGTCGCTCCAGATGGTCGAGGGCGAGTTCCCGAACGACCCGGCGGGGCACGCCCGGCGCATCGTGGCCGACGTCGTGCCGGGCACCATCCTGCTCGCCCACGACGTGGGGGCCGAACGCCGCCAGGTCGCGCTGCGCGGCCTGCCGGCGATGATCGACGGGCTGCGGGACCGCGGCTACACCTTCGTCACCGTCTCCCAGCTGTTGCGACGCACCGCCGCGGTGTGAGCGGCCGGGTAAGGTTCGGGCACGTGTCGCCCACCTTCTCGGTCCTCACCCGCAACCGGAACTTCCGCAACCTCTTCCTGGCCGAGCTGGTGGTCTTCGGCGCCGACTGGTTCGTCATGGTGCCGCTGCTGGTGCTCCTGCCGAAGCTGACCGGCAGCGGCGTCTGGGGCGCGCTGGTGCTCGCCCTGGACACCGGGGTGGTCGCGCTGCTGCTGCCGTACACGGGAACAATCGCCGACCGGTTCGACCGCAAGAAGATCATGATGGTGGCGAACGTCGCCGCCCTGCTCGGGGTGCTGCTCCTGCTCGGCGTGCGCAGCGCCGGTACCGCCTGGCTGGCCATGCTGGCGATCGCCGCGGTGGCGGTGGCGAAGGCGTTCTACTCGCCGGCCGCGCAGGCCGCCCTGCCCAATGTGCTCGACCCGGACGAACTGGCCGCCGGCAACGCGATCGCCGGCTCCGCCTGGGGCACGATGACCGTGGTCGGCGCCTCGCTCGGCGGCGTGCTGAGCGCGGCGGCCGGGCCGTACGCCTGCTTCTGGGTGGCAGCGGTCGGCCTGGCGCTGGCCGCGGGCCTGGCCGCGCTGATCCGCCGGCCCCTGCAGGCCCCCCGGGACGCCGACCTGCCGACGCCGCGCACCTGGGCGGCGATCCGGGAGGCGCTGGGCTACATCGGGCACCGGCCGCGGGTGCTGGCGCTGGTCACGGTCAAGTCGGCGGTCGGGCTGGGCAACGGCGTGCTGACCGTCTTCCCGTTGCTCGCCGGCGTGTACGGCGTCGGCCCGGTCGGCGCCGGGCTGCTCTTCGCGTTCCGGGGCGCGGGGGCGCTGGTCGGGCCGATCCTGATGCGCCGGGTGCTCACCAACCGGGCCTGGCTGCTGCCCGGCCTGGCCGCGTCGATGTCCCTGTACGGCCTGGCCTACCTGGGCACCTCGGTGGTCGGCTGGTTCCCGCTGGTGCTGGTCCTGGTCTTCGTGGCCCACTTCGGCGGTGGCAGCAACTGGGTCCTGTCGAACTTCGCCCTGCAGGGCGAGGTGCCGGACCGGCTGCGCGGTCGGGTCTTCGCCACCGACATGATGCTGGCGACGCTGGCAATCTCGGTCAGCCAGCTGGTGGTGGCCTCGGTGGTGGACCTGGTCGACGAGCGGGTGGTGCTCGCCGGCTGCGGACTGGTGACGCTGGTCTACGCGGTGGGCTGGCGGATCGCCACCCGTCGCCTCTCGCTGTCCGACCCGGCCACGGAAGCGGCGCCGGCGTCGGCTTCCTGACAACCACCGGCCGACCCTCCCGACGGCCGCCGACCGCCCCGTGGCGGCCGGCGTCACCCGGCGGATCAGGTGCGGTCGGGCGGGAGCGCGGGGAGGTCGGTCACGCCCCACTGCGTGGCGGCGGGGGCCGGTGACGACGGGCCGGGGTCGACGTGCCCCGCGTCGTCCCCGGCCGGCGGCGTCCAGGCGCCCCAGTCGACGGTCGGCGCGGTGACCGGCCGGCCGGCGAGCACGGCGGCGACGAGCAGGCCGGTGCCGACCGGGTACCCGATCCACGCCACCACGCTCACCGCGATGCTGAGCAGTTTGAACCGGCGGAATTCGCCGCCACCGTCGATCGAGCGGAAGTCGAGCAGGTGCGGCACGGCGATGGTCCAGGCCAGGCTCACCAGGCCGGCCATCAGCAGCACCGCGATGCCCGACAGCACCAGCGCCCGGGACCGGCCGGGCAGCCGGCCGCGGCGGGCCACGACCAGCACCAGGCTGGCCACCAGCACGGCCAGGGTGGGCAACTCCCCGGCCAGCTGCAGGATCGAGTAACCGAAAAGTTCCATGCCGCCTCCGTCTGGCCGTGCGTCGGGCCAGGCTAGTGCCGTGTCCACAATCGTTGGCCGGGTGGGGTCGGGTTGGGAAAATGTCGTAGGGGTGGTGTTGGCTTCGGTTTATGCCTCGCCGTCGGGATCCCGCCGCCGAGCGGGTCGTGTACCGCACCGCGCGTGTCGCTGTGCGGGTCACGCCCGGCCAGCGGCGCCGGTGTTTCGGACTGCTGCGCTCCGCCGGTGACGTGTGGGCGTGTGTGGTGGAGGTCAACGCGTGGCGGCGCCGCCGCTGGGACACGCCGCTGGCCGGCTATCAGCAGTTGTGTCGCGAGCTGGCGGCATCCGGGCCGGGCACGTTCGCCGAGTTGAACTCTGTGGGTGCCCGCTCGGTGTTGCGCCGGTTTTCGGATGCGTGGTTCGCGGCGGCGAAACGCCGCAAGGACGGTGACCTGTCGGCCCGGTTCCCCCGTCGCCGGCGGGGGTTGGTGCCGGTGCGCTGGTATCACGGCACGTTCACCCTCGACGGGCGCCGGTTGCGGATTCCCACCGCCAGAGGCACCGCGCCATTGTGGGTGCGCCTGGCCAGGGAGGTGCCGTATCCGGCCGAGCAGGTCCGGTCGATCACGCTGCTGTGTGAGGGTGGGCGGCTGTTCCTCGACGTGACCGCCGAGGTGCCGGTGACGGTCTACCCGACCGGTGAACAACCGGACCCGGGCAGGGTGGCGGGGGTGGACCTGGGGATAATCCACCCCTACGCGGTGGCCGGCCCCGACGGGGAAGGGCTGCTCGTGTCGGGGCGGGCGATCCGCGCCGAGCACCGCATGCACCTGGCCGACACGAAAGCCCGCCGCCGTGCTGTCTCACGCCGGGCACCGAAGCCGGGCCAGAAGGGGTCGCGGCGGTGGCGGCAGTACCGGCGTCGGGCACGCCTAGTCGAGGGCCGGCACCGGCGTAGGGTCCGTCAAGCCCAGCACGAGGCCGCCCGCAGCGTCGTTTCGTGGGCGGTGCGGCAGCGGGTCGGTGTGCTGCATGTCGGTGACCCACGGGGCGTGCTGGATCTTTCCGCGGGGCGGCGGCACAACCTGCGGTTGCGGCAGTGGCAGATCGGCCGGCTCCTGCAGGTCCTCACCGACAAGGCCACCCTCGCCGGCATCACCGTCCGGCTGGTCGACGAACGCGGCACCTCCTCCACCTGCCCGGCCTGCGCCCGCCGGGTACCGAAACCCCGCGGGCGGACCCTGTCCTGCCCGCACTGCGCGTTCTCCGGGCACCGCGACCTCGTCGCGGCCGCCAGCATCGCCACCCGAACCCCGGGCGGCGGACCCACCACCCCGACAGCCGTCGTGCTGCCGCAGGTGGTCACGCACCGTCGAGCCGGCCGGCACCTCCCCGGTGCCGGACGGTCCCGACGTGACCCGCGGCGCCCAGCATGGGTGGCGCGAGGATCAGTTGGCCCGCGGAGGCCCGCCCCACCACCCGGTGGGGAGTCGCTCGCCCACCCGGCGAGGATCCACAACACCCACCGGACACCCAGTGAACGTTAGTGGACACCGCACTAGCGGAAAAGATCAGTTCCCACGCTCCGGGCGGAACCCCGCCACGTCGGTCCCGGGCCCTAGCATGAGCCGGTGCCGTTGACTTTCGCCTCCGGGCCGGTCCGCGTCCGGGTCCCCGCCACCAGCGCCAACCTGGGCCCGGGCTTCGACGCGCTGGGCCTCGCCCTCGGGCTGTACGACGACGTGGCGGCCGAGGTGACCTCGGGCGGCGTACGAGTGTCGGTGACCGGCGAGGGCGCCGGTGAGCTGCCGGCGGACGACCAGCACCTGGTGGCCCGCGCCATGCGCGCCACCTTCGACGTGCTCGGCGGTCAGCCGCCGGGGCTGGCGCTGGAGTGCGTCAACCGGATCCCGCAGGCCCGTGGCCTGGGCTCCTCCTCGGCGGCGATCGTGGCCGGGGTGCTGCTGGCCCGCGCGCTGGTCACCGACGGGCCGGAGCGACTCGACGACGACGCGGTGCTCCGGCTGACCGCCGAGATCGAGGGCCATCCGGACAACGTGGCCCCCTGCCTGCTGGGCGGCTTCACCGTGGCCTGGACGGAGCCCGGCGGCGCGCGGGCGGTGTCGCTGCCCGTCGCCGGGGGGATCCGGCCCACCGTCTTCGTCCCGGCCGAGCGCGGGCTGACCGCGACCGCCCGGGCGGCGCTGCCGGTGACCGTTCCGCACGCCGACGCCGCGCAGAACGCCGGCCGGGCGGCGCTGCTGGTGCACGCCCTGACCGCCGAGCCGGCGTTGCTGCTGCCGGCGACCGTCGACCGGCTGCACCAGGACTACCGCGCGCCCGGGATGCCGGGGACGGCGGCCCTGGTCAACGCGTTGCGTGCGGCGGATGTGGCGGCTGTGGTCAGTGGGGCGGGGCCGACGGTGCTGGCGCTGGGCGAGCCGCCGAGCGGCTTCCAGGCGGGAACAGACTGGCAGGTCTGGCGGTTGTCGGTAGAGGTGCGCGGCGCAACGGTCGCGCGGGGTAGACTGGGACACGCCGAGCGGGACCCTGTTGCCGCAGGTCGGAAGAGTTGATTACGCTCTAGACTTAGCACAGCCGCGAAGCATGCGATCTCCCTGCGGGTCGGCGCACCCCCGAAGCTCTCGGCGGTAAGCCCGTCACCCCTGCCAAGGCCCACGCCGCACCGCAGTTTCCACAGGTCGCCGCAGACGGCGAGACCTGCTCACCGATGCTGGTGAGTCGGGAAACCGACCAGCTGCTGTGCCACAGACTCCCGCGACGTGTCCATGCGAGGCGGGTGCACCGAGGCCGCCCGGCCACCTGAGTTTGTCGACTCCGGGCAGTCCCGGCCTATCGAGGGAAGGAATCCATTGAGCGACACCACCGACGTGACGTCGGATGTTTCCAACGTCGCTGGCGATGCCACCACCGCTGCCCCCGCCCGTCGTCGACGCAGCGGCACCGGCCTGTCGGCGATGCTGCTGCCAGAGCTGCAGAGCCTGGCCGCGTCGCTCGGCATCTCCGGGACGGCGCGTATGCGCAAGGGCGAGCTGATCAGCGCGATCACCGAGCGGCAGCAGGGCGGCGCCGCCGGCACCCCTCGACCGCGGGCCGAGGTCGCGGCCGCGGCCGCCCCGGCCCGTGAAGAGGTGCACGCCGAGGTTCGCGAGACCGGTGAGCGGGCTGCCGAGCAGGCCGCCGCCGCACCGGCCGCCACCGGCGAGGCCGAGGGCCGTACCCGGACCCGGCGCAGCCGGGCCGCCGCTGAGGGCCGTCCCGCTGAGGGCCGTCCCGCCGAGGGCCGTCCCGCTGAGGGCCGTCCCGCCGAGGCGCGGACCGAGGAAGCTGCTCCCGCCGAGGCCGGCGAGCGTGCCGAGCGCGGCGAGGGCCGTGGCCGGGACCGGGCCGAGCGCGGCGAGCGTGCCGAGCGCGGTGAGCGTGCCGAGCGCGGTGAGCGTGCCGAGCGTGCCGAGCGCGGCGACCGCAACGAGCGGGCCGACCGTGGCGACCGGGCCGAGCGCGGCGAGCGCAACGACCGCGGTGAGCGGGCCGAGCGTGACCGCACCGACCGGGGCGACCGCAACGACCGCGGTGGCGACCGGGCCCAGCGCGACACCGACACCGACGAGGACGGCGAGGGCGGCGGCCGGCGTGGCCGGCGCAGCCGGTTCCGCGACCGTCGGCGTGGCCGCGGCGAGCGCGCCGAGGGCGGCGACGGTGGCCGCGAGGGCGGTCGCGAGGGCAGTCGCGAGCCGCAGGTCAGCGAGGACGACGTGCTCGTCCCGGTGGCCGGCATCGTCGACATCCTGGACAACTACGCCTTCGTCCGGACCACCGGCTACCTGGCCGGCCCGAACGACGTCTACGTCTCGATGTCCCAGATCAAGAAGTACGGGCTGCGCCGCGGTGACGCGATCACCGGTGCGGTGCGGGCCTCCGCCCGTGACGGTGAGCAGCGGCGGGACAAGTACAACCCGCTGGTCCGGCTGGACACCATCAACGGCATGGAGCTGGACGAGGCCAAGCGTCGTCCCGAGTTCTACAAGCTCACTCCGCTGTACCCGCAGGAGCGGCTGCGGCTGGAGACCGAGCCGCACATCCTCACCACCCGGGTGATCGACCTGGTCATGCCGATCGGCAAGGGGCAGCGGGCGCTGATCGTGTCGCCGCCGAAGGCCGGTAAGACCATGGTGCTGCAGGCGATCGCGAATGCGATCACGCACAACAACCCGGAGTGCCACCTGATGGTGGTGCTGGTGGACGAGCGGCCCGAAGAGGTCACCGACATGCAGCGCACGGTCAAGGGCGAGGTCATCGCGGCCACGTTCGACCGTCCGCCGCAGGACCACACCACGGTGGCCGAGCTGGCGATCGAGCGGGCCAAGCGCCTGGTCGAGCTGGGGCACGACGTGGTCGTGCTGCTCGACTCGGTGACCCGGCTCGGCCGGTCGTACAACCTGGCGGCGCCGGCCAGCGGCCGGATCATGTCGGGTGGTATCGACTCCACCGCGCTCTACCCGCCGAAGCGCTTCCTCGGCGCGGCCCGCAACATCGAGAACGGCGGCTCGCTGACCATCCTCGCCACCGCGCTGGTGGAGACCGGGTCCATGGCGGACACGGTCATCTTCGAGGAGTTCAAGGGCACCGGTAACGCGGAGCTGAAGCTGGACCGGAAGATCGCCGACAAGCGGACCTTCCCGGCCGTCGACGTCAGTGCGTCCAGCACTCGCAAGGAGGAGATCCTGCTCTCGCCGGAGGAGCTGGCCATCATCCACAAGCTCCGCAAGGTGCTGCACTCGCTGGACTCCCAGGCGGCGCTGGACCTGCTGCTGGACCGGCTCAAGAAGTCCCGCACCAACATCGAGTTCCTGATGCAGATCGCCAAGTCGACGCCGGGGGAGTGACCTCACCCGGGTGAGACCCGCGAAGGGCACGGCCACACCGGCCGTGCCCTTCGTCGTGTCCCGGTCCGGCGGGGTTTGGAATTTTCCTTCAATTCAGTCCCCGGGTATTGAAACTTCTGTGCATAGCCGGGTTGACTGTCGTCCATGCGTACCCGCAGCCGAACCGCCCGCCTTCCCGGCGTCCTGCTGTTGACGCCGCTGCTCGCGCTCGCCGGGGCCGTCCCGGCGTCCGCCGCGCCGCCCGCCGCCGGCACCGCCGCCGAGGACGCGCCCCGTGCCTCGTCGTATCCGGCCGCCGCGGTGGCGCTCGCCCCGACCGGCGTCGCGCTGGCCGACGGACTGGAGACCGCCCGGACCACCCGACCGGTCGCGCCCGGGCTCGACCTCACCTCCTTCGACCGGTACGACGCCGTCGGCTGGCTGCGCGCCGACGCGCTCACCGCCGACCTGAGCGGCGGGCTGAGAGTCGACTACGTCAACTCGGGGGAGGTGGCCCGGGCCGAGCCGCTGCGCGGCGCGGTCGACCGGTCCCGGGCTGTCGCCGCGGTCAACGGCGACTTCTTCGACATCAACAACTCCGGTGCCGCGCAGGGCGTCGGCATCCGCGCCGGCGAACTGATCCAGTCGCCGGTCGCCGGCCACCACAACGCGGCCGCGATCACCGGCGACGGCCTCGGCCGGGTGGTCCAGGTGCACTTCGACGGCACCGCGACGCTGCCGGCCGGCCCGGTCACCCTGACCCAGTTCAACAACATGGTGCAGGCCAACGGCGTCGGCGTGTTCACCGCGCTCTGGGGGTCGTACCCCCGGCGGCGGGCCGTCGACGGGGCGGCCCGGGTCACCGAGGTGGCGGTCCGGGACGGCCGGGTGGCCACCGTCGGCACCGCGGCGGGCGAGGGGCCGATTCCGGCCGGGACCACCGTGCTGCTCGGCCGGGACGCCGGCGCGGACGCCCTGGCCGCCCTGCGCCCCGGTGACCCGATCGACCTGACCTGGAAGCCGAAGCCCTCCGAGGGCGGCGACCTGCGCGCCGCCGTGGGCGGCGGCAACGTCCTGGTCCGCGACGGGGCGGTGCAGACCATCGCCGACCCGACCCTGGCCCCGCGCACCGCCGTCGGCTTCTCCGCCGACGGGCGGCGGATGATCCTGCTCACCGTGGACGGGCGTCAGCTGGACAGCCGGGGCATCACGCAGACCGAGATGGGCGAGATGATGGCCGGGCTGGGCGCGTACCACGCGCTCAACCTGGACGGGGGCGGCTCGTCCACCCTGCTCGCCCGGGAGCCCGGCGCGGCGGCCGTGCAGGTGGAGAACAGCCCCTCCGACGGCACCGAGCGCCCAGTCCCCAACGGGCTGGCGGTCTACGCCCCCGAGGGCAGTGGGCGGCTCACCGGTTACTGGCTGGAGACCGCGAGCGACCCGACCGCCGCGCCGGGCGTCGCGCCGGTGCGGGGCGGCCGGCCCGACCGGGTCTTCCCCGGACTGACCCGCCGGCTGACCGCCGCGGGCTACGACGAGACGTACGGCCCGGCGGAGGGCGCGCCGACGTGGCGGGCGAACCCGGCGGCGCAGGGCACCGTGACCGACGGGGTCTTCCGAGCCGGCGCACCCGGCCGCAGCACCGTCACCGCCTGGCGCGGCGATGCCCGGGGCACGGTCGAGCTGACCGTGCTCGGCCCGCTGGCCCGGGTCGACTCCACCGTGGACCGGGTCGGCCTGAACCGGGCCGGCGACAGCGGGCTGTTCGGCGTGGTCGGCTACGACGCCGAGGGCAACACCGCGCCGATCGAGCCGGCCGACCTGAAGCTGGAGTACGACCCGAAGCTGCTGGCGGTCACCCCCACCGCCGACGGCAACCTGTCGGTCAAGGCCCTCGGCGACAGCGGGTCCGCCCTGGTCACCGTCCACGTCGGCCGGCACGCCACGGTGCTGCCCGTGACCGTCGGGCTGACCGACGTGCCGGTGGCCGGCTTCGACGACGCGGCCTCCTGGAGGTTCAGCCAGGCCCGGGCCAGCGGCGCGGTCGCCCCGGCGCCCGGGCACACCGGCACCGGCCTGCGGATGACGTACGACTTCAGCCGATCCACCGGCACCCGGGCCGCCTACGCCGACCCGCCGGCCTGGATCGCGGTGCCCGGCCAGCCGCAGGCGTTCGGCATGTGGATCCACGGCAACGGCACCGGCGAGTGGCCCAGCCTGCACCTGCACGACGCGCAGGACACCCAGCATGTGCTGCGCGGCCCGCTGGTCACCTGGAAGGGCTGGAAGTACGTCGAGTTCGCGGTGCCGCCCGGCGTGCAGTACCCGGTGCGGGTCCGCCGGTTCTACGTGGCGGAGACCAACCCGACGGCGCAGTACACCAGCGAGGTCATCATCGACGACCTGGTGGCGAAGGTGCCGCCCACCCTCGACGCGCCGGCCGAGCCGCCCCGTACCGACCGGGTGGTGCTGCGCGACGGCACGGTGGACGGCGCGCCCTGGCGCTTCGCGGTGATGTCCGACGCCCAGTTCGTCGCCGCCGACCCGGACAGCGACCTGGTCGCCCAGGCCCGCCGTACGCTGCGCGAGGTCAAGGCGGCGAAGCCGGACTTCCTGGTGATCAACGGCGACTTCGTGGACACCGCGTACCCGGCGGACTTCGCGCTGGCGAAGCGGCTGCTGGACGAGGAACTGGGCGGCGAACTGCCCTGGTACTACGTCCCGGGCAACCACGAGATCATGGGCGCGCCGATCGACAACTTCCGCGCCGTCTTCGGCGACACCCAGCGGGTCTTCGACCACGAGGGCACCCGGTTCGTCACGCTGAACTCGTCCACCGGGTCGCTGCGCGGCGGCGGCTTCGACCAGGTCCGGATGCTGCGCGAGGCGCTCGACTCGGCCGCCGCCGACCCGGCGGTCGGCTCGGTGGTGGTACTGCACCACCACCCGCCCCGCGATCCGAGCCCCGCCAAGGCCAGCCAGCTCGGCGACCGCAAGGAGGCGGCGCTGCTGGAGCAGTGGCTGGCCGACTTCCAGCACCGCACGGGCAAGGGCGCCCTGTTCGTCGGCGGGCACGTCGGCACCTTCCACGCCGACCGGGTGGACGGAGTGCCGTACGTGATCAACGGCAACTCGGGCAAGAACCCGTCGACGCCGCCGCAGCTCGGCGGCTTCACCGGCTGGACCGAGTTCGGCGTGGACCCGGTGACCCCGGCCGAGGCCGACCGGGCCCGCCGGGATCCGCTGGTCGAGGGGCCGCGCTGGGTCGCCGCGGAGTTCCACGCCCACACCGACCGGCTCGCGGTGAGCGCGCCGGCCGCCGTGCCGGTGGGGACGCCGGCCACGGTGACCGCGACGTTGACCCAGCCGGGCGGCCGTACCGTCCCCGTGGCGGCGCCGGTCAGCGCCGACTGGTCCGCCTCACCGAACGTCCACATCGGAGGGGCCGGCGGGGTGCGGCCCTGGCACGTGGCCCGCTTCGACCCGGCCACCGGGCAGCTGACCGCGCTGCGGGCCGGCGCGCAGGTGCTGCTCGCGGTGACCGTGAACGGCGTCCGGGCCGGGGCGACGATCGCGCTGACGGCGGCGGAGACACCTGGGGAGGCATCCGCCGCCTGACCGGCCCGGCGTACGCCGGGCATCCCGCTCGCCGGTCGGCCCCTGCGGCGAGGGGCCGACCGGCGGTCCGCTCCGGCCCGGTCGTCGGTCTCCTCGGCGAGGGCCGACCGGCGGCGCGTCTCAGAAGTCGCCCTCGGCGACCTGGAAGACGGTCAGCCCGAGCGACCGCCACATCCGCACCACCTGCTGCCGGTCGTCGAAGACCCCGGCCACCCGGTAGCGGTCGCGCACCTCACGCTCGTAGATCTCCTGCTTCACCACGGCGTCCTTGCGGGAGTCGCCCACCGCGCGCAGGTGCAGACCGAGGTACGGCACCCGCACGTGCCGGTCCAGCCAGGCCACCGTGGCGGCACGGGCGGTGGCGTCGCGTCCGGAGCAGAAGATCACCCCGTATCCGGCGGCGTGCATCGCCCGGACCGCCGCGATCACCGCCTCGTTGGGCTCGTCCTCGCCCACCCGGGTCATGTCGTACGGGCTGCGGGAGACGTTCAGCGCGACCGTGCCGTCGATGTCGACCAGCACGATCTCCGGCGGGCCGGCCGGGCTCGCGTCGACCGTGCCGGCCCGGCCGGTGCGGGCCGTCGGCACCGGCAGCGGCAGCTGCCGGTTGGCCAGGAAGCGCTCGTGCAGGCGACGGATGGCCGACTCGCCGACCCGGTCCGCCTCCGCCCGCACGGCGTCGCGGCGCAGACACTCGTCCAGCGGTACGTCGGTGAAGTCGTGCACCTCGAAGTCCGCGTCGTACCGGGCGGCCAGGTCGGCCCAGTCCCGCAGGGTGCGCGAGCGCAGGTTGGTGTCGTCCACGCAGACGCTCACCCCGGCCCGCAGCAGCGCCTCCACCTGGGCCCGCTGGGCGAGCGTCACCTGGTACTCGGCCCGCTGGGTGAACAGCCGCTCACCGTGCAGCATCCGGCGCAGGTCGTCGCGGTTCACCCGGGCCACGGCCGGTTGCAGGGTACGGGCGAAACTGGTCTTGCCGGAGGCGGGCAGCCCGCGGGTGGCGATCAGTCGGGGCATCCTGCCCATCCCACTCGGGTCAGGGATGAATCGGGCACGATCCCACCGTACGCCGGGGGCGGGAATGCTGGTCCCCGGTGGCGGGAATGCGAGCAGGGAGGCGGGCGTTTCCACTGCCGGACCGATCGTGCGGCCCGCCTGCCGGGTCGGCTCACGCCCATGGCACACTGGTCAATCGGCCACCGGTTCCGGTTCACGCCCGAGTCCGTCGCGCATCAGGCGACGGGGAGATCAGCGGCGACCCGGCGACCATCGACGAAAGGACCGAGGCGACATGAAGCCCAACATCCACCCGGAGTACGTGACCACCGAGGTCTCCTGCTCCTGCGGTAACACCTTCTCGACCCGCAGCACCGCCAAGGGCGGCTCGATCCACGTCGAGACCTGCAGCGCCTGCCACCCGTTCTACACCGGTAAGCAGCGCGTCCTCGACACCGCCGGCCGGGTCGCCAAGTTCCAGCAGAAGTACGCCAAGGTTCAGCCGAAGAAGGCCAAGTAGCTCCACCGACGACGCCCGTGTCCGGCTTCGGCCGGGCACGGGCGTTCGTCCGTTCCGCCCCCGGTTACGCCCGTCCGTCCGTCGAAGGAGCATCCCCCGCATGAGCAGCGAGCGCCTGGCTTCCCTCCTCGACGAGTACGCCGAGCTGGAGAAGCGGCTGGCCGACCCGGCCATCCACGCCGACCAGGGCACCGCCCGCCGGGTGGGCCGCCGGTACGCCGAGCTGGTCCCGCTGCACAAGGCCGCCGGTGAGCTGGAGCAGGCCCGCGCCGACCTGGCCGCGGCCCGGGAGTTGGCCGCCGAGGACCCGTCCTTCGCCGCGGAGGCGGAGTCGATCGCGGCGAGCCTGCCGGCACTGGAGGAGCGCCTGGCCGAGCTGCTGATCCCGCGCGACCCGCACGACGCCAAGGACGTGATCATCGAGATCAAGGCCGGCGAGGGTGGCGAGGAGTCCGCGCTCTTCGCCGGCGACCTGCTGCGGATGTACACCCGGTACGCCGAGCGGCACGGCTGGCTCACCGAGGTGATCGACGCGCAGGACTCCGACCTGGGTGGGGTCAAGGACGTCTCGCTGGCGATCAAGACCAAGGGCGTCCCGGAGGGCGGCAACGGCGTCTGGTCGCGGCTGAAGTGGGAGGGCGGCGTGCACCGGGTGCAGCGCGTGCCGGTCACCGAGTCGCAGGGGCGCATCCACACCAGCGCCGCCGGCGTGCTGGTGCTGCCCGAGGCGGAAGACGTCGACGTCACCATCGACCCCAACGAGCTGCGGATCGACGTGTTCCGCTCGTCCGGGCCGGGCGGCCAGTCGGTGAACACCACCGACTCGGCGGTCCGGATCACCCACCTGCCGACCGGCGTGGTGGTCTCCTGCCAGAACGAGAAGTCCCAGCTGCAGAACCGGGAGCAGGCGATGCGCATCCTGCGGGCCCGGCTGCTCGCCGCCGCCCAGGAGCAGGCCGACGCCGCCGCCTCCGACGCCCGCAAGGCGCAGGTGCGCACGGTGGACCGCTCGGAGCGGATCCGCACCTACAACTTTCCGCAGAACCGGATCACCGACCACCGGATCGGCTACACGGCGTACAACCTCGACCTGGCGCTCGCCGGCGACCTGGACGGCGTCCTGGACGCCCTCACCGAGGCCGACCGCGCCGCCCGCCTGGCCGGCGACCCCGAACTGACCCGCCGCTGACCGACCTCCCCACGGGGCGGGCCCAACGACGCACCTTCACGGAAAGTGTGGCTATTCGGCGCCGAATAGCCACGCTTTCCGTGAAAGAGGCCCCAAGCGCTCGGGGGTCAGGAGGCGCGGGGGCGGGTTTTCGCGCGGAGCATCTCGCGGTCGGCGATCTCGAAGGCGGTGCCGAGGGCGTCGCGCAGGGCGCCGTGGGCGCCGTCGACCTCGGCGAAGCCGATGCTCACGCCGACCGGGGTGCCGGGTACCAGGGACTCCCAGTCCTCGGTGCGGACCGCCGCGTGGATCCGCCGGGCCACCTCGGCCGCCTCGGTCATCCCGGCCCCGGAGAGCACCACCACGAACTCGTCCCCGCCGTAGCGGGCCACGAAGTCGCCCCGGCGCATCACCCGGTTGATCACCCCGGCGATGCGTTGCAAGACCAGGTCGCCGGAGTGGTGGCCGTGGGTGGTGTTGACCGCCTTGAACCCGTCCAGGTCGCAGACGCCGATCACCACCCGCTCGCCGCGGGCGGTCACCGAGGCGATGTAGCGCTCCAGCCGGCGCCGGTTCGGCAGGCCGGTGAGCGGGTCGGTCAGTGCCTCGCCCTCGTACCGGGCGGCCTCGCGGCGCATCTCCTCGTGGTCGATCCGGGCGGCGATGCCGTCGATGTACACGTCGCGCAGCCGGTCGTTGCGCTGGGCGGCCAGCCGGAACGCCATCCGGTCGGCCCGGTGCGCCGCCACGTGGTCGCCGGCCCGGGCGTACGCGATGCTGCGCAGCCGGGACGGCTCGGCCGCGCCGAGCGTCTCGTTGGAGACCAGCGCGGTGTCCAGCCGGGTGATCGCCTCGATCGGCCGGCCGTCGGCGACGGCCAGGCAGACCTGCCCGAGCTGCCGCATGTCGCGGGCGCGGGCGCTGTCGCCGCCGTGGGCGAGCAGCCGGACCGGGTCGGTCTTGGTGCCGGTCTCCAGCGGGTCGCCGAGGGCGGCCCGGCGGGCCGCCGCGTAGCCGTACGCGGCCAGGCTGCTGGGGCGGATCCGCTCGCTCCGCCCGTCGCGGACGAACCGGTTCAGGTCGATGGCGATGTCCCGGAGCACCCGCAGGCAGCCGTCACTGTCGCCGTTGTGGTCCAGGGCGACCGCGTTGCGCAGTCGGATCCCCGGCGCGGCGAAGACCTCCTCGGGGAGCCCGGCGGCCAGCCCGTGCTGCCGGGCCCGCTCGATCGCGCCGAGCGCGTAGCCGTGGAAGCTGAGGTACGAGTAGGCCATCGCCAGGTCGTGCCAGCCCCAGGCGGTGTCCCGGTCGCGCTCCTCGGCCGCGCCCAGCGCCCGGGCGGCGCGCACCAGGTGGGTGACGCACCGGTCCAGCGCGCCCTGGTGGTGCGCGGCGAGCGCGGCCAGCGCGTTGAGGTGCCCGTGCAGGTACGGCTCGGGCAGGTCGCGGACGGCGGTGGACGCCTCCTCGATGGCCCCGGTGAACTCCGCCGTCCGACCGAGATTGATCAGCGCGCAGAGACGCTGCACCAGCGCGTCGGCGCGGGTGTTCGGGTCGGTGGTGCTGCGCAGCACCGCTTCCAGCAGGCCGCACGCCTCGGCGGACCGGCTCGCCTCCTGCAGGGCCCGGGCACGCCGGAGAGCGTCAACCTGGTCATCGACCCGGTCGAGCCACCCCACCTGCGAACCTCCTGTCGGTGTGCGTCCGGCCGCACCCACTCGTGACGTGACCCGCGACGCTTCATGATTATGTCGTGACCTTCCTTCCGCGCCACCCCTCCGAAGGGACAGAACGCGAGCGACCCTCGCTCGCCGTGGCCCGCGCCACCCGTGCCCTGACCGCCGCCGGGGTGGAGTCGGCCCGCGCCGAGGCGGAACTGCTCGCCGCGTACGTGCTGGACGTGCCCCGCGGCCGGCTGGCGCTGGCGGACGGCTTCACCGCCGCCCAGCGGGAGCGGTTCGAGGCGCTGGTCGCCCGCCGGGCCGACCGGGTGCCGTTGCAGCACCTGACCGGCCGGGCCGGGTTCCGGCACCTGGAGCTGGCGGTCGGGCCGGGGGTCTTCGTGCCCCGGCCGGAGACCGAGCTGCTGGCCGGGTGGGGGATCGAGGTGGCCCGGTCCCGGCCGGCGCCGCTGGTGGTGGACCTGTGCAGCGGCTCGGGGGCGATCGCGCTGGCGGTCGCCCAGGAGGTGCCGGCCGCCCGGGTGGTGGCCGTGGAGCGGTCGCCCGCCGCGCTGGAGTGGCTGCGGCGCAACGCCGCCGAGCGGGCCGCCGCCGGGGACCGGCCGATCGAGGTGGTAGCCGCCGACGTCACCGACCCGGAGCTGCTGGCCGCGCTGGTCGGCGAGGTGGACGTGCTGCTCTGCAACCCGCCGTACGTGCCCCGGGCGGTGGCCGTACCGCCGGAGGTGGCCGGGCACGATCCGGACGAGGCGGTCTTCGGCGGGACGGACGGGTTGAGCGTGATCCGGCCGGTGCTGGCCCGCGCCGGGGACCTGCTGCGCCCCGGCGGCGCGCTGGGCGTGGAGCACGACGACACGCACGGGGCGGCGGTGCCGGCGCTGCTCGCCGCCGACGGCCGGTACGTCGACGTGACGGAGCACCGGGACCTGGCGGGACGGTCCCGCTTCGCCACCGCGTCCCGGCGGGCGGACGGCCCGCACGCCGGTGTGGCCCCGGCGTGGCAGACTGGCTCCTCGTGATGCTCTACGACTGTCGGTCGCCCGCCGACCGGGACCGCGGCATCGCCGCTGCCATCGAGGCGGTCAAGAACGGCGAGCTGGTCGTCCTGCCGACCGACACGGTCTACGGGATCGGCGCGGACGCCTTCACCCCGTACGCGGTCAAGGCCCTGGCGGACGCCAAGGGCGGCAGCCGGCAGGCGCCGCCGGTGCTGATCGGCTCCCGGCACACGCTGGACGGCCTGGTCTTCTCGCTGCCGCGCGCCGCGCGCGACCTGGTCGAGGCGTTCTGGCCCGGTGCGCTGACCATCGTGGTGGAGCACTCGCCGAGCCTGGCCTGGGACCTGGGCGACGCCACCGGCACGGTGGCGGTCCGGATGCCGCTGCACCCGGTGGCGCTGGAGGTGCTGCGGGAGACCGGCCCGATGGCGGTGGCCTCGGCGAACAAGGCGGGCCAGGCGGCCGCGCTGACCGCCGAGGAGGCCCGCGACCAGCTCGGCTACTCGGTGCGCGCCTACCTGGAGGCCGGGCCCTGCCCGGACCCGGTGCCGAGCACGATCGTCGACCTGACCGGCGAGCTGCCGCGGGTGCTCCGGCTGGGCGCGATCGGGCTGGACAAGCTCCGCGACGTGGCGCCGGACATCCTCGACGAGCGGGGGGCGTGAGTGCCGCCGTTCACCGTCCTGCACGTGTGCATGGGCAACATCTGCCGCTCGCCGATGGCGGAGCGGCTGCTGGTGCTCGCGGTCCGGGAGCGGCTGGGTCGGCTCGGCGTCGATCCGACCCGCCCCGACGAGCTGCTGCACACCCACAGCGCCGGCACCGGCGGCTGGCACGCCGGCGAGGAGATGAACCCGCCGGCGGCCCGGCAGGTGCTCTCGCGCGGCGGTGACGTGGACGGCTTCGCCGCCCGCAAGCTGCGCTCGGATCTGATCGACGCCGCCGACCTGGTCCTCACCGCCACCGCCGACCAGCAGGAGTACGTGGTGGCGCTGCGTCCCGACGCCGCGGCCCGCACCTTCGTGCTCGGCGAGTTCGGCCGGCTGCTCGGGCTGGTGGACGCCGCCGCCCTGCCACCGGCGCAGGCCACCGGCGAGGCGGTGTACGCCCGGGGCGTGGCCCTGGTGGCGGCCGCCGACGCGGCCCGGCAGGGCGCCTCCGCGCTGCACTCCGACGACCTGGACGACCCCTGGGGCCGGGGCGACCAGTGCTTCAGCCGGGTTGCCGACGAGATCGAGGAGACCGTGCACCCGCTCACCGCGGCGCTGCTGCCCTGACCCCCCGTCCGGGTGAACCGGGCGGCGTGTCCGGTGCTCCGCGCCGCGTCCCGCTCGCGAGTTTCCTCCGGGTTTCACGAAATATGAGGGCGGAAGGGGCATAGCGGGTCATTCTGAACGGGTCCTGACGGCTCCTGCGGGGAGTGCTGATGATCCGGGCCCATCTCGACAAGTTGTTCACCGTGGTGATCGCCGGCGTGCTCGCCGGGCTGGTGCTGGCGGCGGCGGCCCTCCCGGTCGCCCTGGTGCTCGGGCTGGGCTTCGGCGCGCTCTCCGCGCCCTACTCCGAGCTGCCGTCGAGCCTGCGCACCCCACCCACCGCGCAACGGTCGAACCTGTACGCCAACGACGGCCGCACCCTGATCACCTCGTTCTACACCGAGGACCGCGTCGAGGTGCCGCTGGCCAAGGTGGCGCCGGTGATGCGCCAGGCCATGGTGGCCGCCGAGGACACCCGCTTCTACCAGCACCGGGGCGTCGACCTGCGCGGCGTGCTCCGGGCCCTCACGGTCAACCGGCGCGACGGCACGACCCGGCAGGGCGCCTCCACGCTGACCATGCAGTACGTGCGCAACGTGCTGGCCAGCGACCCCCGGCTGACCCGGGAGCAACGCACCGCGGCCACCGAGATCAGCGCCGCCCGCAAGCTGCGGGAGATGCGGTACGCCCTGTCGCTGGAGCGCGAGCTGGACAAGGACGAGATCCTCCGGCGTTACCTCAACATCGCCTACTTCGGCGCCGGGGCGTACGGCATCGCGGCGGCCAGCAAGCGCTACTTCTCCACCTCGCCGGCGAACCTCACCCTGCCGCAGGCGGCCCTGCTCGCCGGTCTGGTCCGCTCGCCGGACACCGACGACCCGATCAACGGCGACGCCGACGCGGCGCTGCGCCGCAAGGCGTACGTGCTGGACCGGCTCGTCGACGCGGGGCAGGTGTCGACGGCCGAGGCGGCGCAGGCGAAGGCCGCCCCGTTGGCACTGCGCCCCAGCCAGACCCCGAACGACTGCACCGCGGTGCCGCGGGAGCAGGGCGACTGGGGCTTCTTCTGCGACTGGTTCACCCAGTGGTGGAACGCCCAGCCGGCCTTCGGCGCGTCCGCCGCCGAGCGGCAGGACACCCTGCGCCGGGGCGGCTTCCGGATCGTCTCGTCGCTGGACCCGGCCGTGCAGCGGGCCACCCTGCGGCAGGTGCTGGACATCTACCCCGTCACCGACCGGCGGGCCGTGCCGACCGCGGTGGTCCAGCCCGGCACCGGCCGGGTGCTGGCGATGGCGGTGAACCGGAACTACAGCGTGGCCGACAACCCCGGCGGCCAAAAGAACCACCCGAACACCGTCAACCAGCTCGTCGCCGGTGGCGGCGGCATCGAGGGCTACCAGGGCGGCTCGACCTTCAAGCTCTTCACCATGCTGGCCGCCCTGGAGTCCGGGCTGCCGCTGGACACCGGCTTCGACGCCCCGACCCGGATCGTCACCCGGTTCCCGGTCGACGCGGGACGGGCCAGCTGCGGCGGCAACTGGTGCCCGGTCAACGCCACGCCGGACTGGATGGACGGGCGGCACACCATGTGGACCGCCTTCGGCCGCTCGGTGAACACCTACTTCGCCTGGCTGATCGAGCGGGTCGGCGCGGACCGGGTGGTGGAGATGGCCGAGCGGCTGGGCATCGGGTTCCGGGCCGAGGACGACGCCCGGCTGGCCCGCTCCGGCGCGCGGAACTGGGGCTCGTTCACCCTCGGGGTCTCCTCGACCACCCCGCTCGACCTGGCAAACGCGTACGCCACGGTCGCCGCCGAGGGGACCTGGTGCGCGCCGCTGCCGGTGGTGTCGATCACCGACAGCGCCGGGCAGGAGGTGGCCGCCGGCCGCCCGGACTGCCGGCAGGTGGTCGACACCGACGTGGCCCGGGCGGCGGTGGACGCGGCCCGCTGCCCGGTCGGCGACCAGACCATGTACCACCGCTGTGACGGCGGCACCGCGGAGCGGCTCCGGCCGTTGCTGGGCCGCCCGGTGGCCGGCAAGACCGGCAGCTCGGAGGGGTACGAGAGCGAGTCGGTGGTCGCGTTCACCCCGCAGCTCGCGATCGCCTCGATGGCGGCGAACCCGGACGACCCGCGGGACGCGGTCGGCAAGGCGGTGCAGGCCCGGATGGTGGACGCGGTGGGCCGGGTGCTCCTCACCGCGCTCAAGGACCAGCCCGTCCGCGACTTCGTCCCGCCCAGCGCGGCGGTCACCTACCGCCAGACCGGCCCCCGCGACGGCAACTGACCCGCGCCGGACCGGGTCAGCCGGTGGCGTGCTCGGCGCCCCGGGCGATGTTGCGGGCCATCCCGCCGAAGACGATGGCGTGGAAGGGGGCGACCGAGCCCCAGTAGGCGTGGCCGGCCAGGCCGCGGGGGAGGAAGACGGCGCGCTGCACGTACCGGCTGCGGCCGTCGGCGGTGGGCTCGACGCGCATCTCCAGCCAGGCCCGGCCGGGCAGCCGCATCTCGGCGCGCAGCCGCAGCAGCTCGCCCGGCACGATCTCCTCGACCCGCCAGAAGTCCAGCGCCTCGCCGACCTGGAGCCGGTGCGGGTCCCGCCGGCCGCGGCGCAGCCCGACCCCGCCGATCAGCCGGTCCAACCAGCCCCGCACCGACCAGGCCAGCGGGAACGAGTACCAGCCGTGCTCGCCGCCGACCCCCTCGATCACCCGCCACAGCGCGCTGCTCGGGGCGGCCACGTCGCATTCCCGGACGTCGGTGTAGACCGTGCCGCCGGACCACTTCGGGTCGCTGGGCAGCGGCTCGGCCGGCGCGTCCGGGCCGCTCGCGGTGGACCAACGGGTCTCCACCTCGGCGTCGCGCACCTTGGCCAGCGCCAGCGCCACGGCCTCGTCGAAGCCGGTCAGCCCGCCCGGCGGGTCGGGGATGAACCGGGCGATGTCGTGCTCGTGCGCCACCGCCTCGTGGACCAGGCTCTCCACCAGCGGCCGGGCGATCTTGTTGGGCACCGGGGTGACCAGCCCGACCCAGTACGAGGAGAGCGACGGCGTCAGCGGCCGCACCCGCAGGATCACCCGCCGGCGCAGCCCGGCCACCCGGGCGTACCGCTGCATCATCTCCTCGAAGGTGAGCACGTCCGGGCCGGCGATGTCGAAGGCCCGGTCCACCTCGGGCGGCAGGGCCGCGCCGGCGACCAGGTAGCGCAGCACGTCGCGGACCGCGATCGGCTGGATCCGGTTGCGCACCCAGCGCGGGGTGACCATCCCCGGCAGCCGCTCGGTGAGATAGCGCAGCATCTCGAACGAGGCCGAGCCGGACCCGATGATCACGGCGGCCCGCAGCACCACCGTCGGCACGCCGCTGGCCAGCAGGATCCGCGCCACCTCCGCCCGGGAGCGCAGGTGCGGCGAGGGGACCGCGCCGTCCTGCTTCGGCTCCGGGCCGCCGAGGTAGACGATCCGGCGTACGCCGGACCGGGCGGCCGCCGCGGCGAAGTGGGTCGCCGCCTCCCGGTCGGCCGCCTCGAAGCCGGCCTGCCCGAGCGAGTGCACCAGGTAGTACGCGACGTCGACGCCCTCGAACGCGGCGGGCAGCGTCTCCGGCCGGCGCAGGTCGCCCTCGACCACCTCGGCCCGCGCCGCCCAGGGCACGTCGCGCAGCCGCCCGGCCTTGCGGGCCAGGCAGCGCACCTCGTACCCCTCGGCGAGCAGCCGGGGGGCGAGCCGTCCGCCGATGTAACCCGTGGCGCCGGTGACCAGGCATCTCACGGTTTCCAGTGTGCGGCCCCATAGACTCCTTCGCTGTGGAGAACGCGAGCAACACCTTCTGGGGGCCGGACTTCCAGCAGCTCAGTACCGTCGACCCGGAGATCGCCGGGGTGGTGCTGGGCGAACTGGAACGGCTGCGCGGCGGCCTGCAACTGATCGCCAGCGAGAACCTCACCTCCCCGGCGGTGCTCGCGGCGCTCGGCTCGACGCTGACCAACAAGTACGCCGAGGGCTACCCCGGCCGGCGCTACTACGGCGGCTGCGGCGAGGTCGACCGGGCCGAGGAGATCGGCATCGCCCGGGCGAAGGAGCTCTTCGACGCCGAGCACGCCAACCTCCAGCCGCACTCCGGGGCCAGCGCCAACCTCGCCGCGTACGCCGCCCTGGTGCAGCCCGGCGACACGGTGCTGGCGATGGACCTGCCGCACGGCGGGCACCTCACCCACGGCAGCCGGGTGAACTTCTCCGGCAAGTGGTTCCATCCGGTCGGCTACACGGTCCGGCCGGACACCGAGCTGATCGACTACGACGAGGTCCGTGACCTCGCCCTGGCGCACCGGCCCAAAATGATCATCTGTGGCGCGACCGCCTATCCCCGGCTGATCGACTTCGCCCGGTTCCGGGAGATCGCCGACGAGGTCGGCGCGTACCTGATGGTGGACGCCGCGCACTTCATCGGGCTGGTCGCCGGCCGGGCCATCCCGTCGCCGGTGCCGTACGCCGACGTCGTCTGCTTCACCACCCACAAGGTGCTGCGCGGCCCGCGCGGCGGCATGATCCTCTGCCGGGAGTCACTGGCCGCCCGGATCGACAAGGCGGTCTTCCCGTTCACCCAGGGCGGCCCGCTGATGCACGCCGTCGCGGCCAAGGCGGTCGCGCTGCGCGAGGCCGCGCAGCCCGAGTTCCGGGCGTACGCCGGGCAGGTGGTGGAGAACGCCCGGGCGCTCGCGGCCGGGCTGGCCGCCGAGGGGATGCGCCCGGTCTCCGGCGGTACCGACACCCACCTCGCCCTGATCGACCTGCGCGAGACCGGGGTGACCGGCGCGGAGGCCGAGGCCCGCTGCGACGCCGCGACCATCACCCTGAACAAGAACGCGATCCCGTACGACCCGCAGAAGCCGATGGTGGCCTCGGGCATCCGGGTCGGCACGCCGAGCGTCACCACCCAGGGCATGGGAGTCCCGGAGATGCGTCAGGTCGCCTCGCTGATCGCCCGCGCGGTACGCACCGACCCGGCCGCGCCCGGGGGCGCGGACATGCTCGCCGGGATCGCCGGCGAGGTCGCCGAGCTGGTCGCCGCCTTCCCGGCGTACCCCCGTGGCTGAGCCCGGGGTGCGCGCGCCGGAGGCGGCCGCGGACCGGCGCTGGCGGTTGCGCCACCTGCCGGTGCTGCTGATCGCCTCGGTCCTGCTGGGTGCGGTGGCCGCCCTGGTGGGCGGGGTGGTCGGCGGTGGCGACGCGGCGCTGGGCGCGGCGGCCGGGGTGGCGGTGACGGCGGCGAGCTACACGCTGACCACCGTGGTGCTGGCCTGGGCCGACGCGGTCAACCCGCAGCTGGTGCTCCCGTTCGGGCTCGGCCTGTACGCCGCCAAGTTCACCCTGCTGGGTGTCGTGATGGTGGCCGTGGCGTCGACGGGCTGGGACGGGCTGCTCCCGCTCTGCCTCGGCATCGCGGCGGGCGTGGCGGTCTGGACCGGGGTGCACATCTGGTGGCTGACCCGGGTGCACCGACGCGGGGTCGCCGGCTGACCGGTCTGGCGCACACCGAGCGTGGTGGATCTGTAGCGCCGTCCCACCTGGCGGGCGACGCGCGCGTCTGTCCACCTTCGGTCATTTTCTGGCCGGCCGAAGGGGAGTAGCGTGCCTCCAGACGACGCGCCCGCCAAAGGCCCACACAACGACGGTTGTGCGGGGGGTGAGGCACAGCCTCGTCTTCCCGGCTGATATCGTTCGCCCCGTCATGGCTGATGACCAAACCCCCCGATCCAGCGGCGGCTCAGGCGACGTTCCGTCCGGTGCCGGCCAGGGTTGGACCGCGCTCGGATACCTCATCACGGGCATGGTCTTCTGGGGTTTCATCGGCTGGCTGGTCGACCAGTGGCTCGACACCGGGGGCATCGCCACCGGGATCGGCGTCGTGCTCGGCATGGCCGGGGGAATCATCCTGGTCGTCCGCCGACTCGGCACGCCTACTTAGGAAGGGACGCGGTGTTCGGACAGGCGAACGTCCTGGCAGCGGGCCAGGCGGCATTCCCACCCAGTGTGGAGGACTTCTACCTGCCCAGCATCCTGCCCTGGGGTGCGCACGACTCGTACTGGTTCACCAAGATCACGGCGATGGTCTGGATCGCGGTCGGCGTCCTGATCATCTTCTTCCTGGCCAGCTACCGGAAGCCGCAGCTGGTCCCGACGAAGAAGCAGTGGTTCGCCGAGTCGATCTACGGCTTCGTGCGGAACAACATCGCGGTCGACATGATCGGGCACGCGGGGGTGCGGTTCGCGCCGTACTTCACCACGCTGTTCTGCTTCATCCTGCTGACCAACTTCTTCGCGATCCTGCCGGGCTTCCAGATCTCGCCGAACTCGCACATCGCCTTCCCGGCGATCCTCGCGGTGATCAGCTACGTGCTCTTCATCTACGCCGGCATCAAGCACCACGGCTTCGGCAAGTTCGTCAAGAACTCGCTGATCCCGCCGGCGCCCTGGTACATCCTGCCGCTGCTGATCCCGATCGAGTTCTTCTCGACCTTCCTCGTCCGGCCGTTCTCGCTGGCCGTCCGTCTCTTCGCGAACATGTTCGCCGGCCACATGCTCCTGCTGGTCTTCACGCTCGGCGGCTTCGCGATGCTCAGCGCCAACACCTGGCTGGCTCCGGTCTCGGTGCTGTCCTGGGTGATGACCATCGCGCTGACCTTCCTCGAGTTCCTGGTGATCGTCCTGCAGGCGTACGTCTTCACGGTGCTGACCGCCAGCTACGTGCAGGGCGCGCTCGCGGAAGAGCACTGATCCACTTCGCACCAACCGTTGTCGTCCCGCGTGACCGTCACGCGTGATAACCAGGAGGAACCCACTAATGGACGTCTACGCCGCGGTAGAGGGCAGCACCGCCGCCATCGGCTACGGTCTCGCGGCCATCGGCCCGGGCATCGGTGTCGGCCTGGTCTTCGCCGCCTACATCCAGTCGACCGCCCGCCAGCCGGAGTCGTCGCGGATGACCCTGCCGTACGTCTGGATCGGCTTCGCCGTCATCGAGGCGCTCGCGCTGCTGGGTATCGCCTTCGGCTTCATCTGGGCTGGCGCCTGATCCACCCCTGTTGACCGGGAGGTAACCATGTACCACCTGCTCGCCGCCGAAGGTGGTGAAACGGCGCACAACCCGATCGTTCCGCTGTGGCAGGAGCTCGTGGTCGGGACGGTCGCCTTTGCCGTGCTCTGCTTCGTGCTGATGAAGTTCGTCTTCCCCCGCATGGAGCAGACGTTCCAGGCGCGGGTCGACGCGATCGAGGGTGGCATCAAGCGCGCCGAGGCCGCTCAGGCCGAGGCCAACCAGCTCCTCGAGCAGTACCGCGCGCAGCTCGCCGAGGCGCGCACCGACGCCGCCAAGATCCGGGACGACGCCCGGGCCGACGCCGAGGGCATCCGCCAGGACATCCTCGCCAAGGCGCGGGAGGAGTCCGACCGGATCATCGCGGCGGGCAAGGAGCAGCTCGTCGCCGAGCGGGCCACCATCGTGCGCGAGCTGCGCACGGAGGTCGGCACGATCGCGGTCGACCTGGCCAGCAAGATCGTCGGTGAGTCGCTCGCCGACGAGGCTCGTCGCAAGGGCACCGTCGACCGGTTCCTGAGCGGTCTCGAGAGCGCGGGGGCCCGCTGATGCAGGCCGCCAGCCGGGAGTCGTACAAGGTCGCGGCGGAGCACCTCGACGCGTACGCGCGCAGTGCCGACCCGGTCGCGGTGGCCCACACCGCGAACGACCTGCTCGCCGTCGCCGGCCTGCTCCGGCGGGAGACTCGGCTGCGGCGGGCGCTCTCGGACTCCGCCCGGTCCGCCGCGGACCGTGCCGGTCTGCTCGGCGAGATGCTGCGGGGCAAGATCAGCGATGGCGCGCTCGACCTGCTCGCCGCGCTGGTCTCCGGCCGTTGGTCGGCGCCGTCGGAACTGCTGGACGGCGCCGAGCGGCTCGGCGTGGAGGCCGTGCTGGCCAGCGTCGACGCCGCGGGTGATCTGGGCGAGGTCGAGGACGAGCTGTTCCGTTTCGGGCAGGTCGTCGCCGGCCAGCCCGGGCTCTCCGCGGTGCTGTCGAACCCAGTGGCCCCGGTGGACCAGCGGGCTGTCCTGGTCGGCGAGCTGCTGGCCGGCAAGGCCAAGCTGGCCACCGTCCGCCTCATCGAGGTGGCGCTGGCCGGCTTCGGGGGGCGTTCCTTCACCGGATCGCTCACCCGGCTGGTCGAGCTGGCCGCCGAACGGCGGGACCGCCAGGTGGCGTACGTCACGGTGGCAGCCCCGTTGACTGACGAGGAGGAGCGACGCCTGGGTGCCCGCCTCTCCGCGATGTACGGTCGAGAGGTTTCCGTCAAGCAGACGGTCGACCCGGAGGTGCTCGGTGGGGTGAGCGTGCAGGTCGGCTCCGACCTGTACGACGGCACCGTCCTGCGCCGCCTCAACGAGACCCGCAACGCGCTCGCGAAGCGCTGACCAGCGTCTCCGCAGCCCTGATCGACGCCATTCGGACCGGTCGGTACTAGGTATCCCGGGACCCTGATACTTAAGGAAGCAGAGGATGGCCGAGCTGACCATCTCGACGGAGGAGATCCGCGGCGCCCTGGAGCGCTACGTCTCCTCCTACACGGCCGACGTCTCCCGCGAGGAGGTCGGCACCGTCGCCGACACCGGTGACGGCATCGCCCACGTCGAGGGCCTGCCCTCGACCATGACCAACGAGCTCCTGGAGTTCGAGGACGGCACGCTCGGCGTGGCGTTGAACCTCGACGTCCGGGAGATCGGTGTCGTCGTCCTCGGTGACTCCGCCAAGCTGGAGGAGGGGCAGCGCGTCAAGCGCACCGAACGGGTGCTCTCCGTCCCGGTCGGCGACGCCTTCCTCGGCCGCGTGGTCAACGCGCTCGGCCAGCCGATCGACGGGCTCGGCGACATCGCCAACGAGGGCTACCGCGAGCTGGAGCTCCAGGCCCCGAACGTGATGTCCCGGCAGTCCGTCGACGAGCCGCTGCAGACCGGCATCAAGGCGATCGACGCCATGACCCCGGTCGGTCGGGGCCAGCGGCAGCTGATCATCGGTGACCGGAAGACCGGCAAGACCACGGTCGCCCTGGACACCATCCTCAACCAGCGGGACAACTGGCGCTCCGGCGACCCGAAGAAGCAGGTCCGCTGCATCTACGTCGCCATCGGCCAGAAGGCCTCCACGATCGCCTCGATCAAGGGCATCCTGGAGGAGGCGGGCGCGATGGAGTACACCACCATCGTGGCGTCCCCGGCCTCCGACCCGGCCGGCTTCAAGTACCTGGCCCCCTACACCGGCTCGTCCATCGGGCAGCACTGGATGTACGGCGGCAAGCACGTCCTGATCGTCTTCGACGACCTGAGCAAGCAGGCCGAGGCGTACCGGGCCGTGTCGCTGCTGCTGCGTCGCCCGCCGGGCCGCGAGGCGTACCCGGGTGATGTCTTCTACCTGCACTCCCGCCTGCTGGAGCGCTGCGCCAAGCTCTCCGACGAGCTGGGTGGCGGCTCGATGACCGGCCTGCCGATCATCGAGACGAAGGCCAACGACATCTCGGCCTTCATCCCGACCAACGTCATCTCGATCACCGACGGCCAGATCTTCCTCGAGACCGACCTGTTCAACCAGGGCGTCCGTCCGGCGATCAACGTCGGCACCTCGGTCTCCCGGGTCGGCGGCGCGGCGCAGGTCAAGCCGATGAAGAAGGTGGCCGGTTCGCTCCGGCTCAACCTGGCCCAGTTCCGCGAGCTGGAGGCGTTCGCCGCCTTCGCCTCCGACCTGGACAAGGCCTCCCGCGCCCAGCTGGAGCGCGGCGCCCGCCTGGTCGAGCTGCTCAAGCAGCCGAACTACTCGCCGTACCCCGTGCAGGAGCAGGTCGTCTCGGTCTGGGCCGGCACCGAGGGCAAGCTGGACGACATCCCGGTCGGCGAGGTGCGTCGCTTCGAGTCCGAGTTCCTCCAGTACCTCCGGCACAAGCACGAGGGTGTGCTGGCGGCGATCGCGGACAACAAGTGGGGCGACGACATCATCGGCTCGCTGGAGTCGGCCATCACCGAGTTCAAGCAGGTCTTCCTGGGCAAGGAGGACGAGCGTCGGATCAACGAGGCCCCGGCCGCGCCGCTCGAGGGCGAGGAGAACCGCGAGACGGTGACCCGCTTCCGGGACGGCTCGACCGACCGCCCGGCCGAGAGCTGATCCATGGCTGCCCAGGTTCGCGTTCTTCGCCAGCGGATCCGCTCGGCGAAGGGGATGAAAAAGATCACCAAGGCGATGGAGCTCGTGGCGACGAGCCGGATCGCCAAGTCCCAGGCCCGGGTGGAGGCTTCCCTGCCGTACGCCCGGGCCATCACGGGCGTGCTCACGGCGCTGGCGTCCAACGCGCGGATCGACCACCCGCTGCTCACCCCGCGTGAGCGGGTGCGGCGGGCGGGCGTCGTGCTGGTCACCAGCGACCGCGGCCTGGCCGGCGGTTACAGCTCCAACGCGATCAGGACGGCGGAGTCGCTGATCGCCCGGCTCAAGGCCGACGGCAAGGAGCCGGTGCTCTACGTCATCGGGCGCAAGGGCGTCACGTTCTACCGGTTCCGCAACCGGCCGATCGAGGCGAACTGGACCGGGTTCTCCGAGCAGCCGACGTTCGCCGACGCCCGCACCGTGGGCGAGACGCTGATCAAGGCGTTCTCGGCCGGTGCGGACGACCTCGACGGCGGCGCCGGGGCGGACGGGGTACTCGGCATCGACGAGTTGCACATCGTCTACACCGAGTTCCACTCGCTGATGACCCAGAACCCGGTCGCGAAGATCATCGGCCCGATGCAGGTCGAGGACCGTCCGCGGTCCGAGGGCCTGCTGCCGGCGTACGAGTTCGAGCCGGAGGCCGAGGCGCTGCTCGACGCGCTGCTGCCGAAGTACATCAACACGCGGATCTACGCGGCGTTGATCGAGTCGGCGGCGAGTGAGTCGGCGGCGCGGCGGCGGGCGATGAAGAGCGCCACCGACAACGCCGAAGAGATGATCGAGAAGTACACGCGCGAGATGAACTCGGCCCGCCAGGCCGGGATCACCCAGGAGATCAGCGAGATCGTCGGCGGCGCGAACGCGCTGGCCGCGTCGGGAAGTGAAGTGTGATGACTGCACCAGTGGAGACCAAGACGGCCACGGGTCGCGTGGTCCGGGTCATCGGCCCGGTCGTCGACGCCGAGTTCCCGCGCGACGCCATGCCGGCCCTGTTCAACGCCCTGCGGGTGGAGGTGAAGCTCGCCGGCGGCGGGAAGACGCTGACCCTGGAGGTCGCCCAGCACCTGGGTGACAACATGGTCCGCGCGATCTCGATGCAGCCGACCGACGGCCTGGTCCGCGGCACGGAGGTGAGCGACACCGGCTCGCCGATCAGCGTTCCGGTGGGTGACACCGTCAAGGGCCACGTCTTCAACGCCATCGGCGAGTGCCTCAACCTGACCGAGGGCGAGACCCTCCAGCCCGACGACCACTGGGGCATCCACCGCAAGGCCCCGGCCTTCGCGGACCTGGAGCCGAAGACCGAGATGCTGGAGACCGGCATCAAGGTCATCGACCTGCTCGCCCCGTACGTCAAGGGCGGCAAGATCGGCCTGTTCGGCGGTGCCGGCGTGGGCAAGACGGTGCTCATCCAGGAGATGATCACCCGAGTCGCGAACAACTTCGGTGGTACGTCGGTCTTCGCCGGCGTGGGTGAGCGGACCCGTGAGGGCAACGACCTCATCGCCGAGATGACCGAGTCCGGCGTCATCGACAAGACGGCGCTGGTCTTCGGTCAGATGGACGAGCCGCCGGGCACCCGGCTGCGGGTCGCCCTGTCCGCGCTGACCATGGCGGAGTACTTCCGCGACGTGAAGAAGCAGGAGGTGCTGCTCTTCATCGACAACATCTTCCGCTTCACCCAGGCCGGTTCCGAGGTCTCCACGCTGCTCGGCCGCATGCCGAGCGCCGTGGGTTACCAGCCGACCCTGGCCGACGAGATGGGCGAGCTCCAGGAGCGGATCACCTCCGTCCGGGGCCAGGCCATCACCTCGATGCAGGCGATCTACGTGCCGGCGGACGACTACACCGACCCCGCCCCGGCCACCACGTTCGCCCACCTCGACGCGACCACCAACCTGGAGCGGTCGATCTCCGACAAGGGCATCTACCCGGCCGTGGACCCGCTGGCGTCCTCGTCCCGGATCCTCGCCCCGGAGTTCGTCGGCGCCGAGCACTTCGCGGTGGCCACCGAGGTGAAGCGGATCCTGCAGCGCTACAAGGACCTGCAGGACATCATCGCCATCCTCGGCATCGAGGAGCTCTCCGAGGAAGACAAGATCACCGTGGCCCGGGCCCGGCGGATCGAGCGCTTCCTGTCGCAGAACACCTACGCCGCCGAGCAGTTCACCGGCGTGCCGGGCTCGACGGTCCCGATCAGCGAGACCATCGAGGCGTTCAAGAAGATCAGCGAGGGCGAGTACGACCACTTCCCCGAGCAGGCCTTCTTCATGTGCGGCGGTCTCGAGGACCTGGAGCGCAAGGCGAAGGAACTGATGTCGGAGGGCTGAGAACTCCGCCACAACTGACGAAGGCCACCCCGGTTCGCCGGGGTGGCCTTCGCCCGTTGCTGGGCTGGTCGGACCGAATGTCCGATTGTCGGGAGAGCGATTCCCACGACGGCGGGGTACCGTTTCGAGCGCGACGCCCGCCAATCGGCGTCGATCCGGTGCAACTTTTCGGCTGCGTCCGCCCGTCCCTTGAGTTGTGGGCGTGACGACGAATGGAGAAGCTCGTGGGTAAGGCCGGCAAGGGCGGCGGCAAGCCGTCCATGTGGTCGGGCGTGCCGCGGTGGGCCAGGACGTGCACCATTTTCGGCGCCGTGCTCATGCTGCTCAGCGGCGTGGTGCTGGTCGGCTACGAGGCGCTGCTGGCCCGGTACGAGGGCGCCGTCGGCAAGGCCGACCTCTTCGGCGACCAGGCGGCCGGGGCGCAGGAGCGCAAGAGCGACGTCAAGGGCCCGCTCAACATCCTGCTGGTCGGCACCGACCCCCGCAAGCCGGAGGACCGGCCGCTGGCCGACTCGATCATGGTGCTGCACGTGCCGGAGTCGATGGACCGGGCGTACCTGTTCTCCCTGCCCCGCGACCTGTACGTCGACATCCCGCAGTTCGACAAGGCCGGCTACTCCGGCGGCGCCGGGAAGCTCAACGGCGCGATGTCGCACGGCAGCGTCGTGCAGGGGCAGAACCCGAGCGCCCCGCAGGGCTTCGAGCTGCTCGCCAAGACCGTGCAGAACGTGACCGGCATCGAGCGGTTCGACGCCGGCGCGATCATCAACTTCACCGGCTTCCAGAAGATCGTCGACGCGATGGGCGGCGTCGACATGTACATCGAGCGGGACGTGCGGTCCGAGCACCGCGAGCCCGACGGTACGCACCGCAAGGGCAACCCGAACGGCCCCGGTTACATCGGGCCGCAGGCGGAGTACAAGAAGGGCAACCAGCACCTGAGCGGCTGGCAGGCGCTGGACTACGTGCGGCAGCGCTACCCCAAGAACGGCGTCCCGGACGGCGACTACGGCCGCCAGCGCCACCAGCAGCAGTTCATCAAGGCGATGGTCAAGCAGGCGTTCAGCGCCGACGTGGTGACCAACCCGATCAAGCTGGACCGGGTGATCCGGGCCGCGGGCCAGTCGCTGACCTTCAACGGCCGGGGCAACAGCGTGGTCGACTTCGCCGTCGCCCTCAAGGGTGTGCGCCCGGAGAACGTCGAGCTGATCAAGCTGCCGGGGGAGGGGCTCGGCACCGGCAGCGCGTACCGGGGCGAGCGGCTGCTGCCGGCCGCGGACGACTTCTTCACCGCGCTGAAGAACGAGCAGCTCGACGCGTTCCTGCTCGAACACCCGGAGTTCCGCAACCGGAACAAGTGACCTTCGCGCCACCGCCGGGCCGGCCTTTCGCCGGCCCGGCTCCGCGTGTCACGACACCGGGTGGCGTAGGTCTCGCCACCCGCGTTGGGGCGATCCCGGCCGCGGGACTAGACTTTCGACATTCCGCCGCCGCAGCAAGGAGACAGCGTGGCACAGCAGCTTCACGTCGAGCTCGTAGCCGTCGAGGAGAAGGTCTGGTCGGGCGAGGCCGAGATGGTCGTCGCCCGGACTACCGAGGGTGAGCTGGGTGTGCTGCCCGGGCACGCGCCCCTGCTCGGCCAGCTGGCGGAGCCCAGCCAGGTCCGCATCAAGCAGGTCGGCGGCCAGCAGGTCGCGTACGACGTCGCCGGCGGCTTCCTGTCGGTGACCGGTGAGGGCGTCACCGTCCTCGCCGAGAGCGCCTCCCCGGCCACCCCCGCGCGCTGAGCCGACCCGCCGATGGAGATCGTGGAAGGGATCGGAATCGGCTTTGCGGTGGTCGTCGCCGCGATCCTGATCCTCTTCATCCGGCGGGCCCTGGTCACCCGTAGCGGAGGCATCATCCGGCTCGGCGTCCGAGTCACCACGGTGCTCGACGGCCGGGGCTGGTCGCCCGGCTTCGGGCGCTTCGTCGGCGACGAGCTCCGGTGGTACCGGATGTTCAGCTTCGCCCTGCGACCCAAGCGGGTGCTCTCCCGCAAGGAGCTGGTGGTGGAGCGACGGCGCCTGCCGGAGGGGCAGGAGCGTCTCTCGATGCCCGCCGACTGGGTGATCCTCCGGTGTACCAGTCACCACGCTCCGGTCGAGATCGCCATGGCGCGTTCCACCGTCACCGGATTCCTCAGCTGGTTGGAGGCCGCCCCGCCCGGGGCGGCCTCGCCGCGTGTGGCCTCCCAGGACTGGCCCGCGGCCTGACCCGCGCGCACTCCGGGATTTCCAGGGAGCCCACTCGCTCCGGGCGGTCAGGCTTGATCCCTCCGCGAGTGGGCTCCCCGGAAATCCCTCATGTTGACGCGCCGTGCCAGACGCTTCTTACCTTGCACCGTTACCGGGTTCGTCGGAGGCGACCAGCTCGACTTCGTACCCCTGGATGTCGGTGAGGTAGGCGGCGTAGGTGTTCGGGCCGCCGGCGTGCGGGTGGCGGTCCGGGAAGAGCAGCGTCCAGCCGTGCGCGGGCGCGGCCGCGACCAGCCGGTCCACCGCGGCGGGCGGACCGGCGTGGAACGCGAGGTGGTTGAGCCCGGGGGCGAGCCGGTCGTGCGCCCGCCCCGACAGCGCGGGGGACTCCTCCAGCACCAGGTACGTCGGGCCGAGCCGCCAGGACCGGCCGGCGGGCCAGTCCTGGTACGGCGTCCAGCCCAGCTCGCCCAGCAACCAGCCCCAGCTCGCCCGGGCGGCGTCGAGGTCGGGCACCCAGACCTCGACGTGGTGCAGCGCGCCGAGGCTCAGCGCTTACCGCCCGGCACCCATAGCACATCTCCGTCCGGATTTGCCGTTCTTGACAGGATGAACAGCAGGTCGGAGAGGCGGTTGAGATACTTTGCCGGAAGGGAGCTGGTGCGATCCGGGTCGTGCGCGACCAGTGCCCAGGCGGCCCGTTCGGCGCGCCGGGCGACCGTCCGTGCCACGTGCAGCAGCGCCGCGCCAGCGGTGCCGCCGGGGAGGATGAAGGAGTCGAGCTTGCTCAGGCGTGCGTTGTACTCGTCGCACCAGCCCTCGAGGCGCTCCACGTACTCCTCGGTTACCCGCAGCGGCGGGTACGCCGGATCCGGCTCGACCGGAGTGGCCAGATCGGCGCCGACGTCGAACATGTCGTTCTGGATCGACCCCAGCACCGCCCGGAGCTCCTCGTCGAGCTGCCCCAGGGCGAGCGCCACGCCGATCGCGGCGTTGCACTCGTCGACGTCCGCGTACGCGGCGATCCGCGGGTCGGTCTTCGGCACCTGCTCGTTGTTGCTCAGCCTGGTCATGCCGGCGTCGCCGGCCTTGGTGTAGATGCGCGTGAGGTGGACGGCCATGACGCACAGCCTACGGATACCGGACCTGACGATCCCGGCACGGCCGGACCCCGCCCTCGGCTGGCCGAGCGGAACGGGGGCCGGTGACGCCGGCGACCAGGCGGTCAACGACGTCGACGTCATCCGGGTCGGCGGCGACGCCCGGCTGGCCGGCACGGTGCACGTGGTCGGCGCCAAGAACTCCGCGCTCAAGCTGATGGCGGCCGCGCTGCTCGCCCCGGGGCGCAGTGTGATCACCAACGTCCCCCGGATCACCGACATCGCGATCATGGGCGAGGTGCTGCGCCGGCTCGGCTGCGGCGTGCGGTTCGAGGCGGACGATCCGGTCGACCCGATGGTCGCCCGGGGTGGGGCCGCCCGGTCCCGCTCGGTCGTCATCGACGTCCCGGAGCGGCCCGGCGTGGAGGCCGACTACGACCTCGTCCGCCGGCTGCGCGCGTCGATCTGTGTGCTGGGCCCGCTGCTGGCCCGTCGCGGGCACGTCCGGGTGGCCCACCCGGGCGGGGACGCGATCGGCTCCCGGGGGCTGGACATGCACATCTCCGGGCTGACCCGGATGGGCGCGGACATCTCCGGTGAGCACGGCTTCGTCATCGCGTCGGCTCCCGACGGCCTGCACGGCGCGGAGATCGTGCTGGACTTCCCCAGCGTGGGGGCGACCGAGAACCTGGTGATGGCGGCGGTGCTGGCCCGCGGCGTGACGGTGATCGACAACGCGGCCCGGGAGCCGGAGATCGTCGACATCTGCACGATGGCCAACCAGATGGGCGCGCGGATCTCCGGCGCGGGCACCTCCACCCTGCGGATCGTCGGGGTGCCCGAGCTGCACCCGGTGCGGCACGCCACGGTGGGGGACCGGATCGTCGCCGGCACCTGGGCGTTCGGCGCCGCGATGACCCGGGGGGACGTCACCGTCACCGGCGTGGACCCGGCCTACCTGGAGGTCGCGCTGGACAAACTGGTCTCGGCCGGCGCACTGGTGGAGACCCGCGGCGACGCCTTCCGGGTACGCGCCGACGACCGGCCCGCCGCGGTCGACGTGGTCACCCTGCCGTACCCGGGCTTCGCCACCGACCTGCTGCCGATGGCGATCGGCCTCGCCGCGGTGAGTGACGGCGCCTCCCTGATCACCGAGAACATCTTCGACGGCCGGTTCATGTTCGCCAACGAGATGATGCGGCTGGGGGCGGACATCAAGACCGACGGCCACCACGCGGTGGTACGCGGTCGCGACCGCCTCTCCGGCGCCCCGGTACGCGCCACCGACATCCGGGCCGGCGCGGGTCTGATCATCGCGGGGCTCTGCGCCGAGGGGGTCACCGAGGTCTCCCACGTGTACCACGTGGACCGGGGCTATCCGGACTTCGTGGCCGACCTGCGGGCGCTCGGTGTGCGGGTGGAGCGGGGGACCGCGCCGGAGGCCCCGGACCTCACCATCTGATCGGCCCCGCCGCCGCAGCCGGGGCCTTAGCCGTCGTTCAGGCTCGCCGACTGGACTGTCCTGTCATGCCCTCACGGCCCTCGCTGCGCTCGGTGCGTTCGGTCATGACTAGGGTGCTGACAGACAACTCATTCGCAGCGAGGGAGAAGCAGATGGCGGGTCGACTCGCGGTCGTCGGTGCCGGGCTGATGGGTTCGGGCATCGCCCAGGTGGCGGCGCAGGCGGGCTGGCAGGTGACGCTGCGCGACCTGGACGACGCGGCCACCAAGCGGGGCGTCGACGGCATCCGGAAGTCGCTGGAGAAGTTCGCCGAGAAGGGCCGGATCGACGCGTCCGAGGTCGAGGCGACGCTGGGCCGGATCACCCCCACCACCGACCTGGAGGCGGTCGCCGACGCGGACATCGTGGTCGAGGCGGTCTTCGAGCGGTTGGAGATCAAGCACGAGGTGTTCCGCGCGCTGGACAAGATCTGCAAGGCCGACGCGGTGCTGGCCACCAACACCTCGGCCATCCCGGTCACCCAGATCGCGTCGGTGACCGAGCGGCCGGAGGCGGTCGTCGGCACCCACTTCTTCTCGCCGGTGCCGATGATGAAGCTCTGCGAGCTGGTCCGGGGCTACAAGACCAGCGACGAGACGCTGGCGACGGTGAAGGCGTTCGCCGAGGGGATCGGCAAGACGGTCGTCGTGGTCAACCGGGACATCGCCGGTTTCGTCACCACCCGGCTGATCGCGGCGCTGGTCGTCGAGGCGGTCAAGCTGGTCGAGTCCGGCGTGGTGTCGGCCGAGGACCTGGACACCGCCTGCAAGCTCGGTTTCGGCCACGCCATGGGTCCGCTGGCCACCACCGACCTGACCGGCGTGGACGTGCTGCTGCACGCCTCGAAGAACATCTACACCGACACCGCCGACGAGAAGTTCTTCCCGCCGGAGCTGCTCCAGCGCATGGTCACCGCCGGCGACCTGGGCCGCAAGACCGGCAAGGGCTTCTACACGTACTGAGCCGACCTCGACGCCGGGCGCCGGCGGCGCTCAAACCGCCCAGGGCGGGTGGCCGCCGGCGCCTTCGTCCTGCACCAGGCCGTCGCCGCCGGATCGCACCTCGGTACGGCCGGTGAGGTCGCCGGGAGCCTGCTCACGCCGGCGGCGTCGGTATCGCCGTGACGGGTTCGGGTGCGGTCCGTCGCAACCCCGAGGTGAGCGCGACGGTGGCCGCCAGCGAGGCTCCGGCCAGCAGCGCGACGGCCCAGTACGCCGGGACCAGGTCCGCGACCGTGCCGGCGAGCGCGGCGCACACCGCCTGACCGGCCAGCATGCCGTTGTGGTGCAGGCCGAGCACCTGGCCACGGGCCTCGGGTGGCGAGTGGGCGATCAGCCGCTCCTGCAACGGCAGCCCGGCGGCGAAGCCGACCGAGGCGATCAGTGCGACGACCATGGCCAGTGGTAGCGGCGGCGACAGCAGGAAGACCAGATAGGGGACTGCGAGCAGCAACCGCAGCGCGGGAACCCACCGCTCCCGGCGGGCCACGGTCAGGAACCGCCCCACCACCACGTCCCCGATCAGCATGCCGAGGGCGGCAGCGGCGAACAGGAAGCCGGCGCGGTCACCGGCGTACGGGACGAAGAGCGCCTCGCACCCGACGATCAGACCGTTGGGTACCCACAGGTTCAGGAATAGCGAGCGGCGGCCCGGGTCTGCCCAGAGTTCCTTGTTCACCCGCACGGTGCGCGCGATCGTCGTCCGCTCGGTGACCCGAACCGGGCGTTCGGACAGCCCGAACCAGCCCACCGCGGCGGCCACCGCCCGGAGCACCGCGGCGAGCAGGAACACCTGGTACGGGGTCAGCAGGACGAGCAGGGCGCCGGCCAGCCCGAACCCAGCGATCTGCATCACCCCGACGCTCGTGTTCATGGTGGCCCGGGCCAGTACGTAGGCGTTGGCCGGCAGGATGTCGGTGAGCAGCGCCCACCTGGCCCCACCGGTGATCGAGCCGACGTACGCGCTGAAGAAGATGATCGTGAAGCGGGCCCACAGCGGCAGCCCGGGCACGGCCTGCACCACCGCTCCGACGGTGACCAGCACCGCAGCGAGGGTCAGCGCCCGGCGGGGCGGCAGGCTGTCCGCGGCCGACAGCAACGTCAGGCTGCCGAGCACGCCGGCCAGCGGTGCGCCGAACATGCTGAGCGCGGTGAGTAGTGCCGAGCCGGTCGACGCATAGGTCAACGCGCCCAGCGCCAGCGCTGACGTGGTGTGCGCTGCGATCCCGGCGCAGTTGGCGAGGAACAGGTTGCGGAACTCACGGGCCGCGAACAGGTCTGCGTACGTTCTCACGGGCACGATCGTGTGGGCCGCCGAGTGGATCTCCTAGAGTTACGTCTGGAGGCGAAACGTGGGCGTCTGGCAGGTGCCATCGGATCTGCTCGCGCGCAGCCGCTTCGCGGTCTCGCCGATGGTCGACACGGTCGCCGCGCTGCACGCGCTGTATCACCCGCGTACGCCCTGGCAGCGTGCCTGGCGAGAGCGCCACATGGAGGCGTTCCGGCGGATGCTGGCCGCCCGGCCCGTGGCCCGGGCGCTGCTGCCCGCGTCGTTCAACCCCCGGTGGACCGCGGACTTCCTCACCATCGCACCCGCCTCGCCGGAACCGACGTTCCCGGCGGAGCTGGCGGCCGTTGAGCAGTTGTCCGACGAGCAGATCCGAGCCGACCTGCTGGCCACCCGCCCGGCGCCGCTCGCCGCCGAGTTGCTGGCGGACGGTCTCACCGGGCAGGTGGTGGAACTCCTCGACTGGGTCTGGACGCACACCGTCGAGCCGGAGTGGCCGGAGCGGGAACGCCGGCTCCGCGCGGACATCGTGGCCCGCACCGCCGCGTTGAGCACGGGCGGCTGGGCCGGGGTGTTCGCCGACCTCAACCGCAACATGCGCTGGCTGGGCGACGGTCGTCTCCAGATCAACGACTACCCGGAGCCGCCGCTGTCGCTGGACGAGGCCGAGCAACTGGTCTTCGTGCCGGCACACTGCCGTCGCGGCTGGGTGGTGTGGGACGTGCCCACCCGGTTCGGGATGGTCTATCCGGCACGCGGAATCCTGGTGGATCCCACCTCACCGGCACCCGACGGTCTCGCCCGGTTGATCGGCGCGAACCGGGCCAACATCCTGGCCAGGCTTGATGCGCCGCTGAGCACCTCGCAGCTGATGGCGGTGACCGGGCTGTCCCTCGGGACGGTGAGTGACCACCTGCGGGTGCTGCTCGACGCGGGCGCCGTCAGCAAACGGCGGTCCGGGCGCGAGGTGCTCTACTGGCGTACGCCGCTCGGTGCCGCGCTCGTCGCCGGCGGGTGAGCGGGCCGGCCGACCGGCGGTGCCGGAACCCTCCGGCGGATCAGCCGTCGCGCTTGGTGGTCCAGCGGAAGGTGGTCAGGCAGAGCACCAGCCCGATCACGCACCAGGCGGCGAGCACCAGGGCGACCCGGCCCAGCTCGAACGAGCCGGCCGGCTCCTGGGCGCCGAAGCTCTCCGGCAGGAAGACCGAGCGCAGCCCCTGGCACATCCACTTCAGCGGGAAGAGCGCGGCCACCTGCTGCATCCAGGACGGCAGCTCGGTGAAGACGAAGAACACCCCGGAGATGAACTGGAGCACCAGCGCGACCGGGGTGACCACCGCCGAGCCGCTGCGCGCGGTGCGGGCCAGCGACGAGATGGCGATGCCGCAGAGGGTGCAGGCGGTCACGCCCAGCACCGACACCCAACCGAAGGTGAGCCACTTCGCGGCGGTGCCGGGCAGGTCGAGGTCGAACAGCGCCACCGAGACGGCCAGCAGCAGCACGGTCTCCGCGACGCCGATGGCGACCACCATCAGCACCTTCCCGGCGAACCACACCCACTTCGGCATCGGCGTGCCCCGGTAGCGCTTGAGCACTCCCCGATCGCGCTCGATCGGGATCCAGATGCCGAGGTTCTGGAAGCTCACCGTCATCAGGCCGGTGGCGATCATGCCGGTGATGAAGTACTGGGTGTAGCTGACTCCGGGCGCGATCTCGTCGCTGAAGATCGCCGCGAAGATCAGGATCATGATGACCGGGAAGCCCATCGTGAAGACGACGGACTCCCGGCTGCGCAGGAACTGGGTGATCTCCAGCCGGCCCTGCCGCCCGGCGAGGGCCAGCGGCCCCCGCCGCCGGACCGGCCCGGCGGCGGCCGGCGCGGCCGGCTTCATGGTGGCGGTCATGCGTGTCCGATCATGGTGAGGTAGATGTCCTCCAGGGTCGGCCGGGCCACCGTGAGGCCGGGCACCTCGCCGCCGTAGCGCGCGGCCAGCTCCGCCACCAGCGCCGTCGGCGTCGCGCTCTCGACGCTCTCCAGAGTCCCCTCCGGCGTGCGCCAGGAGACCGTCGCCAGGGCCTCCTGCCGATTGCCCAGCCGGTTCGGCGCGGCGACCTCGACCAGCCGGCCGTCCGCGATGACCCCGACCCGGTCGGCCAGCGACTCGGCCTCGTCCAGGTAGTGCGTGGTGAGCAGGATGGTGGTGCCGGCCGCCGCCAGGTCCCGGATCAGCTCCCAGAACTCCCGCCGGGCCTCCGGGTCGAAGCCGGTGGTCGGCTCGTCGAGGAAGAGCAGCTCGGGGCGGCCGATGATGCCCAGCGCCACGTCGAGCCGGCGCTTCTGCCCGCCGGAGAGGGTGTGCGTACGGGCCTTCGCCTTGCCGGCCAGGCCGACCCGCTCGACGACCTTGTCCGGGTCGTCGGCGTCCGGGTAGAAGCCGGAGAAGTGCCGGACCACCTCGGCGACGGTCAGCTCGTCAAACTCGCCGGTGCCCTGGAGCACGATGCCGACCCGGGACCGCCAGTGCGGGTCAGGGTGGGCCGGGTCGCTGCCCAGCACCGAGACCTCGCCGGCGTCGCGCTGCCGGTAGCCCTCGAGGATCTCCACCGTGGTGGTCTTGCCCGCGCCGTTCGGGCCGAGCAGGGCGAACACCTCGCCGCGCCGGACGTCGAGGTCGACCCCCGCCACCGCGACGGTGTCGCCGTACGCCTTGCGCAGTCCCCGTACGGAGATCGCGAGCTCGTCATCCATGACGTCCAGTGTGCGACCTGGGACGCCGTCCCGGCCGGCCGGGGTGTGGTGGTGTCGGCCATGTCGCGTCGGCCGTGCCCGGTGGTCCGCTCCATGGACCTGTGTGGTTTTCCACAGCCCGTTTTACTGAACGGTAACTTAAACTCCGGCCATGGACGAGAAGGCACTCTCCGGCCGGCTGCCCGAGCGCGACCGCCCCTGGGTGATGCGCACGTACGCCGGGCACTCCTCCGCCGCGGCCACCAACGCGCTCTTCCGGCGCAACCTGGCCAAGGGCCAGACCGGTCTGTCGGTCGCCTTCGACCTGCCGACCCAGACCGGGTACGACCCGGACCACGAGCTGGCCGCCGGTGAGGTGGGCCGGGTCGGGGTGCCGGTGGCCCACCTGGGCGACATGCGGGCGCTCTTCGACGGCATCCCGCTCGCCGAGATGAACACCTCGATGACCATCAACGCGCCGGCGATGTGGCTGCTCGCCCTCTACGGCACGGTCGGCGCGGAGCAGGGCGCCGAGCTGTCGCGCTGCGCGGGGACGACGCAGAACGACATCATCAAGGAGTACCTGTCCCGGGGGACGTACATCTTCCCGCCGGCGGCGTCGCTGCGGCTGACCGCCGACATCATCGCGTACACGCTGCGCGAGATGCCGCGCTGGAACCCGACGAACATCTGCTCGTACCACCTGCAGGAGGCCGGCGCGACGCCGGTGCAGGAGGTCGGCTTCGCCCTGGCCACCGCCGTCGCCGTGCTCGACGCGGTCCGCGACTCCGGCCAGGTGCCCGCCGAGCGGATGGGCGACGTGGTGCAGCGGATCTCGTTCTTCGTCAACGCCGGCGTGCGCTTCGTCGAGGAGATCGCCAAGATGCGCGCCTTCGGCGCGCTCTGGGACGAGATCACCCGTGAGCGCTACGGCGTGGAGAACCCGAAGCAGCGCCGCTTCCGCTACGGGGTGCAGGTCAACTCGCTGGGCCTGACCGAGGCGCAGCCGGAGAACAACATCCAGCGCATCGTGCTGGAGATGCTCGGCGTCACCTTCTCCCGGGACGCCCGGGCCCGCGCGGTGCAGCTGCCCGCCTGGAACGAGGCGCTCGGCCTGCCCCGGCCGTGGGACCAGCAGTGGTCGCTGCGGATGCAGCAGGTGCTCGCGTACGAGTCGGACCTGCTGGAGTACCCCGACCTCTTCGAGGGCTCGCACGTGATGACCGCGCTGGTCGACGAGATCGTCACCGGTGCCCGCGTCGAGCTGGAAAAGGTGCTGGAGATGGGCGGCGTGGTGACCGCCGTGGAGAGCGGCTACCTCAAGAGCGCGCTGGTCGCCTCGCTGGCCGACCGGCGCCGCCGGATCGAGTCCGGCGCCGACGTGGTGGTGGGCGTCAACCGGTTCACCGAGACCGAGCCGTCCCCGCTGACCGCCGCCGGCGCGGAGTCCGTCGAGCAGGTCGACCCGGCGGTCGAGGCGGCCGCCACCGCTTCCGTACGCGAATGGCGGGCCGGCCGGGACGACGCGGCGGTCGACGCGGCACTGGCCCGGCTGCGGGCGGACGCCGCGACCACGGCGAACCTGATGCCGGCGACGCTGGAGTGCGTGCGGGCCGGGGTGACCACCGGCGAGTGGGCCGGCGCGCTGCGCCAGGTCTTCGGCGAGTACCGCGCGCCGACCGGGCTGACCGGCGCGGCCGGGGTCGGCGGGGACGCCACCCTCGTCGCGGTCCGCGAACGGGTCGCCGCCACCGCGCAGGAGCTGGGCAGCGGCCGGCTGCGGCTGCTGGTCGGCAAGCCGGGCCTGGACGGGCACTCCAACGGCGCAGAGCAGATCGCGGTACGCGCCCGGGACGCCGGCTTCGAGGTGGTCTACCAGGGCATCCGGCTGACCGCCGGGCAGATCGTCGCCGCCGCCGTCGAGGAGGACGTGGACCTGGTCGGGCTCTCGGTGCTCTCCGGCTCGCACCTCGCGGCCGTGCCGGCGGTGCTGGACGGGCTGCGCGCGGCCGGCCGCGCTGACCTGCCCGTCGTCGTCGGTGGCATCATCCCCGCCGGGGACGCCGAGGCGCTGCGCGCCGCCGGGGTCGCCCGGGTCTTCACCCCGAAGGACTTCGCCCTGACCGGGATCATCGACGAACTGGTCGGCGTGATCCGCCAGGCGAACGGTCTCACCGCCTGACCGCGGCCCACCGCCCGCGCGACCGCCCGGTCGCGCGGGCTCACACGGTCAGCGGCTGGTACGTCACGCAGTCGGCCATGTCCTGGTCCGGGGCGACGGTGATCGCCGGGGCGTGGCACTCCAGCTCCGAGTTGTGCCGGCAGTCCGACCGGCTGCACGCGCCCACCTGCGCGATGATCTGCTCGATCCCGCCCCGCACCGGCATCTCGACGAAGGTGTGGCAGTGGGCGTGGTCGCTGCTGCCGACGGTGATGGCGAAGGCGTGGCAGTCGTTGGTGCGGTTGTAGGCGCAGGACGCGACGGTGCACTCCTGCACCCGGGGCATCTCGATCGATGTGGTCATGACGGCCTTCCTCTCGACTCCTGTGCCGATGGTAGGCATTTGCCCGACTTCGGCGCGGAGTTCGGCGGGACCGTCACCCGCACAGGCGCCAGGCTCCGTCCTCCTTGACCAGCGTCAACACCTGGGTGCTCGCGCCGCCGGTCTCCGTCGTCAGCCGCACGGTGGCGGTGCCCCGGACCCGGCCGTTGGTGTTGTTGACGGTCAGCCCGGCGACGTCGTAGTCGACCAGGCGCGGCTCGGCCTCCCACCGCCGGCCGAACTCGGCCAGCGACGTCCGCTCCCGCTCCTCCCGGCAGAGCAGGCCGTACGCCCGCTGGTGGTCGCCGGTTCGGATGGCGTCCAGGTAGCTCGTGGTGGCCTCCCGGACCGGCCCGACCGCCTCCTTCGCCGCGCCGTAGACGAAGAAGCCGCCGACCGCGCCGCCGAGGCAGCAGAGCGCCAGCACCGCGCCCACCACGATCAGGACGATCCGCAGGGTACGGCGATTGTCGCGCGGGGGCACCGGGATCGGCTGGTACGTCATGGCCGCAGGCTAGGCGGGTCGCGCAAACCCGCCGCCCGCGCTCCGGCTCACCGGCCGAGCACCTCGGAGAGCGGGGCCGGTTCCAGACCTCGCTCGGCCAGCCCGGCCAGGATGCGGGGCAGCGCCTCGTCGGTCATCGCCGCGTTCGCCTCGGTGACGTGCAGGATGATCACCGAACCGGGCCGGACCTGGCTCAGCACCGCCCGGACGATCGGCTGCCAGGCGGTGGCGAACGGATCGCCGCTGACCACGTCACCGTCCACCACGGTCAGTCCGAGCGGGGCCAGCTCGGCCAGCGCCGCCCGGTCGTGGCAGAGGCCGGGGAAGCGGAAGTAGCGGGTCTGCCGGCCGCCGTACCGGCCGATCACCTCGAAGGTCCGCGCCACGTCCCGGGTCATCTCCCGCCGGGGCAGCGGCGTCAGGTGGTAGCAGCGCGGGGTGAACGCGGCGTGCCCGTAGGTGTGGTTGGCCAGCTCGAAGCGCGGGTTGGCGGCCAGCCGGCGGGTCAGCTCCGGGTAGTCCTCGACCCACTTGCCGGTGAGGAAGAAGGTGGCCGGCACCCGCTCCCGTTCCAGCAGCTCGACGATCGCCAGGTTCGCGTACGACGGCGGGTGCGGTCCGCGCAGCTGCCGGCGCATGGTGTCGGTCATGTCGGCGTCGAAGGTGAGCGCGACCTTGCGCCCGGTACGCGGACCATGGTCGACCACCGGCGGCAGGGTGCCCAGTGGCGTCGCACCGGGCAGCCCGGAGTCCTCCCCGGGCTGCCCACCGTTGCCGGGCTGCCCGCTCTGCCCGGGGGCCGGCGGTACGGCGGTCCCGCCCGCCGTGGCCGGTCCGTTGCCGGCCGGCATCTTCAGCACGGCCCGTACCGGGGCCCGGTGGGGCGCGGGACCGACGAGGAGCGCGGCGATGGCGGCCAGGGCGAGGGTGGCGGCGGTGAGCAGGACGCGGGAGTTCTTCGCGAGCACCGGGTGATCATGGCAGTGGGGGCGGTGTCGTGGTGGCCCCCGAACGGCCCCTTCCGCCTGGCGGCCGGTCCGTCGGGGGATCTGCCGCCCGCACCCGCGCCTCGGCCCGGCCACCGGCCGCGCGATGTGCGGCGTGCCCGAGGTGGTCGCACGGCGGGGCTAACCGGGTGTGGTGTCGGCGGGGAAACGCTCGTGCCCCAGCACGGCGAGCAGCCGCAGCTTCTCGTCACCCTCGCTGCGCGGTGGCGCGGTGAGCACGAGCAGCGCCTGGGACCGGTCCTCGGTGAACAGGACCTGGCAGTCCAGCTCGATCGCGCCGAGTTCGGGGTGGATGAGCGTCTTGTGGTCGGCGAAGCGCTGCGCGACCTCGTGCCGTTCCCACAGCTCGGCGAACTCCGGGCTCGCCTTCTGCAGCGCCCGCACCAGCTCACCGGCGCGCGACCGCGGGCCCATCGACCCGTACGCGGCGCGCAGGTTGGCCACCTGGGCGCGGCTCTGCCGGGGGCGGTCGTCCTCCGGGTAGCGCAGCCGCTCGGCGGGGTCGGTGAACCACCGGTAGATCTCGCTGCGGGCGAGGCCCGTGTGGCCCGACCGGTCCCCGAACAGGGCTTCGGCCATCCGGTTCTGCACGAGGACCTCGCCGAGGTTGGACAGGATGAGCGCCGGGGTGTCGTCGAGCCGGTCCAGCACGCGCAGCAGCGCCGGGGCGACGTGCGTCGCCGTCGTCACCCGCGCCGGGGCGTTGTGCCCCGCCACCCGGAACAGGTAGTCGCGCTCACCGGTCGTCAGCCGCAGCGCCCGGGCCAGCGCGGCGAGCATCTGCGGGCTCGGCTGCGGGCCGCGCTGCTGCTCCAGCCGGGTGTAGTAGTCGGTCGACATGGCGGCCAGGGCGGCCACCTCCTCGCGCCGCAGGCCCGGCGCGCGCCGCCGCGCGCCGGCTGCCAGCCCGACGTCCCCGGGCTGCAGCGCCTCCCGGCGGCGGCGGAGGAAGTCGGCCAGGGCTGCACGGTCCATGATCCGAGTATCCGCCTGCCGCCGGGACGAACCAGGGATTGCCGATCCCCCGATGAGCGCTCTCTTCATCCACCCCGGCGGACCGGCGAAGGTGGGTGCATGAACATCTCCGGAAACACCGTCTTCATTCCCGGCTCCACCAGCGGGATCGGCCTCGCCCTCGCCCTCGAACTGCAGGCCAGGGGGAACACCGTCATCGTCGGCGGCCGCCGCACCGATCTGCTGAAGGAGATCGCCGCCGAGCACCGGGGCATCGACACGGTCACGATCGACACGGCGGACCCGGTGAGCATCGCGTCGGCCGCGCGGGAGGTGCTGGCGAGGCACCCGGACCTCAACGTCCTCGTCACCATGGCCGGCATCATGCGCGTCGAGGACTGGCACCAGCCCGAGACGTTCCTCGCCTCCGCCGAGGCCGTGGTGAACACCAACGTGCTCGGCCCGATCCGGCTCATCGCCGCGTTCATCGAGCACCTGCGGGCGCAGCCGGACGCCACGATCATGACAGTCTCGTCGGGCCTCGCGTTCGCGCCGCTCAAGGTCACCCCGAGCTACAACGCGTCGAAGGCCGCGATCCACATGCTCAGCGAGTCGATCCGGCTGCAGCTCGCTGACACGACCGTGAAGGTCGTGGAGCTCGAACCGCCGGCCGTGCGTACCTCGCTGCTGCCCGGGCAGGAGCACAGCGAGTTCGCGGTGCCGCTGGACGAGTTCGTGGCGGAGGTGCTCGGGCTGCTGGAGGCGCAGCCGGAGGCGAAGGAGATCCAGGTCGAGCGGGTCAAGTTCCTCCGGTACGGCGAGGCGCGCGGCGACTACGACCAGGTGGTCGAGACGCTGAACGCCGCCGACCCGCACGGAAAGTAGCGTCGGCGGGGCGTTCCTCTCCCGGTCCTGGCCTTCTCACCGCGACTTCGGTACCTGCCGGTTGAAGCGGGGCCCGAGGGCCGGGACCAGGGCTTCCTCGGTCCTGCGTTGCGCCGGTCGCGCCGGTTTCGGTCGCGCCCGCTCCTGTCGTGCCGATCCGGTCGCGCCAGTCGGGGGATGACACCACCACGAGCGTGATACCTCAGAGGCATCAATATGACGGTGAGGTATCACGCTCATTCGGTGACGGCCGTGCCGACGAGACACGCGCGTGGCGGTTTGGGGACCAGTCGGCGCGACTGTCCGGTTCCGGCACGGCTCGGCGTTGCCTGGATGACCGGCCCCGAGTTGGCATCGGCGTGCCGGATGTCCGATTGCAGGGCGCGCTGGGAGGTGCCAGATGTCCGGTCTGGGATAGCTGGTCCGGGCCGTCCCGTGACCGGGGGCATGCTGGCGGTGGAATGGTGGCCTGGCCGGTGTCGTTACATCACCTGGACGATCGCAGCAGCACCCCCGCCGGCCTGGCCCGATCACGTGGCCGGCCCCGGGATGCGGGCCGCCGGAATGATGGTGGGCCGCCGGTCGTTACACCTGGACCCGGCGCCGTGAGCCCCCCGCTCGCGAAGCCAGCCGGGACGAGACTTTCCCCTGATCTTTTGAGCGCCGTCGTGGTGCTTGCGCCCGCTCGACCCCCGTCGGGCCTGGGTGCCGACCCCCGAATGGAGCCACTCTGATGAACACCACCATTCTGCGTAAGAGCGTTCTCGGTATTGCTGGTCTGGCTTTCGCCGGTGGCGTCTTCGCCGGCCCGGTCACCGAGGCCCACGCCACCCCGGCCGCTGAGGCGAAGTCGGTTGCCGTGGTGCAGGCCGACAAGCCGGGTGTGGACAAGGGCAAGCTGATCCCGCACGGTGTGCAGGGCAAGCAGTCGCGCATCGACCTGGGCAGCGAGCAGACCGAGAACGTGAAGGCGATCATCGCGGCGACGAAGAAGTCGGGTATGGACGAGCGGGCCGCCGTGGTGGCGATCGCGACCGCGCTGCAGGAGTCGAAGTTGGAGAACCTGGGTCACCTGGGTGAGCGCAACGACCACGACTCGCAGGGCCTGTTCCAGCAGCGCCCGTCCTCGGGTTGGGGCACCGTCGAGCAGATCACCGACCCCGAGTACTCGACGATGGCGTTCCTGAAGGGTCTGAAGCAGGTCGACGGCTGGCAGGACATGCCGCTGACCAAGGCCGCGCAGACCGTGCAGGTCTCGGCCTACCCGGACCACTACGCGCAGTGGGAGAAGCAGGCCGCCGACCTGGTCGCCAAGCACTGGAACAACTGACACGTGAACGACACGCTGGCCGGCACCCCCGAGCGGGGTGCCGGCCAGCGGCGTATCCGCCCGGGGATTGGGGGCGTACCCGGGGTCAGACGCGGAAGCCGGCCGCGCGGGCCGCCTGGCGTTCCCGGCGGCGGTCGGAGCGGCGTCGCAGGAACCAGAAGAGGAAGGCCACCAGCCCCAGCAGGAAGGCCAGCACCAGCACCGGCAGGACGATCGCCACCAGGGACATGACCACGCTGGTCGCGTCCTCGGCGGTGCTGGCCACCGGCGCGCCGAAGCCCGCGGTGGTGGCGTTGACGACCGGCCGGGCGGCCGACTTCAGCAGGTGCACGCCGAGCGCGATGACGACGCCGGTCACCACCGGCACCCACTGGTGGGACGAGAAGAAGCTCCCGGGGTCGCTGACCGTCACGGTCTCCGAGCTGGCGCCGGCACCGAAGGCCAGGCCGCCTGCGGTCGGGCGGACGACGGTCTGCACGAGGTCGTTGACGTGGTCGACCACGGGCACCTTGTCGGCGACGACCTCGACGGCGAGCAGCACCGCCAGGATCAGTACGACCCAGCCGTTGCCCAGCCACTGCCAGCCGCTCGGCAGCTCGATCAGGTCGGTGTAACGGGCCAGCAGTCCCATGATGATCAGGGGGATGTAGGCGTTCAGGCCGGCCGATGCGGCCAGGCCGGTACCCGTGAGAACTTCGAACACGAAATCAGCATCGCACCGGCGCGCCAGGTCCGCTCGGTGGCGACGGCCCGGTACTCGGCTACCCTCGTCGGGTGCGGCTGGTGATTGCGAAGTGCTCGGTGGACTATGTCGGACGGCTCTCGGCTCACCTGCCGCTGGCCACGCGGCTGCTGATGGTCAAGGCGGACGGCTCCGTGTCGATCCACGCCGACGACCGGGCGTACAAGCCGCTGAACTGGATGAGCCCGCCCTGCCGGCTCGAGGAGGCCCCGGGCGTCTGGCGGGTGGTCAACAAGGCCGGCGAGGAGCTGCGGATCACCCTGGAGGAGATCTTCCAGGACACCTCGTACGAGCTGGGTGTCGACCCGGGTCTGCGCAAGGACGGCGTCGAGGCGCACCTGCAGGAGCTGCTCGCAGCCAATCCGGAGACCCTCGGCGAGGGCTTCACCCTGGTCCGGCGCGAGTACATGACCGCCATCGGCCCGGTCGACCTGCTCTGCCGGGACGCCAACTCCGGCGCGGTGGCCGTGGAGGTGAAGCGGCGCGGCGAGATCGACGGCGTGGAGCAGCTCACCCGCTACCTGGAGCTGATGAACCGCGACCCGCTGCTCGCCCCGGTCTCCGGCGTCTTCGCCGCGCAGGAGATCAAGCCGCAGGCCCGCGTGCTCGCCACCGACCGGGGGATCCGGTGCGTGGTGGTCGACTACGACAAGCTGCGCGGCATCGAGCGCGACGAGCTGACCCTCTTCTGACCGGCCGCCCGCTCAGCGCCGGCCGTACATCACCTTGGCGGCCTTGACCAGGCGCGCCACGTCGGCGGGGGTCCGCTCGAAGGTCATCGACGGCAGCAGCGACCGGGCCCGCCGTCGGGTGATCGACTTGGCCCGGCCGAACTCGCGCAGCCCGTCCTCGCCGTGGATCCGCCCGAAGCCGGAGTCACCCACGCCGCCGAACGGCAGCGTGGACATGCCGGCGAAGGTGAGCGCCGAGTTGACCGAGGCCATGCCCGAGCGCAGCCGCCGGGCGATCGCCACGGCCCGCTTGCGGCCGAAGACCGAACCCCCCAGGCCGTACGACAGCGCGTTGGCCCGGCGTACGGCCTCGTCGGCGTCGCTCACCCGGCTGATCGTCAGCGTCGGGCCGAAGGTCTCCTCGCGGACGGCGGCCGAGGTCTCGGGGACGTCCACCAGCACCGTCGGGTGCACGTACGGCGGCTGGACCGCGCCCGGCCCGCCGAGCACGGCGCGGCCGCCGGCGGCGACGGCGTCGTCGATGTGCCGCCGGATCACGTCGAGCTGGCTGGGCATGGTGATCGGGCCGATGTCGGCGCCCTCCGCGCCCACGGTCAGCCGGCCGGCGCGGGCGACCACCTTGTCGACGAAGGCGTCGTAGACCGGCTCGACGGCGTAGACCCGCTCGATGCCGATGCAGGTCTGGCCCGCGTTGGTCAGCGCGCCCCAGACGCACGCCTCGGCGGCGGCGTCCAGGTCGGCGTCCGCGTCCACGATCATCGCGTCCTTGCCGCCGGCCTCCAGCAGCACCGGGGTCAGCGACTCGGCGCAGGCGGCCATCACCTTCTTGGCGGTGGCGGTCGAGCCGGTGAAGGCCAGCTTGCCCACGCCCGAGCGGCACAGCGCCGCGCCGACGTCGCCGAGACCGTGCACCGCGGTCAGCACCGGCTGCTCCGGCACCACCTCGGCGAAGGCGTCCACCAGCCACTGCCCCACGGCCGGGGTGTACTCGCTGGGCTTGAGCACGACGGCGTTGCCGGCGGCGAGGGCGTACGCGGTGGAGCCGATCGGGGTGAAGACCGGGTAGTTCCACGGGCCGATCACCCCGACCACCCCGTACGGCTGGTATTCGAGGTGACCGGAGAACTCGGCCAGGATCAGCCGCGAGCGGACCCGACGTGGCCCCAGCACCCGGCGGGCGTTGCGGGCGGCCCAGTCGATGTGCTCGATCGCGGTGAGGATCTCGACGATGGCGTCGGCGACCGGCTTGCCGCCCTCGACGTGGACCAGCTCCGCCAGCTCCTCGATCCGCCGGGCGAGCAGGCCGCGCCAGCGCAGCAGCCGCTCCCGGCGCCCGGTGAAGCCCAGACCGGCCCACCACTCGCCGGCGGCCCGGGCCCGCTCGACCGCGTGGGCGACGTCGTCGGGGGTGGCCACGGGGAAGCGGCCGGCTTCGGCGCCCGTCGCGGGGCTCGTCGAGACCAGCCGATCGCCCTCGATGACCGGGGTGCCGGGGACATGCACAGCCGTCATGGCGGAAGTCTAGACCCGGAGATTACCCACCGGTAGGGGTGACCGGAGGTCCCCGGCACCCCGTCCCGGATCGGCTTGCCGCGCGTCACCCACCGACGGTGGGCGACGTCGACCCGTGCCGCCGCCGCCCGAATCGGTTAGCGGTAGTTGTCCGGCCGGGGTCGCGGAGGTGTCCGCGCGGGGGGTGAGGTGGGCGGGGGGAACTGGCACGCTGACGCGGGGCGACGGTGGGTGGGGAGCTGACTGTCCATGGAGGATCATCCGGAACTGGTGCCGTTGCTGACGGTGGCGGGCGGGGCGATGCGTGGGGCCAGCTTCCGGCTGAGCCCACGGCCGCAGGTGATCGGCCGCGCGCCGACCGCCGACATCGTGGTGACCGACGCGCACCTGAGCCGGCGGCACGCCGAGGTGCGGCTGACCGACGCCGGCGCCGTCCTGGTAGACCTGGGCTCCACCAACGGCACCTGGCTCAACGACCGGCGGATCACCGGCCCGGAGCTGCTCTGCGACGGTGACGTGGTCCGGCTCGGCCGTACCGAACTGCGCTTCTTCGACCCGGGCCTGGCCACCACCGATCCGGTGGGGCTGCGCTTCGCCGGCGGGGGCCCGGTCCGCCGGGACCACCGGCCGACCCTGCCGCTGCCGCTGGCCGCCGCCACCGCGCCGACCGACGCCTGGGCTGCCGGCGGCGAGCCGGTCGGGTCGGCGGCCGGGACCGACGGCGCCACCTGACCTGCCGCCGCGTCGCTGACCTCCGGAGACCGTGCCGCACCCCGGTCGTCGTGCGGGGCGCGGCACATCCGGCCGCGCCGGATCGTGGGCGGCCGGCCCATGGACCGGGGGACGCCGCCGTGGCAGCATGCCGCGGATGGAGATCGAGCAGCGGACCGTGACGGCGAACGGCATCACCCAGCGGGTACGGGTGGCCGGGCCGCCGGACGGCGTGCCGGTGCTGCTGGTGCACGGCAACGGCTCCTCCTCGGCGTTCTGGGAGCCGCTGGTCCGCCGGCTGCCCGCGACGCTCCGGGTCGTCGCGCCCGACCTGCGCGGGTACGGCGACACCGAGACCGCCCCGGTGGACGCGACCCGGGGACTGGCCGACTTCGCCGACGACGTGGCCGCCCTGCTCGACGAGCCGGGTCTCTTCGCCGCCGGCGCGCGTCCGGTGGTGGTCGGGCACTCCCTCGGCGGCGGGGTGGCGATGCGGCTGCTGGTCGACCACCCGGACCGGGTGGCCGCCCTGCTGCTGGAGGCCCCGGTGTCGCCGTACGGCTTCGGTGGCACCCGCGACCTCGACGGCACCCCGACCACGCCGGACTTCGCCGGCACCGGCGCCGGCTCGGTGAACCCGGACTTCGTGGCCAGGCTCGCCGCCGGCGACCGGAGCGCCGACGCCCCGACCAGCCCGCGCAGCGTGCTGCGGACGACCTACGTCGCCGACCCGGCCTCGCTGGGCGAGGACGAGGAGCTGCTGCTGGACAGCCTGCTCTCCACCGCCACCGGCGACGACAACTACCCCGGCACGGCCGGCACCTCGCCGCACTGGCCCGGCACCGCGCCCGGGTCGCGGGGCGTGCTCAACGCGCTCGCCCCGGCCCACTTCCGGCTCGCCGACGAGCTGGTCGCCGTCGAGGTCAAGCCGCCCGTCGCCTGGGTACGCGGCGACGCCGACGTGATCGTCTCGGACACCTCGCTGTTCGACCTGGCGTACCTGGGGTCGCTGGGGATGGTGCCGGGCTGGCCGGGGGAGCAGGCGTGCCCGCCCCAGCCGATGGTCGGGCAGACCCGGGCGGTGCTGGACCGGTACGCCGCGGCCGGCGGCACCTACCGGGAGGTGGTGCTTCCCGGCTGCGGGCACAGCCCGCACGTGGAACGACCGGCCGAGTTCGTGGCCGAGCTGTTGGCGCTGACGGGGGTGCCGGCGACGAACTGACCCGGTGCGTGAAATATCCCACGGCGTCTCGACATCGCAGCGTCGCGTGGCAGACTCCGGCGCATAACCTTAGTCGCCGTTCAAGTCGGCGGGGTGCGGAGCCAGGGGAGGCCGGTCGTGGCGCGCGAGTTCACCAGTGTGGGTGTGGTGGGTCTGGGCACCATGGGTGCCGGCATCGTCGAGGTGTTCGCCCGCAACGGCATCGACGTCGTCGCGGTGGAGATCTCCGCGGCCGCCCTGGAGCGCGGCCGGGTCACCCTCACCGGCTCCACCGACCGGGCCGTCGCCAAGGGCAAGCTCGCCGAGGCCGACCGGGACGCCCTGCTGTCCCGGGTGAACTTCCAGGTCGGGCTGGACGCGCTGCACTCGGTGGACCTGGTGATCGAGGCCGTCCCCGAGCACCTCGACCTGAAGCAGCGGATCTTCGCCGAGCTGGACCGGGTCTGCAAGCCCGAGGCGATCCTGGCCACCAACACCTCGTCGCTGAGCGTCACCGAGATCTCGGTCGCCACCACCCGGCCCAACCAGGTGATCGGCATCCACTTCTTCAACCCCGCCCCGGTGATGAAGCTGGTCGAGGTGGTCCGCACGGTGGTCACCTCCGCCGAGGTGGTCGCCGACGTCGAGGCGCTCTGCGAGCGGCTCGGCAAGGTCGACGTCACCATCAACGACCGGGCCGGCTTCATCGCCAACGCGCTGCTCTTCGGCTACCTCAACCACGCCGTCAGCATGTTCGAGTCGCGGTACGCCACCCGCGAGGACATCGACGCCGCGATGAAGCTCGGCTGCGGCCTGCCGATGGGCCCGCTCGCGCTGATGGACCTGATCGGCCTGGACACCGCGTACGAGATCCTGGACACCATGTACCGGCGGGGCGGTCGCGACCGCCGGCACGCGCCGGTGCCACTGATCAAGCAGATGGTCACCGCGGGTCTGCTCGGCCGCAAGTCCGGCCGGGGCTTCTACACCTACGAGCGGGCGGGCTCCCCGGTGGTCGTACCCGACGAGCAGACGCCCGTGGCGTCGGAGTCGGCACTCGCCGACGGCGCCCGGGGGATCGCCAAGGTCGGCGTGGTCGGCTCCGGGACGATGGCCACCGGCATCATCGAGGTCTTCGCCAAGGCCGGCTACGAGGTCGTCTCGGTCACCCGGGGCGCGGAGAAGTCCGCCAAGGTCTTCGAGTCCGTCAAGACCTCGCTCAACAAGGGCGTGGTGCGCGGCAAGCTGAGCGAGGCCGACCGGGACGCGGCGCTGGGCCGGATCAACTGGTCCGCCACGCTGGAGCACCTGGCCGACGTCGACCTGGTGGTCGAGGCCGTGGTCGAGGAGCTGAGCGTCAAGAAGGCCCTCTTCGCCAGCCTCGACGAGATCTGCAAGCCGGGCGTCGTGCTCGCCACCACCACCTCCTCGCTGCCGGTGATCGACGTGGCGATGGCCACCCAGCGCCCGGCCGACGTGGTGGGGCTGCACTTCTTCAACCCGGCGCCGATCATGCCGCTGATCGAGGTGGTGCAGACCATCCGCACCTCGGCGGAGACCACCACCACCGCGAAGGCGGTCTGCGCGACGCTGGGCAAGACCGGTGTGGTCTGCGGCGACCGCTCTGGGTTCATCGTCAACGCGCTGCTCTTCCCGTACCTGAACGACGCGGTGAAGATGCTGGAGGCCAGCTACTCCACCGCCGACGACATCGACTACGCGATGAAGCTCGGCTGCGGCTACCCGATGGGCCCGTTCGAGCTGCTCGACGTGGTCGGGCTGGACGTGTCGCTGGCCATCCAGCGGGAGCTCTACCTGGAGCTGCGCGAGCCGGGCTTCGCCCCCGCGCCGCTGCTGGAGCACCTGGTCACCGCCGGCTACCTGGGCCGCAAGAGCGGCCGGGGCTTCCGCGACCACACCCGTCGCTGACCGCATCCCCGTGGCCAATGACCTTGGCGAGCCGATCGGCGGGGACTGACCGTAACCTTGGGTACGTGAGCCCCCGTCGCAATCGTCCCCGCCGGGACGACGCCGCCCACCTGGAGCCCGACCGCGTCCGCCAGGGCGTCGCCTCGGTGCAGCAGTGGCGCGACGGCGAGTGGCAGGTACGCGGGATCGGCGGCGGGGCGTCCACCAAGACGTACCGCTGCCCCGGCTGTGACCAGGAGATCCGCCCCGGGGTGGCGCACCTGGTGGCGTGGCCGGCGGACGGGACGGGTGACCTCACCGACCGCCGGCACTGGCACAGCGGCTGCTGGCGGGCCCGGGACCGGCGCGGCCCGGCGATCCAGCGCGGGCGCAGCGCGCCGAAGTACGGCTGAGCGATCTGGATCACCCTGTTTCCGCCCGGGCGGGCGGCGGCGGTGAAGTCGCGCCAGACTTGAGCGGTGAGCACACCGATCCGCGCGTCGTCGATCCTGCCCGGCCACCGGGAGGACATCGAGCTGCACACCGCCGACGGCCTGCGCCTGGTCGGTGAGCTGGCCCGACCGGTCGACCGGGAGCCGGTGGCCACCCTGGTCTGCCTGCACCCGCTGCCCACCCACGGCGGGATGATGGACAGCCACGTCTTCCGCAAGGCGGCCTGGCGGCTGCCGGCCCTGGCCGACCTGGCCGTGCTCCGGTTCAACACCCGGGGCACCAGCAGCGTCCGCGGCACCAGCGAGGGCACCTTCGACGCCGCGGTGGGGGAGCGGTTCGACGTCGCCGCCGCGATCGAGTACGCCGAGTTCCACGAACTGCCGAACATCTGGCTGGTGGGCTGGTCGTTCGGCACCGACCTGGCCCTGAAGCACGGCTGCGACCCGGCGGTGGCCGGCGCCATCCTGCTCTCCCCGCCGCTGCGCTTCTCCGAGCCGGCGGATCTCGCGGCCTGGGCCGAGGCGGGCACCCCGCTCACCGCGCTGGTGCCCGAGTTCGACGACTACCTGCGGCCGGACGAGGCGCGGGAGCGCTTCGCGGCGGTGCCGCAGGCCGAGGTGGTCGGGGTGCCCGGCGCGAAGCACCTCTGGGTGGGCGACGCCGAGACGGTGCTGGACGAGATCGTCCGGCGGGTCAACCCGGCCGTGCCGCTGCCGCTGCCCACCACCTGGGACGGCCCGATGGAGACCGGCGACGTCAGCGCGTACGCCGACCGTACGGTGGCCTCCTTCGCCGATACGCCCGTCCCGGGACCGGCGCGGGACTGAGGGTCAGCGGGCCTCCTGCCGGGGCAGCACCACCTCGCGCAGGATGAGCTGGAGCGCCGCCACCGTCGGGATGGCGATCAGGGCGCCGACCACGCCGATCAGCGCCACCCCGAGCAGCGCGGCGAGCAGGGCGGCCACCTCGTTGACCTCCACCGACCGCCGCATCACCTTCGGGTAGATCAGGTAGTTCTCCACCTGCTGGTAGACCAGGAAGAAGGCCACGCAGGCGATCCCGGTCGGCAGCCCGGTGGCGAACCCGACCAGGGCGACGATCACCGCGCCGAGGGTGGCGCCGATCTGCGGGATCAGGTCGGTCACGGCGACGACCACGGCCAGCGCGAAGGGGTACGGCAGCCCGACGACCAGCGCGAAGACGAACGTGCTCACGCCGGCCAGCACGGCGATGCTCAGCGCGCCCACCATGTACGCCCCGACCTTGGTCAGGATCGCGTCGCCGATCAGGCTGACCCGCTGCCGCCGCGAGCGGGGGACCAGCCCGTACGCCAGGGCGCGCAGCTTGTCGAAGTAGGCCAGGAAGTAGATGGTCAGCACCAGCACGGTGAGCGCCCGGAGCAGGGTGCCGAAGATGAGCTGGGCGCCGCCGAGCACACCGCCGAGTGCCCGGCCCACGGTGTCGGCGTTCGCCGCCGACTGCACGCGCTCCATCACGTCGTACCGTTCCACCAGTTCGTTGGCCGTGGGGTTGCGCCGCAACTCCTCGACGTAGCTGGGGATCTGGTCGACGAACTCCCCGGTCTGCGTCACCACCGGCGGCACGAGCGCCACCAGGCCGCCGGCGATCAGCAGTAGCAGGGTGAGCACCACCGTCGTCACCGCGAGACCGTGCGGCACTCCCCAGGAGCGCAACCGGACCACCGCCGGGTTGAGCCCGACCGCCAGGAAGAGCGCGATGACCACCAGGACGAGGATGCCGCCGGCGTTGCGAACGCCCAGATAGAGCGTGTACGCCAGCAGCACGCCGAGCGCACCGGTGAAGCCGACCAGGAAGCTGCTCCGCCGCAGCGGCCGCCCCGGCTGGCCGTAGCGCCCGGAGGGGGTCGCCACCGGAGCGGCCGGCTCGAACTCCGTCGGGTCGGCGTCGGTCGACGTGGCCGCGTGCGCGCCGGCCGCGGGCCGTTCCCCGGTGGGCTCGAAGTCCGTCGGGTCCCCGTCGGTCGACGGGTGCTCTCCGTCGCGCTGGGTGCGTCGCCCGCCGGGCGTGGTGGGTCGGGTGCCGGCGTCGTCCCGAAATTCGCCCTCCACCGGTTCGTCCTGTCCCACTCGACCTCCCCGGATCGTGCCCCGGCGGTACGCCGGACCCTGTCGGACCGTCCGGCCCGAGCCCCGGGCCGGCCCCCTGCCCGGAGGGTAGTGGCCGGCAGGTGCCCGAGCCAGCCCCGCCCGCATTGTCCGGCCGCCCGCCAGGCCTGTCGGACCAGCCACGCTCCGCCGACCGGGCCTCGGCTGGACAACATTCCGCCCGGGCGGTCCGTCCCGGCCGGCTGCGTTGCCGACCGCGGTCCGTCATTTCACCTGGAGAGTCGCACCGCGCCGGGCACCGCGGTCCCATCGCCTCCTTTGCTCTGCTGCCCAGCCGGCAACACTGGGAGCACTCTCGCTGTTGCCTGGACCGCAGCAGAGCAAAGCGTGTGGCGGAGGGGTGTCGTCGGGCCGGGTCGCCAGGATGCTGGCGGGGTCGGGACCGCAGCGGGGTGGGACCGTCGTGGGCCGCGACCCTGGCGGGCTGGGACGGCTGTGGGTCGGGACGTCGTGAGCCGCGACGGTGGCGGGCTGGGACGCTCGTGGGTCGGGACCATCGTGGGTGGCGATTGTGGCGGGGCTGGGACGGTCGCGGGTCGGGACCATCGTGGGTGGCGATTGTGGCGGGGCTGGGACGGCCGTGGATCGGGACGATCGTGGGCCGGGTCGAGGCGGTTCAGGACCCGGGACAGGCTCAGGACGCAGGGCGATCCGGTCCGGCCTGATGGCGAGGCGGACGGCCGGATACCGCACGGGACAGGGCGAGTCCTGGCCCAGCTCAGCCGGGCGGCCGTTCCGGCGCTCGCGGCGCCGGAACGGCCCCGGTCACTCCGACTCGGCGGTGACCTTGCTCGGCTTGGCGCCGCGCTCGTCGGTGGTCGGCTTGGTCGGCCGCTTGCCGTTCTCGCCGGTGCTGGTGATCTTGGTCGGGGTGGCCTCGCGGCCGCCCGTACCGGGCACCGCGGCCACCGTCGGCTCCCCGTCGACACCGGCGCTGGCCGTGCCACCGTCCACGGTGGTCACCGGCTCGGCCACCGGGCGCGCCTTGGGCTTCGCCCCGTCCGTGCCGGCGACCGGCTCGGCCTTCGGCCTGGCCCCGTCGGTGGCCGGCGCGGTCTTCGCGCCGTCGCCGGTGACTCGCGCGCCGTCGGCGATGGCCTTCACGGCGTCGGCCTTGGGCTTCGCGCCGTCGCCGGTGGGCTTCGCGCCGTCGGTGCTCGGAGTGACGCCGGCGAGCGCCGGAGCGGCACCGTCCGTCGTCGGTACGGCCGCCGTCCCGGTGACCTTCCGGAGCTGGAGTTCGGTGATCTGCCGCTGGAGCTCGTCGGACTCCTGCCGCGCCTGCCAGGTCTCCTGACGCAGGTCGGCGAGCTGCTGCTGGGCCCGCGCGATCTCCAACATCACCTCGGCGAGCTGCTGCCGGCCCGCCGCCGCCTCCTGCTGCGTCGCGGCCAGGTGCTGCTGGGTGGTGGCCAGGTGCTGCTGGGTGGTCGCGGCGTACTCCTCGAACTGCCGGCGGGACGCCGCGACGTGCTCGTCGGCCTTGCGGCGCTTGTCGGCCGACTCGGTCTCGGCCCGCTGGAGCAGCGTGGTGGCCTCCTCCTCGGCCCGGCGGCGCATGGTGAGCGCGTCGACCTCGGCGGACCGACGGACCTCGGCGGCGCCCTGCTCGATCTCGTCGCGGCGCGCCGTCCACTCCCGCTCCAGCTGGTCGTGGCGGGTCTTGTGCTGCTTCTCCAGCTCGTCGCGGCGCTTGGCGTACTCCTGCTCGATGGCGGCGCGACGCTGCGCCAGCTCCCGGTCGGCGGCCTCCCGCTGGCCGTTGACCTCCTTCTCCACGCCCGCTCGCCAGGCGCCCAGCTCCTGCTGCGTCTGAGCGCGGGCGTGCTGCACGTACGCCTCGGTCTCGCTGCGCATCCGCTGCACGTACGCCTCGGTCTCGGCGCGGCTGCGCTTGGCCGTCTCCGCGGCCTCCGTGGTCAGCCGGTGCGCCTCCTGCCGGGCCCGGCCCCGGGTGCCCTTCGCGGCCTCCTCGGCGTCGTCGGTGATCCGCTTCGCCTCCTGGAGGGCCTTGGCGTGGGTGGCCCGCCCGGCCTCGGCCGCCGACTCGGTGAGCCGCTTGGCCTCCTGCTGGGCCTTGGCGTGCACCTCCTTGGCCGCCTCGCGCAGCTCGGTGGCCTCCTGCTGCGCCTTCGCCAGCGCCTCTTTGGCCGTCTCGCGCAGCTTGGTGGCCTCCTGCTGGGCCCGGCTGTGGATCTCCTTGGCCGTGTCGCGGAGCTGGGTGGCCTCCTGCTGCGCCTTCGTCAGCGCCTCCTGGGCGGCGGCGCGCAGCCGGGTCGACTCGTCCTGGGCGGTGGCGCGCAGCCGATTCGACTCGTCCTGGGCCGTGGCCCGCAGCCGGGCCGCGTCCTCCTTGGCGCTCTTGAGCGCGGCCGACGCCTCGGCCTTGCGGGCGGCGGTGTGCCGCTCCTCCTCGGCGCGCCGCGCCGCCAACGCGATCTCGAAGTCCTTGAGTGCCTGGGCGGCCTGCTCGCGGGCCTCGTCGATGATGTGCTCGGCGGCGGCGCGACGGGCCTCGATCTCATCGTTGGCGGCGCTCAGGATGGCGTCCGCCTGCTCCTCGGCGAGGGCGAGGATCTGTTCGACCCGGGGCCCCAGGTGCTTGAACGAGGCGCGGTCCACCACGCCGATCTGCTTGCGCACCTGGGCCAGGTCCCGCTGGAGATGCTCGACCTGCCCGGCCAGCTTGTGGATCTGGGTGTACGCCTGTTCCCGCTCGGCCGTCAGTGTCGCGATCTCGTGCTCCGCACGAGCGACGTACCGGTCGACCTGTCGTTTCTCGTACCCCCGCAGGGCGGACTCGAAGCTGGGCTCCGTGGTCACGTCCCCGCCGAGAGCGAACAGTTCCTCGCCGTGCGACATACCCCCATCCTCACACGCATCCGGTCCTGCTGGGGCGATACGGACGCCCCTGTTGCGACCTACTTCATCACGGTCGGACCGGCCGTATCAGGGGTTGGGAAACGCATACGGCGCGGGGTGCCACCGGTCACCCGGTGTCACCCCGCGCCGTGAACTCATGCCCCGACGGTGCGGTGGGTCAGCTGGCCGTCTCCGCGGTCGCCCGCTGCTCGGTGCCGGCGGCCTTGGCGGCCTCCGGCTTCGCCGGCGCGGCGGCCGGCTGCTGCGCCGGCACACCCGGCACGATGCCGGCCAGGCCGGAGAGCATCTGGCCGAGCTGGGAGGTGACGGCGTCCTTCTGGCGGGTGAGGTCCTCGACCTCGCGGCGGGCCGCCTGGGTGGTCAGCTCCGCCTCGGTGCGCGCCTCGGTGAGCAGCCGGTTCGCCTCGGCCTTGGCCTCGTTGAGGGTCTTCTCGGCCAGCGCCTTGGCCTTGTCGACGGTCTCGTTGGCGGTGCGCTCCGACTCGACCCGGCGGGCCTCGGCGCGCTGCTCGATCTCCTTGGCGCGCTCCTGGGCGGCGCGGGCCCGCTGCTCGGCCTCGCCGACCAGCTTCTGGGTCTGCGCGACCTGCGCGGCGTGCCGCTCGGACTCCTCGCGCTCGGCCTTCTCGCGGCGCTCGGCGAGCTGCAGCTCCAGGGCCTGGAGGTCCTTGTCCCGCTTGTCGCGGGCGTCGGTGAGCAGCTTGGTCGCCTCGGCCCGCTTCTCCTCGGCCTCGCGCGCGGCCTTGGCCCGCTGCTGGGTGATCTCCCGCTCGGCGGTGGCGCGCAGGGTGGCGACCTCCCGCTCGACCGTGGACTTCAGCTCGGCCACCTCGTGCGCGGTGACCGTACGCAGCTGCTTGGTCTCCCGGTCGGCGTCGGCGCGCAGGGTGTCGGCCTCGCGGCGGGCCTGCACGCGGACCTCGGCGGCCTCGCGCTCGGCGGTGGTGCGGACGTTGCCGGCCTCCCGCTCGGCGGTGGCCTTCATCGCCGCCGCCTCGGCGCGCGCCTTGTCGGTGATCTCCCGGGCCTCCAAGCGGGCCGCGGAGAGGATGCCCTCCGACTCGCGCTTGGCCTCGTTGCGGTGGTCGTTGGCCTGCTCCTCGGCCAGCCGCAGGATCTGCTCGACGCGAGTGCCCAGGCCGGAGAGGGTCGGCCGGCTGTTCTCCTCGAGCTGCTTGCTGGTGTCGGTGAGCTTCTGCTCAAGCGCGCTCTGGCGCTGCTCGGCCTGGCGGAGCCGACGCTGGGCGTCGTTCATCCGCTGCTCGGCCTCGGCGCGGGCCTGCTCGGACTGGGTCAGCGCGGCGGTCATCCGGCCGATGAAGTCATCGACCTGGTGGGTGTTGTATCCGCGCAGGCCGACGGTGAAATCTGGCTGCGAGTTCGCGTTATCGAAGAACGCGAGAGGGGAGGACTGCTGCTGGGGCATTGGGACATACTTGCAGACCCCCCGGGGTCGTTCGCAAGAGCGGTCCCGAGCTTTCGTGTCCTCATTACATGGTCAACTTCCGCACTCGGCGGAGACCGGACCAATCGGCGATCTTGGCAGGTCCCGGGCGGGCCGAGGTCACGCCGAGTGAGCGGGAAAAGGGCCGCGGGGGATGCCCGCGGCCCTTTGTCCGTCGTCACTCGAATGGGGTGCGCCGCCCATGTGGAAAGGCAATGGCCGCCTCACCGCAATGGGCATGCCGGCATCACCCGGACGGCTCAGTGGCCGCGGAACCGGTTGATCGCGTCCTCGTGCCGGGAGCGCAGCGCGGTGTCCCGGACGCCCAGCCCGTCGGTGGGGGCGAGGCAGCGCACGCCGACCTTGCCCTGGTGGGCGTTGCGGTGCACCTCGTACGCCGCCTGGCCGGTCTGCTCCAGCGGGTAGGTCCGCGACACCGTCGGGTGGATCAGGCCCAGCGACACCAACCGGTTGGCCTCCCACGCCTCGCGGTAGTTGGCGAAGTGGCTGCCGACGATCCGCTTGAGGTGCATCCACAGGTAGCGGTTGTCGTACTGGTGCAGGTAGCCGCTGGTGGAGGCGCAGGTGACGATGGTGCCGCCCTTCTTGGCGACGTAGACGCTCGCGCCGAAGGTCTCCCGGCCGGGGTGCTCGAAGACGATGTCCGGGTCCTCGCCGCCGGTCAGCTCGCGGATCCGCTCGCCGAAGCGGCGCCACTCGTCCTGGTCCTGGGTCTGCTCGTCCTTCCAGAACCGGAAGCCCTCGGCGGTGCGGTCGATCACCAGCTCGGCGCCCATCTTCCGGCACAGCTCGGCCTTCTCCGGCGAGGAGACCACGCAGACCGGGATCGCGCCGCCGTTGAGCGCCATCTGGGTGGCGTAGCCGCCCAGGCCGCCGGAGGCGCCCCAGATCAACACCACGTCGCCCTGCTTCATGTTGGCGCCGTGGTGCGAGACCAACTGCCGGTACGCGGTCGAGTTGACCAGCCCGGGGCTGGCCGCCTCCTCCCAGCTCAGGTGGCGCGGCTTGGGCATCAGCTGGTTGGCCTTGACCACGCACAGCTCGGCCAGGCCGCCGAAGTTGGTCTCGAAGCCCCAGATCCGCTGCTGCGGGTCGAGCATGGTGTCGTCGTGGCCGGCCGCGTCCTCCAGCTCCACCGAGAGGCAGTGCGCGACGACCTCGTCGCCGGCCTTCCACTTGGTCACGCCGGGACCGGTGCGCAGCACCACGCCCGCCGCGTCCGAACCCACCACGTGGTACGGCAGGTCGTGCCGGCGGGTCAGCTCGGAGAGCCGGCCGTAGCGCTGGAGGAACTTGAAGGTCGGCAGCGGCTCGAAGATGCTGGTCCAGACCGTGTTGTAGTTGATGGCGCTGGCCATCACCGCGACCAGGGCCTCGCCCGGGCCGAGCTCCGGGGTGGGCACCTCCTGCAGGTGCAGGGCCTTGCGCGGGTCCTTGTCGCGGGTGGCCATCCCGTCGAACATCCGGGTGTCCTCGGCCCGGACGACCACGCCGCGGTAGGTCTCCGGTACCGGCAGTCCGGCGAGACCGGCGAGTTCGCGCTCCGGTCGGTCGGAGCCTTCCGCCGCCATGATCGCTTCGAGGATGTCCTGCACGGTGACCTCCCGTTCGTCCGCACCCACGCCGGGGGGCAGGGGTGCTGCCATCGTCGGCGCCGGTGCGACCGACCGCCATGTCGGCAATCGACACATCCGGCACCGGTCGCGCTCCTTGTTGGGCCGGGACGTTACTGAACGGTAGCTAGGGCCGGAAGTCCTGTGTGAAAAACTGCATTGGCCGGTGCGTGGAGGTGTCCGCGCCGCACCCGTACCGCGCACCCCCGCGCTCCGCCCCGTTCCCTGGGTGGGCCGGCGAGGTCCGCCGGCCCCGGATGCGGCGTGTCGCGGTGTCCGACGGCGGGGACACCGCGACACGCCGCAAACGGCAGTGCGGAACAGGCGAGGCGGGCGGTCAGTGGGCGTCGGCGGCCGGCTCGACCAGCTCGACCAGGACGCCGCCGGCGTCCTTCGGGTGCACGAAGTTGATCCGGGAGTCGGCGGTGCCCCGCTTCGGCTTCTCGTAGAGCAGCCGTACGCCCCGCTCGCGCAGCGCGGCGCAGGCGGCGTCGATGTCGGCCACCGTGTACGCCACCTGCTGCACGCCCGGCCCGTTGCGGTCCAGGAACTTCGCGATGGTCGACTCCGGGGTCAGCGGGGCGAGCAGTTGCACGCAGCCGCCCTCGGTGGTCGGGCCGACGGCCAGCATCGCCTCGCGTACGCCCTGCTCGGTGTTGGTCTCGACGTGCACGCACCGCATGCCGAAGGTGCGCTGGTAGAAGTCGATCGCGGCGTCGAGGTCGGCGACCGCGACCCCGACGTGGTCGATGCGGCGCAGGCCGATGTCTGTGACATAGTCGGCAGCGGGCTCGACGGGGGAGTTCTCAGCCATGGCGCTAGTCTGACCGAACAATCGTTAAGGCGTACAGGTCGGCACCCCCTCGGAGGCAGGCAATGGCTTCGGTGATCATCAGCGGCGCGCGGACCCCCATGGGGCGCCTGCTGGGCAACCTCAAGGATCTCCCGGCGACGAAGCTCGGCGGCGTCGCGATCAAGGCGGCGTTGGAGCGCGCCGGCGTCGCTCCGGACCAGGTGCAGTACGTGATCATGGGGCAGGTGCTCCAGGCCGGCGCCGGGCAGATCCCGGCCCGGCAGGCGGCGGTCGAGGCCGGCATCCCGATGTCCGTGCCGGCGCTGACCATCAACAAGGTCTGCCTCTCCGGCCTGGACGCGATCGCCCTGGCCGACCAGCTCATCCGGGCCGGTGAGTTCGACATCGTGGTGGCCGGCGGCATGGAGTCGATGACCAACGCCCCGCACCTGCTGCTCGGCCAGCGCTCCGGCTACAAGTACGGCGACGTCACGATCAAGGACCACATGGCGCTCGACGGGCTGACCGACGCCTGGGACTGCTGCGCGATGGGCGAGTCCACCGAGAAGCACGGCGTGCGGCACGGCATCACCCGCGAGGAGCAGGACGCGTTCGCCGCGACCAGCCACCAGCGGGCCGCCGCCGCGCAGAAGAACGGCCACTTCGCCGACGAGATCGCCCCGGTGGTCATCCCGCAGCGCAAGGGCGAGCCGCTGGTGATCAGCGAGGACGAGGGCATCCGCCCCGACACCACGGCCGAGTCGCTGGCGAAGCTGCGCCCAGCGTTCACCAAGGACGGCACCATCACCGCCGGCAGCTCCTCGCCGATCTCCGACGGCGCCGCCGCCGTGGTCGTGATGAGCAAGGCCAAGGCCAAGGAGCTGGGGCTGACCTGGCTGGCCGAGATCGGCGCGCACGGCAACGTGGCGGGGCCGGACAACTCGCTGCACTCGCAGCCGTCCAACGCCATCCAGCACGCCCTCAAGAAGGGCGGGCTGAGCGTCGCCGACCTGGACCTGATCGAGATCAACGAGGCGTTCGCCCAGGTCGGCATCCAGTCGGCCCGCGACCTCGGGGTCAGCCCGGACAAGGTCAACGTCAACGGCGGCGCGATCGCGCTGGGCCACCCGATCGGCATGTCCGGCGCCCGGCTGGTGCTCACCCTCGCGCTGGAGCTCAAGCGCCGGGGTGGCGGCACCGGCGCGGCCGCGCTCTGCGGCGGTGGCGGTCAGGGTGACGCACTGATCATCCACGTGCCGGCTGGGGCCGAGAGCCAGCAGTGAGCGCGCGGAGCGAGTCGGTGCTGCGAGCTTCGCAGCCGTGAACAAAGGGACCACAGTGAGCGACGCCGTCGATCACGTCCCGGCGACGGCCACCGGGCCGGTGCGCCGCAGCCGGGACGTACCGATGCTGGTGGAGCGGGCCCGCGCGGGTGACCCCCGCGCGGTGGCCCGGCTGATCACCCTGGTCGAGTCCGGTGACGAGGTGCTGCCGCAGGTGGCGGCGGCCCTCGCGCCGTACGCCGGTCAGGCCCAGGTGGTGGGCCTGACCGGCTCGCCGGGGGTGGGCAAGTCGACCACCACCAACGAGCTGGTGCGGGCGCTGCGGGCGCGCGGTCACCGGGTCGGTGTGCTGGCGATCGACCCGTCCAGCCCGTTCACCGGCGGCGCGATCCTGGGCGACCGGGTCCGGATGCAGGACCACGCCACCGACCCGGGGGTCTACATCCGCTCGATGTCCAGCCGGGGCCACCTCGGCGGGCTGTCCGCGGCCACCCCGCAGGCGGTGCGGGTGCTGGAGGGCGCCGGCTGTGACGTGGTGCTGGTGGAGACCGTCGGGGTCGGCCAGGCCGAGGTCGAGGTGGCCTCGCTCGCGGACACCACCCTGGTCCTGCTGGCCCCCGGCATGGGCGACGCGATCCAGGCGGTCAAGGCCGGCATCCTGGAGATCGCCGACGTCTTCGTGGTCAACAAGGCCGACCGGGACGGCGCCGACGCGACGGTCCGCGACATCCAGGGCATGATCGCTCTCGGTGAACGCGGGCCCGGCGAGTGGCGTCCGCAGGTGGTCCGCGCGATCGCCGCACGGGCCGAGGGAATCGACGACATCGCCGCCGCCATCGACAAGCACCGCGGCTGGCTGGAGCAGCACGACGAGCTGCGCCGCCGCCGGGAGACGCGGGCCGCCGCCGAGATCGAGGCGATCGCGCTCGGCGCGCTCCGCGCCCGGATCGGTTCACTGCGCGACGGTACGGAGCTGTCGACGCTCGCCGCCAAGGTGGCCGAGGGCGCGCTCGACCCGTACGCCGCAGCGGACGAGCTGCTGGCCCAGCTCGGGTCCTGACCGGTCCACTGCGGACCTGCCCGCCTAGTACGCTCGCACCGCTCCACGGCGAGCGTGGGGCTGGACGAGTGGGCGGGTAAACCATGGCTGACGAGGCGACGCAGGAGCTGTCGGTGACTCCGGACGCGGTGGCGGGCGGGACGACGCACGTCTCCGACGAGGTGGTGGAGAAGATCGCGGTGGCCGCCGCCCGGTCCGTGCCCGGGGTGGCCGAGCTCGGTGGCGACGTCGCCCGGTTCTTCAACGCCGTGCTCGACCGGGTCGGCCTGGACCAGGTCGGCGACGCGCGGCGGGGCTGCTCGGCGCACGTGACCGACGGCGGGGCGGTGGTCAACCTGGTGCTGGTGATCTCCGCCGGGCACCCGGTGCCGCAGGTGACCGACGCGGTACGGGCGGCGGTGACGGCGGCGGTCGAGGCGTACGGCCTGCGCGCCGACGAGATCAACATCCGGGTGGACGACGTCGCGCTCGACGCCCCGGCCGGATAAGGTTACCGACCGGTACGAACTTCCTTAGCGATCGTTCAGGACTCCGTTCTACACTCGGTCTTCAGTCGAGGACTCGAGGAGGAGCCCCGCGGATGAACGCCGACGAGATCGCAGCCGGACGGGCACGCTGGCAGGCCCGCTACGACGCCGCGCGAAAGCGGGACGCCGACTTCACCACGCTGTCCGGGATGACCGTCGACCCGGTCTACGGCCCGCCGGAGGGCACCGCGTACCCGGGCTTCGACCGGATCGGCTGGCCGGGCGAGTTCCCGTACACCCGGGGGCTCCACCCGACCGGCTACCGGGGGCGCACCTGGACGATCCGGCAGTTCGCCGGGTTCGGCAACGCCCAGCAGACCAACGAGCGCTACAAGATGATCCTGGGCGCCGGCGGCGGCGGGCTCTCGGTCGCGTTCGACATGCCCACGCTGATGGGCCGCGACTCCGACGACCCGCAGGCGCTCGGCGAGGTCGGCCACTGCGGCGTCGCCATCGACACCGCCACCGACATGCAGGCGCTCTTCGACGGCATCGACCTGGCCGGCGTCACCACCTCGATGACCATCTCCGGCCCGGCCGTGCCGGTCTTCTGCATGTACCTGGTCGCCGCCGAGCGGCAGGGCGCCGACCTGTCCAAGCTGGACGGCACCCTGCAGACGGACATCTTCAAGGAGTACATCGCGCAGAAGGAGTGGCTCTTCGACCCCGAGCCGCACCTGCGCCTGATCGGCGACCTGATGGAGTACTGCGCCCGGGAGATCCCGCGGTACAAGCCCCTCTCGGTCTCCGGCTACCACATCCGCGAGGCCGGGGCGACCGCCGCGCAGGAGCTGGCGTACACGCTGGCCGACGGGTTCGGCTACGTCGAGCTGGGGCTCAGCCGCGGGCTGGACGTCAACGTCTTCGCCCCGGGCCTGAGCTTCTTCTTCGACTCGCACGTCGACTTCTTCGAGGAGATCGCCAAGTTCCGCGCCGCCCGCCGGATCTGGGCCCGCTGGCTGCGCGACGTCTACGGCGCGACCAGCGAGAAGGCGCTCTGGCTGCGGTTCCACACCCAGACCGCCGGGGTGTCGCTGACCGCGCAGCAACCGGTCAACAACGTGGTACGGACCGCCGTGGAGGCGCTCGCCGCGGTGCTCGGCGGGACCAACTCGCTGCACACCAACGCCCTCGACGAGACCCTGGCCCTGCCCACCGACGAGTCCGCCGAGATCGCCCTGCGTACCCAGCAGGTGCTGATGGAGGAGACCGGCGTGGTCAACGTCGCCGACCCGCTCGGCGGCTCCTGGTACGTCGAGGCGCTCACCGACAAGATCGAGGCCGAGGCGGAGGAGATCTTCGCCCGGATCCGGCAGCTCGGCGGCGAGGGCCCGCACCAGATCGGCCCGATGACCTCCGGCATCCTGCGCGGCATCGAGGACGGCTGGTTCACCGGCCACATCGCCGAGTCGGCCTTCGTCTACCAGCAGGCGCTGGAGAAGGGCGACAAGCGGATCGTCGGCGTCAACTGCCACACCGGCACGGTCGCCAAGGAGCTGGAGATCCTGCGCATCTCGCACGAGGTGGAGCTGGAGCAGCGTCGGGTGCTCGCCGAGCGCAAGGCCGCCCGGGACGACGCCGCCGTCAAGGCCGCCGTCGCCCGGATGGTCGAGGTCGGCCGCACCGGCGAGAACATGATCCCGGCCATGCTGGACGCCGTCCGCGCCGAGGCCACCCTCGGCGAGATCTGCGACGCGCTGCGCGCCGAGTGGGGCGTCTACCGCGAACCCGCCCGCTTCTGACCCCACCCCCCACCCCACCCCCACCCTCGCGATCTTGCACTTTCGGCCCGCCGAACGCGGCATCTGCCGCATTTGTCGGGGCGGCAAGTGCAAGATCGCGGGAGGCGGCGGGGTGGGGGCGGGGGAGGGGCGGTGAGCAGGGTGAGAGTTGCAACTGTCGCCGTCGCGGTTGATCTGAGTTCCGCGGGACACGTGCGAGACTAGATAACCATGAGCGACCCACGGATCACCTCGTCGATCTTCACCCGCGGCGCGGTCGACCTCAGCGCGCTGCGCAGCACCGCACCGGCCAACACCCGCCCCAGCACACCGACCCAGGCCGGCCCGTCCGCCGGTCTCCCGGGCGGCCCCGCCACCGGAGGCGGCGGCCTCGCCGTGATCGACGTGACTGAGGCGACCCTCCAGTCCGAGGTGCTCGAGCGTTCGCTGACCACGCCCGTCGTCGTCTTCTTCGGCGCGGCCGGCTACCCGGAGAGCGACGAGTTCGCACCGGTGTTGGAGCGGCTGGCGACCGAGGACGCCGGCGCGTGGGTGCTGGCCCGGGTCGACGTCCAGGAGAACCCCCGGATCGCCCAGATGTTCCAGATCCAGGCGATCCCGACCGTCTACGCGGTCGTCGGCGGGCGGCCGATCGACGCGTTCCCCGGCGTCGTCCCCGAGCCGCAGCTGCGCCAGTGGATCTCGGCGGTGCTCAAGGCCGGCGGCGTGGCCGTGGCCGAGCCGGAGGACCCGCGCCTCGACGAGGCCGACGACGCACTGATGAGCGGCGACCTGGACGCCGCCGAGCGGGCGTACAAGAAGATCCTCGCCGAGTCCCCGGCGGACGCCGCGGCGGAGGCCGGCCTGGCCCAGGTCGGGGTGGCCCGGCGGGTCGCCGGCGTCGACCCCCAGGCGGCGGTCGCCGCCGCGCAGGCCGCCCCCGACGACGTCGAGGCGCAGCTGCTCGCCGCCGACATCGAGGTGCTCAGCGGCCTGGCCGAGCAGGCGTACGCCCGGCTGGTCAGCCTGGTCCGGCGGACCGCCGGCGACGACCGGGAGAAGGTACGCCAGCACCTGGTCTCGCTGTTCACCATCGCCGGCCCGGACGACCCCGCGGTCGCCTCGGCCCGGCGGGCCCTGGCCAGCGCCCTGTTCTGAGTTCGTAGCACGCCAGCGCGGGCCGGCGTTCCGGCCGGCCCGCCCGACCACCGAGGACGGGAGCCCATGATGCGCCGGATCGCCGTCCTCGACGCGCCGACAAACCTGGGACTGCGCCCACCCACGTCCACCTCCGTTCCCGGCTGCGGCAAGGCGCCCGGCGCGCTGCGCGACCACGACCTGCTCGCCCGGCTGCGGGCCCGCGACGCCGGCTGCCTCACCCCACCCCGGTACGACCCGGGCGACTGGCGGCCCGGCGACGGCGTCTGCCACGCCCGGGAGATCTCCGGCTACTCGGTGGCCCTCGCGGACCGGATCGGTGCGATCATCGACCGGGGCGAGTTCCCGCTGGTGCTCGGCGGCGACTGCTCGGTGCTGCTCGGCTCGGCGCTGGCCATGCACCGGCTCGGCGAGGCGGTCGGCGGCCGGATCGGGCTGGTCTTCGTCGACGGCCACTCCGACTTCCGGCACCCCGGCAACGCCTCGTACGTGGGCGCGGCGGCGGGGGAGGACCTGGCCCTGGTGACCGGGCGCGGGCAGGCCGACCTGGCCGCCATCGAGGGGCGGCGCCCCTACTTCCGCGACATCGACGTGGTGGTGCTCGGCATCCGCGCACAGGATGAGTACCGCCTCGACCTCCAGGCCGCCGGCATCACCACCCGGCCGGTGCCGGCGCTGCGCGCCGAGGGCGCGGCCCGCACCGCCCAGTGGGCGCACGAGCAGCTCGCCGACTGCGCCGGCTACTGGGTGCACATCGACGTGGACGTGCTCGACCCGGCGGTGATGCCGGCGGTGGACGCGCCGGACCCGGGCGGGATCGCCTTCGCCGAACTGGAGATCCTGCTCGCCGGGCTGGTGGACACCCCGCACTGCCTCGGCGTCGAGTTGACCGTCTTCGACCCCGACTACGACCCGGACGGCTCGTACGCCGCCGAGATCGTCAACACCGTCGTGGCTGGCCTGGCCCCGGTGTCGGCGCCGCAGGCGGTGCCGCCCCGGCTGCTGCCGGCCGCCCCGCCGCCGCAGCGCGTCCGGTCCACCGGGCCGGCGACCCGCGCCGGTCTCGCCACCGCGCCCAACGGCGGTGCCGGGCCGGCCGGAGCGCCGGGGCCGGGCTCCCCGGTCGGCATCGCGCCGCTCGGGTCCGGCGAGCCGGCGGTGGACGAGCCGGAGGCCGCGACGGGCCCGGCGACCGGAGGGCTCGCGCCGGCGCCGGTGGAGACGCCGATGCCCGCGGTCGCCGTCGAGCCGGTCGGGCCGCCCGCCGCCGTCGGGCCCGGCCTGCTCCGCCGGGTGCCCCGTGCCGACGAGGACGGGACGTCGGAGGACGACCCCTCACCGTCGTCCGCCGGCATCGCCTGACGGATCGCCCACGCCCCGGTCCGGCCCGGCTCGCCTGGTCTGTGATCGACACGGTTTGCGGCGTGTTGCGATATCACGGCTGACGGACACCACGACTCGCCGCAAACGGAGTCGACCAACGCTCGCGGCCGGCGAGGCGCGCCGGCGCTGGGGGCGGGTCAGCGGAGGGCGCGGAGGAAGCGCTCGCTGATCGGGACCGCGCTGGCCGTGCTCGACCCGCCCTGCTCGACGAAGACCGCGAACGCGACGTCACCCTGCCAGCCGACGAACCAGGCGTGGGTGTGCGCCGGGTTGTTGTCGTACTCGGCGGTGCCGGTCTTGCCGTACACCGGGCCGCCGGGGACGTCGGCCAGCGCCTTCGCCGTGCCGGCGGTGACCACCTCGCGCATCATCGCCTTCAGCGGCTCCACCGACTCGGCCTTGAGCTGCGGGCCGGGCTCCGCCGGCTTGGCCGGGGCCGGGTCGAGCACCAGTTTCGGCTGCTCCCAGCGCCCACGGGCGACCGCGGCGGTGGCTCCGGCCATGGCCAGCGGGCTGACCACGGTGGTGCCCTGGCCGATCGCGGCGGCGGCCTGCTCGACCGGCGAGCCGTTGGCCGAGACCTTGCCGGTGAAGGCGTCCGTGCCGAGGTCCCAGCTGCCCTCCAGGCCGAGGGTACGGCCGGTGACGGCCAGCCCGTCGGGGCCGAGCTTCGGCGCCAGGGAGGCGAAGGCGGTGTTGCAGGACCTGGCGAAGTCGGTGCGGAACGGCACCTTGCCGAGGACGAAGTCGTCGGAGTTCTTGAAGGGACGTCCGTCCACCGTGAACGTCTTCGGGCAGTCCACGACGGAGTCGGCGCCGACCGCGCCGCGGTCCAGCAGGCCGAGGGCGCTGACCACCTTGAAGGTGGAGCCCGGCGGCACCTGGGCGGTGAAGGCCAGGTTCTCCCCGGCCGCGCCCGGCCCGTTGGCCGCGGCGAGCACCGCGCCGTCGCTGATCCGTACCGCCACCAGGGACGAGCGGCGCTTCTCGCCGCGCAGCGCGGCGTCGGCGGCGTTCTGGGTGGCCACGTCGAGGGTGGTCTTCAGCGGCTGGCCGGGCTGCGGCTCGTGCCGGAAGACCTCGGTCGGCTCTGGGGTGCCGTCGGGACCGGCCGGTCCCTGGACGAGCACGGTGAGCCCGGGAGTGCCGCGCAGGCGGTCGTCGTAGCGGCCCTGGAGGCCGCCGTGCCCGACCAGGTCGCCCTTGGCGTACCGGTCGGGGTGGGCGGCCAGGTCGTCGGCCTGCGCCTCGTCGACGGAGCCGAGCAGCGCCCGGGCGAACTCCCGGGTGGGGGCCAGGTCCCGCTTCTCGGTGGGGAACCGGGTGCCGGGCAGGTCGTAGATGCGCGACCGGATCTGCCGGTACGCCTCGTCCCGCAGCGTCACCACCTCGACGAAGGCGCCCGGATCCGCCTCGCTGAGGCGTTTCGGCAGGTCGGAGAGGTCGACCGGGGGATTCAACGCCGGCCGGATCGCCTTGAACGCCGCGTCGAGCTGCCTGACCAGCGCCTTCACGTCGGTCACCTCGCTGGGCTGCACACCGACGCGGACCACCTGCCGGGGCGCCACGATCGGCTGCCCGGCGGCGTCCAGCACCCCCGCCCGGGGGCTGGCGGTCCGGCGTACCGTCAACCGGTCGCCCTCGCCGAGCTGCTCCTGCACCAGCTGCGGCTCCCAGATCACCTGCCACTGGTCGTCCCGGCCCTGGCGCAGCCGCACCGGCCGGTCGTACGCCCAGGTGGTCTTTCCCGGCAGCGCCCACTCCACCCGGACCTTGGCGGTGGCGATGTCCTTGGTGACCTCGGCGTCGCCGGAGCGGCGCAGGGTGGGCGGGGTGGCGGCCAGCTCGCCGGAGAGCTCCTTGATCTCCTTGGCGACCTCGGTGGCCGGCAGCCGGGCGCCGGTCGGGTCGATGAACCCGACCGCGCCGAGGTCGCCGGAGCGCCAGCCGGTCAGGAAGGCGTCGACGGTCCGCTCCGGTCCGTCACCGTCCGAACACCCGGTGAGCGCGCCGGCCGCCAGCACGGTGGCGGTCAGCGCCGCGAGGGCCGGCCGGAGGCGCGTACGGGGACGGCGGAGCGGGTACGACACGGGCATGGAGCGGTACCTCCGGATCTCGGACTGCCCTGCACGCTAGTACGACCGTGCTCCCCGTACCGCCCCGGCGTGGCCGCACGCTGCGTGAAGACCCCGACGGCGGTGTGATGAACATCGCGAGTCGGGGTACTCCGCAGCCGGCCGACCACGCATCTGCAACGGGTGAAAGGACAGAGTCCCGAACCGGACGTCCGGCCGGTGGTCCGCCGACGAACGGACAGAGTGGCAGGGCCTAGGCTGGGCGGCAGAGTGACCCACAACGCGGTGGGTCGAGGGGAGTGGCACCGATGGACCGGCGTCCGGCGATCAAACCGGGACCCGACCTCCGGCAGGCTGACACCGGCCGGGACGACAGCTTCGATTCGGCGACCGACGGGGACGGCTTCGGCCGACTCGACACAGGAGTTACCGGGATGACCGGTTCGAGTATCGACACCCTCTACGAACTGGGGCTTCCTTCCGAAGCGCTCGGTGACGACGTGGAGGACGCGGAGCTCGACGAGCCGGTACCCAACGCGGAGCGCCTGGTCGCCCAGGCGGTGGCGCTGGCCGGCGACGACCACGACGCGGCCACCCTGGTGGGCCGTTTCTGGCGGTTCGCGCCGGACGAGGAACTGATCGGATTCACCGCCGAGGAGATGCTCGACGCCGCCAGGGCGCACCGGGACCTGGCCCAGCAGCGGGTGCCGGGCGAGCTGAAACTGCGCATCCACGAGCCGGACGCCGAGCAGCACCACACGGTCATCGAGATCGTCACCGACGACATGCCGTTCCTGGTCGACTCGGTGACCGCGCTGCTCAACTCCCACCACCTCGACGTGCACCTGCTGGTGCACCCGCTGGTCGTGGTGCGGCGGGAGCCGCTCGGCCGGCTGACCGAGGTCTCCGCCGACGTCGAGCCGGACGACGCGATCGCCGGCGACCTGGTCGAGAGCTGGATGCGGATCGAGATCGACCCGGTCCGCGACGCGGGGGAGCGGGAGAAGCTGCGCCGCGAGCTGCAGCGGGTGCTCACCGACGTGCGCGAGGCGGTGGAGGACTGGCCGAAGATGCGGCAGCGCGCCCTGGCGCTCGCCGACGAACTGGCTTCGGCCCGGACCTCCGACAACCGTCCGCCCGTGCCTGAGAAGGACATCACCGACTCGGTGGAGCTGCTGCGCTGGCTGGCTCACGACCACTTCACCTTCCTCGGCTACCGGGAGTACCGGCTGGTCGACAGCGACGGCGGCGACGGACCGGCGCTGGAGGCCGTGCTCGGCACCGGGCTGGGCATCCTGCGGTCGGACTCGCCGGAGGCCCGGGCGCTGTCGTCGATGACGCCCGAGGCGCACGAGAAGGTGATGGAGAAGCGCCTGCTGATCATCACCAAGGCGAACTCCCGGGCGACCGTGCACCGCTCGGCCTACCTGGACTACATCGGGTTCAAGATCTTCAACGAGGCCGGCGAGGTGGTCGGGGAGCGGCGGTTCCTCGGCCTGTTCTCCACCGCCGCGTACCGGACCAGTGTCCGTGAGCTGCCGGTGGTCCGACGTAAGGTCGCCGAGGTGCTGGACCGCTCCGGCCTGAGCCAGCGCAGCCACTCCGGCAAGGACCTGCTCCAGATCCTGGAGACCTACCCGCGCGACGAGCTGTTCCAGATCAAGACCGACGACCTGTACCACGCGGTGATCGGCGTGCTGCGGATGGCCGGTCGCCGGCAGCTGCGGGTCTTCCTGCGCCGGGACGCGTACGGGCGGTTCATCTCCTGCCTGATCTACCTGCCCCGGGACCGGTTCACCACCCAGAACCGGCTGCGCATGCAGGACATCCTGCTGCACGAGCTGAACGGCGTCGGGGTGGACTACACCACGCGGGTGACCGAGTCGATGCTGGCCCGGGTGCACTTCATCGTCCGGACCGACCCGACCAACCCGCCCGGCGAGGTCGACGCCGACCTGCTCGCCGAGGAGCTGGCCGACGCCACCCGGCTCTGGGACGACGACTACCGGCTGGTGCTGGAGCGCAAGCTCGGCGACGAGCAGGCCAAGCACCTGTTCAGCCGGTACGCCGACGCCTTCCCCGAGGGCTACAAGGACGGCCACACGCCGTACGAGGCGATGAAGGACCTGGCGAAGCTGGAGCTGCTGGAGGAGCCCGGCCAGCTGGAGATGCACCTGTTCCGCAAGCAGCTCGCTCCGCGCGGGGCCGGCGGGGACGCCGACGACGCCATGGACGTCCGCTTCAAGGTCTACCGGTACGGCGAGCCGATGATGCTCTCCGCCGTGCTGCCGGTGCTGCACTCGCTGGGTGTCGCGGTGGTCGACGAGCACCCGTACGAGGTGGACCGGGTCGACGGCCGGGTCTTCCTGTACGACTTCGGCCTGCGCCTGCCCGAAAGGCACCAGGAGCTGGCCGAGGTGCGTCCGCACGTGGAGAACGCCTTCGCCGCCGCCTGGCGGGGCGAGGCCGAGGTGGACGGCTTCAACGAGCTGGTCCTGCGCGGCGGTCTCACCTGGCGGCAGGTGGTGGTGCTGCGGGCGTACGCGAAGTACATGCGCCAGGCCGGCACCGTCTTCTCCCAGGACTACATGGAGCAGACCTTCATCGCGTACCCGAAGATCGCCGCCCTGCTGGTGGAGCTCTTCGAGACGCGGTTCGCCCCGGGCTCGGCGAGCATGGAGGAGCGCCGGCAGCGCGGCGACGAGCTGGTCGGCGCCATCAGCGCGGCCCTGGACGACGTGGCCAGCCTGGACCAGGACCGGATCCTGCGGTCGTACCTGACGCTGATCCAGGCCACCCTGCGGACGAGCTTCTACCAGAAGCCGGTCGGCGGGCGGCCCAAGTCGTACGTGGCGTTCAAGCTGGACCCGCAGGCCATCCCGGACCTGCCGGCCCCGCGGCCGAAGTTTGAGATCTTCGTGTACTCGCCCCGGTTCGAGGGCGTGCACCTGCGGTTCGGGCCGGTGGCCCGGGGCGGGCTGCGCTGGTCCGACCGGCGGGAGGACTTCCGCACCGAGGTGCTCGGCCTGGTCAAGGCGCAGATGGTGAAGAACGCCGTGATCGTTCCGGTGGGCGCCAAGGGCGGCTTCGTGCTCAAGCAGAAGCCGGGGGACCGCGACGAGGCGGTCGCCTGCTACAAGGAGTTCGTCGGCGCGATGCTCGACGTCACCGACAACATCGTCGGCGGCGAGATCGTGCCGCCGACCGACGTGGTCCGGCACGACGTCGACGACCCGTACCTGGTGGTGGCGGCGGACAAGGGCACCGCCACGTTCTCCGACATCGCCAACGAGATCTCGGCGGCGCACCAGTTCTGGCTGGGCGACGCGTTCGCCTCCGGCGGCTCCGCCGGGTACGACCACAAGAAGATGGGCATCACCGCCCGGGGCGCCTGGGAGTCGGTCAAGCGGCACTTCCGCGAGCTGGGCCACGACACCCAGACCCAGGACTTCACCGTGGTCGGCGTCGGCGACATGTCCGGTGACGTGTTCGGCAACGGGATGCTGCTCTCGGAGCACATCCGGCTGGTGGCCGCCTTCGACCACCGGCACATCTTCCTGGACCCGGACCCGGACGCCGCCACCTCGTACGCCGAGCGGAAGCGGCTGTTCGAGCTGCCCCGGTCGTCGTGGGAGGACTACGACCGGAAGCTGATCTCGGAGGGCGGCGGGATCTTCCCGCGTACCGCCAAGTCGATCCCGATCACGCCGCAGGTCCGGGCGGTGCTCGACCTCGACGAGGGCACGACGCAGCTCAGCCCGCAGGAGCTGATGAAGGCGATCCTCACCGCGCCGGTCGACCTGTTCTGGAACGGCGGCATCGGCACCTACGTGAAGGCGTCGACGCAGACCAACGCCGAGGTGGGCGACAAGTCCAACGACGCGATCCGGGTGGACGGCAAGAGCCTGCGCTGCCGGGTGGTCGGCGAGGGTGGCAACCTGGGCTGCACGCAGCTCGGCCGGATCGAGTACGCCCTGGCGGGCGGACGGATCTACACCGACTTCATCGACAACGCGGCCGGGGTGGACTGCTCCGACCACGAGGTGAACATCAAGATCCTGCTCAACACGGCGGTCGCCGACGGCGCGCTGGACGTCCCCGAGCGGGACGAGCTGCTCGCCCAGATGACCGACGAGGTCGCCGAGCTGGTGCTGCGGGACAACTACGACCAGGCGCGGGCGATCAACAACGCCCAGGCCCAGGCCGCGTCGCTGCTCCCGGTGCACCGCCGGATGATCAACGAGCTGGAGCGGGCCGGTCAGCTCGACCGGGCCCTGGAGGCGCTGCCGCCGGACGAGGAACTGGCGGTCCGCACCGAGTCCGGGCTGACCGCGCCGGAGTTCGCGGTCCTGCTCGCGTACGTCAAGATCGTGCTGGAGCGGGAGATCCTGGCCGAGGGGCTGGCCGACGAGGAGTGGACGACCGAGGTCCTGGTCAACTACTTCCCGACGCCGATGCGCGAGCGCTTCGCCGATCGGATGGCCCAGCACCGGCTGCGCCGCGACATCGTCACCACGGTGCTGGTCAACGAGGCGATCAACCGGGGCGGCATCTCGTTCGTCTTCCGGGTCGTCGAGGAGACGGCCGCGTCGTCGGCGGACGTGATCCGGGCGTACGTGGTGGTCCGCGAGGTCTTCGGGCTGCGCGAGCTCTGGGACGCCGTCGAGGCGCTGGACAACAAGGTTTCCCCGGAGCTGCAGACCAGCGTCTACCTGGACACCCGGCGGCTGCTCGACCGCGCGGTGCGCTGGCTGGTCACCAACCGGCGCTCGCCGATCGACGTGCCGGCCGAGATCGCCCGGTTGCGCGACGGCGTGGCCCGGCTCCTGCCGGACCTGGAGGAGCGCTTCTACGGCAGCGAGCGGGAGTCGCTCGCGGCGCACATCGACTCGATGGCCGAGCGGGGTCTGCCGCGCGACCTGGCCGAGCAGGCGACCCGCCTGATGTACAGCTTCGGCCTGCTGGACGTGGTGGAGACGGCCACCTCCAGCGGGCGGGACGTGGGCGAGGTGGCCTCGGTCTACTTCGTCCTGTCCGACCTGTTCCGGGTGGACTCCCTGCTGTCGAAGATCTCCCTGCTGCCGCGGGAGGACCGCTGGCAGACGCTGGCCCGGATGGCGTTGCGCTACGACCTGTACGCCGCGCTGGCCGCGCTCACCGCGGAGGTTCTCGGCTCTACCCCGGACAACCTGCCCTCGAACGAGCGGGTGCTCCAGTGGGAGCAGTCGAACGCCACCTCGATCCACCGCGCCCGTCGGGCGATGGGGGAGTTCGACGAGTCGCGGGCCGACCTGGCCGCCCTGTCGGTGCTGTTGCGCCAGATCCGCACCCTGGTGCGGACCTCCGCCGCCGCCTGACGAGTACGCCGACGCGCCTCCGGCGGGACTCAGGTCCCGCCGGAGGCGCGTCGCGTTCACGGGGTCATCGTGGCGAAGACGACGATGTTGTCGGGGTAGCTGCCGGTGGCCTGGTCGAACTCGCCGCCGCAGGTCACCACCCGCAGGGCGGGCTTGTCGTTCGGGCCGTACACCAGCTCGGTGGGGAAGGACACCTTCGGGTACGACCGGACCTCGTCGACGGCGAAGGTGGCCTTGACGCCGTCGGCCCGGGTGACGGTGATGGTGTCACCCGGCTGGAGGGCGCCGAGTTCGAAGAAGACGGCGGGGCCGAGCTTCGCCGAGTCGACGTGCCCGACGATCACCGCGTTGCCGACCTCGCCGGGGCTGGGCCCCGGGGAGTACCAGCCGGCGCGCTGGGCCTGGTCCAGCGGGGGGACCTGGACGGTGCCGTCCGGGTTGGTGCCCAACGTCATGATCTCGGCGTCGACCCCGATCCGCGGGATCGAGATGGTGCCGGGGGCGGCTCGGGACAACGCGGCGGGGGGCACCTCCACCGCCTCGACCGGGCCTTCGCCGGCTACGACGTCCGGCTCGGCGGCGGGGGTCTGCGGGGCGGACTGGGCCCGCGGCTGCGGGGGGCGGGGCGGGGGTTCGGTCCGCAGCGACGCGCCGATCATGCCGGCGCCCACCATGGCCAGCAGGACGACGACGGCCGCGCCGGCGGCGCGCCACGGTCTCCCGTGACGGCCGCCGGCCCGTGTCGCCGTCTGGTCAGACGAGGCCATCGGCCCGACGCCGACGCATCAGCACGATGCCACCCAGGGCGGCCGCGCCGATCATGCCCGCCCCGCCCATGGCCATGCCGCGGTCGGTGCTGGTGCTGGTCATGCCACCGTCACCACCGTCGACGCCACCGCGCGGGAGAACCACCAGTTCGCCCTCGCCGCAGGAGCCCTTGAGCTCGTACTTGCCCGGACGGGCGTCCTTGGAGACCTTGGCCTCGCCGTAGTAGACGAAGTCCTTCTTGTGCTCCCAGCGGTCCTCGTCATCGCCGTAGCCCGAGTGGTCGTCCCGGCCGTTCTCGTCGTGGCCGTTCTTCCAGTCGCCCTTGTCGCCGTGCTCGTCGGACTTCTCGTCGTGGCCGTTGCGGTCCCGGCCCTCTTCCTGGCCGTACTCGTCGTGGCCCTTCTTGTCGTCGTCCTTCTTGCCGTGGTCGTCCTTCTTGCCGTGGTCGTCCTTCTTGCCGTGCTCGTCCTTCTTGCCGTGCTCGTCCTTCTTGCCGTGCTCGTCCTTCTTACCGTGCTCGTCCTTCTTGCCGTGCTCGTCGCCGCGACCCTCCTCGTGGTTCTTGGCGTCGCGGTCCGGCCCGTTGTCGGCAGCGAAGCCGCCGCCCGCGCCGTTGGCCGGGGGCTGGCCGCCCTCGTTCGACCACTGGCCCTTGCCGTCCTCGCCCTTGCCGTGGTCGTCCTTCTTGCCGTCGTCCTTCTTGCCGTCGTCCTTCTTGCCGTGCTCGTCGCCGCGGCCCTCTTCGCCCTTGCCGTGGTCGTCCTTCTTGCCGTCGTCCTTCTTGCCGTCGTCCTTCTTGCCGTGGTCGTCCTTCTTGCCGTGCTCGTCGCGGCGCTCGTCGTCCTTGCCGTGCTCCCAGTCGCCCTTGTCCTTGTCCTTGTCCTTCCAGTCCCCGTGCTCGCCGCCCCGGTCGTCATGCCGGTCCTTGTCCACCGGCTTCAGCTCCACCTTGCCGGTGACCTTGGACCAGACGAAGGCGTGCTTCTGCCGCTCCGGGCAGATCTCGAGGAGCTTGACCTCGTCGCCGGCCTTCACGACGTGCGGCTTGGCGATGACCTTGCCGTCGCGGTCCTCGCTGTCGTGGTTGTTGTCCGCGAACGCGATCCCCGGCGTGAACACCAGGAGGGACGCGCCGCCGAGGGCGGCACCCGCTACGACCTTCCCGAGCATCTTCTTTGCCATGACCTGCGTCACTCCATCCCTGTTGTCCTGAGCCCGACGACAGTCGAGCTATGACCGACGTTAGACCGTTTCACGACTTATGCGGGGAAAGATTCGCGTTTAAGAGTTTCTAGGCAGTCAGGGCGATAGAGGTGCTAGATGGCTTCTGTCCGCCCGGTGGCCCCGCTGTCGACCTGCCGGGCGCTCTGGGTGTCTCCGCGACGGGAAGGGCCTACGTCCGGGTCGCCGATGCTCCCCGGGTGTGGGGGTTTGCAGCAGGTATCGAGGCATTGCCATGGAAGCGCTCCCATGCAAGAATCGCTGCACGCGGTTCGGGGAGCCACACCGCGCAGGCAGACGTCGAGGGCAACCGGTCCGACCGGACGGCGTCGCCGCTGGACCGGTCCGCGTGACCGGTCGACGTCACCACCACCACGCCCGTCCGGGTCGGGCACCCCCGAGATATCCCGTTGGCGCCGAGGACCGTCCCCGCAGGGACGTCCACCCGGGCCATTCCGCCGGGCCGTACGCGGATCCGGTCTCGCCCAAGGAGTTCAGTGGCATGAATCTGTGGAGAAACCTGTCCGGCCGGCGCCGGGCGGTCGCGCTAGCCGGTGCGAGCGCCCTGGTCGCGGGCGGGATGGTGGCCATTCCGGTCACCGCGGCGCAGGCCGCGACCCAGTGCAGCGTCGACTACACCACCAACGACTGGCCGGGCGGGTTCACCGCCACCGTAGTCATCAAGAACCTCGGTGACCCGGTCAGTTCCTGGAACCTCGGCTTCACCTTCCCGAACAGCAGCCAGAAGGTGCAGCAGGGCTGGTCGGCGAAGTGGTCGCAGACGGGCCAGAACGTCACGGCCACGAATGAGTCCTACAACGGCTCGCTCGCCTCCGGCGCCAGCGCCAGCATCGGGTTCAACGGCGCCTGGAGCGGCAGCAACCCCAAGCCGACCTCGTTCACCCTGAACGGGACGGTCTGCAACGGCGGCAACCCGACGCCGACGCCGACGAACCCGACCCCCACGCCCACCGACCCAACCCCCACGCCCACCGACCCGACCCCGTCACCGACCACGCCGGGGCAGAAGGTGGACAACCCGTACGTCGGGGCCAAGGGGTACGTGAATCCGGAGTGGAAGGCGAAGGCGGACGCCGAGCCCGGTGGCAGCCGGGTGTCGAACAACCCGACCGCCGTCTGGCTGGACCGGATCGCCGCCATCAACGGCACCACCGGCAGCAGCTCCAACGGCGCGATGGGAGTGCGTGACCACCTGGACAAGGCCCTGGCCCAGGGCGCCAGCTACATCCAGTTCGTCATCTACAACCTGCCCGGCCGGGACTGCGCGGCGCTCGCCTCCAACGGTGAGCTGGGTCCGGAGGAACTGCCCCGGTACAAGGCCGAGTACATCGACCCGATCGCGGCCATCCAGGGCGACCCGAAGTACGCCAGCCTGCGCATCGTCAACATCATCGAGATCGACTCGCTGCCGAACCTGGTCACCAACACCTCCGGCCAGCCCGGCGGCACCGCGATGTGCGACACGGTCAAGGCCAACGGCGCGTACGTCAACGGTGTCGGGTACGCCCTGGCGAAGCTGGGCGCCATCGGCAACGTCTACAACTACATCGACGCCGCCCACCACGGCTGGATCGGCTGGGACAGCAACCTCGGCCCGACCGCGACCCAGCTCCACCAGGCCGCCACCGCCTCCGGCAGCACGGTGAAGAACGTGCACGGCTTCATCGTCAACACCGCGAACTACTCGGCGCTTCGTGAGCCGTACATCAAGATCACCGACACGGTGAACGGGCAGACCGTCCGCCAGTCCAAGTGGATCGACTGGAACCAGTACGTCGACGAGCTGTCGTTCGCCCAGGCGTTCCGCAGCAAGCTGGTCTCCGTCGGCTTCGACGCCAACATCGGCATGCTGATCGACACCTCCCGCAACGGCTGGGGCGGCACCGCCCGGCCCACCGGCCCGGGCGCGACGACCAACGTGGACACCTACGTCAACGGTGGCCGCATCGACCGCCGCATCCACGCCGGCAACTGGTGCAACCAGGCCGGGGCGGGCCTCGGCGAGCGGCCCAAGGCCGCGCCGGAGCCGGGCATCGACGCGTACGTCTGGGTCAAGCCCCCGGGCGAGTCGGACGGCTCCAGCAGCCTGATCCCGAACAACGAGGGCAAGGGCTTCGACCGGATGTGCGACCCGACCTACACCGGCAACGCCCGCAACGGCAACAGCCTCAGCGGCGCCCTGCCGAACGCGCCGATCTCCGGCGCCTGGTTCTCCGCGCAGTTCCAGGAGCTCATGAGGAACGCCTACCCGGCGCTCTGAGCACCGGGCGGACGGCCCACCCGCCGCGGCGGGAGTGAGGCACTGCCGCGGCGGGTTCCCCACGGGCCCCTGGCCCGACCGGTCCATCCGGTCGGGCCAGGGGCCCCCGCCGTGCCCGCCGGTCGGGCGCGCGGGCCCGGTGCGGCGTGCCGATCAGGGGACGGTCCGCTCGATCGCGGCCCGGCCGTGCTCGGCCAGGTCGCGGCGGGCCCGCTCGAGGTTCTCCGGCGTCATGTCCTGCCCGCGGGCCATCACCAGGTCCTCCGGCTCCCAGGGCTGCTCGGCCCCGGTGCGGATGTTGTCCCCGCCGGCCCCCGTGCCGGTCCCGGTGGCGCCGGTGCCGGCCGCGTACGGGTCGCCGAGCAGGTCCTCGGTCGGCACGCCGCCGCCCGCCCCGCCACCGGGCTCGGTGAAGGACGGGTTGTCCCGGTCGGCGCCGCCCCCGGTGGCCAACTGCGGCACGGTGGTCTCGTCGTCGACCGCGGCGGCCACCTCCGGGCTCTCCTCCAGCGGTCGGCGGTTCGGGTCACGATCTGTCATGGTGCTGACCTCCTGTCCCGGGCGCGTCCCTGATCTCGCGTACCCCGCTGGGACCGGCCCATGCCGGCGGAGGTCACGCCTTCCGGTACGCACGCGAACGCCCCGGCCGCTGGTACGGCCGGGGCGCCCGGTTTGTGGTCAGCGTCCGAGGACCCGATCCAGGAAGTCGCGGTACTGGCGCACGGCCACCCGCAGCTGCTCGGTGTCCGCCGAGCCGGCCGTCTGCCAGCCGCCGAGCTTCTCCTTCTGCGTGGCGAGCGCGTCCGAGAGGGCCTGGATCGCCTCCTCGACCAGCGACTGGGCCTCGCCGACCGCTGCGCGGGGGTCGTCCACGAAGCGGAGCTGCACCTCCCGCCAGCGGTCCCGGAAGGCCTGCGCCGCGTCCGCCTCGAAGAGCGTCGCCGCGTGCGTCGGGACGTTCGCTCCGGACGGCCGGGCCGCCTCGGCCACCCCGGCCGCTCCGGCGGCGCCGACGCCGGCCGCGGCCGCCGCCGCGCCACCCTCCGGCGCCTCGGCGTCCGGGTCGACCATGGTCGGCTCGGCGCTGCCGTACCCGGCCGCGCCCTCCGCCGACGCGTCGCCGTCCGGGCGTACCCCACCCGGGGTGTGCTCGGCCTCCCACCGCTGCCGGTCGTGGATCCGGTCCGCGGCGGTCGGGTCGGCCCGCTTGTCGTCGAAGGGTTCGGTCCGCCCGGGCGCGCCGTCACCCGGCGCCACGGTGTCCTCGCCCCGGGCGTCCCGCTCGTCCTCGGGACGGCCGCTGGCCAGCGCCGACGCGGCGACCGCGTCGCCCACGGAGGCCGCGCCGAAGGTGGTCGGCAGCGGGGCCGGCTCGTGGAACTCCGGCCGTCCGTCGCCGTCGGCGTCGTCGCGGTCGAGGTCACGCACGTCGTACGGGCGGGTGTCGTCGGGGTCGTCGGCGCGCCGGTCGGCGGCCACCCGCGGGTCGTCGAAGGTGCCCCGGTCGTCCAGCACGTCGTCGGGGATGTCGGCCCGGCCGTCCCGGTCGTCCCGGGGCGTCCGGGTTGCGGCGTCCGGAGGGGGGACCGGCACCGGGGCGGAGCGGACCGCCTCCGGGTGGTCGCTGCTGCCCTGCTGCTCTTCCTGGCGCATCGTCGGCTCCTCAGTGGCTGGTGACGTCGTGCGGGCTGTCCGGGCGGCGCTGCTCCGGCGGCCGGTGCCCGACCGGCTCCTCGCCGAGCAGGTCGGCGAAGAGGGCGCGGTAGTGCACGACGGCCTGGCGGAGTTCCTCGGTGCTGGCCTCACCGCGCTCGTTGCGCACCCGGATCTCGTGCCCGTCCCGGTAGTGGGTGAGGGTGCGGGCGTGGTCGACGGAGAGATGGGCGATCTGGTCCGAGAAGTCCCCGGTGGGGTAGCCCCGCTCGGCGATCAGCCGGCTGACCAGCTCGTCGGCGTCGCCGACGGTCTCACCGGGGGAGTCGACGAAGCGGACCTGGAGCTCCTCCCAGGCGGCGGCGTACCGGGCCCGGGACTCGGGGTCCAGCGGGGTGAGTTCGAGCTCCGCGTGCCGGCGTTCCCGGTCGCGCAGCTCCCGTTCGGCGGCGCCGTGGCTGTCCTGCTCCGCGACGACCCGGTCGTACTCGGGGCCGAAGCGGCGCCTGAGCGCGCGCCGCCGGCCGGCGACGACGGCCGCGGCGACCAGCACCACGACCACCAGCACGACGAGAACCACAACGATTACCTGCGTGGGCGACATGGCTCCTCCTTCGCCACCTGGTATTCCCTCCGCGCGCTGGCCGCCAATCCCGATCCCGCGCACTTTCCTGGCCGATTCCCCCACCCGAGCATGGCCAGGCCCACCGGGTGAGCCGTCCCAAAAACTTGACCTGTTCCAGAAAAAGCGCCTGGGCGGGGTGATGCCGGTCCACTCCGACGCCGGACGGACCGGGCTGCGCCACGATCGGGCCTGATCCAGCGGCAGACGACGACTCCCAGGCCGGCCGGCGCCCTACCGCGGGATGGCCGACCGGGAGCGGGACGATCTGATCCTCAACCTGGTCGACAACCTGGCTCAGCGGGTCGCCGAGGGCCTCGGCATCTCAATCAACGACTGACCGTTCCGCTCGGCACGCGACGCTCCGCCGATCCACCGGCGGGAGGTCCGTCGTCCGGGAAGCGAGTGTCCTCCGGGGACGGTCCACACCGGATTGGTAGTGACGGGCGAGACGGACGGTAGTGCTACGGCGCGGGATTACGTATCCTGCCCAAGGCGCCCGAGCCGGTGCCCGGCGCGGCCGGGACGCTGCCCGGCCGGTGCCGGCGCCACCGCTGCCACCCCTTCGGGCGAGGACTCATGGACACCCGCGACTGGCCGATCCGCGCCAAGCTGACCGCCCTGGTCGTCACCCCGGTGGCCGCCCTGCTCGCGCTCTGGATCTTCGCCACCACGCTGACCTTCGGCCCGGCGCTGGATCTGCTCTCCGCGCGGACCCTCCTGTACGACCTGGGCCGCCCCGGCGAGGTGGTGGTCACCGAGCTGCAACGCGAACGCCGGCTCTCGGTGGTGCAGCTCGCCGGCCCGGCGGCCCTGCCGGCCCTGGCCGACCAGCGCCGCCGCACCGACGCGGCGATCGCCGAGCTCCGGGACCGGGTCGGCGGGGACAAGCTGCGCGACGCGGCCGGCGAACTGCTCGACGCCCGGCTCGACAAGCTGGTCGCCGCGCTCGACGCCCTGCCGGCCGGGCGGGGCTTCATCGACCGCCGGCAGGTGGACCGGGCCGGCGCCGTCGGGCTCTACAGCGGCATGATCTCCTTCGCCTTCCAGACCTTCTCGGCGATGGCCGCCCTACCCGACCCGGAGCTCAACCGGGAGGCGCTGGCGCTCACCGCGCTCGGCCGCTCCCGCGACCTGCTCGGTCAGGCCGACGCGCTGGTGGCCGGCGCGCTCGCCGGCGGGCGGTTCTCCGACGGCGAGCACCTGCTCCTGACCCAGACCATCGGCAACGAGCGGTTCCTGGTCGACACGGCCGTGGCCGACCTGCCGCCCGAGGCCCGCAGCGCCTACCAGCGGCTGACCGAGGACCCGGCCTTCGTCCGGCTGCGCACCCTCCAGGAGGGGCTGCTGCGGGCGGACCCGGCCGCCCCTCCGCCGGTCGACGCCCGCAGCTGGCAGACCAGCCACGATGCCGTCCAGCAGGCGCTGCGCGACTTCGAACTGAGCCAGGCCGACGGGCTGGCCGAGCGGTCCGTGCCGGTGGCCGTCGGCATCCTGGTCCGGCTCGCCGTCGCCGGGCTGCTCGGCCTGGCCGCGATCGTGGTGTCGCTGTTGGTCGCGGTCCGGGTCGGGCGGACGCTGGCCCGCCGGCTGATCGGCGTGCGCAGCGCCGCGCTGGAGATGGCCGAGCAGCGGCTGCCCGACGTGGTGGCCCGCCTGCGCCGGGGCGAGCAGGTGGACGTGGCCCGGGAGGCGCCGCCGCTGGAGTACGGTGCCGACGAGATCGGCGACGTCGGGCGCGCCTTCAACGAGGTCCGGCGGACCGCCGTCCGGGCGGCCGTCGACGAGGTCACCCTGCGCCGCGGCCTCAACGAGGTGTTCCTGAACCTCGCCCGGCGCAGCCAGGGCCTGGTGCACCGCCAGCTGGCGGTGCTCGACCGGATGGAACGGCGTACCGAGGACCCGGACGAGCTGGCCGAGCTGTTCCGGGTCGACCACCTGGCCACCCGGCTGCGCCGGCACGCCGAGGACCTGGTCATCCTGGCCGGTGCGGCCCCAGGGCGGGGCTGGCGGCAGCCGGTGGCCGTGCTGGACGTGGTGCGCGGCGCGGTCTCCGAGGTCGAGGCGTACGACCGGGTGGACATCGGGGCGGTGCAGCCGGCCGGGGTGGTCGGCCGGGCCGTCGCCGACGTCATCCACCTGCTCGCCGAGCTGATCGAGAACGCCACCGCCTACTCCCCGCCGGAGACCCGGGTCGAGGTCTCCGGCCAGCAGGTGCCCCGGGGCTACGTCGTGGAGATCACCGACCACGGCCTGGGCATGACCCCGCAGGCGGTGGAGAACGCCAACCGCCGGCTCGCCCGGCCGCCCGAGTTCGACCCGGCGGACAGCGCCCGGCTCGGCCTGTTCGTGGTGTCCCGGCTCGCCGCCCGGCACGGCGTCCGGGTCACCCTGCGCTCCGAGGCTCCCGGCGGGGTGACCGCCGTGGTCCTCGTCCCGTCCGACCTGGTCACCGAGGAGCCGCCGGCCGCGCCGGTCAACACGGGGCGGCCGGCCTCGGTGGTCACCCGGCTGGCCACCCTGCCCCGGACCCGCGCCGGCCGCGCCGGGCGGGACCGGGCCGAGCAGACCGTGCTGCCGTTCGCCCCGGCCCGCATCTCCTCGGTGGAGGCCGCCCCCGACGGCGACGGCCTGCCCCGCCGGGTCCGCCGGCGCGGGCCGGTCGCCCGCCCCCGCCCGCAGGTCGCCGAGGCCCCGGCCGCCCGCTCCCCAGAGGAGGTACGCCGGCAGATGTCCGCGCTCCAGGCCGGCACCGCCCGGGGTCGGCGCGACGGCGCGATCCGCTCCGTGCCGCCGGGGCGACCCGACGACGCCGTGCCCGCCCCGACCGGCGGCCGTACCGAGGGGCGGGGCGGGGATCCCGCGCCGTCCCCGCCGCCGGGTGCGACGGCGGCGACCCCCGATTCCCCGACCGCGACTGAGAGGGACGCCTAGTGGTGGACACGACGAGGCAGAACGTCGACCTCGGCTGGTTGCTCGACGAACTGGTCGACCGGGTACCGGCCGCCCGGGAGGCCGTGGTGCTCTCCGCCGACGGGCTGCTGCTCGGCGCCTCCGCCGAGCTGGACCGCGCCGACGCCGAGCACCTCTGCGCCCTGGCCTCCGGCTTCTCCAGCCTGGCCAAGGGCGCCAGCCGGCACCTCGCCGGCGGCGGGGTGCGGCAGACCGTGGTGGAGATGGAGTCCGCGTACCTGTTCGTGACGGCCGCCGGGCGGGGCGCCTGCCTGGCGGTGGTCTGCGCGGCCGACGCGGACATCGGCCTGGTGGCGTACGAGATGGCGATGTTGGTCATCCGGGTCGGCGAGAACCTGACCGCGCCCGCCCGAGCGACGGTGGGGGCCGTCGATGCGGGCTGAGCCGCCGGGCGCCCAGCACGAGTGGCTGGACGCGGCGGCCGGCCCGGTGGTTCGTCCGTACACCCTCACCGGCGGCCGGGTGCGCCCGGCCGTCGACGGGTTCGACCTGGTCGCGTTCGTGCTGGCCGGCGCGGGCGCGGACCCGTCCGCCCAGCCGGGCCTCCAGCCGGAGCACCGGCGCCTGGTCGAGCTGGCCCGGCGTCCCGTCGCGGTGGCGGACCTCGCCGCCGACCTGGACCTCGCGGTGGGCGTGGTCCGGGTCCTCCTCGGTGACCTGCTCGCCCGGGGCCTGGTCTCGGTGCACGAGCCCCCGGCCGCCGGTCTTCCCGACAACGACATCCTCAAGGCGGTGGTCAGTGGACTACGTGCGCTCTGACCGGGACTCCTCCGGGCCCCGGTTGCCGCTGGCTCTCAAGATCCTGATCGCCGGGGGGTTCGGCGCGGGCAAGACGACGTTGGTCAGCGCGCTGAGCGAGGTCCGCCCGTTGCAGACCGAGGAGGTGCTGACCGGGGCCGGCATCGGCACCGACGACCTCTCCGGGGTGGAGGCGAAGTCGACCACCACCGTGGCGATGGACTTCGGCCGGATCACGATCAACGAGGACCTCCAGGTCTACCTCTTCGGCACGCCCGGGCAGGACCGCTTCTGGTTCCTCTGGGACGAGCTGGCCTTCGGCGCGCTCGGCGCGGTGGTGCTGGCCGACACCCGGCGCCTGGCCGACTGCTTCCCGTCGATCGACTACTTCGAGCAGCGGGGCATCCCGTTCGTGGTCGGAGTGAACTGCTTCGACGGGTCCCGCCGGTTCGGCATCGAGGCGGTACGCCAGGCGCTGGACATCGACCCGGACGTGCCGGTGGTGCTCTGCGACGCCCGGGACCGGCAGTCCGCCAAGCTGGTGCTGATCTCGCTGGTCGAGCACGTCGCCCGGCAGCGGGGTGAACCGGTCCCGGTCTCCTGACCCGCGGGCGGCGGGGCCGGGCGGTGGAGCCGGAGCCGCCGCCGGCGGCGTTCGGAGGAATTTCCGGAAAACAGGGCTGACGCCCGGGTCGACGGGGAAGCCTCTGGTGGGATCGACGGCAGATTCGGCGGAGGGTGCACCGGTGACGAACACGATCGTCCACATCGGCGGCTACACGGCGGCGAGCGGCGGGCGGGGGGACGGCATCGTCGCCGCCCGTCGGGATCCCGGATCGGGGGAACTCACTCCGCTCGGCACCGTCGCGGTGACCGATTCGCCCTCCTTCCTCGTCCGGCATCCCGCCCTGCCCGTTCTCTACGCGGTGAACGAGCTGCCGGCGGGGCAGGTCAGCGCCTTCCGGGTGGGCGGCGACGGCGAGCTGACCCCGCTGGGCGTCCGGCCGACCGGCGGGGCCGACCCCTGCCACCTGGCGGTCGCGCCCGACGGGCGGCACCTCTTCGTGGCCAACTACGGCGGCGGGAGCGTGGCGGTCTTCCCGCTGGACGCCGGCGGGGCGCCCGCCGAGCGCAGCGACCTGGTGGTGCACCAGGGGCACGGCCTCGACCCGGAGCGCCAGGAGCAGGCGCACTGCCACATGGTCTCCCCGGACCCGGGGGCCGGGCCGCTGCTCGCCGTCGACCTGGGCACCGACTCGATCTACCGGTACGACCTGGACGCCGACCCGGGCCGGCTGGTGTCCCGCGAGCCCCGGATCCGTACCGCGGCCGGCACCGGGCCCCGCCACCTCGCCCGGCACCCCGACGGGCGGCGCTGCTGGGTGGCCGGCGAGCTGGACGCGACGGTCACCGCGTACGAGTCGACCCCGGACGGGGCGTTGCGCCAGCGGGGACGGGTGGACGCCAGCGGGCGGACCGGGCACGTCCAGCCCTCCGAGATCGCGGTGGGGCCGGACGGGCGTTTCCTCTACGTCGGCAACCGGGGAGTGGGCACGGTCGCGGTCTTCGCGCTGGACGCGGAGCTGCCCCGGCTGGTCGCCGAGGTCGACACCGGGGGCGAGTGGCCCCGGCACTTCGTGCTGACCGGGCCTCACCTCTACGTGGCGGACGAGCGGGCCGACATGGTCCGGGTGTTCCGGGTCGACCCCGGCTCGGGCGCGCCCGAGCCGCTCGGCGAACCCGTGCCGGTGCCGAGCCCGACCTGTGTCCTGCCCTGAGCGGCGCCGTCCGGTGTGGATCGTGGCGACGGCACGAGACTGACTGATTACTCACTGTGCCAAAAGAGCGATCAACTGTTTCTCCTGCGTAACTTTCAGCCGAACGGTTATGGCACTATCCGAACGAGTTACGCAAGATGGTCAGCGTGTCTGGCCGCCATCGCATGCGTTCAAGTATCCGTGGAGCAGGAGCCGCTGCGGCGGCGACTGCGCTCGTCGTCGTGGTCGGGGGTACCTGGTTCGGTTACCAGCAGCTGGCCGGACCCTCCTGCTCCGGCGAGATCCAGCTGTCGGTGGCCGCCGCTCCCGAACTCGCCCCGGCGGTGCAGAAGGCCTCGGCGCAGTGGGTCGAGGACGGCGCTGCCGTGAGCGGCACCTGCATCGCGGTGAACGTGAGTGCCTCCGAGCCGGTGGACGTGGCGGCCGCGGTCGCCAGCAAGCACGGCGCCACCCTCGCGGGTGTCGGCCAGGCCAGCGGCACGGTGAGCACGCCCGACGTCTGGATCCCGGACTCCTCCACCTGGCTGCTGCGGCTGAAGAACAACGGCGCCACCGCCTTCGCCCCGGGCAACGGCGCCTCCGTCGCCCGCAGCCCGGTGGTGGTGGCGATGCCGGAGCCGGTGGCCTCCCGCTTCGGCTGGCCGGACAAGAAGCTCAGCTGGACCGACCTGCTCAACGCGGTCAGCACCGGCAAGGGCCTGCGCGCCGGGATCGTCGAGCCGACCCAGGACGCCGCCGGCCTCTCCGGCTTGCTCTCCCTCACCGCCGCGGCGAGCGCCTCCGGCGGCGACACCGCGAAGGCGACCACCGGGGCGCTGCGGGCGCTGGCCACCGGCCGTTCCGCGCTGCGGCAGGACCTGCTCGCCCGCTTCCCGCGCTCCAACGACCCGACGTCCATCGCCAGCGGGCTCGCCGCCGCCGCGCTGTCCGAGGAAGACGTCATGGCGTACAACAGCACCAAGCCGCCGATCCCGCTGGCCGCGCTCTACCTGGAGCCGGCGCCGATGCCGCTGGACTACCCGTTCGCGGTGCTGCCGGGCATCGAGCCGGCCAAGCAGTCGGCCGCCAGGGTGCTCTACGAGTTGCTCACCACGCAGGGTTTCAAGAACCGGTTGGCCGCCCAGTCGCTGCGGGCGCCGGACGGCAACTGGGGTGACGGTTTCAAGGCGCCGCAGGGGGCGCCCAGCCCGGCCGGTGGTCCGGCGACCGCCCCGCCGGCGGGTGTCGGCGCGGTGGGTGGCCTGGACCCCTTCGCGATAGACCGTGCAGTCTCCGGCTGGTCCATCGCCACCCAGTCCGGTCGGATGCTCGCCGTCATCGACGTCTCCGGCTCGATGAAGGCGAAGGTGCCCTCCGCGGGCAACGCCACCCGGGAGCAGGTCACCGTGGCGGCGGCGAGCCGTGGCCTGAACCTGTTCGACGACTCCTGGTCGATCGGCCTCTGGACCTTCTCCACCGAGCTGGTGGGCTCGCGGGACTGGCGCGAGCTCGTGCCGATCAACCCGCTCTCCACCAACCGCAGCCGGCTGGAGCAGGGCCTCGCCGGGATCCGCCCGTCCAGCGGCAACACCGGTCTGTACGACACCGTGCTGGAGGCGTACAAGACGGTCCAGAAGGACTGGGAACCGGGCCGGGTGAACTCGATCGTGCTCTTCACCGACGGCAAGAACGACGACAAGAACGGCATCTCGCAGGCCTCGCTGATCAGCCAGCTCAAGCAGCTCAACGATCCGGAGCGCCCGGTGCAGGTGGTCGTCATCGGCATCGGCAACGAGGTCTCCAAGGCCGAGCTCCAGTCGATCACCAACGTCACCGGCGGCGGCACCTTCGTCACCGAGGACCCGAGCAAGATCGGTGACATCTTCCTGAAGGCGATCGCGCTGCGCCCGAACGCGCCGCGCTGAGTCTTCGGACAGTGCGGAGAACCGCCGCGCCGGACTTTTCCGGTGCGGCGGTTCGCATTTCCGGTGTCCGGGCCGGAAGGCAAAGTGACGGCAATACGTCCGAATCAATCGGCGAGCATCATTGTCAGGCAGGATGTCCGGTACGCTCCGGCGTCGAGGTCCCGCCCGGGGCGGTCGTCGGCCGGAGCCGGTGCGCGCGATGTGGGGAGGCTGGGTGACGTCTGCGACGCTCTCCACGCCGGCACGGATCCCGCCTGCCCCGGCCGGCCCGCCCACCGGCCCGGTCGCCCGGGCCGACCAGCGGGCGTACGTGCGGATGCTGGTGGTGCTCGACACTGCCGTGCTCTCCCTCGCCGTCCTGGTCGGGTACGCCGCCCGCTTCGGTGACCGGGTGCCGGTCGGCTCCGAGATCCCGTACGTGCTGGTGGCCCCCGGCCTGGTGCTCGCCTGGCTGCTCTCGCTGCGGATGCTGCGCTGCTACGACGACCGGGTGGTCGGCTACGGCGCCGACGAGTACCGGCGGGTGAGCGCGGCCAGCCTGCGGCTCGCCGGTGGCATCGCCATCGTCGGCTACATCGCCGAGGCCGACGTGTCCCGGGGATTCCTGGGCATCTCGTTCGCCGTCGGCACCGTGGCGCTGGAGGTGAACCGGTTCGCCGCGCGCAAGCGGCTGCACCGGGCCCGGTATCGGGGCGCCGGCTGGTCCCGCCGGGTGCTGGTGGTCGGCGACACCGCCCACGTGCTGGAACTCGTGCACACCCTGCGCCGCGAGCCGTACGCCGGCTATCAGGTGGTCGGTGCCTGCATCCCGGACGCGCTGCTCGCGCCGGTGCCGCAACGGCTCAGTGACGTGCCGGTGGTCGGCTCGCTGCGCGGCATCCCCGAGGCGGCCGGCGCGATCGGCGCGGACACGGTCGCCGTCACCGCCTCCGGCGAGCTGACCGCGGCCCGGCTGCGCCGGCTGGGCTGGCAGTTGGAGGGGACCGGCATCGACCTGGTCGTCGCGCCGGCGCTCACCGACGTGGCCGGCCCCCGCATCCACACCCGGCCGGTCGCCGGGCTGCCGCTGATCCACGTCGAGGCGCCCGAGTTCCGGGGCGCCCGCAAGCTGGTCAAGGAGTTCGTCGACCGGGCCGCCGCCGCGCTGGCCCTGCTGCTCCTGCTGCCCCTGGGAGCGGCGGTCGCGCTGGCCATCCGGCTGGACAGCCGGGGCCCGGTGCTGTTCCGGCAGACCCGGGTCGGGCGGGGCGGCCGGGAGTTCGGCGTGCTGAAGTTCCGCACCATGGTGGTCAACGCCGACGCCCTCCTCGACGAGCTGGTCGTGCGCAACGAGACCGACGGGCTGATGTTCAAGATGCGCGACGACCCGCGGGTGACCCGGGTCGGGCGGCTGCTGCGCAAGTGGTCCCTCGACGAGCTGCCGCAGCTGGTCAACGTGCTGCTGGGGCAGATGAGCCTGGTCGGCCCCCGGCCGCCGCTGCCCTCCGAGGTGGCCCGCTACGACGGCGACGTGGCCCGGCGGCTGCTGGTCAAGCCCGGGATGACCGGGCTCTGGCAGGTCAGCGGCCGCTCCGACCTGAGCTGGGAGGACGGCATCCGCCTCGACCTGTACTACGTCGAGAACTGGTCGCTCGCCGCCGACCTCACCATCCTCTGGAAGACCTTCGGCGCGGTGCTGCGCGGGCGCGGGGCGTACTGACCCTCAGGGCTGCGGGCCGGTCCAGTCCAGGCAGACCACCACCGCGTCGTCGATCAGGTCGCCGGCGACGAACGCCCGCAGGTCGCCCAGGAGCGACCGGACGGCGTCCAGCGGCTCCATCGGCCCGGTACGGCGCAGGAACCGGTCCAGCGCGGTCTCCCCGTACCGGATGTTCTGGCTGGTCGCGTCGATCACGCCGTCGCTGAGCACGAAGAGCCGGTCGCCGCGGCGCAGCTCGAAACACTGCTCCTGGTAGTCGGTGCCCTCGAACATGCCGAGCGGGAACTGCTTCTCGAGCACGTGCTCGCTGATCTCCCCGTCGCGCAGTCGCACCAGGCGGGGCGACCCGGCGTCCACCACCGTCAGCTTCCCGGAGGCGAGGTCCAGCTCCATCAGCAGCGCGGAGAGGTGCTGCTCGCCCCGGTGCAGGGCGTAGATCGCCTGGTCCGCCAGGGCGGCCTGGTCGGCCAGCCCGAGCCCGCCTCGACGGGCGTTGCGCAGCGCGTAGGTGGCCAGCGAGGTGAGCAGCGCGGCGGCCACCCCCTCACCCGACCCGTTGATCGTGGCGAGCCAGACCCGGTTCCCGTCGTCGGACCAGTCGAAGCTGTCGCCGCGCACCGCGTACGCCGGCTCCAGCTGACCGGCCAGGCTGAACGACGGGCGGATCCGGCTGCGGCCGGGCAGCAGCTCCCACTGCATCTCGGCGGCGAGGGTGAGCCGACGGGCCCGGCGGGACGCCCGGTAGATGTCGGTGCCGGCGGAGACGGCGGCGAGTTCGTGCCCGAGGGCGGTGGCGATGGCGGCGAGTTCCTCGACCTGGGCGGGCTCGTCGGCGACCGGGGCCAGGCGCAGCACCCCGCGCCGTTCGCCGCGCATGCCGACCGGGAACCAGCCGACGTCGCCGGCCACGATCGGCTCCTGGTGGTCGAAGCAGCGCCAGGCCGGGTGGCCGGGCTCGGTGATCGGATCCCCGTCACCCAGCGGCAGCAGCACCGAGAGGCGGTAGTCGACCTGGAAGAGTTCGCTCTCCGTGATGCTGAACGTCCGTTCCAGCTCGGCGGTGAGCCGGTCGAGCAGGAGGTCGGCCGGTGCCTCGACCAGCACCCGCCGGGCGTGACCGTCCGGTCCGCTCATCGTCACTCCTCCTGACAGGGGCCGACCACCCGGTACTCCGGGTAGTCTCGGGCCCACCATGGCCGACCAACATGGTCCCGCGGGACCGGAACTGAGTATGGCCGCCGAGCTCGACGGCGCGGCGGGTGCCCTGCTGTCCCTGTGGGAGGCGGCGCGGGAAAGCACCACCAGCCGCCTTTCCGCCGCTCAGCTGCGCGCGGTGATGGTGGTGGAGCGGCACGACGGGATCAACCTGCGCCGGCTCGCGACCCTGCTCGACATGCTGCTCTCCTCGGCCAGCCGGCTCTGCGACCGGCTGGTGGCGGCCGGCATGCTGGAGCGGGAGCCGGGCCGCGTCGACCGGCGGGAGATCTCCCTGCACCTGACCCCGGAGGCCCGGGGACTCCTCGCCGAGCTGCGCCGGGACCGGCGGCGGCGGCTGGCCGACGTGCTGGCCGGGATGAGCGACGAGGACCGCCAGGCCCTGCTGCGGGGAGTCCGGGAGTTCGACCGGGTCGCCCGCGACCTGGAGGAGTTGGCGCCGCCGGTGGTGCCGTGGCAGGGCAGCGGCGTCCCGCCCCACGACGACGCGATCGGCGACCCGTCGGCGGCCCGCTCCGCCTGATCCTGACCCGCTGGGAGACGTCACCGCCGGTCGTGGGTCAGCTCCGGGCCGGTCACGCCGAGGGCGCGGCGCAGACGGCGAGCATGGCGATGTCGTCGTGGCTCTGCCCGTCCAGCCAGTCCGCCACCACTTGCAGCAGGCGGTCGACCACCGCGCTCGGCGGCAGTCCCGCCGCCGAGGCGAGCGCCTCGCGCAGCCGTCGCTCGCCGAACATCTCCATCGCCGTCGGGCCGCCGCGCGGGCAGCGGCGCGTCGGAGGACGGTCGGCGCGGTGCGGGAGAAGCCGGCTCCCCGCTGCCGGCCGGTCCGGCGGGTGCACCACGACGGATGGTCGTCACCGCTGGTCGCCGGTCGCCTCGGCCTGTCGACCTGTGCGCATGCTGGTAGCGGACTCCTCGGACGGGAACGTTGCCTCAGGGCAAGGGTAGCGAGGCGGACCGACGGGCACCCATCCAGCAAGGTCGGCTCAGGGCCGGCTGGCCAGCCAACCGGACGGCCGGGTGATGATCCGGCGGACCACCGACCCGGCCCCACCGACCGCGGCCGACGCCGGGCCGAGCGCCGCCGCGCGGACCGTGACCGGTGACCAGGCGGCGGTGAGCACCCGGTCGGTCAGCTCGGCGAGGACCGGGGGGCGCAGCCAGGGCGCCAGGGTGGCGTATCCGCCCCCGAGGACCACGGTGTCCAGGTCCAGCAGGTTGACCACGCCGGCCACCGCCACCCCGAGGGCGGTGCCGGCCGCGCGCAGCGCGTCGAGGGTGGCCGGGTCGCCCGCCTCGGCGAGGTCGGCCAGCCGGCGCGCCGCCGTGTCCGCCGGCAGGTCCGCCCCGGAGAGGCCGGCCGCGCCGAGGACGGCCTCCTGGCCGGCGTACGTCTCCAGGCAGCCCCGCGCGCCGCAGCGGCACCGTGGCCCGGCCGGGTCGACCGGTACGTGGCCCAGCTCGCCGCTCCAGCCCCGGGCGCCCCGGAACAGCGCGCCGTCGAGCACGATCCCGGCGCCGATGCCGATCTCGCCCGAGACGTGCAGGAAGCTGGCCGTCGCCGGGCCGGCGTGCAGCTCGCCGAGGGCGGCCAGGTTGGCCTCGTTGTCGACCACCAGCGCCGGCACCCCGTCGACCGGCCCGGCCAGCGGCGGATGCCCGGCGAGCAGGGCGGGGACGTCGACGTCGCGCCAGCCGAGGTTGGGCGCGAGCCGGACCAGGCCGTGGCCGTCGACCAGCCCCGGCACGGCCAGCGTGGCCCCGGCCAGGGTCAGCCCCTCCCGGTCGGCGGCGGCCCGGGCCCGCCCGGCCAGCTCGACCAGCCGGGCGAGCGCGTCGGCGGGGGCGACCGGGCGCAGGTCGGCCCGGCGTACCTCGTGGTGCCGGACGGTGCCGGCGAGGTCGACGACGCAGGCGGCCAGGTAGTCGACGTTGACCTCCAGCCCCAGCCCGGCCGGGCCGTCGGTGGCGAGCCGCAGCCCCCGCGCCGGGCGGCCCGCTCCGCCGCGCGGCGCGGGGTCGGCCTCGGTGACCAGGCGGCCGGTGATCAGGTCGTCCACCACGGCCGAGACGGTGGCCCGGGTGAGACCGGTCTGGCCGGCGATGCCGGCCCGCGACGGCGGTTGGTCGGCGGCGGCGATCCGCCCGAGCACGACGGCGAGGTTGAGCTCGCGCAGGCTGCCCTGCCGGACCGCGCCCGCGGTGCTGGTGCTGGTCACCCCTTGACAGTGCCACAGCACGGTCATTTAATCCATCCATTGAACAAATTGCGGCGACACCACCGGAGGTCTGCCATGGCACCCCGTCCCACCCCCGCCGACAAGTTCTCCTTCGGGCTCTGGACGGTGGGCTGGCCGGCCCGCGACCCGTTCGGCGACGCCACCCGCGCTGAGCTGGACCCGGTGGAGGCGGTGCACCGCCTCGCCGAGCTGGGCGCGTACGGGATCACCTTCCACGACGACGACCTGGTCCCCTTCGGCGCGGACGCCGCCGCCCGCGAGGCCCACCTGGCCCGGTTCCGCAAGGCGCTCGACGAGACCGGCCTGGTCGTCCCGATGGTCACCACCAACCTCTTCACCCACCCCGTCTTCAAGGACGGCGGATTCACCAGCAACGACCGGGACGTGCGCCGGTACGCCCTGCGCAAGGTGCTGCGCAACGTCGACCTCGCCGCCGAGCTGGGTGCCCGCACCTTCGTGATGTGGGGCGGCCGGGAGGGTGCCGAGTACGACCTGGCCAAGGACGTCCGGGCCGCGCTGGACCGCTACCGCGAGGCGGTCGACCTGCTCTGCCAGTACGTCGTGGACTCCGGCTACGACCTGCGCTTCGCCCTCGAGCCCAAGCCCAACGAGCCGCGCGGCGACATCCTGCTGCCCACCATCGGGCACGCGCTGGCGTTCATCTCCACCCTGGCCCACCCGGATCTGGTCGGCCTCAACCCGGAGGTCGGGCACGAGCAGATGGCCGGGCTGAACTTCGCGCACGGCATCGCGCAGGCGCTCTGGCAGGGCAAACTGTTCCACATCGACCTCAACGGCCAGCGGAGCATCAAGTACGACCAGGACCTGGTCTTCGGTCACGGTGACCTGCTCAACGCCTTCGCCCTGGTGGACCTGCTGGAGCAGGGCGGCCCGGACGGCGGCCCCGCGTACGACGGGCCCCGGCACTTCGACTACAAGCCCTCCCGCACCGAGGACTTCGCCGGCGTGTGGGCCTCGGCGGAGGCGAACATGCGCACGTACCTGCTGCTCAAGGAGCGGGCCGCGGCGTTCCGCGCCGACCCGGAGGTGGCCGAGGCGCTGGCCGCCAGCAAGGTCGCCGAGCTGTCCACCCCGACGCTGAGCCCGGGGGAGGGGTACGCCGAGCTGCTCGCCGACCGGTCCGCTTACGAGGACGTGGACGTGGACGCGGTCGCGGCGCGGGGCTTCGGCTTCGTCCGGCTCAACCAGCTCGCCGTCGAGCACCTGCTCGGCGCGCGCTGAGGCGGGCCGCCGTGCCGCTCGTCGCCGGGGTCGACTCGTCCACCCAGTCCTGCAAGGTCGTGATCCGGGACGCGGCCACCGGGGCCCTGGTCCGGCAGGGCCGGGCGCCGCACCCGGACGGCACCGAGGTCGACCCGCGGGCCTGGTGGGACGCGCTGCGCACGGCGGTGGACGCCGCCGGCGGGCTGGCCGACGTCGCGGCGGTCTCGGTCGCCGGCCAGCAGCACGGCATGGTCTGCCTGGACGAGGCGGGCGGGGTGGTCCGGCCCGCCCTGCTCTGGAATGACACCCGCTCCGCCGACGCGGCCCGGGATCTGGTCGACGAGGCCGGCGGCGAGGTGGCGGGCCGCCGCTTCTGGGCCGAGGCGGTGGGCAGCGTGCCGGTGGCCAGCTTCACCGGCACCAAGCTGCGCTGGCTGGCCCGGCACGAGCCGGAGCACGCGGTCCGGGTCGCGGCCGTCTGCCTGCCCCACGACTGGCTCACCTGGCGGCTGGCCGGCGCGCCCGGCCTGGCCGCGCTGCGCACCGACCGGGGCGACGCCAGCGGCACCGGCTACTGGTCGCCCCGCACCGGCGAGTACCGCCTCGATCTGCTGGAACAGGCCTTCGGCCGGGTGGTGGCGGTGCCGACGGTGCTCGGCCCGGCCGAGGCCGCCGGCGTCCTGGACCCGGCCACGCTGGGCGGCCGGGCGCCGGGGCCTGGCGCGGTCGGGGGCTCCGGGGTCGGCCCGTCGGGTGCCGCGCCCGGCGGGATCGTGCTCGGCCCGGGCACCGGGGACAACGCGGCCGCCGCCCTCGGCGTCGGCGCCGGCCCCGGCGACGTGGTCGTCTCGATCGGCACCTCCGGCACCGTGTTCAGCGTGGCCGACGTGCCGGCCGCCGACCCGGGCGGCGCCGTCGCCGGGTTCGCCGACGCCACCGGCCGGTACCTGCCGCTGGTCTGCACCCTCAACGCCGCCCGGGTGCTGGACGCCGCCGCCGCGCTGCTCCGGGTCGGCCTCGACGAGCTGAGCGAGCTGGCGCTGTCCGCCCCACCCGGCGCGGACGGGCTGGTCATGGTCCCCTACCTGGAAGGGGAGCGGACGCCCGACCGGCCGCTGTCCACCGGCGCGCTGCACGGGCTCACCCTGCGTACCGCCACCCCGGCGCACCTGGCCCGGGCCGCCGTCGAGGGGATGCTCTGCGCGCTCGCCGACGGGCTGGACGCGCTCACCGCCCAGGGCGCCGACGCGCGGCGGGTGATCCTGGTCGGTGGCGGGGCCCGCTCGGCGGCGGTGCGCCGGATCGCCCCGCAGGTCTTCGGCCGGCCGGTGGTGGTGCCACCGCCCGGCGAGTACGTCGCTGACGGGGCCGCTCGCCAGGCCGCCTGGGTCGCCCTGGGCGGCGCGGCGCCACCGGAGTGGGCCGACGCCGACACCCGGGAGTACGACGCCGAGCCCGTCCCCGCCGTCCGCGAGCGGTACGCCCAGGCCCGCGACCGGACCGTCGACCGGACGCCGGGCTGAGCGGGTGGGGCCGACCCCGGTGACGCGACCGTGACCTCGCCCTGATTGGCTGCCGCACATGACCTTGACCAGGGGTGGGGCGGCGCGGTCCTGGGGCGGCGGCACGGTGCACCGGTTCTACAGTGTCGTGGTCTTCGTGGTGCTCGCCTCGCTGGACAACGTGGCGATCGGCCTGGTCCCGCCCCTGTACGGGCCGATCTCCGGTGCGCTGGGCGTGTCGCAGCGGCTGCTCGGGCTGGTCACCGCGGTCAGCTTTCTGGTCAGCGCGGTGGCGGCGGTGGCCTGGGCGTACGTGGGGGACCGGACGAACCGCAAGCCGCTGCTCATGGTCGGCACCCTGATCTGGGCGGCCGGCACCGGCGGCAGCGCGCTCGCCCAGGACTACCCGACCTTCCTGGCCGCGCAACTGGTGGCCGCGGTCGGGCTCGGCGCGGTCGGCTCGGTCGGGTTCTCCGTCGTCACCGACCTGATCTCGCCCCGCCGCCGGGGGCTGGTGATGAGCTTCTGGGGGCTGTCGCAGGGAGTGGGGACGCTGGCCGGCACGCTCACCGGCGGCCTGCTGGGGGCCACCGACTGGCGGCGTCCGTTCCTGGCGCTCACCGTGGTCGGGCTGGCCGCCACCCTGGCCTACCTCTTCACGTACGACATCCGGCGCGGGCAGAGCGAGCCCGAGCTGGCCGCTGCGCTGAACGCCGGGGCCGAGTACGACTACCGGATCACCCGCGCCGACCTGCCCCGGATCCTGCACCGGCGGACCAACCGGTGGCTGATCCTGCAGGGCCTGACCGCGCAGGCGGCGTTCGGTTCGCTGGTCTGGCTGCCGGTGCTCTTCGCGCAACGGGCCGAGGCCCAGGGCTACTCGTCGGCGACCGCGGTGGTGGTGGGCAGCGTCTTCGCCACGCTGTTCCAACTCGGCGGGGTGTTCTCCATCGTCGGCGGACTGGCCGGCGACGCGCTGCAACGGCGTACCGCGAGGGGACGGGCCCTGGTCGCGGCGGTGGGCATCCTCGCGGCCGTGCCGTTCTACCTGGTCCTCTTCTTCGTGCCGATCCGCATCGTGGTGCCCGACGGGGCGGGCGGCGGGGCGGTGGTGCGGGCGGTGCTGGCCAGCGTGCTGACCGAGCCGACGGTCGGGCTGAGCCTGCTCGCCGCCGTGGTCGCGCTGGCGCTGACCTCGGCCAACTCGCCGAACTGGTTCGCCCTGATCGCCGACGTCAACCCGCCCGAGCACCGGGGCACCGTCTACAGCCTGGGCAACCTGGTCAACGGGGTGGGCCGGGCGGCCGGCAACGGCCTGGTCGGGGTGGCCTTCCACACCCTGCGGGCGGCCTTCCCGCCGCCGCTGAACTACGCCGTCGGCCTGGCCGTCTTCCAACTCTTCTTCATCCCCACCGGCCTGATGTACTGGCGGGCCTCCCGTTCCTCACCGGAGGACATCGAGGCGGTGCACGACCTGCTGCACGCCCGCGCCGACCGCCTCTGACCGATCGCCGTCGGGCCTCACCGGCCGCGCCGGGCCGGGCCATGCCACGCCTCCGGGCCGAGGTGGACGCCGATCATCAGCACGGTGGCCCCGGGCCGGGTCGGCTTAGCGGCGCTGGCGCTGGGGCTGAGCCGGCGGATCCACCGGGCCGGGTGCCCCCAGGACGCTATGGACCTGATGTCGTAAACGATTCAGGCCGGCCTGATGTCGGAACGATGCAGACCGCCGTCCACTCGGGACGGCGCGACACGTCCGGCAGCGTGCCCCGGGACACGACCCGCCGTGGAACCCGCCCTACATCCCGTGCGCCGCCATCGCGACGCGCACACCTGTCCCCGTCAACGACGGGGTAGCGCAAGGGCTCTTGGCCTGCCGACCATGGCGGGACGCGGGGTCCGTGCCGGTGCGCTGCGGGGGTGGGGAAGCAGGGCTGAGTCGTTTACGACATCAGATCCATAGCGAACCAACCGGGTGCTGGGGTGGACGGGTGAAGAGTGCCGGACACGGCAGTGACCGAGGCGCCGCGCCATGCCCGAGCCGCCGAGCGGCCGTGCCCTGACGTACCCGAGATCGGTGTGCCGGGCGACGAGGCCCAACCCCGCCGACGCCGACAGGTGACGGCCGCCAGTCCTGCCCGAGCCGGCCCGCCGGCCCCGCGGACGAGTGCGGGGCCGGCGAAACGGTGCCTGCGTCAGGCGCGGACCCAGACCGTCACGTCGGTGGGGACCCGCCCGTCGGCGTCCAGCGGGGCGCTGCTGTGCAGCAGCTCCCCGGCCGGCGCCGGGACGGCTGCCGCGCCGAAGTTGGTCAGCACGGTGAGCCCGCCGTTGCGGAAGGTCAGCACCTCGTCGCCGGAGGAGAGCCACCGCAGCGGACCCCGGGCCAGCCCGTGCTCGCGCCGCAGCCGCAGCGCCGTCCGGTACATCTCGTACGTCGAGCCGGGCACCCCGCGCTGCCGGTCGAGGGCGTACTCGGCCCACAGCGGCGGCTGCGGCAGCCAGCTGGCGTCGGTCGGCCCGAAGCCGTACGACGGAGCGTCGGCCTCCCACGGGATCGGCACCCGGCAGCCGTCGCGGCCGCGCTGAGTGTGGCCGCTGCGCTCCCAGGTCGGGTCCTGCCGGACCTCGTCCGGCAGCGTGGTGTGCTCCGGCAGGCCCAGCTCCTCGCCCTGGTAGAGGTAGGCGCTGCCGGGCAGGGCCAGCATCAGCAGGCTGGCCGCGCGGGCCCGGCGCAGGCCGAGCGCGGCGTCCGGCTGCGGGTCGCCGATGCCGATGCCGTTCGGCCGGCCCCCGCCGACGGACAGTCCGAGCCGGGAGGCGTGCCGCACCACGTCGTGGTTGGAGAGCACCCAGGTGGTCGGCGCGCCGACGCTGTCGGTGGCCTCCAGCGAGCGGGTGATCACCGCGTACTGGGCGGGCGCGGTCCACGAGGCGAGCAGGTACTCGAAGTTGAACGCCTGGTGCATCTCGTCCGGGCGCACGTAGCGGGCCAGCCGCTCCGCCGGCTCCACCCACGCCTCGGCGACCAGGACCCGCTCGCCCGGGTACGAGTCGAGCAACCGGCGCCACTCCCGGTAGATCTCGTGCACGCCGTCTTGGTCCCACATCGGGGGCCGGGGCTTCGCCACCTCGCTGCCGGAGAGGATCTCCTGCGGCTCCTGCCAGTCGGCCAGGTCGGCCTGCTTGATCAGGCCGTGCGCCACGTCGACCCGGAAGCCGTCGACGCCCCGGTCCAGCCAGAACCGCAGTACGTCCAGGAACTCCTCGCGGACCTCCGGGTTGTCCCAGTTCAGGTCGGGCTGGCCGGTGTCGAACAGGTGCAGGTACCACTGGCCGGGCCGGCCGTCGGGATCGGTGACCCGGGTCCAGGCGGGGCCGCCGAAGACGCTCTGCCAGTCGTTCGGGGCCTGGTCGCCGTCCGGGCCGAGACCGTCCCGGAAGATGTAGCGGGCCCGCTCCGGGCTGCCCGGGGCTGCGGCCAGGGCCGCGGTGAACCACCGGTGCGCCGAGGAGGTGTGGTTGGGCACCAGGTCGACGATCACCCGCAGACCCTTGGCGCGGGCCTCGGCGATCAGCTTGTCGGCGTCCTCCAGCCGCCCGAAGAGCGGGTCGACGTTCCGGTAGTCGGCCACGTCGTACCCGGCGTCGGCCTGCGGCGACGGGTAGAACGGCGACAGCCAGACGGCGTCCACGCCCAGCTCGGCGAGGTGGCCGAGTCGGGCGGTGATGCCCGGCAGGTCACCGACGCCGTCCCCGTCGGAGTCGGCGAACGAGCGCGGGTAGATCTGGTAGATGACGGCCTCGGTCCACCACCCGGTGGCCGGGCCACCGGACTGTTCCTGGTGCCTCGCGTCGGTGTTCAGAGCCTTCTCCCTGTGTCGAGCCGTGGTGCGTCGAATCCGTTCAGTGTGCCCGCGGTGGTGCGGTCGATTCACGCACCACCAGCCGAGTGGGCAGGATCACCGGGGGGGTCGGCGTGTCGTCCCGGCCGCCGCCGACCCGCTGGTCGGGGACCCGGCCGGCGTACGGGCCGGTGGTGCGGGTGCCGAGCGGGTCGAGCAGCAGCCGGGCGGCGAGCCGGCCCTGCTCGGCGGCGGGCTGGGCGATGGTGCTGAGCCCGAGCACGCTGGCCAGGTCGTGGTCGTCGACGCCGATCACGCTGACGTCCTGCGGCACCCGCAGCCCGGCGTCGCGCAGCGCGGTGATCGCGCCCATCGCCATCTCGTCGCAGGCGGCGAAGATCGCGGTCGGTGGCTCGCCCCGGGAGAGCAGTTCGGCGGTGGCCCGGGTGCCGCCGTCGATGGTGAACTGCGACTCGACGTCGAGGCTGGGGTCGGGGCGGATCCCGGCCGCCCGCAGCGCCTCCCGGTAGCCCCGGCGCCGGTCCAGGTGGGTGGTGAAGGCCAGCTCGTCGTCCGGGTCGCCGGAGATGTGGGCGATCCGGCGGTGCCCCAGGTCGAGCAGGTGCCGGGTGGCGGTGCGGGCGGCGGCCACGTCGTCGATCCGGACGCAGGGCCAGCCGGGCACCACGGTGCCGGAGCTGATGGTGATCCCGGGCAGGTCCAGCGCGCCCAGCGCGGTCAGGTCGGCCGGCCGCAGGGGCGTGGCGACCAGCATGATGGCGTCGACGCGCTTGTGCAGGTTGGCGTTGCGCAGCACCCGCTGCCGGATCTGCTCCCGGCCGCCCAGGTTGTACAGGAGCAGGTCGTACCCGGCCTGGTGGAGGAACTCCTCGACCGCCTCCACGACGGTGCCGAAAAACCAGCGGGTGATCCGGGGGACCACCACGGCCACCGTCCCGGTCCGGCCACCGGCCAGCCGCGAGGCGCTCGGCGAGACGGCGTACTGGAGCTGCTCGGCGGCGGCGAGCACCCGGCGGCGCGTCGCGGCCGACACCGTCGGCAGGCCGCGCAGGGCCCGGGAGACGGTGGCGGTCGAGACCCCGGCGAGTCGGGCGACGTCATCAATCTTCGTCATGGTGTTCCCCCGCTCCGCGCCCGTCACCGCCGCCGCCCGCCCGGCGGGCGGCGGCGGTACGAGGCCTCAGCCCTTGACGCTGCCGGCGAGCAGGCCGCGGACGAAGTAGCGCTGCAGGGACAGGAACACGATCAGCGGTACGACGATCGAGACGAACGCGCCCGCCGTCAGCCGCTGCCACTCGTTGCCCCGGGTGCCGGCCATCTCGGCCAGCCGGACGGTCAGCGGGGCGGTCTCGTTGCCGCCCCCGGCGAAGATCAGCGCGACCAGCAGGTCGTTCCAGACCCAGAGGAACTGGAAGATGCCGAAGGCCGCCAGGGCCGGGGTGATCAGCGGCAGGACGATGGTGCGGAAGATCTTGGGGTGGGTGGCCCCGTCGACCCGGGCCGCCTCCATCAGGTCCCTGGGCAGCTGCGAGATGAAGTTGTGCAGCAGGAACACCGCGAAGGGGAGCGCGAAGCAGGTGTGGGCGAACCACACCTGGGCGAACTTCTGCTCGTCCACCAGGTCCCAGGCCGGCATCAGGGTGACGCCGGCGACGGTGACGCCGGTGGAGAAGAACTTCAGCAGCGGCACCAGCGCCATCTGCAGCGGGACGATCTGCAACGCGAAGATCGCGATGTAGAGCCAGTCCCGGCCCTTGAAGTTGATCCAGGCCAGCGCGTACGCGGCGAGCGAGGCGAAGGCGAGCGGGAACAGCACCGAGGGGATGGTGATGGCCAGCGAGTTGATGAAGTAGCTGGCGAGCTGACCCGAGGAGGACGAGCTGCCGAAGAGCACCTCCTGGTAGTTCTCCAGGGTGAACTGCGGGTTGGTGAAGAACGTCCACCAGCCCGTGCTCTTGATCTCGTCCTCCGGCCGGAACGAGGACACGAAGAGGCCGAAGGTCGGGATCGTCCAGAGCAGCGCGATGACGATCGAGATCAGCGTGGCCGTACGGCTGTTCAGCCGCTTGCGGACGCGTCCGGCGGTGGTGGTCTTCCCGGTGGCCTGGGTGCCGGCCGGGACCGTGGGCGTGGCGGTGCTCATCTCAGCCCTCCCGCTGCTGACGCAGGTTGCGGATCTGGTAGATCACGATCGGGACCACCAGGATGAACAGGAAGACGGCCAGCGCCGAGCCCTGCCCGTTCTGGCCGTACCGGAACGCCTGGTTGTACATCTCGTTGGCGATCACGCTGGTGTCGTAGTTGCCGTTGGTCGCGGTCCGGACGATGTCGAAGACCTTGAGCGTGGCGATCGACAGCGTCACCACCACGACGATCAGCGCGGGCCGGATGCTCGGCATGGTGATCTGCCAGAACATCTGCCAGGGGGTGACCCCGTCGAGGCGGGCGGCCTCCACGATGTCCGCCGGGATCGCCTTGATCGCGGCGGAGAGCACCACCATGGCGAAGCCGGCCTGGATCCATACCATGATCACGATCAGCAGCAGCGTGTTCAGCGGCGACTCCAGCAGCCACTGCTTCGGCTCGCCGCCGAGGCTGACCACGATCTGGTTCAGCAGGCCGATCTGCTCCTGGCCGTCGCCGCGGTAGGCGTAGACGAACTTCCAGATGATGCTGGCGCCGACGAACGAGATCGCCATCGGCAGGAAGATCAACGACTTGGCGACCGCCTCGAACCTGGCCTTGTCCACCATCACCGCGTAGAGCAGGCCGAACGAGGTGGCCACCAGCGGGACCAGCAGCACCCAGACCAGGGTGTTGAGCAGGACCCGGACGATCGAGTCCTCGGAGAACATCCAGCCGTAGTTGCGCAGGCCCACCCAGTCGTTGCTGCCGGCGTCCATGAAGGAGAGCAGCGTGGTCCGGATCGCCGGCACCACCAGCCCGATGGCGAGCAGCAGCAGCGTTGGCAGCAGGAAGAACAGGGCGAACAGCCCCTCCCGCGGCTTCAGCCGGCGGGGCAGTGGACCGCCGCTCGCCGCTGCGGCGACCAGCTTCTGCTCCCGACGGCGGGCGAACCAGGCCGGCACCACGTCGAGGAGCAGGAGCAGACCGCCCACCACCGCGACGAAAGCGATCAGCCCGTACATCAGCATGAGGAACTTCGGCTGTTCCTCCGCGAAGTCGAACTCCATCGACCCTCCTTCAAGGGCTCGGTTTGCGGTGGTGGCCCGGTCCGCGACGCGGACCGGGCCACCAACTCAGATCACTTCCAGCTGCCCTCGATGCCGTTGAGGACGGTCGCGGTGTCCTTGCCGTTCACCCAGTCGACCATGCCCTTCCAGAAGGTGCCCGCGCCGACCGCGGCCGGCATCAGGTCCGAGCCGTCGAAACGGAAGACGGTCTTCGGGTCCTGGAGGATGCCGACGGAGAGCTTGTCCACCGGGTTCGGCACGTTGGCCAGGTCGAGCTTCTTGTTCGCCGACAGCCAGTCGCCGATCTTGGCGCGGCTGTTGACGTACTCGCCGGAGGCCAGGTAGGTCTGCACCGCCTGGACCTCGGGACGGTCGGCGAAGCCCGCGACGAACTCGCCGGCACCCAGCACCGGCTTGCCCTTGGCCGGGTCGATGGCCGGGAAGTAGAAGGCGAAGACGTCGCCGTCCTCGGCCACCTTGGTGCCCTGCGGCCACTGGTTGGCGTAGAAGGACGCCTGGCGGTGCAGCGCGCACTTGCCGGTGGTGATCGGGACGCCCGCCTCCTGGAAGGAGGTGGTGGCGATGCTCTTCACCCCGCCGAAGCCGCCGTTGACGTACTTCTCGTTCTTGAGGATGGTGCCGGCCTTGTTCACCGCGTCGGCGACCTTCGGGTCGTTGAACGGGATGCCGTGGGTGGTCCACTGGTCGTAGACCTCCGGACCCTGGGTCCGGAGCATGACGTCCTCGATCCAGTCGGTGGCCGGCCAGCCGGTGGCGTCACCGGACTCGATGCCGGCGCACCACGGCTTGGTGCCGCTGGCCGCGATGGTGTCGCTGAGCTTGATCAGGTCGTCCCAGGTGGTCGGGACCTGCCAGCCCTTCTCCTTGAAGGTCTTCGGCGAGTACCACACGTACGACTTGACGTTGGAGCCGAGCGGAACGCCGTAGAGCTTGCCGTCGACGGTGCTGTACTTCAGCCAGTCGGGGGTGAAGTTCTGCTCGGCCAGCGCCTTGGTGTCGGCGCCGACCGTCTTGACCTTGCCCGCGTCGACGAACCGCTTGAGCAGACCCGGCTGGGGGATGAAGGCCAGGTCGGGGGCGTTGCCACCGTCGACCCGGACGCCCAGCTGGGCCTCGAACTCGCCGCTGCCCTCGTGGTCGATCGTGATGCCGGTGCAGTCCTCGAACTGCTTCCAGGACTGCTCCAGGCGGTCGGCCTCGATGTCCCGGATCGACGAGTAGATCGTGACCTTCTTGCCGTCGTGGCCCTGGTACTTCTCGTATGCGGCGCACTCCGCGGAGCCCGCGTTGCTGCTCTTCTTGTCGTTGCCGGTGCCGCAGGCGGTGGCGCCGAGCGCCAGCCCCAGTACGCCGGCGATCGCGAGAGCCTGGCGTGATCTGGCAAACGCCATGCCGTTCTCCTTCCTTGCCGGCGCGTGGAGGAGTCGAAGTCGCGCCGGTCCGATGGTCGTCCCCACATGTAAGCGCTTGCATCACCTCCGGTCCAGCCCTGGCCGGACACGGCCCGGTAACAATCCCGAAACCCGCCCAGCGGCCCTGGGAACGCTCCCGCGCAGTAGTCGCGACCTGCACCAAGCGCCACTTCCCATCGATGGAGGTTTCTGCCACGCTGTGCCCAGCAGATTGAAGAATCTCAACATTGGAGGTGCTGGATGCGTAGACGGTGGTGGAGCCTGGCCGCGGCCGCGCTGCTCGCCTCGGTGGCCCTGGTGGCCCCGGCGAGCCCCGCGCTGGCCGCGCCGACGTTCAAGGTGCCGTTCCCCTGCGGCCAGTCCTGGTCCGGGCAGACCCGGTCCGACCACAGCCCGGCGTACGCGATCGACTTCAACCGCACCGACGACCTCGGCGACCCGGTGGTGGCCAGCGCCCCCGGCACCGTCGACCGGGTCACCGACCTCGGCGGCACCAGCTACGGCAAGTACGTCCGGATCGACCACGGCGGCGGCTACACCACCTACTACGCCCACCTCAACGGCTTCAACGTCTCGGTCGGCCAGACCGTCGGCTATGGCAAGGTGATCGGCTGGGTGGGCAGCACCGGCGGCTCCACCGGGCCGCACCTGCACTACGAGCAGCGGCTCAACGGCAACGACATCCAGGTGCGGTTCAACGGCGCGCTGGCGCTCTACTGGGGCACCAAGAGCTACTCCAGCGACAACGCCTGCTCCGGCGGCACCGCCTCTGGCACGGTCAACACCGCCGGCGCGGACCTGACCGTGCGCTCCGGCCCGGGCACCGGCTACAGCGCGGTCGGCTCGGTCGCCGACGGGGCCAGCGTGACCATCTACTGCCAGACCACCGGCACCACGGTCACCGGCACGTACGGCACCAGCTCGATCTGGGACCGGATCGGCTCCGGCCGGTTCATCTCCGACGCGTACGTCTACACCGGCTACGACGGCTGGATCCCGAACGTGCCGCGCTGCTGAGGCGCGCGGACAGCGCGTAGAGCAGCGTCCGTCCGGCCGACGGCACAAACCCGACCCACCAGCGGGCGCGACAGACCCCGGACGCACGGCGCCGGGGTCGTCGCTGCCGCATCTCCAGGTCTGGGAGGACGGAGATTCCGGAAGCGACGACCCCGGCGGGTCCGGTGACGCGAAACCAGCGTCAATTGAAGATGCTGACACCACCCGGGCCGACCAGCAGGCCCACCACGATGAGGACGACGCCCCACAGGATCTGCCGGCGGAACAGCGCGAGGATGCCGGCGACCACGAGTACGACTGCGAGAATCCAGAGAATCAGCTCCATGGCGGCTGAGTACCCGTCTCTCCGATCCCGGAAACCTGGGAGATCATTCGAGGTGATCGCCCAGGTGGAAGATGCTGTACGCCTGCTTGATCACGGGGTGCGCGACGTTGCGGACGCGGACCCCGCCGGGGGTGGTGCCCCGCTCGGTGCCCGCGTGGGCGTGCCCGTGCAGGGCCAGCGCGGTCGGCGCCGAGTCGATCGCCTGACCCAGCTGGTACGACCCCAGGAACGGATAGATCTCCAGCGGTTCGCCGGCGAGCGTGTCCGGCACGGGGGAGTAGTGGGTGAGCGCGACCAGCCGGTCGCAGTCCAGCCCGCGCAGCGCCTTGCCCAGCGCATCGGCGCTCTCGTTGGTCGTCCGGACGAAGGCCTTCATCTCCGGCTCCCCGAAGTCGCTGGCGCACCGGCCGGCGAAGCCACCGCCGAAGCCCTTGACCCCGGCCACGCCGAGCCGGCCGCCGGCGCACTCCACCACCGTGCCCGTCCCCTCCAGCACGGTGATCCCGGCGCCCTCCAGCACCTTGATGACCTGCGGCACCTGGTCGCACTGGTGGTCGTGGTTGCCGAGCACGGTGATCACCGGCACCCCGAGCCCGCCGAACTCCCGGGCCACGCAGCGCGCCTCGGACTCGGTGCCGTGCCGGGTCAGGTCCCCGGCGAGCAGCAGCACGTCGGCGCAGTCCGGCAGCTCCTCCAGCGCCGGGCGGAACCGGCCGACCACGTCCTCGTCCACGTGCACGTCGCCGACGGCGGCGATCCGGATCATCGTCGGGCCCTCCTCACGGCAGCTCCTCGACCTGGGTCGGCGCCTGCGCGCGGATCACCCCGATGTCGCTGGTGATCGGCAGGTCCGGGAAGCGCTCCGAGACCCGCCGGAGGATCTCCTCCCGCCGGTGCGGGGTTTCCACCTCGCCGTAGAGGACCAGACCGCGTTCCCGGTGGACCACGGTGATGCCCTGCTCGGCGACGTCCGGATCCTCGGCGAGCAGCCGGTGGATCTCCGCCTCGACGTACTCGTCCGGCGGGCCGGCGCCATGCTCGGTCACGGTGTCTCCTCTCCCTCGGGGGTGCGGGCGTACGGCACGGGCGTGCCGCCGTACGGCACCACGTCGAGCCGGTCCAGCAGCACCAGGAACGCCTCGGCGTACGGCGAGTGCCGCGTCTCCTTCCGTACCCGTTCCCAGTCGATCTGTTCCCGCAGCGAGCGGGCCAGCGGCAGGCCGCGGGCGAAGTCGCAGTAGTGCTGCGAGAAGCTGAGCAGCTTGTGCACCATCAGCCGGGTCGCGGACAGCACCGGCATGTGGATGGCGTCCACCGGGCGCACCACGGTGTCGGCGAAGGTCTCCTCGGTCACCGGGGTCTCGATCGGTCGGTGGATCAGGTCCACCATCCGCCCCTCGTCGTAGACCTTGACCAGCCAGTCCTCCGGCGGACGCTCGGCGTTGAAGCCCTCGGCGACCAGCGCCTCCAGCGCCCGTTCGATGTCCTCCTCGCGGAGCAGGAAGTCCACGTCGTGCTCACTGGAGTGGCCGCCGTGCGCGTAGACGGCGAAGCTGCCGCCGAGGGCGAAGGGGATGTCGTTCTGCTTGAGCACGGCGGCGACCCGCTTGAGGGTGTGCAACAGGCTCTCGTCCCCGCGCTCGGCCATCTGGTTCTCCCGTCGTCGAGAAGGTGGACAGGCGGTCGGAAATGACGTTGCGTACCCGGCCCGCCCACCGCCCACACCTGGGCGGCGATCAGAGACTGGTCACCCGGCCATCAACCGGGCAAACCGCCGGTGGGCGAGCGCCGGTCGGATAACCTGTGCAGAGTGGCCAGATCATTGCGGGGGACCGGCGGCACGGCCCGACTTCGCCGGGTCGCCCTGATCGGCATTGACGGCTCGGGCAAGACGACCCAGGCGCACCGGCTCGCCGACGCGCTCACCGCGGCCGGCCGGCCCGCCACCTACCACCGCAACGCCGGCGGCCGGCGCTGGCTCGGCCGGCTCGCCAACCGGCTCGGCCGCCCCGACGCGCAGCGCCTGGTGGGGCGCAACGGCGTGCTGGCCGTGGAATCGGTGCTGCGCTGGCTGGCGATCGCGGCCGCGCTGCTGAGCTGCCTGGTGACCGGCCGCACGGCGGTGATGGACCGCTACTCCGCCTGCCAGTACGCCAGCATCCGGGCGCACGGCGGGCAGCGCTGGGAGCGGCTGGCCCGGGTCGGTTACCGGGTCTTCCCGCCCCCGCAGGTCACCTTCCTGCTCACCGTGGACCCGGCGGAGGCGTACCGGCGGATCGAGCGGCGCGGCGACGACCACGAGACGATGGGCTGGCTGACCGCCGCCGACACGGCCTACCGCACCCTGCCCGAGTACCCGAGCTTCGTGGTGGTCGACGCCGGTGGCGCGCCGGAGGACGTGGCGCGGCGCATCCGCGCCCACCTGGCGGCCTGGCTGCCGCCCGAGGCCGGCCCGCCGGCTGTCGAGGCGTCGGCCGCCGACCGGCCGGTCGCCGCGGCGATCCCGGGGCGGTCGCCGGTTCAGGCCCGCCCGTAGACCGGGACGGCCGCCCCGCTGGTCGGCGCGGAGTCGTCCGAGGCGAGGAAGCGGATCACCGGGGCGATCTCGGCCGGGGTCACCCAGCGGCGGTGGTCGGCGCCCGGCTGGGCGGCCCGGTTCGCCGGGGTGTCGATCACGCTGGGCAGCACCGTGTTGCAGCGGACGCCGGAGGCCCGGTACTCGACCGCCACCGCGTTGGCGAAGGCGAGCACGGCCGCCTTGGCGGTGGCGTACCCGGCCGCCCCTGGGAACGGCGCGAGCGCGGCCCGGGACGAGACGCAGACCACCGCGCCGCCGCCGGCCGCGATCAGGTGCGGCAGTGCCGCCTGGGTGACCAGGTAGGTGGGCCGCAGGTTGATCGAGAGCATCCGCTCGAACTCCTCGACCGGCGTCTCGTGCACCCGGCCGCCGCTGGCGTACCCGCCGACCAGGTTGACCACCGCGCGCAGCGGCGCTGCCGGGTCGTCGGCGGCGGCCCGCACGGCCCGCTCGACGCCCGCCGGGTCCATCAGGTCCGCGGTCACCCGGACCGGGCCGGACGCCGCCGGCCCCGCCCCGGTGGCGCTCTCCCGCTGGGGTACGACCACCCGCCAGCCCGCCTGGACGAAGGCGGCGGTGACCGCCCCGCCGAGCCCGCCCGTTCCGCCGGTGACCAGCACGCTGCGATCCGCCATGCGGGACACCGTAGCGTGGTGTTCGACCGCGGCGGACGGGAGCGTGATGCTGTGGTGACCGCATACGCTGCCGGAACGTGACGCGCGCGGGGGATACTTGTTGTCGGATACGCGCGGTGATGGTTGACGGGCCACCGTTCATGAAAGTAAGTTTCATCCGTGGCGAAGAGTACGAAGATTTCTGCGAGTCACGAGCCGGGTGGGCTGATCGTCCACATCAGCGGCCTGCTCCCCTCGCTGTCGCCCGCCGAGCAGCGGGTGGCCCGGCTGGTCGTCTCCGACCCGGCCGACGCCGCGCGGCGGACCATCACCGATCTCGCCACCGCCGCGGAGACATCCGAGGCCACCGTCATCCGGTTCTGCCGGTCGGTCGGCATGGACGGTTACCCCCAGTTGCGGATCCGGCTCGCCGCCGAGGCCGCCCGCCGGGTCGAGCCGCCGGACGCCCGGGTCGTCGGTGGTGACATCCCGCCCGGCGCGGACCTGGCGCAGATCATCGCCACCATCGCGTTCAACGACGCCCGGGCTGTCGAGGAGACCGCCGAGCAGCTCGACCCGGCGGTCTGCGAGCGGGTGGTCGACACCATCGCCGCCGCCGGCCGCATCGACGTCTACGGCGCCGCCGCCAGCGGCTTCGTCGCCTCGGACTTCCAGCAGAAGCTGCACCGCATCGGCCGCACCGCCTTCTACTTCCCGGACATCCACACCGCGCTGACCTCCGCCGCGCTGCTCGGCAAGGGCGACGTCGCCGTCGGCATCTCGCACACCGGCACCACCTCCGACGTCATCGAGGTGCTGGAGCAGGCCCGGGCGCGGGGCGCCGCGACCGTCGCGCTGACCAACTTCCCCCGCTCGCCGATCACCGAGGTGGCCGACTTCGTGCTCACCACCGCGGCCCGCGAGACGACCTACCGCTCCGGCGCGATGGCCAGCCGGCTCGCCCAGCTCACCGTCGTCGACGTGCTCTTCGTCGGGGTGGCCGCGCGGAACCGGGCGCGCGCCCGCAAGGCCCTGGAGGCGACCGCCGAGGCGGTCCAGTCGCACCGGGTCGGCCCGGGTCGGAGGCGCGGGTGACCGCCGGTCGGGTGGAGCCGGACGAGGCGGCGACCGTGGCCCGACCGGTGGTCCGGGTGGGCGCGCCGACCGAGCGTCGCAACCCGGACAGCGCCGACCTCGACCTGATGTCGACCCGGGACGTGCTCACCGTCATCAACGACGCCGACCGCCGGGTGCCGGCCGCCGTCGCGGCCGTCCTCGACGAGATCGCCGCGGCCGTCGACCTGGCCGTCGCGGCCCTGCGCGGCGGGCACCGGGTGCACTACTTCGGCGCCGGCACCTCCGGCCGGCTCGGGGTGCTCGACGCCGCCGAGCTGGCCCCCACCTTCAACTCCCCGCGGGACTGGTTCTGCGCCCACCTGGCCGGCGGCCCGGACGCGATGTGGCGCGCCGTCGAGGACGCCGAGGACGACGAGCGGGGCGGTGCCGCCGAGGCGGCCGAGTGCGTACGACCGGGCGACCTGGTCGTCGGCCTGGCGGCCAGCGGGCGCACCCCGTACGTCCTCGGGGCGCTCGCCGCAGCCCGGGCGCAGGGCGCCGCCACGGTGCTGCTCTGTGCGAACCCGGAGGCGCAGGCCGCCTCCTCGGTCGACGTGTTCATCGGGGTGGACACGGGACCGGAGGTGGTCACCGGGTCGACCCGGATGAAGGCGGGCACCGCGCAGAAGCTGGTGCTGAACAGCTTCTCCACGGCCGTGATGGTGCGCCTCGGCCGGGTCTACTCGAACCTCATGATCGACATGGTGGCCACCAACGCGAAGCTGCGCGGGCGGATGATCTCCATCCTGATGGAGGCCACCAACTGCTCGGAGGAGATCTGCCGGCGGGCCCTGCACGAGGCCGCCGGCGATCTCAAGACCGCCCTGGTCTCGCTGGTCTCCGGGGCCGAGGTGTCCGCCGCCCGGGCGGCCCTGGCCCGCAGCGCGCACCAGGTGCGCGGCGCGCTCGCCCTGCTCGCCTCCTGACCCCCTCCGCCGCCCCCCGGCCCGCCCACGGCCGGGTGAGACGCGGAACACGTCGCGGATGGGACGTCCCACACGCCCCGGATTGTTGTCCAGGGGGCGGGGTAATCAATCCCGGAGCGGATGAACCGACCGGTACACCGGCGCGTATCTGGCAGTGACCAGGATCGCAGCCGGGCGGTGACGAGGGTCGCTGCGTCGTTGGGGTCGCAATGGTGCGATTGCCAGGGGCGGAGGTCGATTTCCCCTGATCCGCCAGCCTGTTCGTGGTGCGGAGTCGGTGAGCCCCGAATGGGCGCTGACAGCAAACGTGGACTTGGCTTACAGCTGATACTCAGGCATTCGTGACACTTTCGACTCACGACATGGAATCCCCGACACGTCTCATCTGTTGTGTAGGTGTCAGCACCGACGGGCACAGCGGAGGTTACGGGGGAGGGCCGATGGACGTGGGGATGGCAAGGAACCGGGCAACCGGCGCGAGCGAGGGGACCGTGGGCAACGTGGACAAGAACATCGGCATGCGGACCGACGAGGTCGCCGAGGAGCGCGACCTGGTCGGCGTCTACCTTCACGAGATCTCCCGGACGCCGCTGCTGGACGCCGCCAAGGAGGTTGATCTCTCCAAGGCCATCGAGGCCGGCCTGTACGCCGAGCACCTGCTCGCCGAGGACCGCGTCCCCGAGGGCGTCGACCGGGACGACCTGGAGCGCCTGGTCGTCGAGGGCGAGCGCGCCAAGGATCTCTTCATCCGGGCCAACCTGCGGCTGGTCGTCTCGATCGCCCGCCGCTACGTCCGGTCCGGGATGCCCATGCTGGATCTGATCCAGGAGGGCAACACCGGCCTGGTCCGCGCGGTGGAGAAGTTCGACTACGAGCGCGGCTACAAGTTCTCGACGTACGCGACCTGGTGGATCCGTCAGGCCATCAGCCGGGCGATCGCCCAGCAGGAGCGGACCGTGCGACTGCCGGTGCACCTGGTCGAGGACGTCAACCGGATGCGCAACGTGGCCCGGCAGCTCACCCGTGAGCTGGGCAGCGACCCGGAGCCGGAGCAGATCGCGGCGGCCCTCGGCGTCACCGTCGAGCGGGTCAACGAGCTGGTCCGCTGGTCGCAGGACACGGTGTCGCTGGACACCCCGGTCGGCGACGACGGCGACACCAAGCTCGGTGACCTGGTCGCCGACAGCGACGCCCCGTCGCCGGAGGAGATCGTCCTCACCGGCCTGGAGCGGCAGCGGATCGAGGGTCTGCTCAACCACCTCGACGACCGGTCGGCCGGCATCATGCGGGCCCGGTACGGGCTCGAGGACGGTCGGGAGCACTCGCTCACCGAGGTCGCGTCGCGCTTCTCGCTCTCCCGGGAGCGGATCCGCCAGCTGGAGATCCAGGCCCTCGGCCGGCTCCGTGAGCTGGCCCGCGCCGAGGGGCTGCAGGCAGCCTGACCTGGTAGTAATGACGGCGAACGGCCGGCGTCCGATAGGGGGACGCCGGCCGTTCGCCGTGCCGGGACGGGGTCAGCGGACCCGGCCGTAGCCCTGGATCGGCATGATGTCCATGTCCCGCTTGAGCACGTTGCGCCCGGCGCTGGGCGCGTCGATGATCTGGCCGCCACCGACGTACAGGGCCATGTGGCCCAGGCCGCTGTAGAAGACCAGGTCTCCCGGGCGGAGATCACCGCGGCCGATGTGGGTCACCACACCCCACTGCATCCGGGTGTTGTGCGGCAGGGACTTTCCCGCCGCCCGCCAGGCGGCCGAGGTGAGGCCGGAACAGTCGTAACCGTTGGGACCGTCGGCACCCCAGACGTACGGCTTGCCGATCGCCCCGTACGCGTAGCGCACGGCCACCCCGGCGCTGCCCGCCACGGCGGGTGCGTCGGGGGCGGAGCGGGCGGCCGGCCGCGGGCTCGGCGCCTCGGTGGCCTGGCCGTACGCCGCCCGGCGCAGCTCGTAGAGGCGGGCCAGGTCGCGCTCGATCTTCTTCCTGGTGTTCGCGATGCTGCGCGCCTGTGCGGCCTCCCGGGCCAGCGTCGCGTCCAGCCGGTTCTTCTCGTCGACCAACCTGCGTTGGCTGGTGGTGAAGCCGGCGATGCGGTCCTGGCGTTCCCGGGTGAGCCGGTCGATCGTGCTGAGCCGGTCCAGCAGGGAGGCGGACCCGCCCGGTTCCAGCAGCGCCTGCGCGGTCCGCAGGCCGCCGGTCTTGTACGCGGTGACGGCCATGTGCCCGACGTCCGCCCGGCTCCGCGCGGTCTGCTCCTCCAGCGGGCCGATCCGCGCGTGCAGCGCGGCCGCGGTCTTCTTGTTGGCCTTGATCTCCTCGTTGAGCTTGTTGTAGGACTCGACGACCCGTTCCAGCTCGGTCGAGGACTTCTCGATCCGTGCGGTCAGCTCGGCCACCGACGGCTCGGCCCGAGCCACCGACGACGGGGCGATCAGCGCGGCCGTGAGGCCGGCGACCGTGAGCGTTCGCACCAGCATCCGTAAGGACGACAAGAGCGGAAGGCTCCTCTCCACGGGCCCTCGGGGGATGCTGACGCCCCCGACGGCACCGGCTCGGGGCCATCCGGACGGATGGCGGCCGACCGCGCCGGCCCGCCCAACGTAACCCGGGACGGGAGTGACGCGCAGAGGAAGCCGGGGCGAAAGTTGGCAAAGGGGCAGGAAAGGCCGCTGCGCAGCGTGACATCCCCTGACGCCGTTGTGCCGTGGCGTGCGGCGTGTCGCGGGTGCTTCGTCGCTCTTGGTCGCTTGCGCCGGATTCGTCGTTCTGGGCGGATGTCGTGGCACGTGAGCGACGACCGCCGGACAAACCCGAAATGGACGCCAGATGCGGGCGGCCCTGATCGGCCGGGCGCGGCGGAGGCGGGAATCCGACCGGCACGGCTGGCGGGCGGGCAACAGAATGGAACCCGGTGCCGGGAATCCCGCCGTGAGCAGGCACGGGGCGGTGGGAGAGCCGACGCCGCCGGCCCCTGGGAGGATGCCGTGCAGCAGGCAGACCGCTCCGCCACCCGCCCGCCGCGCTCGTCGCGCGGGACGACCCTGCTCTACGCGCGCCCGGGGATCGTGGTGACCACCGAACGGTTCACCGTCGGTCGGAACACCTTCGCCGTCGCCGACCTCACCCACCTGCGGGTGGGGCGCGGGCCGCACGACCGGCTGGCCGTGCGCGCCGTCGCGGTGACCGCCACCCTGATCACCGGCGTCGGCGTGCTGCTCGGCTTCACCGGTGGGCTGCAACGGCTCACCGCCGGGGCGTACCTGACCCTCGGGGTGGTGTTCCTGCTGCCGGTGCTGCTGGCGCTGGCCGGCGACCGCTGGCGGCCGCCGGCGTACGAGCTGTGGGGGCACTGCGGCGGCGTCGAGGTGCTGCTGTTCAGCAGCGACGACGAGCGGCAGTTCGGGCAGGTCAGCCGGGCGTTGAACCAGGCCCGGGAACTGCACCCGTATCCCGACGCGGAGGACCCGGCCGCCGCGGCCGGCTACTGGCGACCGCAGCCCCGACGGGCCTAGGTCGCCGCCCGCACGGGCCTAGCGCGCGGCGACCGGCTCCGGGGCCTGCGGCTGCCGGGCGGCGAGATCCCGGGTGACCCTGCGCTCGGCGACGAACGACACGAACGGCACCGTGCCGGCGAGCATCACCAGCAGCATCCGCTTGAGCGGCCAGTTCACCCGGCGGCCCAGGTCGAAGGTGGCGGCCAGGTACAGCATGTAGAGCCAGCCGTGCGCGGTGCCGACGACCGCCACCACGATCGGCTCGTCGAACGCGTACTTCAGCGGCATGCCGATCAGCACCAGCACGGCCAGCGCCACGCCCACGATCCAGGCGATCACGCGGTACCGGGTAAGGGCTCCGCCCACCGTCGTCCGTCCTTCCGCACCGGCCTCAGCCGGGATAGTCACCGGGCCTCGCGCCCGGATTGGCGTTCAACCATGTCAGGTAGCGGTTGTACTCGGTCAGGTCCGCGTCGTCCGGGGCGTCGACCGCGGCCGGCACCCGGGCCACCCGCACCGGGCGGCGTACCCCCGGGGCGCCCGGATCCGGCGCGGCGCCACCGGCCGTCTCCGGCGCGGCGGCGGCCGGGCCGCGCAGCGTGTGCCGGACCTCACGCCACCAGACGAAGACCACGAAGCCGGCGAAGATCGGCCACTCCACGGCGTACGCCCAGCTCAGCGTGTTGCCCGAGGCCGCCCGGCTGATCTGCCACCAGCCCAGCGCCAGGAACCCGACGACCAGCACGACCATGGCCACGTGGCGGGCGATCCACGCCGGTGTCCAGAGCCGTTTCATGGCATTGAGCGTACCGGGACGGCCGGGCGTCTCCGACGCGGTGTCGTAGGAGGGTTTGGTGACACCCCGGCTGGGCATCCGTTTAGCTGCCAGCCCGAACGAGCCCGAGGGGGCGACATGACCGAATCAGTACGCCAGTCCGGTGACGTCAGCCCGGAGCAGCGGATGACGGAGTGGGACGGCGACCACGCCCGCGACACGTCGGCCACCGGCGCGCACGTCGACGGAGAGCTGCTCGGGGTGGACCCGGCGGAGCTGGACGACGAGGACCTGATCCGGGAGATGCAGAGCCTGCACCGCACCCGGCTGGACACGCTGCGCCACGCGGCCGACTCCGCGCTCGCCCACCACCTGCGCCGCACCGCCGAACTGGAGACCGAGTACCTGGCCCGGCACCCCGGGCGCGAGGTGGATCCGAGCCGGCTGCGGGACGCCTGATGGGCACGCACGCCGAGCGGGGGATGTCCGCGCCGCCCGAGGTGGTGTTCAACACCGCGACCGACCCGGACCGGGCCTCGGCCTGGCTGCCGGAGCCGCTTCGGTCCGACGGTGGGGAGCACCCCCAGGCCAGCGCCGACGACCTGCGGGCCCGGTGGAGCAGCGACTCCGCCCCCGGGTGGTCGGCGGAGATCCAGGTGGAGCCGGCCGACGCCGGCGGGTCCCGGGTCCGCCTCGACCTGACCGGCGGGGACGACGGCCTGGCCGACGAGACCCTTACCAACCTCGCCCGCGAGGTGGCCGACAACCTGACCGCGGGATGAGCGGAACGTGACGAGAAACGAGGAGACGTAGTGACCCAGGGCGGGCTGAAGCAGAAGGTGGCGCGGCTGCGCCAGGCGTACGCGCCGCACGAGCACCGGCCGCTGGGCGGTTACCTGGCCGCGATGGGCACGTACGCCACCGTCACCGCGTCCCTGGCCGGCCTGGTGCGGGCGACCGGCCGGCCGGTGCCCGACCGTCCCGCCCCGGCCGACGTGGTGCTGCTCTCCATCGCCACGCACAAGCTCAGCCGGTTGCTCTCCAAGGACGCGATCACCAGCCCGTTGCGGGCCCCGTTCACCCGTTACGACCACCCGACCGGCAGCGGCGAGGTGATGGAACACGTCCGCGACCGGGGCAGCTCGACCCGGCACGCCATCGGCGAGCTGCTGAGCTGCCCGTTCTGCCTGGCCGTCTGGGTCGCCACCGGCCTCACCGGCGGCCTGGTGCTCGCGCCCCGGCTGACCCGGCTGGTGGCCACCGCGCTGACCGCCGTCGCCGCCTCGGACTTCCTCCAGATGGGGTACGCCGTCGCCCAGCGGGCCGCCGAGGGCGGGGAGCACGACGAGGAGTGACCCGTACGCGCGAAGAGGGCCGGCGGTGCCGGCCCTCTTTCGCGTCGTCCCGCTCAGGTCGGGGTGGTGCCGTGGTCCTCGCCGGCCCAGCCGCGCGAGGCCTCCGGCTCACGCTCGTCGGCGTCCTCGTCGGTGATCACGTCGCGGTCGACCGCGGTGCGGTCGTGCTCGTTGGCGAAGTCCGGCTCGGGGGTGGTGTCCCGGCCCTCCGGGGGCTGGCCGAGCGCCGGCACGGACTCGTGCTCATGCCCCTCGTGGTGCGTCATGCCGTCGTCCTCTCGTCGTCCTCGTCCACCCCCGTGCGCCGCGCGCTCAGGCCACCGAACCGCCCAGCAGGTCGGCCACCTCGTCCGCCGCGTACTCGCCCTGCGGAAGCGCGGCGATCCGGGAGAGCAGCGTCGGCGGCAGCTCCGCGGCGACCGCCCGGCGGTAGATGTCCGCCTGGCTGATCCGCTCCTGGCCGTGGTAGATGTCGTCGAGCAGCTCGTCGAGCTGCCGGGTGTCGACCTCGTCGGTCACCGGTGCGTCATCGGTCACTCCGCCCAGCTACCCCCACCCGAATCGCCCAAACCCGTGCAGAGGCTGTCGGGTCTCCCGACACCCGCTCAGGCGGGGGTGGGCAGGGCCGCCCGGCGGGCGCGGACGGCGGCGGCCAGGTGGTCCAGGACCTCGGCGGTGGTGTCCCAGCCGATGCAGGCGTCGGTGACCGAGCGCCCGTAGGTCAGCTCCCGGGTCGGGTCCAGGTCCTGGCGGCCGTCGAGCAGGAAGCTCTCCAGCATGATGCCGACGATCCCGCGCTGCCCGGCGGCGAGCTGGGCGGCCACGTCGGCGGCGACCTTCGGCTGGTTGCGGTGGTCCTTGCCGCTGTTGGCGTGGCTGGCGTCGACCACCAACCGCTCGGGCAGGCCGGCGGCCCGCAGCAGGTCCAGCGCGCCCGCCACCGACTCCGCGTCGTAGTTCGGCCGGCCACCGCCGCCGCGCAGCACCAGGTGCCCGTCGGCGTTGCCCCGGGTGTGCATGATCGCCGGGGTGCCGGAGACGTCGATGCCGGGGAAGACGTGCGGCACGCCGGCCGCCCGGATCGCGTCCACCGCCGTGCCGATGCTGCCGTCCGGGCGGTTCTTCATGCCGATCGGCATGGACAGCCCGGAGGCGAGCTGCCGGTGCACCTGGCTCTCCACCGTCCGGGCGCCGATCGCGCCCCAGGCCACCGTGTCGGCGATGTACTGCGGGGTGATCGGGTCCAGGAACTCGCAGCCCACCGGCAGGCCGAGGCGGAGCACGTCGAGCAGCAGCGCCCGGGCGGTCCGCAGGCCGAGGTTGACGTCGCCGGAGCCGTCCAGCGCCGGGTCGTTGATCAGGCCCTTCCAGCCCACCGTGGAACGCGGCTTCTCGAAGTAGACCCGCATCACCACCAGCAGGTCCTCGGCGTGCCGGTCGGCGGCCTCGCGCAGCAGGTGGGCGTACTCCAGGGCGGCGGCCGGGTCGTGCACCGAGCAGGGGCCGACCACCACCAGCAGGCGGTCGTCGGCGCGGTCCAGCACCCGGCCGACCGCGCGTCGGCCGGCCAGCACGGCCGAGGCGAGCGGGGCGTGCAGGGGCAGGTCGTGCAGGAGCAGGGCGGGCGTGGTCAACGGCACGACGCGGTCGATCCGTTGGTCGATGACCGCGTCGGTCTCCGGGGTGGTCACGGTGGGCATCCTTTCGCCGACCGTGCCCGGGGCCGGTACCCGGGTGGAGCCGGCTGCTCGTACGCAGAAGGGCAGGAGCTTCAAGCTCCTGCCCGGCCGGCTCGAAAACGAAGGTGACGTCAGCTCATGGCGAGGTCACCGGCGTCGGAGCCGGCTGCCTAAACCATCGATACGAGCGCGTCACGTCGGCCAGCGTACCCGACCGGACGGGCAAGGCTCACCGGGGCGTCCGGAAAGCCTCGCCTCATGTTTACCTCCGTCGATGCCACCACGGGTAACTTCATCGGCACCGCTCGCATCCCCAGGAGGTAACCGATGGACCGTCGTACCGTCCTGCGCGCCACCGCTGCCGGCGGGGCCGCCGCCTTCGCCGGCAGCCTCTGGTCCGGCGCCGCGCTCGCCGCCCCGGCCCAGCCGGGCGTCGGCCCGTACGGGCCGCTCGGCACCGCCGACGCCCGCGGCCTCCAGCTGCCCGCCGGCTTCACCAGCCGGATCGTCGCCCGGTCCCGGCAGGTCGTGGCCGGCACCTCGTACACCTGGCACGACGCCCCGGACGGCGGCGCCTGCTTCGCCACCGGCACCGGCTGGATCTACGTCTCGAACTCGGAGATCACCACCACCGGCGGCGCCTCGGCGATCCGGTTCAACGCCGACGGCACGATCGCCTCGGCATACCGGATCCTGTCCAACACCAACCGCAACTGCGCCGGTGGGGCGACCCCGTGGGGGACCTGGCTCTCCTGCGAGGAGGTCAGCCTGGGATACGTCTACGAGACGTACCCGCAGGGCGGGACGAGCGCCGTGCGCCGGCCCGCGCTCGGCCGCTTCAACCACGAGGCGGCGGCCGCCGACCCGGTCCGCAAGGTGATCTACCTGACCGAGGACGAGAGCAGCGGCTGCTTCTACCGGTTCCGCCCCACGGTCTGGGGTGACCTCTCCGCCGGCACCCTGGAGGTGCTGGTCGCCGGCACCGCCACCAGCGGCCCGGTGAGCTGGGCGCGGGTGCCCGACCCGGACGGCTCGCCGACCACCACCCGCCAGCAGGTCTCCGGCGCGAAGAAGTTCAACGGCGGCGAGGGCTGCTGGTACGCCGACGGCACCTGCTGGTTCACCACCAAGGGCGACAACCGGGTCTGGGCGTACGACGCGGTCAACCAGCGGATCGAGCTGGCGTACGACGACTCGCTGGTGACCGGCGGCACGGCGCCGCTGACCGGGGTGGACAACATCACCGGCGCCCGCTCCGGCGACCTCTACGTCGCCGAGGACGGCGGCAACATGGAAATCAATCTGATCACCCCGGACGAGGTGGTCGCGCCGTTCGTCCGGATCACCGGGCAGTCCTCGTCGGAGATCACCGGCCCGGCGTTCTCCCCGGACGGCAGCCGGCTCTACTTCTCGTCCCAGCGCGGCACCTCCGGCTCCTCCTCCGGCGGGATCACCTACGAGGTGCGCGGCCCGTTCCGCTGAGTCTCCGCCCGGCCGGTCCGGCGCCGCACGCGCCGGACCGACCCACGGCGATCTTGTGGCGTGTCGGGCGGGCCGGCGGGGTATGAGACCCGGCATGAGTCACGAGCAGAGCGACCAGGAACGGGTGGAGTCCCGCGCCCACCTGCTGCCCGAGGAGGCGTCGGTCGGCAGCGAGGACGCGCAGGCGCAGGCCGACGCCATCCTCACCGAGTCCGACATCCGGGAGGAGGACCAGAACGCCGCCCCGGACACGGTGCTGGAGCACCGCACCTCTGATCAGACCGTGACCCCGATCGAACCCCCCGACTGATCGACCGCGCCCCGGCCCCGGCGGGACCCCCGGTAGCTCTGCTCACGCAGCCAGGCGAGCGGACCCGCCATCCGCAGGCCCGCCGGCAGGTTCCGCACCGGGTCGAAGGCCAGCGCGGCGTCCGTCCGGGCGTCCAGTTGCCCGCCGAGGGTGACCTGGCCGAACGGCCGCCACGGCCCGACGGCGGACGCGACCGCGAGCACCAGCCGCGGCGCATCCGCCCGGGTTGCCGCGGCGACCTCGGCCAGACTCCGGCCCAGGTCGGAGGAGTCCGGGTCGGCCAGCGCCGCCAGCCAGAGCCGCCGCGTCCCCACCCGGAAGGGCATGATCGAGCTGTACGTCCCGGCGAAGCGCCGCCGGGGCAGCGGCATGTTGCGCAGCACCGGGGCGGCCCCGCTGGAGCTGACCAGCAGGTCGAACGCCCGGGCGTCGGCCAGGTGCAGCCGGACCGCCAGCCCCAGCACGTCCGGCCAGCCGTCCGGGGTGGGCACGCCGCGGGAGAACCGGACGGTGGCGCGGTGCCGGCCCGGCTCGTCGAGCAGCGCGACGCCGGTCGGCGGTCCGGGCGTACCCCAGATCATCACCTCGGCGGTGAACGACCGGCCGGTCGGGTGCAGCAGGCGGGCCCCGCGCCAGCGGGTCAGGACGGCGGCGGCCCCGGCGACGGCGACGGAAGCGCCGGCGGCGACGGACTGCGAGGGGGTCGGCATGCCGCTGCGGTACCCCGCGCCGCCCGGTAGATGCCCGCCGCGCCGCGTGGGCTCGCCGACGGATGAGCAGTCCCCTTTCCGTCCGGGAGATCGGATAGCGTCGGGTCATGCCCGACAGCGGTTACCCCTGGCCCATCGAGACGACCCGACTGGACAACGGCCTGCGCGTGGTGGTGAGCGAGGACCGCACCGCTCCGGCGGTGGCGGTCAACCTCTGGTACGACGTGGGCTCCCGGCACGAGCCGACGGGGCAGACCGGTTTCGCCCACCTCTTCGAGCACCTGATGTTCGAGGGCTCGCTCAACGTCGCCAAGACCGAGCACATGAAGCTCATCCAGGGCTCCGGTGGTTCCCTCAACGCCACCACCAACCCGGACCGGACGAACTACTTCGAGACCGTCCCGGCCGAGCACCTGGAGCTGGCGCTCTGGCTGGAGGCCGACCGGATGGGCGGCCTGGTCCCGGCGCTCACCCAGGAGACGCTGGACAACCAGCGCGACGTGGTGAAGAACGAGCGCCGCCAGCGCTACGAGAACGTGCCGTACGGCGACGCCTGGCTGCGGCTGCTGCCGCTGCTGTATCCGCCCGGCCACCCGTACCACCACGCGACGATCGGCTCGATGGCCGACCTGAACGCCGCCGACCTGGTCACCTTCCAGGCGTTCCACACCACCTACTACGCGCCCAACAACGCGGTGCTCACCGTCGTCGGCGACGCCTCCGCCGCCGAGGTCTTCGCGCTCGCCGACAAGTACTTCGGCGCGATCCCCGCGCGCGAGGAGATCCCGGCCGCGCCGGACGGCCGGACCGTCACGGCCACCGGCCGGGCCGCCGTCGAGACCGTCACCACCGACGTCCCCGCCCCCCGGGTGTACGTCGCGCACCGCACCCACCCCTTCGGCACCCCCGGGTACGACGTGGCCACCGTGCTCGCCGCGGTGCTCGGCAGCGGCCGGGGCAGCCGCCTCTACCAGCGCCTCGCGGACGGGGAACGGATCGCCCAGCCGGACCTGGTCGGGGCGTACGGAGTCGACCTGGCGCACGCCCCGGCGCCGCTGATCGCCACCGCCACCGCCCGCACCGGGGTGGGCGCCGAGCGGCTGGCCGCCGGGGTCGCCGAGGTGGTCGACGAGCTGGCCACCGTGCCGGTGACCCACGCCGAGCTGGACCGCGCCAAGGCGCTGCTGAGCACCGCCTGGTGGCGGCAGATGTCCACGGTGGACGGCCGGGCGGACACCCTCGGCCGGTACGCCACCCAGTTCGGCGACCCGGCCAAGGCCGCCGAACGGTTGCCGGCCTGGCTGGCGGTGACCGCCGACCAGATCGCCGAGCAGGCCGCCGAGCTGCTCGGCGCCGACGACCGGGTGACCCTGACCTACCTGCCGGAGGAGACCCCATGACGCTGATCACCGCCCGTCCCGGCGCGGGCACCCCCCGCCCGTACCGGTTCCCCGCCGTGGTCCGCCGGGAGGTCGCCGGCGGCCGGGTGGTCGCCGCGCACCTGCCCGGGCAGAACCTCGCCGTGGCGGTGCTGCTGCTCGACGCCGGGGCCGGCCGCGAGCCGGTCGGCAAGGAGGGGCTCGGCGGGGTGCTGGCCAAGGCGTTGGAGGAGGGCACCGCCCAGCGGGACGCCACCACCTTCGCGCTCGCCGTCGAGGGGCTCGGCACCGAGCTGGTGACCGGGCTGGACTGGGACTCCTTCCAGGTCAGCGTGCAGGTGCCGGTGGACCGGTTGAGCGCGGCGGTGGAGCTGCTCGCCGAGGCGGTCCGTACGCCCCGGCTCGACCCCGACGACGTGCGCCGGGTCCGCGACGACGAGGCGACCGCGCTGCGGATGGACTGGGCCAACCCCGGCCCGCGCGCCGACGCGGCGCTCCGCGCCGACCTCTTCGGCGCCGACAACCGGTGGGGCCGCCCGATGTACGGCGACCCGGACTCGGTGGCCGCGCTGGACGTCGAGGACGTCACCGTCTTCCACTCGGAGTGGTTCCTGCGGCCCGGCACGCTGATCGTCGCCGGCGACCTGGACCGCCTCGACCTGGACGCGCTCGCCGCGGCGGCGTTCGCCGGCACCGGCGGCGGCCCCGCCGATCGCGGTGGCCCGATCGAGGTGCCGCTGCACACCGGGCGGCGGATCCTCCTGGTGGACCGGCCCGGCTCGGTGCAGTCGACGCTGCGGCTCGGGCACCCGTCGCCGCACCGCGCCCACCCGGACCACGTGCCGATGACGCTCGCCGGCACGGTCCTCGGCGGGGCGTTCACCTCCCGCCTCAACCACCTGATCCGGGAGGTGCGCGGCTACACGTACGGCATCCGGGGCGACTTCGCCTCGTCCCGCCGCTTCGGCCGGTTCGCGGTCAGCTCCGGCGTGCAGAACGCGGTGACCGCGCCGGCCCTGGTGGAGGCGGTCGGGGAGATCACCCGTACCCGGGTCGGCGGGGTGACCGCCGACGAGCTGGCGGTGGCCAGCTCCTGGCGGGCCGGCCAGCTGTCGGTCGAGTTGCAGAGCCCGCGGGCGATCGCGTCGGCGCTGACCACCCTGGTGGTGCACGACCTGCCGGACGACTACCACGCCCGGCTGCGGGAGGCGCTGCTCGCCGCCGACGTGGCGGAGGTCTCCGCCGCGGCCGCCGCCCACCTCCACCCGGAGTCGCTGACCCTGGTGGTGGAGGGCGACGCGGCGGTGATCCGCGACGAACTCATCGCGACCGGGCTCGGCGAGGTGACGGACGCCACGCTCTGATCGGGGCGAATCCGGTCCGGGCGGTGGGAAAGCATTCCCGCCCGGACCGGCCGCCTGGGTAGCCTCGCGGGCATGAGGATCGGCATTGTGGGGGCCACCGGCCAGGTCGGTGGCGTGATGCGGCAGGTGCTGGCGGAGCGCGACTTCCCGGCGGAGCAGGTGCGGTTGTTCGCCTCCGCCCGGTCGGCCGGGCGCACGCTGCCCTGGCGCGACGGCGAGGTGACGGTCGAGGACGCGGCGACCGCCGACTACTCCGGGCTGGACATCGTGCTCTTCTCGGCGGGCAAGGGCACCGCGAAGGAGTTCGCCCCCCGGGTCGCCGCCGCCGGCGCCGTGGTCATCGACAACTCCTCGGCGTTCCGGATGGACCCGGAGGTGCCGCTGGTGGTGGCCGAGGTCAACCCGCACGCCGCCGCCGTCCGCCCGAAGGGCATCATCGCCAACCCGAACTGCACCACGATGGCCGCCATGCCGGTGCTGCGCCCGCTGCACGCCGAGGCGGAGCTGGTCGGCCTGGTCGTCTCGACGTACCAGGCGGTCTCCGGGGCCGGCCTGGCCGGGGTCGCCGAGCTCGACGAGCAGGTCCGCAAGGTCGCCGAGGACGCCAGCGCGCTCGCCTTCGACGGCGCCGCCGTGCAGTTCCCCACGCCGCGCTCCTTCGCCCGGCCGATCGCCTTCAACGTGCTCCCGCTCGCCGGCTCGATCGTCGACGACGGCTCCTTCGAGACCGACGAGGAGCAGAAGCTGCGCAACGAGAGCCGCAAGATCCTGGACATCCCGGGGCTGAAGGTCTCCGGCACCTGCGTCCGGGTGCCCGTCTTCACCGGTCACTCGCTGCAGATCAACGCCCGGTTCGCCCGGCCGCTCACCCCGCAGCGGGCCCGCGAGCTGCTCGACGGCGCGCCCGGCGTGGCCCTGGCCGAGGTGCCGACCCCGCTGGAGGCCGCCGGCCAGGACCCGACGTACGTGGGCCGGATCCGCGCCGACGAGACCGTCGAGCACGGCCTGGCGCTGTTCTGCTCCAACGACAACCTGCGCAAGGGCGCCGCGCTGAACGCGGTCCAGATCGCCGAGCTGGTCGCCGCCGAACTCCGCTGAGCGACCCGCCCGGCGCGGTGGGACCGGTCGATCCGGGTGCGGGCGACCCGCCGGACGGGCATATTGGTGCCTCTCAGGTGTGTCGCCCGCGCGGCGTACCACGCCGTCGACGTCGACGCGGAGGATCCCATGGCGGACGAACGGGCCCGAGCGGCCCTGACCGATCTCATCGCCGGCCGCCGGGTCGGCGTGCTCGCCACCATCAAACGGGACGGCCGGCCGCAGCTGTCCAACGTGCTCTACGCCTTCGACCGCGAGCGGGAGCTGATCCGCGTCTCGGTCACCGACGACCGGGCCAAGACCGCCAACCTGCGCCGCGACCCCCGGGCCAGCTTCCACGTCAGCAGCGACGACGGGTGGGCGTACGCGGTGGCGGAGGCGCGGGCCGAGCTGACCCCGGTGGCGGCCGGACCGGACGATCCCACCGTCGAGGAACTGATCGGGCTCTACCGGGCGGTGCAGGGCGAACACCCCGACTGGGACGACTTCCGCGCCGCCATGGTCGCCGAGCGGCGCCTCGTGCTGCGCCTGCACGTCGAGCGGCTCTACGGCATGCCCCCGCCCGGCTAGGGGCTGTCGCGGCGGCGGTGTGGCGGCGGCCCGGCGGGTATACGGGGCTCCTGCGTAACGCCGGCGACCGCACGGCCGGCGGGAACGGGGGAGCCGATGAGCGCCGAGCGGGCACGACCGGGACCGGTCGCGGCGCAGGAGGAGGCGGCGCTGCGGTCGGACACCGCACGGGCCGTCGGGTTCAGCGACGCCGTCTTCGCGATCATCATCACGGTGCTGGTCCTGGAGCTCAACCCGCCCGAGGTGCACCCCGGCGGGATGGGGCACCTCCTGCTCGAACAGTGGCCCACCTACCTGGCGTACGTCACGTCGTACCTGTGGGTCGCGGTGGGCTGGCTCAACCACAAGGGCACCTTCCACCGCATCCGCAGCACCGATCGCGGCCTGCACTGGTGGAACCTCGGGGTGCTCTTCAGCACCGCGCTGCTGCCGTTCGCCACGGTCGTCGTCTCCCGGTCGGTGCAGGCCGGCGACCGGGCCGACGAGACGGTGGCGGTGGTGCTGTACGCGGCGGTCGGGGTGATCCTCTCCGCCGCCTGGCTCGGGCTCTACCACTACCTCAGCCGGCACGAGGACCTGTTGCAGGAGCGCGTCCCGGCCCGGTTCTTCGCCGTCGAACGCGGTCGGGCGGTGTTCGGCATCGGCGGGTACGCGGTCGCCGCGCTGGTCGGCTGGCTGGGCGCGGTGCCGGTGGCACTGGTGATCTTCCTGCTGCTGCCGCTGTTCTACGCGCTGTCCAGCAACGGCTTCTACGACCTGCGGCGGCGGCTGCGGCGGCACCGGTGAGCACGCGTTACCTGCTGCTGCGTGGCGGGTAGACGGGGCCTGCCGACACCGAGAGGGGAGCACCATGACAACGGTCGGAGAGTTCATGACGACCCGGTTGGTGACGATGGACGGCAACGACACGCTCACCGCGGCGGCGCAGGAGATGCGCGACAGCGCGATCGGCGACGTGGTGGTGACCGCGGGAGACGACGTGGTCGGCATCGTCACGGATCGGGACATCACGGTCCGTGCGGTGGCCGAGAACATGGATCCGAACACCACCAGGCTCAACCAGGTCACCAGCAAGGACGTGGTGACGGTCAGCCAGTACGACGACGCCGTCGCCGCGGCCGACCTGATGCGCACCTACGCCGTACGCCGGCTGCCGGTGATCGACGACGGCAAGCTGGTCGGCCTGGTGTCGATGGGTGACCTGGCGGTCGAGCGGGAGCCGCAGTCGGTGCTGGCCGACATCAGCGCCGACGAGCCCAACAACTGACCTGTCCGCCGCGGGTCGTGACGCCGGCTCCCCTCGTGGGGGCCGGCGTCCGTCCTGCCCGGGGTGCCCTCAGGCGGACTCCACCCGGACCGTCACGGCGGACGCCCCACGGGCCAGTCGTACCGTCTCGGCCTCCGCCTCGATCCGCTCGCCGGCCCGAGCCGACAGCCGGGTGAACGGGGCGACGGTCAGGTCGAGCCGACCCCGGCCGGACTGCCTGGCCCGCCAGGTGCCGCTGATCTCGCCGTCGACCAGCAGCGCGCCCGGGTTGCCGAGCATCCGCCACAGCTCTCGCTGGTGCGCCCGGTCGGGGACCAGGACGTCCCGGTCCCGCGCCTGGAGGAACGGGTCGCCGGTCGGCAGGAGGCGGACGCCGTCCAGCGGCTCGGCGCCGCGCAGCGCGTCCAGGCGGTCGGTGGGCAGCCACGCCCGCCGGCCGTCCACCCGGACCTCGGTCAGCTCGGCCGCCGGCCACACCGCTCGCAGCTCGGTGGCGGAGGTGCCCAGGAAGCCGGCCACGTCCGCCACGGTGGCCGGCCCGAGCAGGCGGAGATACGCCAGCACCAGGCCCGCCGTGCCCGCCGCCCGGGTGGGCAGGGGCGGCCGGTCGGCCAGCGGCGCCAGCCGGGCCCCCCGCCCGGACACCTCCAGCCGGACGCCGCCGACCAGCCCGGCCTGCTGGAAGAGGGACCCGGAGACGTGCCGCGCCGCGCAGGGCCCGCAGTCGTAGCTCAGCTCGGCGGGGATGCGGTCGGTGACCGCCCGGCTCACCGCGCCCTTGTCCATGGCGGTGGTGACCACCTCCCGGAAGGCCTGCGCGGTGCGCTGAAAGGCGACCGTGCCGAGCTTCGTCACCCCGGCGCGGATCCGCCCGGCCACCCGGCGCGCGGCGTCGGCGTCGCTGAGCGGCCACAGCGCGGCGGCCAGCCCGGTCAGCTCGGCGCGGCGGTGCAGGTGCGGCGCTCCCCGGGCGGCCCAGACCAGCTCCAGGCGGTCGTCGTCGAGGCCGTCGGCACCCCGCGCGGCCAGCGCCAGCCGGGCCGAGCCGTAGGGGGTGTCCTGCACGCCCAGGTCGAGCACCGCCAGGTCGGCCGGGCGCAGCCCGGGCCGGTCGAGCTGCTGCGCCGCGGCCCGGTGCGCGAGCACCCGGCCGCGGTCGACCGTCGGCACCGCCGCCATCGGCCCTCCCGTCGTCGTCCGTCGAGCAGGCTACTGCGCAGGTACGACGCCCGCCCGGACTCACCCGATCCGGGCGAGGTTGACGGCGTGCCGGACGGGGACCCGGTCGGCGTACGTCGTGATGCCGTGGATCGACGGGGGGAGTGGATGGTGGACCCGACCACGAGGTTCTTCGAGGATCTCGACCGGCGGGGTTACGAGCCCCTGCTGGACAAGACCTCGGGGACGTTGCGCTTCGACCTGCACGAGGGGGCGCAGACGACGCACTGGCTGCTCCAGATCGACCGGGGCAGGCTCGAGGTGAGCCAGGAGGACCGGGAGGCGGACACGGTGATCGGCACCGATCCGGTGTTCTTCGGAGACATGGTCGCGGGCCGCGAGAACGCGATCGCCGCGGTGCTGCGGGGCGACATGACCGTCTCGGGTAACCCGCGACTGTTGCTCCAGGTGGAACGGATCTTCCCGGGTCCCGTCACCTCCACCGGCCCCCGTCACGAATACCGCAGGGAGGCCCGCTGATGGCGCAGAGCAACATGATCCGCATCCTGGACGGCAACACCTTCGTCGTCTCCCAGGACACCGGCGACATCGAGGCGACGCCGAGCGAGCCGACCGGCCTGTTCTCCCTCGACACCCGCTTCCTGTCGAAGTGGGTGCTCACGGTCAACGGCGAGCGGCTCAACGCGCTCTCCTTCGACGACCTGCAGTACTACGAGGCGCGGTTCTTCCTGGTGCCCGGCATGGCCACCCACTACATCGACGCCAAGCTGTCGATCATCCGGGAGCGCGCCGTGGGCGGCAGCTTCCGTGAGCAGGTGACCATCCTCAACCACGACGAGAAGCCGGTGGACCTGGAAATCCGGATGGACGCCGGCTCCGACTTCGCCGACCTGTTCCAGGTCAAGGACGAGATCCTGAACAAGAAGGGCGAGATCTACACGGAGGTGGAGGCGGACCGGTTGCGCCTGGGCTACCGGCGGGGCAACTTCCGGCGGGAGACGGTGATCACGGCGTCCCGCCCGGCCCGCTACGACAAGAACGGGTTCGCGTTCAGCGTCCACCTGGAGCCCAACGAGCAGTGGGACACCGCCATCCAGGTGGACACGGCTGCGCTCGGCCCGGGCGGTCGGGACCTGCGGATGGGTGTGCGGGCGCACGGCACCGAGCGGCTCGCCCTTGAGCACGACCTCCAGGAGTGGGTGGCCAAGGCTCCCAAGGTCAACAGTGAACACCCGGAGCTGGCGTCGACCTACCGGCGCAGTCTGATCGACCTGGCGGCGCTGCGCTTCTCGCCGCTGTCGCTCGGTGGCGCGGCGCTCCCCGCGGCCGGCCTGCCCTGGTTCATGACGATGTTCGGCCGGGACAGCATCCTGACCAGCCTGCAGGTGCTGCCGTTCGCCCCCGAACTGTCCAAGACGACGCTGCGCATCCTGGGCGCCCTGCAGGGCACCCGGTTCGACGACTTCCGGGACGAGGATCCGGGCCGGATCCTGCACGAGATGCGCTACGGCGAGACCGCCGCCTTCGAGGAGCAGCCGCACTCGCCGTACTACGGGTCGGTCGACGCCACGCCGCTCTTCGTGATCCTGCTCGACGAGTACGAGAAGTGGAGTGGGGACGTCGCGCTGGTCCGCGAGCTGGAACGGGAGTGCCGGGCCGCGCTCAAGTGGATCGACGACTACGCCGACCTGGTCGGCAGCGGCTACATCTGGTACGAGCGGCGCAACAGCGAGACCGGCCTGGAGAACCAGTGCTGGAAGGACTCCTGGGACTCGATCCAGTACCGCGACGGCACGCTGCCGCCGTTCCCCCGGGCCACCTGTGAGGTGCAGGGCTACGCGTACGACGCGAAGCTGCGCGCCGCCCGGATGGCCCGGGAGTTCTGGGAAGACCCGGGGTACGCCGACCAACTGGAGCGGGAGGCGGCGCAGCTCAAGGAGCGGTTCAACCGGGACTGGTGGGTGGAGGACGGCGAGTACTACGCCCTCGCCCTGGACCCGGAGGGGCGTCAGTGCGCCACGCTGAGTTCCAACATCGGGCACCTGCTGTGGAGCGGGATCGTCGACCAGGACCGGGCCGAGAAGATCGCCCACCACCTGGTCGGTCCCCGGCTCTTCTCCGGTTGGGGCGTGCGCACCCTCGCCGAGGGCGAGGTCCGCTACAACCCGATCGGTTACCACAACGGCACGATCTGGCCCTTCGACAACTCCTTCATCGCCTGGGGCCTGCGCCGGTACGGCTTCAACGAGGAGGCCGCCACCATCGCCAGCGGCATCCTCGACGCCGCCCGGTACTTCAACGGGCGGCTGCCGGAGGCGTTCGGCGGCTATCCCCGGGAGCAGACCAAGTTCCCGGTGGAGTACCCGACCGCGTGCAGCCCGCAGGCGTGGTCCACGGGCACCCCGCTGTTGCTGCTGCGCACCATGCTCGGGCTGGAGCCGCACGAGGGGCACCTGGCGGTCGAGCCGATGCTGCCGGTGGGCATGGGGCGGATCGAAGTGCTGGACATCCCGGGCCGGTGGGGTCGGGTGGACGCCTTCGCCCGGGGCCGGTTGGACCTGGAGAAGCTGGCCGACTGAGCCGCGTTCCGCCTGCTCTCCCGCCGCCCGCTCAGGGCCGGTGGGGGAGCAGGCAGAACTCGTTGCCCTCGGGGTCGGCGAGGACCGTCCAGCCCGGCAGCTCTCGGACCACGGTGGCGCCGGCCGCCAGCACGTCGGCCCGCTCCTCGGCGTCGCCCACCAGGTCGAGGTGGATCCGACCGGGGGCGGGCAGGTCGGGCACGGGGGAGATCCACACGTCGGGGCGGTGCCCGTGCGGGTCGCGCAGCAGCACCGACTCGCCCGGGTCCAGCGCCCGGTCGGCGAGCTTCGCCTCGTCCTCCGGCACCACCGGCAGCCCGGTGACCACGCTCCAGAAGGGCGCCAGCAGGTACGGGTCGCGGCAGTGGATCACGATGGAGTGCAGCTCCGGCATGCGTCGACGGTAGCCCCGCCGACTCCTTGCGGCGGAGGATTTCCCCACCGGTCAGCGGGCCGGCAGGACGGTGTCGAGGAACCCGGCGGTGACCGCCCGGATGTCCGGCCGGTCCAGGGCCGGGGCGTGGCCGCCGTGGGTGATCCAGGTGTGGGTGGGATGGCCGGCGGCGACGAGCGCCCCGGTGAGGGCGACCGACTGGCCCACCGGGACGGCCGCGTCGCCGGTGCCGTGCACCAGCAGCACCGGCACCCGGTTGCCGAGGTGGCTGGCGACGGTCGCGTCGACGGTGGCGGGGTCACCGGCGGCCGGCGGGTGGCCGAGCAGGTCGGCCCACGGGTCGTCGGGCGCCCGCGACCGGCGCCACTCGTCGTCCAGCGGGTCGCTCACCGGCCAGTACGCCAGCCCCGCCGCGACGTCGTCCGGCCGGTCGATCCCGCGCAGCGCCAGGTGCAGGGCCAGGGTGCCGCCGGCCGAGTCGCCGGCGACGAGCAGCGGCAGCCCGCCCGCCTCGTCCCGGGCGGCCCGCGCCGCCCGGCGTACGTCGTCGAGCTGCGCCGGCCAGTGCGCCTGGTGGGAGAAGCGGTAGGTCGCCGCCACCACCCGCAGCCCGAGCCGAAGCAGGGCCGCCCCGTCCTCGTCCGACCGCCCACGCCACCCACCGCCGTGGATCCAGAGCAGCACCGCGCGTTCCGTCATCCCGCCATCCTGGGCCGCGGGCGCAGGCCGGGGCGAGCCCTTCTGCCAGCGGCAGAGCGACGGACCCGGGGCCGCAACACCGGGGCCGTCTCCGGCCCTACGGGTCCGTAACCTACGCGGGGTAAAGTTGGCGAATGTCGGAACTCGTGTACCCCCCTGTGATCGCCGCCGCCAAGACGATGTTCCGGGTCCTCGACCTGCGCCTGACCGTCGATGGCAGCCACCACGTGCCGCGTACCGGCGGGGCCGTGCTGGCCAGTAACCACGTCAGCTACCTCGACTTCATCTTCTGCGGCTACGGGGCGCACGAATCCCGCCGGCTGGTCCGGTTCATGGCCAAGCACGAGGTCTTCGCGCACAAGGTCTCCGGCCCGCTGATGCGCGGCATGAAGCACATCCCGGTGGACCGCCGCGCCGGCGCCGGGTCGTACAACGCGGCGGTGGGCGCGCTGCGGCGCGGCGAGGTGGTCGGCGTCTTCCCCGAGGCGACGATCAGCCGCTCGCTCACCGTCAAGGAGCTCAAGAGCGGGGCCGCCCGGATGGCGCAGCAGGCCGGCGTGCCGCTGCTGCCGGTGGCGGTCTGGGGCACCCAGCGGCTCTGGACCAAGGGCCGGCCCAAGAACCTGACCCGCCGGCACACCCCGATCACCATCCTGCTCGGCGAGCCGATGGACCCGGCCGACTGGCCGGACACCAACGCCATGACCGTCGAGCTGAAGAGCCGGCTGTCGGCCCTGGTGGACCGCGCCCAGCGGGAGTACCCGGACAAGCCGGCCGGCCCGGAGGACGCCTGGTGGCAGCCGGCCCACCTCGGCGGCACCGCCCCCACCCTGGAGGAGGCCGCCGAGCTGGACCGGCGCGGGCGGCGCACCACCGCCTCCTGAGGCTTCCGCTCCGGCACCGCCCCGCACGACGCCCCGACTCCCGTGGGCCGGGGCGGTGACCGGATCGTTCCGCATCCGGGCATGATGGTGTCTGCCGCCCCGGCAGCCACCCGGCCAGGATCAAAGCCATGAGCAGAGCAGCACTCGTCGTCATCGACGTCCAGGAGTCCTTCCGTCAGCGCCCGATCTGGGCCCACGCGTCGCAGCCCGACATCGTGCGCCAGGTCGACCGGCTGGTCGACGCCGCGCGTCGCCGAGGCGACCTGGTGGTCTGGGTCCTGCACGCCGAGCCGGGCAGCGGGACGGTCTTCGACCCGGCGCTCGGCCACGTTCGGCTGATCGAGGGGCTGACCCCGGTGGCCTGCGAGCCCACCCTGGTCAAGACGTCCCACAACGCCTTCACCACCACCAACCTCCAGCAGCTCCTCACCATGGCCGGCATCCGCGAGCTGGCCGTCTGTGGCATCCGTACCGAGCAGTGCGTCGAGACCACCACCCGGGTCGGCTGCGACCTGGGCTACGAGATGACGTTCGTGACCGACGCGACGGTGACCTTCCCGACCCCGCACCGGGACCTGCCGCCGACCGCCACCGTCGAGGAGATCCTGGCCGACCCGCGCACCCTCTCCGGCGAGGAGATGACCGCCCGGACGGAGTATGCCCTCGGCGGCCGTTTCGCCACCGTCCGCACCGTCGACGAGGTGGCCGGGGCGACCCCGGTCGGCGCGCGGAGCTGACCCCGATGGCCCGGGTCGTCTTCCTGCTGGTCCCGCAGCTGCACCTGCTGGACCTGGCCGGCCCGGCCCAGGTCTTCTCCACCGCCGCCGACAACGGGTACGACTACCGGCTGCACTACGTCGCCGAGCGGGACACCGTGCCGACCGTGCAGGGCGTACCGCTGGGGGCCGCCACCGGGTGGCCGGAGCTGGACGCGGACGACCTGGTGGTCGTACCCGGCTGGCGGCCGCGGGCGCACGGCCCGGCGGGGCCGGTCGGCCGGGACGACCTGCGGCGCCTGGCCGACCACCACGCCTGCGGCGGCACGGTGGCCAGCATCTGCGCCGGCGCGTTCGCGCTCGGCCGGGCCGGCCTGCTCGACGGGCGGCGCTGCACCACCCACCACGAGGTGCAGGACGACCTGGCCCGGGTCTTCCCGGCCGCCCGGGTGGCCCGGGACGTGCTCTACGTGGTGGACGATCGGGTGGTGACCTCCGCCGGCATCGCCAGCGGCATCGACGTGGCGCTGCACCTGGTGGCCACCCGGCACGGCCCGGCCGCCGCCGCCCGGATCGCCCGAACCCTGGTGGTCTACGCCCGGCGCAACGGGCACGAGCAGCAGGCCAGCGCGATGATGCGGCACCGCTCGCACCTGTCCGACGCGGCCCACCGGGTGCAGGACCTCATCGACAGCCGGTTCTCCGAGCCGCTGCCGCTGGCCGACCTGGCCGCCGCCGGCGGGGTCGCGGAACGCACCCTGACCCGGCTGTTCCGCCAGGCCACCGGGCTCACGCCGCTCGGCTACCAGCAGCTGCTGCGGGTCGAGCGGGCCGAGCACCTGATCGGGCACGGCGCGACCGTCGAGTCCGCCGCCCGGGCCGTCGGGTTCACCGACGCCCGGATGCTGCGCCGGCTACGGGCCCGGGCTCACTCGCCGACCGCGTCCCGCGCCGACGGCGCCGGCGTGCGGTAGTAGTCGTCCCGGGACAGGAACTCCACCGGCAGCGAGCCGGGCAGCGTCACCCGGACCACCCCGTCCAGCGGACCGGGCGCCGCCCGGCGGGCCAGCTCGTCGCGCTCCGGCGGGGAGAGTTCGACCAGGTCCGGGTGGCTCAGCCGGAACGTGGCCACCGACCGGCGGACCAGCCGGGCCAGCTCCGTCACCGTGTCGGCCGGACCGCCGAGGGCGAGCGCCGGCTGCTGGATGGTCCGCAGCGCGTCGCAGACCACCAGCAGCTCCCCGTCGGCCGTCGAGTCCGGGGCGGACCGCTCCGCCGTCGGCCGGGCGGGTGGCGGCAGCTCCAGGCGGGACGGCCACTGCCAGCGGATCTGCCCGCTGACCAGGCGGGACAGCCGAAGAGCGCGCCGGTGCCGGGCGTCGCTACGGCCGTCCCGCCCGGAGACCACGGCCAACTCGGCGCCGGCGCACACGTACGCCAGCCGCCGGTCGGTGACGGTGACGGTGGCCGGCGCGGGCAGCACCCACTGCCGCCGGGTGCCGGTGGGGCTGAGCAGGCAACCGGCCACCGGGGTACGCAGCCGCCGCAACACCCGCTCGCCCGGCTCGGGGACCAGCTCGTAGCGCCGGTCCAGCACCGGCCGGAGCTCGTCGTCCGGCGCGTCGAAGCGGTGCGGTGCGATGAAGAACGGGGACGCGTCCTCGCGCATCGTCACGACCTCCCGGCGGTTGACCTCCTGCCGGTAAGCCTCGCCCAGCCCGCCGGGCCTGTCATGACAGCCGTTAGGGGGTCGGCCGGTCGGCCGCCGCCTGCGACCGGTAGATGCCGATCTCCTCCGGTCGGACGAGGCCGTCCTCGATCGCCCGGGCCAGCAGCGCCGCCTTGGTCGCCGCCGGCCGGCCCGCCCGGGTGTACTTGATCCGCGCCCGGTCCACGTACTGCTTGACGGTGTGCTCGCTGATCCGCATCCGACGGGCCACCGACGCCTTCGACATCGACTGGAACCAGAGCAGCAGCGCCTCCCGTTCCTTGTCGGACAGGGCCGGACGGTCGGGGCGGGGGTCGCCCACCATCGCCCCGGCCAGCGCCGGTGGTACGTACGGGCGGTCGCTGGCGGCGGCCAGCACGGTCGCCACGCAGTGTTCTCGCCCCTCGTGCTTGGCCAGGAACGCCGCCGCTCCGGCGTCCAGCGCGGCGAGCATCGTCGCCGGGTCGGTGTGCTCGGAGTAGACCACCACCCGCCGACCGGCGGCGCTCAGCTCGGCCAGTTTGTCGATCACCATCCGTCCGTGCAGGCGCAGGTCCAGCAGGACCACGTCGGCGTCCGGCGCGTCCCGCAGCACCTGGTCCGGATCGTCCCCGGTGGCCAGGACACGCAGCTGCGGCTCGGCGGCCAGCCAGGCCCGCACCCCGTCGATCACCACCGGGTGGTCGTCCACGATGGCCACCCCGACGGGCCGGTCACCGCTCACGTCCTGCGCCACCGGGTCTGCGTCCACCTGATCTCCCCGTCCCGCTCCTGCACGTGCTCCACCTGGCCGTCGTCCTCGACGTGGCTGGGCGGACCGGTCCCGGCGGAATCGTCCACCTCGGGAGTGACCAGGCTGACCACCACCTCGTCCGGGCCGGCGACCACGGTCAGCCGGGCCCAGCGCCGCGCCTCGGCCAGCGCGGCGGTCGGCGGGTCCACCAGTCGGCGGCGGACCTCCACCGGCAGCAGCGGGGGCGTGCCGATGGCCACCAGGTCGATCGGCAGGCCGTTCCGCTCGGCCAGGTCGGCGGCGGCGCGCAGCTCGTGCAGCAGCGGGTCCGGCACGTCGTCCGACTCGGCGATCAGCCGGCGCAGCCGGGCCGCGGCGAGCACGCACCGGCGCTGCACCAGCGGGTCGGCCGGGTCGGCGCGCCCGTCGGCCAGCTCGGCCAGCACCTCCTCGGCGGCGCCGCTGACCAGGGCGAGCCGGGCCTGCCGCTCCCGCCGGGCCCGCTCGGCGGCGTCCCGCTCGGCGGCCACCGCGAAGGTGGCCGTCGCCGTCGCGGCGCGTTGCCGGGCCAGGCCGGCGATCACCGCCGCGCCGGTGAAGACCGCGATGGGCAGCGACGACGTGCCGTAGACGTACATCACGTACCGGGTCAGGTCGGCGGGGGCGGTCGCGCCGTGCCCGAGCAGCGCGGCCAGCGCGATCAGCGAGTGGGCGGCGAGCAGCGCGAGCAGCCAGGGGATCCGCCGCCCCCAGAGCACCAGCACGAAGAACCAGCCGAGGGTGCCCCAGACCCAGTTGGCGGCGGTGAACAACAGCTCCCGCCCGCTGGCCGCGAAGACCGCCGCGTCCACCGCCAGCAGCACCGCGACCAGCGGCAGCGCTGGCGGCCGGGCCCCGCCCAGCAGCCGGGCCGCGGCGTACCCGCCGGTCGCGGCGACGACCAGCCAGCCGGCCGCGACCACCGCCGGCGCCGCCAGCTCGGACCACGACCCCAGCAGCGCCGGCAACCCGATCACCGCGTGCCAGACCAGCGCGATGGCGACGGCCGCGATCCGGGCGCCCCGGTCCGAGGCGCGGGCCACGTCGACCGCCGGGACGTCGTCCGGCGGCGGGAGGCTCGCCGGGGACGGATCGACCCGGGGTACGGCGACCGGGCCGGCGTCGAGGTCAGCCGACATGGGGCCATTCCAACCGGATCCGGGTGCCCTCGCCAGGGGCGGAGGTCACCTCAGCGTGCCCGCCGACCTCGGCCAGCCGCCCGCGTACCGACTCGCGCAGCCCGTACCGGTGGGCCGGGACGGCGGCCGGGTCGAAGCCGGGACCGTCGTCGACCACCTCGACCACGACGGTCTCCGCCTCAGTGGTCAGCCGCAGCGTCACGGTGGCGCCGGGCGCGTGCCGGGCCACGTTGGCCAGCGCGGCGGCGGTGGCGTCCGCGAGCGCGGTGGCGGCCGCTGTCGGGGCGGCGCAGGGCGCCAGCTCGGCGGTCACCGCCAGCTCCGGATGGGCGTCGCGCACCGCCCGCAACCGCTCGTCGACCGCGACCCGGCCGCCGACCGGCGCGGACCGCGCGTCGGCGAGCCCGACGAGGGTACGCAGATCGGCCCCGGCCCGCCGGCGCAGCGCGGGTGACCCGTCGGGCACCGCACCGAGGCCGACCATGGTGAGCGTGCCGAGGACGGTGTCGTGCAGGTCCCGGTTCTGCCGTCGCTCCGCCTCCCGGGCGGTACGGGCGATCAGCGCGTCCCGGCGCAACCCCTGGTAGGCGGCGAAGGCCCGGTCGGCCCGGCCGATCCGCCGGCGCATGACGGCGGTCATCATCGCCGCCAGCCCGGTCTGCCCGAGCAGGGTCGCCGCGTGGGCGGTGGCCTCGGCCGGGTTGCCGGCGGCGGTGGCGCCGGTGGCGTAGGCGGCGGTGAGCAGCAGCCCCGCCGGGACCGACCAGCGGGCGGCGGCGGTGGCCTGCGTGTTGATCACCGTGGTGCTGGCCAGCACCGCGATCCAGCTGCCCTCACCCGGCAGCACCTCCGGCGCGACCAGGTGGGGGATGAGCAGGCATGCCGCCGTGGTGAGGGCCACGTCCCCGGTGACCAGCGCGGGGCCGATCCCGGCGCGCAGCGCGCGGACGGCGTAGAGCACCGACCACGCCGTCAGCACCGCGACCGCCACGAGCAGCGCCCCGGTCCGCACCGGCGGGGTGCGCACCGTCAGCGCGGTGACCGCCCCGACCAGCCCGCAGGTGAGCCGCAGCAGGGCCGGCAGGGTGGTGAAGATGAGCGTGAACGCGCCACCGGCCGGCCGGTCCAACAGCGACGGCGGCGAGGTCGGAGCGGGTACGGCCGACATCGGGGAGGCGTCCTTCGGGCAGCGACCCGTCCGGGTCCGCGCAGCGGTAGATCGACGACGGAGAATAGCACGGTACGTCCGTTCCGATCACCTTCGGTACGCGTCGTGTCGCTGACAGGTCACCAGGCTCCCACCGTCGCGGCGGCGAGCAGGTGGCAGCTGACCCCGATCACCGCCGGGTCGCACTCGAACGCCCGCGCGCAGGCGACCGCCTCGCGGAACACTGTGGACTCCTCGGCCGCGCCGAGCGTCTCCAGCACCGGCCAGAGCGGACCCTCGATGCCGTACACGGTGACCGCCGGCAGCCCGGCGGCGGTGAACTCGTCCACCAGCTGCTCGGGGCGGTGGAAGTAGGCGGTGGTGAAACCGGTGGCCGGGTCGTTGACCCCCGTCGCGTACGCAGCCAGGATCGCCGGCCGGGTGTCGTCGTCCACCCGGCCCTGCCGGACCAGGTCGATCATCGGGGTGTTGCGGCTGATCGCGGCGGCCAGCACCGGCCCGCCCGGACGGGTGACCCGGGCGGCCTCCCGCAGCGCGGTGACCCGGTCGCCCCGCTCGGTCAGGTGGTAGAGCGGGCCGAGCAGCAGCGCGGCGTCCACACTGGCGGCGGCGTAGGGCAGGTGCCGCGCGTCGCCCGCGCTGGCGCTCGCCACCGGGTGGTCGCGCCGGGCCGCCGCCGCGTGCGCCGGCACCAGGTCGACCAGGTGCACCGGGTGGCCGGCGGCGGCCAGCCAGCCCGCGTACGCCCCCGGGCCGCCGCCCAGGTCGAGCACCGTCGCGGGCGGCGGCAGCAGCCGCGCCAGCAACTCCCGGGTACGGGCTCGCTCCAGCCGCCCCTGCGGCGTGCGGTCCAGTCGGCCGGCCTCGTCGTAGACGTCGGTGTAGTAGCGGCGGATGTCCGGCTCGGGTGATCGGGTCGGTGGCATCCGTCGATGGTGGGGGCCGGTGCGCCGGACGTCACCCGGTTTCCGCGCCGCATCGCGGGTGGGTCCGGCGTCGCCCTCATGGAGGGCCGGTGTGACGTATCGGGGGAGGCCGGCGCTGAGGGGCACGGAAGGTGTGGTCCGGAAGGCGCCCCGGGCACACCGCCACTCCGTCATCCCCCAAGACCGGAGACCTCATGCTGCACACCGCACTGGCGAAGCTGCTCACCCTGAAGGTCGGTGCCACGGCGCTCGCCGTGACCGCCACGGGTGGGGTGGCGCTCGCCGCCGCGAACCACGCCCTGCCGAATCCGCTGGCCGGGGCGAGCGCCAAGCCCTCGGCGCACGCCACCGGCGCCCCCGCCGACAAGGCGAAGGGCGAGAAGTCGCCGGACGCGAAGGGCAGCCCCTCGCCGTCCCTGGTCGGCCTCTGCCGCGCCTACACCGCCAAGGCCGGCGACAACCCGGGCAAGGCGCTGGAGAGTTCCGCCTTCACCGTGCTGATCACCACCGCCGGCGGCCGGGAGCAGGTGGCCGACTACTGCGCCACGCTGCTCGCCGCCGAGAAGGGCAAGCCGTCCCACCGCCCCTCGGTCCCGCCCAGCCACCCGACCGGCAAGCCGGACGCGCGACCCAACCCGCAGGACACCACCCGTACCGGGGGCCCGGGCGGCGGCCACAAGCCGGCCGCCCCGACCGCCAGCTGAGCTCCGACGCCGGGCGGGGCACCTCACCCCCATTCCCCCCCTCCGCCCCGCCCCGGCGTCGGTCAGGCCGCGTCGCACCGATTACTCACCCCCCTTGGTGGTCGGTGCGACGCGCGCCGCACCCCCGCCCCGCCGGGGGCGAGCCGGGGCGGCGGTTCGCGGCCGCCGCCCCGGCGGGTCCGCACCGGGGCCTGGCCGGGTCTCCCGGTCTCGCGACCGGTCGTCGTACCGTCGGTCAGCTCGCCGCCCAGCCGGCGGCGTTGCTGGTGGACTCCCGCGAGATGCCGGAGCCGGTGTCGGGCCACTCCCCGAAGCGTTCCTCGTGCAGGTGGGCGAAGAAGTAGCACATTTCCTCGCAGTCGGCGTCCAGCACGGCCATCCCCGGGTCGGCGCGCACGGCTTCGTAGAACGCCCGACCCAGCGCGACGATCCAGCCCCGGCAGTAGAGGAACCCGTCGTCGGAGCCGTCGGTCACCTCGTGGACGTCCTCCCGGTCGATGTCGTGGAGCTTCCGCTCGACGACGCGGTCGAGGTCGGTCAGCTCCCGGCCGGACAGCTCGGCACAGAGCGCCCGGAGATTGGCGAGGAACGGGTCGAGCCAGTCGTCGATCGCGTACGGGTCGACGTCGTCGGCCTCCGGGTCGCGGGTCGCCAGGGCCCGGCGCAGCGCCGCCGGCTCCGGGCCGAGCCGCTCCCAGGCGGCCTCGACCAGTGCCCAGAAGCGGGCCTCGTCCTCCACAGTGGGCACCTGGATCGCGTCAGCGGTGTCGGTCACCGGCGGAGGGTAGCGAGCCGGACCGACAACCGGCCCGCCGCTTCCGGCCGGCCGTCGTCGGGCGGCCGGGTGGACGCCCACGGGGCTAGATTGGGGCCGTGACCGGGCGGATCAGGCCGCGGGAGTTCCACCGGCTCGACGGCGTCGAGGACTGGCGGATGCTCTTCCACGCGACCTGCGCGCACTTCCGCACCGGGTCGTTCGCCCGGGGCGTCGCCCTGGTGGCGGCGATCGGCGGGCTCGCCCACGCAGCGGGCCACCATCCCCATGTCGACCTGCGGCCCGACGGCGTGACCGTACGGCTGCTGACGCCCGACGTGGACTGGCCCAGCGAACGCGACGTCACGCTGGCCCGGCAGATCTCCGAGGCGGCGCGCGAGCTGGACGTGCCCGCCGACCCCGCCGCCCTCCAGCAGGTCAACGTCGCCGTCGACGCCCTCGTCATCCCCGAGGTGCTGCCGTTCTGGCGCGCCCTGCTCGGCTACCGGGACAAGGGGCCCGAGGACCTCGTCGACCCGCACGGCCACGGGCCCTCGTTCTGGTTCCAGCAGATGGACGTCCGGCGCACCGCGCGCAACCGGCTGCACGTCGACGTCTCCGTGCCGCACGACCAGGCCGAGGCGCGCATCGCGGCGGCGCTCGCCGCCGGGGGTCGCCTGGTCACCGACCGGAACGCCCCGACGTGGTGGGTGCTGGCCGACGCTGAGGGCAACGAAGCGTGCGTGGCCACCTGGCTGGGCCGCGACTGAACGTCGGCGAGCCGCCCCGGCGGGGCCCGCCGGCAACTCGGTTGCGGCGCTCACCCCGGTTCGCTGAGGATGGCCGCGATGAGCGCTCTCAAGATGCACGCCGACGAGATCGAGACCGACGTCGACCTGGTCCGTCGCCTCCTGGCCGGACAGTTCCCGCACTGGGCCGGGCTGCCGATCCGGCGGGTCCCGTCGTACGGCACCGACCACGACATCTACCGGCTCGGTGAGCACCTCGTCGTCCGGCTGCCGCGGATCGGTTGGGCCACCAGGCAGGCAGCCCAGGAGGCGGAGTGGCTGCCGAAGCTCGCACCGCACCTGCCGCTGGCCCTGCCCGTGCCGGTGGCGATGGGGCGTCCCGCCGAGGGCTATCCCTTCGACTGGTCGGTCTGCGAGTGGCTGCCGGGCGAGAACGCGAACGGCACGATCGACGACCTGGACCGGGCGGCGGTCGATCTCGCCGCGTTCGTGGCCGCGCTGCGCCGGATCGACACCACCGGCGCCTTCCCCCGCCTTCCCGGCAAGCGGGGCGCACCGCTCGCGGAGCTCGACGAGGGCGTCCGGCGGGCGGTCGCGCGGCTCGGCGACCGGATCGACGGTACGGCGACCCTGCGATCCTGGCAGGAGTCGCTCGACGCCCCGGCATGGGACGCCCCGGAGGTCTGGGTGCACGGTGACCTGCTGCCGGGCAACCTGCTCGTCGTCGACGGCCGGCTGTCGGCGGTCATCGACTTCGGCGGCCTCAACGTCGGTGATCCCGCCTGCGACCTGCAACCGGCGTGGAACGTGTTCGCCGGCGCCAGCCGCGAGCGGTTCCGCGCCGAACTGGACGTCGACGACGCGTCGTGGCTACGGGGGCGTGGCTGGGCGCTGTGCCAGGCCGTGATGGCCCTGCCCTACTACTGGGAGACCAACCCCGGCATCGTCCGGCAGGCCACGCACGCCCTGACGCAGGTCCTGGGCGGCCGGCACTGACCTCCCGGCCGGCTTTGTTGACACCTACCTGGCCGGCACGGCCTTCACCGGCGGGCAGCCGTATTCCGGGTCCGATCCGCTGTGCGGCCGGGTGTGGCCGAGCAGCCTGCGATACGGTCGGAGGCTGTGACCGCGCCTGAGATCACCGTCGCCACCCTGGAAGACCGTGAACGGGTCATCAGTTCGCTGGTCGCCGCCTTCACCAAGGACCCCGTCCTCCGGTACCTGTTTCCCGACGAGGCGACCTATCCCCGGTACGCCGCCGCCTTCTTCGGGCACCTCTTCGACAAGCGGGTGGGCAAGGAGACGATCTGGACGATCGAACGGGGCGCGTCGGTCGCGATCTGGGAGCCTCCCGCGAGCCAGAGCGAGTGGCCGGACGACGACCTCGTCGCCCAACTGCCCGCTGACGCACTGGCCCGCGTCCACGCCTACGACGAGGCCGTGCACGCGGCACTGCCGGCCGCCCCCTACTGGTACCTCGGCGTCCTGGGTACCCACCCGCAGAACGCCGGCCGCCGGTGGGGCCACGCCGTCATGACAGCCGGACTGCTGCGCGCCGCCGCAGACGATCTGCCGGCGATCCTGGAGACCAGCAACCCCGACAACGTCGAGGTGTACGGCCGCGCCGGCTGGGAGGTGGTGCGCGCCTTCACGGAGCCGCTGCCCACTTGGATCATGCGGCATCCGGGCTAGGCGTCAACCCGCCGGCTCGTCGGTGACGTAGGGGCCTAGCCGGGGCAGCGTCACATGGACGTGAAGGACGATGTGCGCGTAGTCGAGACAGGGGCCTTCAACCAGGCCTCGTGAATGCCCGCCATGGCGCGCCCGGCGGGTGGCGGAGGAAGGAGCAGGCATGTCAACCGAACCGGAGCCCGGCCTCGCGCCCGAACACACGAGCCCCCGGTATGCCGAGGCCGATCCGATCGTGATGACGGTCGACGGGCAGGACTTCCGCATTCGTGAGCGCGCTGAGAAGCCCGGCGAGTACGACTTCGACTGGCTCAGCGGGCCGCACGAATACGGCTTCGGGATCACCAGAGCTGACGGCTACGCAATGACGCTGCCTGAGATCGAGGAGGCCATCCGGAACTTCCTCGCTGAGATCGATCCCGCCACGGGATACCTGAAGGAGTAGTTGAGCGGGCGTGACCTTGCCCATTACTTCTGGGGCTATGTCGATCGGGTGGCCGTGGACGAGGCCAGGAAACTCCGCGCCGCCGCGCCGCCGGTGCCCAGCAGGCGGTGGATGAGAGCGAGGCGGCGTAGGCCCGCTACTGCTTCCCGGCCATGTACCGGCAACGGGCCGCCCACCAGCAAGGTAGGCGGCCCGTTCTGCTGTGCGTGTGTGGGGACTACACCCAACGCCCGCCGTTGGGGCCTGCCTTGGCCATGCCGAGCAGGTGGGCCAGCCGGTACCGCAGTACGCGCGCCTGCCCGATCGACAGGACGAGGCTGGCCGCGGCGCTGCCTTCCACACTGGTCAGGTTCACCATCGGCTCGGCGGCCGGGTGCAGAGCCTGGACGAGGGCCACGTCAACGATGAACGTCTCCGGCCGGTTGGTGTTCACGTGCCGGGCGCGGGAGCGATGCTCGCCTCGGCGCTGGCAGTCGGTCCGGTCGCACCAGCGCGGGTGGCCCTGGTCGGCCGGCTCGGCAAGCGTGCCGGTCGCGTAGACGTGCACGTAGCCGCAGGGCCGAGCCACGTCGGGTGCCAGGCCGACCGGATGGGCGTCCAGCCCGGCGCGGGCGATTAGGGCGGTGGCGTGGGTGGTGTGCGCGGGGCAGGTGTACGCGCAGGCGTCCAGGGAGTAGGCGGTGTACAGCTCGATGCGGACCGTCGCGGGCTCTCCGCAGATGGGCAGGGTGGGTAGGGTGCTCACGGGTCGCCTCCTAGCTAGGCGATCAAGGCCCTCGATCAGCGGCGCAATCGCTGGTCGGGGGCCGCCTCTGTTCTGGCCACGACAAACGTACAGTCCATGTACGTCTAGTGACTAGACGTCTAGAGTCTGGACAACCCCGAACACGTACAGATCATGTGCGTGCCTACGCTCTCGCCCATGACGAGCCCGCTGTCCAATGTGCCGCTCTACCGGCAGTTGGCAGATCTGCTTGCCAAGCAGATCGAAGAGGGCAAGCTCCTTCCCGGGCAGCCGTTGCCGAGCGAACTGCACTTGCAGCAGACCTACGGCGTTGCCCGAGGCACCGTGCGGATGGCCATGCGCGAGCTGCGCGACAGGGGCCTGGTCGTCACCGTTCACGCGCGGGGCACCTTCGTTGCCGAGCAGGGTTGACCACGGCTGACGCGGTTGTACCGGGCTATGTCGAAGATCAGCCTGATCAGCGTTTCCGCTGGTGACAGTGGTGCGCCCGGCAGGATTCGAACCTGCGGCCTTGGGATTAGAAGTCCCCTGCTCTATCCGCTGAGCTACGGGCGCGCGGCGTGCGTGTCGCGCCAAGAGGGTACCGCCGCACCCCCGGGCCGCGGGGGAACGGGTGCCCGCTGCGGCGCGGTGATCAGCGTCGCACGCCGTCGCTCGTCCGGTCATCCGGGTTCCGGCCGGGCGCGCCCCGTACCCTCGGTTTGTGCTGCTGGAACCGGACGCCGAGAACGAGGTCGCCTACGAGCTGTGCCAGCTCCTGGGGCGCGCGATCCTGCCGGTCCGCCCGGCCGGTTCGGCCGACGACGGGCCCGCCGGCACCGCGTTCTTCTTCGCGCATCCGACGGGGGAGTACCTGCTCACCGCCGACGTCGTGACCCGGGTCGAGGCCGGCGAGGTCGGGCTGCGGCCGAGCGTCACCGAGCCCGCCGGGGTGGCCCCCGACGCGCTGGTCCTGCCGCACTTCGCCGACCGGTGGGCGCACCTGCCCGATCTCGGGGTGGCGGTGCTGCCGACCGCCGGGCTGCACGAGCGGGCGGCCGGGCAGGGCTGGGGCTGGCGTACCCAACCGGTGCCGGACGCGGTCGCGGCCGGCGCGGACGACGTCGCCCGGATCGGCGCGGAGCCGGTCACCGCGATCGTGCTGGCGCTGGGTGTCGGCGACGACGGGTCGTGCCCGCTGGAGGTGGCCGTCGAGCGGGCCGTCCGCGCGGGCGACGGCCTGCGGATCACCGGCGAGCTGCCCGCCGGGTACGTCGGCGCGCCCGTCTTCGGCGTGCAGGCCGACCCGGCCGGGGAGGTCGGGTTGCGCTGCCTGGGCCTGGTGCTGCCCGGCGAGGGCGACCACCGGGTGGCCACCTTCGACCGGATCGCCGCCGAGCTGCCGACCGGCGGCTGAGCGCCGCTCAGCCGGCCTGCGGCGCCCCCGCCGGTGCGGTGTCCGCGGCCGGCTCCCGGCTGCCCGGGACCGCGGCGCCGGCCGGGTCCGTCGCGTCGGGGCCGGCGCTCGTCGGGCCCGCGCCGAGGAACGCCTCGGCCCACCGCCCGACCTCGGCGAAGACCTTTTCGCGTACGGCGGGGCCGGAGAGCGTCAGGTCGTGCAGGCCGCCGTCGAAGCGGGCCAGGGTGACGTGGCGACCGAGCCGGGGCGCCCAGCGCACCATGTGCTCGACGTCGAGGACGGCGTCGGCCAGGGCCGCCGCATCGTGCCACTTGGTGCCCTTGAAGCTGCGGGTCGAGCAGGCCAGCAGCACGGGCACCGGGATCTCCAGCCCGGCGCGCAGCTGCCGCTGGGCGGTGCGGATGGCGTTGATCCAGCCGGCCCGGACGGGGAACCCGGCGAGCGGCTTCCAGGCCAGGTCGTACGTCCACTCGCCGCGGTGCTCGGCGTGCAGGCTCTCGCCGTACACGGTGCCCAGGCCGAAGGGGAGGACGCGCTGCGGCGCGCGGCGGCCCAGCCGGGAGACGGCGGCCGCGAGGGGTCGACGGACCAGCCAGGGGGCGTTGATGTCGAAGAACGGGCTGTTGAGGAAGAGCCCGTCGACCAGACCGGCGTCGCGTCGGGCGTGCGCCCAGAGCGAGAGGATCAGGCCGCCGGTGGAGTGGCCCATGGCGAGCAGGGTGTCGTGCCCGTCGTCCTCGCGGATGATCTTCGCGGCGGCGTCCAGCTCTGGGAAGTAGTCGCCGAGGTCGCGGCAGAAGTTCGGGGTCTGGTGCGACAGCAGGCTGCGACCGTACTTGCGCAGGTCGAGCGCGTAGAAGTCCCAGCCGCGCTCGGCGAAGAAGTCGGCGACGTGGGTCTGGAAGAAGTAGTCGACGAAGCCGTGCACGTAGAGCACGGCCCGCCCGGTGGGGCGCTCGGCACGCCGCCGGACCAGGGTGGCGACCACCGGTCCCTCGTCGTCGGCGCCCAGGTCGATCGTCTGCCGCTCGTACGGCGGCCCCAGCACGTCCGGTTCCACGAAGGCGACGGTACGCCCGGAAGCTACCGGGCGGTAGCCCCCCGTTGCCGTCCCCGTCCGACCGCACCGGTCGGACGAGGACGGTCGAGGCGTGGCTCAGGCTGTCTCGGCGTCGACCCGTTCGAGGCCGGCGTCGGCGTCGGCCACCTGGTCGGGGCCGGGCTGGCCGATCTCCCGGACGTGCTTGTTGTGCCGGGGCTCCTGCCGCGTCTTGGCGTCGTTGAGCCGCCGGCGCAGGTCGTCGCGGACGTCGTGGAGCGCCGCGCGCAGCTCCTCCTCGCTGGAGGTGGTGACGATCTTCTGCCGACCGGCGATCCAGCACTCCAGCGTGACCTTCTGCCCGCGCGCCTCGCGGTCCTTCACCGACACCTCCAGCTCGGTGGCGTCGGCGTGGAACGCGGCCAGCCGCGCGTCCAGGGTCGCGAACTGTTCCACGATCCAGTTCCGGTCGCCCTGGGAGAAGCCGGCGCCGACGCGCAGGCACTCGGCAACGGTCGCCGGGTTGGTCACCGCGCTCATCGCCGCACCTCCCGCTCGGTGCGGACGGGGCCGGTGGTACGCGAGCTGAGAATCATCGTCACTGACCTTTCTCATCGAACCTCGTGCCGTGCTGGCTCTCGGTTGATCAAATCCATACCCAGCCGGAGTCGATCCCACGCCGGGTGACCCCGCCTTCCGATCCTGGTCACACCCGGTACGGCCACCCAGGGCCGCCCGGCCCTAGCAGACCGGGACCTTGATCAGGTCGTTGTCCACAGCCCCTCCCGTCGTCCACAACCCCGGTCCGGCCGCTCGCCCCGTGGCGCCTACCCGGCCAGGCTCGGCACCGAGTCGACTCGCCACGGCAGGCCCTGAACCCCTGGGAGGGGACAATGTTCGATACCTATGTAACAATTGTCGGTAATGTTCTGACGGCCCCCGAGTGGCGCCGCACCACGCAGAGCAAGACCTTGGTCGCCAACTTCAAGGTCGCCTCGACCGCCCGCCGGCTCGACCGGGACAGCGGCCGGTGGGTGGACGGCAACAGCCTCCGCGTCCGGGTCAACTGCTGGCGCAAGCTGGCCGAGGGGGTGGCGGCCTCGGTGATGGTCGGCGACCCGGTGGTGGTGGCCGGCCGCCTCTACACCCGCGACTGGACCGACGACGCGGGCAACCACCGCACCCTCTACGAGCTGGAGGCGGTCGCCGTCGGGCACGACCTGTCCCGCGGCCGGGGCCGGTTCCTGCGCAACAAGCCGACCATGGCCACCAGCACCGTCGAGGACGCCGAGGCGGCCGGCCGGGTGCAGGGCGAGCCGACCGAGCCGGTGCCGCACGAGCAGGCGCCGGCCGCGCCGGACGACCGGCCGTTCGACGAGGACTTCGAGTTCTCCGGCTTCGCCGTGCCCCGCGCCGGCCACGAAGTTCCCGGCACCGACTTGGCGGAGCTGACCGACCCGTTCGACGAGGAGGGCGACGACGCTCCGGCGTCCGGCGACGAGCTGGCCCCGGTGCCCGGGGACGGCGAACAGGGCGCCGGGGAGGGCGAGCTGGACGCCGCACCGGAGGAGGCCGCCGTCGCGCCGGCCGGGCGGGGTCGGCGCGGGCGCGGCCGGGTGCCGGTGCCGGCCTGACCGGGCGGGCCGGAGCGGTGAGCCGCGCCGGTGGCGCCGCTGCGGCCCGACGGGGGTGTACGGACGGGGGCGGGGTGGCGACGGCGGCGTCGGTCACCCCGCCGTACGGCTAGGCTGGCCGGCCGGAGGTGGTGCGAGGTGCGTCAGGCGACCGCCGCGGCGAACGCGGCAGGGCTGGTGGCGGGGTACGCCCTGGACTCCCTGCTCGGCGACCCGCGTCGCTGGCACCCGGTGGCCGGCTACGGCCGCGCGGCCGGTGCCCTGGAACGGCGGGTCTACCGCCCCGACCGGGCCGCCGGCGCCGTCTTCACCACGCTCGCCGTCGGCGCGCCGGTGCTGCTCGGTGCCGCCGCCACCGTGGCGACCCGGCGACACCCGGTGCTGCAGGGCCTGCTCGTGGCCGCCGGCACCTGGACGGTGCTGGGCGGGCGCACCCTGCGGCACGAGGCCGACGTGATGGGGTCCGCCCTGCGCGGCGGCGACCTGCCGGCGGCCCGGCGCCGCCTGGGCCACCTCTGCGGGCGGGACCCGTCCGCGCTCGACGAGTCCGAGCTGGCCCGGGCCACCGTCGAGTCGGTCGCCGAGAACACCTCCGACGCGGTGGTCGCCCCGCTGCTCTGGGGAGCGGTCGCCGGCCTGCCCGGCCTGCTCGGTTACCGCGCGGCCAACACGCTCGACGCCATGGTCGGCCACCGCTCGCCCCGCTACGCCCGCTTCGGCACCCCCTCCGCCCGCCTCGACGACGGGCTCAACCTGGTGCCGGCGCGGCTGACCGGGCTGCTCACGGTCGCCCTCGCCCCGACCGCGCACGGCGACCGGGCCCGCGCCTGGCACGTCTGGCGCCGCGACCGCGACGACCACCCCAGCCCCAACGCCGGCCAGTGCGAGGCGGCGATGGCCGGTGCCCTCGGCGTCCGGCTCGGCGGGCGAAACGTGTACTTCGGTCGCTCGGAGGTGCGGCCGTTCCTCGGCGACGGCCCCCGCCCCGAGGCGCGGCACCTCCGGCGGGCCGCCCGGATCTCCGGCGCCGTCGGGCTGGCCGCGCTCGGGATCGCCGCGACCTACCCGCTGACCGTCGGCCGGCTGGTGGACGCCGCCGGCCGGCGGACGCTGCGCGCACTGCGTCCACGGTTCGCCCCCACCACGGACCGGCGACCGGCTGGCCCGGCGGTCGCCGCCCGGGGCGTGGTCGACGCCGGGGCGGGCCGGGGGAGTGGACGGTGAGCGGCGGGCTGCTGGTCGCCGGCACCACCTCCGACGCCGGCAAGAGCGTGCTCACCGCCGGCATCTGCCGCTGGCTGCACCGCCGGGGGGTCGCGGTGGCCCCGTTCAAGGCGCAGAACATGTCCAACAACTCCGCGGTGGTCGTCGGCCCCGACGGCCGCGGCGGGGAGATCGGCCGCGCGCAGGCGATGCAGGCCGCGGCCTGCGGGCTCGCCCCCGACCTGCGGTTCAACCCGGTGCTGCTCAAACCCGGCAGCGACCTGGCCAGCCAGGTGGTGCTGCTCGGCGAGGCCGTCGACACCGTCACCGCCGGTAACTTCCGCGAGCTGCGGCCGAAGCTCGCCGAGACCGCGTACGCGGCCCTGGCCGAGCTGCGCGAGGCGTACGACGTGGTGATCTGCGAGGGCGCCGGCAGCCCGGCCGAGATCAACCTGCGGGCCGGCGACTACGTCAACATGGGCCTGGCCCGGCACGCCGGCCTGCCCACCATCGTGGTCGGCGACATCGACCGGGGCGGGGTGTTCGCCTCGATGTTCGGCACCGTCGCCCTGCTCGACCCGGCCGACCAGGCGCTGGTCGCCGGCTTCGTGATCAACAAGTTCCGGGGCGACCTGGGGCTGCTCCAGCCGGGGCTGGACATGCTGCGGGGGGTCACCGGCCGCCCGACGTACGGGGTGCTGCCCTGGCACCTCGACCTCTGGCTCGACGCCGAGGACTCCCTCGCGTACGGGCGGGTGCTCGGCCGGCCCGCCGCGCCACGCGGCACCGACTGGCTGGACGTCGCCGTGGTGCGGCTGCCCCGGATCAGCAACGCCACCGACGTCGAGGCGCTCGCCACCGAGCCGGGCGTCCGGGTCCGGCTGACCGTCGAGCCCGCCGAACTGGCCGCCGCCGACCTGATCGTCCTGCCCGGCTCCAAGTCCACCGTCGCCGACCTGGCCTGGCTGCGCGAGACCGGCCTCGCCGACGCCGTCACCGCGCACGCCGCTGCCGGCCGGCCGCTGCTCGGCATCTGCGGCGGCTTCCAGATGCTCGGCCGGGCCATCCACGACCCGGTGGAGAGCCGCCGGGGCAGCGTCCCCGGGCTGGGCCTGCTCCCCGTCGAGATCACCTTCGACCGGCGCAAGACCGTCCGGCAGGCGGTGGGCACCGCCGCCGGTGGCGTCCCGGTGCGCGGCTACGAGATCCACCACGGGTACGTCTCGACCGCCGACCCGGGCCTGCCCCCGCTCCTGACCTACGCCGACGGCGACGGCGAGGGCGCGCGGCTCGGCGCGGTGTACGGCACCCACTGGCACGGCGCGTTCGAGTCCGACGAGTTCCGCCGCCGGTTCCTCACCGAGGTGGCCCGGACCGCCGGGCGGCACGGTTTCCGGGTGGCGCCGGACACCGCCTTCGCCGCCGCCCGCGAGCGCTCGCTCGACCTGCTGGGGGACCTCGTCGAGGAACACCTCGACACCGACGCGCTGTGGCGGCTGGTCGAGACCGGCGCGCCGGCCGACCTGCCGTTCATCCCGCCCGGCGCCCCGCCGGCGACCTGATCATCCCGGGAACCGGCCGCGCCGCCGCCTGATCGACACCGGTTACGGGGGGAAGTGGTGGTATCCCGTTCGCTGGGATACCGCAACCTCGCCGACATCGCTGAGCGGGCGCGGCCCGGCCCGACTGGCGCGGCCCGGTCAGGGGCGGATGTCGGCGGGCTCGTCGGAGAACGGCAGCCCCGCCTCCCGCCACGCCTGCACCCCGCCGATCATGTCGGTCGCGTTGCGCAGCCCCAGCGCCTGCAGGCTCGCCGCCGCGAGGCTGGAGGCGTAGCCCTGCCGGCACACCACGACGATCTCCCGGTCGTACCCGGTCGCCTCGGGGATGCGCCACTCGCTCGCCGGGTCCAGCCGCCACTCCAGCACCGTCCGGTCGATGACGACCGCGCCGGGCAGCTCGCCCTGCTCGCGGCGCTGCGACTCGGTACGGGTGTCGACCAGCAGGGCACCGGCCCGCACCGCCTCGACCGTCTCCTGCGGACTCAGCCGGCGCAGCCCGGCACGGGCCTGTTCCAGCAGGGCGTCCACGCCCGGACTCATCACGTCATGCAGCACATCCAGATCATGCCGGTCACCGGAGCGACCGCCGGGCGAAACGGCCGGGCGGAAGACGGAACCAGGCTCACGGGGGACAACACCGCGATTACCCGGCGCGACCAGGGCAGACGGCCACCGGGCCGGGCGTTCGCGCGGCTCCCGGCGGCGCTAGCGTCGGCCGGGTGACAGGAGACCGGGAGGACGCCGGCGAGGTTCCCGGCCGGGTGCCGGGAGACCGGGAGGACGCCGGCGAGGAGCCCGGCCGGCCGCGGGTGGCGGTGGTGGAGGCGTACGCGGCGCTGGCCCGCCGGGTGCTGGCCCGGCCGGCGCGGCTGGGGCGTACCCGACTGGTGGCGGTCGACGGGCCGAGCGGCGCGGGCAAGAGCGTGTTCGCCGCGCGCCTCGCGGACGCCCTCGCCGCGCTGCCCGGCGGCGAGCGGCCACCGGTGGTGCACACCGACGACCTGCTCGACGGGTGGGACGACCAGTTCACCTTCTGGTCCCGGCTGGAGGAGCGGGTGCTGGCGCCGCTGCGGGCCGGGCAACCCGGGGCGTACCAGCGCTACAGCTGGGTGCGGCGGGGCTTCCTGCCCCGGGCGGTGCCGGTGCCGGTCGCGCCGGTGCTGGTGGTGGAGGGGGTGAGCGCGGCGCGGGCGGCGATCCGCCCCGAGCTGAGCCTGGCGGTGTTCGTCACCGCCCCGGCGCCGCTGCGGCGGGCCCGGGCGCTGGACCGCGACGGCCCGCAGATCCTGCCGGAGCTGCGTCGCTGGCACGCCGGGGAACGCGCGCACTTCGCCGCCGACCGCACGTTCGCGCACGCGGACCTGGTGGTCGACGGCGCGCCGGCGCTGCCGCACGACGCCGCGCGCTACCTCGTGCGCCACCCCGCGAGCTGCGGCGACGCGGCCTCGCGAGGTGCGCCGGGGTAAGGCCGTCATACGATGCCGGTCATGACCACACCGATCATGTCCGAGTCCGAGGTGCGGGCCGCCGTCGAGCGTGAACTGCCCGGTGTCCGCGCCGATCTGGAACGACTCGTCCGCATCCCCGGCATCGCCTTCGAGGGCTTCGACCACTCGCACGTGGAGCGCTCCGCCGAGGCGGTCGCGGAGTTGCTGCGCGGCTGCGGCCTCGACACCCGGATCGTGCGCTCCGGCGGCCAGCCGGCGGTGATCGGGACGAAGCCGGCGCCGCCCGGGGCGCCCACCGTCCTGCTGTACGCCCACCACGACGTGCAGCCGGTCGGCGACCTGTCGCTCTGGGAGTCCGACCCGTTCGAGCCGGTCGAGCGGGACGGCCGCCTCTACGGCCGGGGCGCCGCCGACGACAAGGCCGGCATCATGGCGCACGTCGCGGCGCTGCGCGCCTTCGGCGACCAGCTCCCGGTCGGCGTGGTCCTCTTCATCGAGGGCGAGGAGGAGTACGGCTCCGACTCCCTGGAGCGGCTGCTCGCCGAGCACCGCGACGAGATCGCCTCCGACGTGATCGTGATCGCCGACTCCACCAACTGGGACATCGGCGTGCCGGCGCTGACCACCTCGCTGCGCGGCATCGTCAACTGCTTCGTCGAGGTGCGCACCCTCGACCACGCGGTGCACAGCGGCATGTTCGGCGGCGCGGTGCCGGACGCGCTGACCGCGCTGGTCCGGCTGCTGGCCACCCTGCACGACGACGCCGGTGACGTGGCCGTCGAGGGTCTCGTCGGGCGGGAGGGCGCCAGCGTCGACTACCCGGAGGACCGGTTCCGCGCCGAGGCCGGGCTGGTCGAGGGGGCCGCGCTCTTCGGCACCGGCCGGATCACCGACCGGCTCTGGACCAAGCCCGCGCTGGCGGTGCTCGGCATCGACGCCCCGGCCACCGGCGAGGCGCCGAACGCGTTGGTCCCGTCGGCCAAGGCCAAGCTGAGCGTACGGCTGGCGCCGGGCGACGACCCGAAGCGGGCGTACGACACGCTCCGCGCCCACCTGGAGAAGCACGCGCCGTGGGGCGCCCGCGTGACGGTCACCTTCGAGCACGACGGCGACCCCTGCGTCATCGACGCCTCCGGGCCGATGTTCGACGCCGCCCGGGGCGCCTTCCGCACCGCCTGGGACGGCACCGACCCGGTGGACATCGGCGTCGGCGGCTCCATCCCGTTCATCGCCACCTTCCAGGAGATGTTCCCGCGGGCGGCGATCCTGGTCACCGGCGTCGAGGACCCGCACGCGCGGGCGCACGGCCCGAACGAGAGCCTGCACCTGGGCGAGTTCGCCCGGGTCTGCCTGGCCGAGGCGCTGCTGCTGGCCCGGGTGGCCGAGGCGGGACGCCAGGTCGATTAGGTGACGGAACCGTAACTTCGGGGCCGATGTCGGAGTTTGCGGTGTGTCGGGCGCAGGGCTGTTATAGCCTTTCGAACATGCGTACGAACGACGTGATGGCGCGGCTCGAAGCCGCCGTGAGTGCTCTGGGGGACGTCGACGTCTCCGCGTGGCCCGAGGACACGCTCAAGGAACAGCTCGGCGAGCTCTCGGCCGCGCTGGTCGCCCTCGACGGCGTCCTCTCCCGGGTCGCCGACGAGGTGCGGGCCCGGGGCCTGCGCATCGAGGAGCCCGTCTCCGCCTGAGAGGCCGTCGGGAAACCTCGCGCCGGCTGGACTCCGCCTCGCTCGCCCCGGGGCTTCCCGACAGCCTCTGACCCGCGCCGCCCACCAGGACGGCCCGGGCACGGCAATGCCCGGGTGGTGTCGGGGGTGGCTGGCAGGATGAGGGCGTGCGGTTCCTCGACCTGGCAGCCACCTCCGCGGCGGTCGGCGCCACCAGCGGCCGGCGGGCCAAGGTGGAGCTGCTCGCCGCCGCGCTGCGGGCGCTCGACCCGGCCGAGGTGCCGGCCGGGTCGAGCTACCTCGCCGGCGAGCTGCGCCAGCGGCAGACCGGCGTCGGCTGGGCCGCCCTGCGCGACCTGCCCGCACCGGCCGCCGAGCCGTCCCTGACCGTGGCCGCCGTGGACGCGGCGGTCGACCGGATCGCGGCGGTCAGCGGCCCCGGCTCGCAGGCCCGCCGGCGGGAGCTGCTGGGCGCGCTCTTCGCCGCCGCGACCGCCGACGAGCAGCGGCTGCTGGTCGGGCTGTTCAGCGGAGAGCTGCGCCAGGGTGCCCAGGCGGGGCTGCTCGCCGACGCCATCGCCCGGGCCGCCGAGGTGCCGGTCGCCGCCGTCCGCCGGGCCCTGCTGCTCGCCGGCGACCTGCGCGCGGTGGCGGTCGCCGCGCTCTCCGGGGGCGCCGCCGCGCTGGCCGAGTTCGGGCTCCAGGTCGGCCGACCGCTCGCCCCCATGCTGGCGCAGAGCGCCCCGTCGGTCGACGCGGCGCTCGACGCCACCGGCGTACCGGCGGTGGTGGACGTCAAGCTCGACGGCATCCGGATCCAGGTGCACCGCTCCGGCGACGACATCGCCGTCTTCACCCGCAGCCTCGACGAGTGCACCGCCCGGGTCCCCGAGGTGGTCGCCGCCGTGCGCGCGCTCCCCGCCCGCGAGCTGGTGCTCGACGGGGAGGCCATCGGGCTGGATGCCACCGGCCGCCCGCTGCCGTTCCAGCAGACCTCCAGCCGGGCCGCCCGCCGCACCACGCCGAGCACCACCGGCGGCGCTCCGGTCGCCCCGGCGGTGCTCGCCGCCGCCCAGACGACCGGCGAGACGGTGCTGACGCCGTACTTCTTCGACCTGCTGCACATCGACGGCGAGGATCTGATCGACCGGCCCGGCCGGGAACGGTGGGCGGCGTTGGCCGGCGCCGTCGACGAGTCGCTGCTGGTCGGGCGGATGGAGGTGGAGGACGCCGAGCGGGCCGGCGTGGCCTTCGCCGCCGCCGTCGACGCCGGCCAGGAGGGCGTCGTGGTGAAGGCGCCGGACGCGCCCTACGACGCCGGCCGGCGCGGCGCGGCCTGGGTGAAGGTCAAGCCCCGGCACACTCTCGACCTGGTGGTGCTGGCGGTGGAGTGGGGCAGCGGCCGGCGGCAGGGCTGGCTCTCCAACCTGCACCTCGGCGCGCGGGATCCGCGCACCGGCGACTTCGTGATGCTCGGCAAGACGTTCAAGGGCCTCACCGACGAGCTGCTGCGCTGGCAGACCGAGCGGTTCCTGTCGCTGGCGGTCGAGCGCGGCGACTGGGTGGTCCGGGTCCGCCCCGAGCAGGTGGTCGAGATCGCCTTCGACGGGGTGCAGACCAGTTCCCGCTACCCGGGCGGGATGGCGCTGCGCTTCGCCCGGGTGGTGCGCTACCGCGAGGACAAGTCCGCCGCCGAGGCGGACACCATCGACATGGTCCGGGCGATCCACGCCGGGCGGGCCGGCGGCTGACCCGCGCCGCCGCCGGGATCAGAACGTCGACAGCGACCGGGCGTAGTTCACCTGGTTGTTGATGTGCTGCACCTGGCCCTGGTCCATCACCGGGATGCGGGCCACGTACTGGTGTGCCCCGTTGACGACCGTCACCTGGACCGTGCCGTGGTGCCGGGTCTCCTTGACCAGCAGGAAGAGCAGGCTGAAGAAGGTCAGGCAGAAGAAGCCCACGATGGCGCAGACCAGCGCCCAGGTGGCGATCTTCTCCTCCTTCTGCCAGAAGTCCGTCACCTGCCAGGACGCGCCGGCCAGCGGCAGCACCCCGGTCGGCGTCCGGATCACCGGCGGGGTGACCACGATCTCGCCGATCTGCACCGCCACCACGTCCGGCCGGGCCGGCGGGTAGCCGGCGGGCAGCAGCGCCGGCGCGGAGAACTGGGCCGGCACCGGGAACGGCGCCGACGGCGCCGAGAAGTGGGCCGGCGGCGCGGAGAACCGCGCCGTCGCGGGCGGCGCGGAGTACGCCACGGGCAGCTGCGCGGTCGGCGGCGACTGCGAGGGTACGTGCGCGACGGGTCCCGCCGGCGGCATGGCGTACGGCGCGGTCGGGGCGGCGGGGTACGGCGCGATCGGGCCGGCGGAATGCGGCGCGGGGAACTGCGCGGTGGGTGCGGTGTGCGGTGCCGGCGGCGCGGAGAACTGGGCGGTGACCGGCGGGGCGTCCGAGGGCGGCATGGCGCTCCACGGGTCGTAGGCCGGGTACGCCGCCGTCGCCGGCTCCGACCGGGCGGTGGTGGGATCAGGGGTCGCCGGCTCGTTGATCACGGGCGGACACTACAACGTCCTCCGCTGTCCCGTGGCCCGCCCGAGTGTCCGGTTTCGTCGGGCTGAGGAGACCGCCGATCGCGCCGTCAGGCCGGGGTGACGGGTTCCGCTGCCCGGTCGACCGGCTCCTTCGGCGCGTCCAGCCCCGCCGCCCGCCGGGCCTCCCGGCGGGCGACCCAGCCGTAGCCGAAGAGTGACATCGCGGCGAAGAGCCACCACTGGATCACGTAGCCGAAGTTCTGCCAGTTGTTGGCGTGCCCGATCGGCACCGCGCGGAACGCCGGGTCGTTCGCCGGGGTCTGCTCGTCCAGCAGCAGGTACGCCCCGTGCACCGGGTACGGCAGCTCGCGGGCGATTTTGTCGACGGTGACCCGGCGGGTCTCCAGCCGGCCGTCGCGCCGGTCCACGCCGGCCCCGCCGGACTCAGTGGGGTGCACCCGGCCGACCACCGTCACCTCGCCGGTCGGCAGGGCGGGCACCTGCGGCATGGCCATCGCGCCGCCCGGCGCGGGCGGGACCCAGCCCCGGTCGACCAGTACGGCCGTGCCGTCGGTCAGCACCAGCGGGGCGAGCACCTCGAATCCGACCTTGCTGTCGACCGTCCGGCCACGGATCAGGACCACGTTCGTGGCGTCGTACCGGCCGGTGGCGGTGACCCGGCTCCACTCGACCCGCTCGGCGGGGGCCGGGCCGACCGAGCCCGCCGCGCCGGTGGGTGCGGGCAGCGCGTCGCGCAGCGGCGCGGGGGTGCCGCGGCTGCCGGCGTCGATGCGCTCGTTGACCGCCGTGCGCTGCTCGTAGCGGTCCAGCTGCCAGTTGCCCAGCAGCACCATCACCGCGGCGGCGACCAGGGTCAGCGCGAGGATGCCCAGCCAGCGTGGGGTCAGCAGGAACCGGTACACGCCACGAGGCTACCCGTATGACCGGGACCACCGACCGCGACGGCCCGGTGCGCCGACCGGTCGGCGGCCGCACGTGTCGGTCTGGGCGGGTATGGTCACGCGAGCGGATCTCCGGTCGGAGATCTTCCCGGTCGTCCGCTTGCCACCACCCGTCGCCCGCGAGGAGTCGATGATGACCGCCGTGCCGCGCCTCGTGCTCAGCGCGCCGTCCTCCGGACACGGCACCAACGCGCTGGCCATCGGGCTGCTCGCCGCCCTCGCCGAACGGGGCCTGGCCGTCGCCGGCTTCAAGGTCGGCCCGGACCACGTCGACGCCGCGTACCTCGGCCTCGCCGCCGGTCGACCCGGGCGCACCCTCGACGCGAGGCTGGTCGGCGCGGACCGGCTCGGCCCGCTCTTCGCGCACGGCGCGGCCGGCGCCGAGCTGGCCGTGGTCCAGGGCACCATGGGGCTGTACGACTCGGTCGCCGGGCGCCCCGATGCGGAGTCCACGGCCGCCGTGGCCACCGCCCTGCGCAGCCCGGTCGTGCTGGTGGTGGACGTGGCGGCGATGGGGCAGTCGGTGGCCGCCCTGGTGCACGGCTTCCGCTCCTACGACGATCAGCTCTGGCTCGGCGGGGTGATCCTCACCCAGGTCGCGTCCCCACGCCACGAGGCGATGCTGCGGCAGGCGCTCGACGACGTCGACGTCCCCGTCTACGGCGCGCTGCGCCGGCACGAGCTGCCCGCGGTGCTGCCGGCCCGGCGGCACGGCGTGCTGCCGGTGGTCGGCGGCGACGCCGAGGCAACCCGCGCGGTGCGGCGCCTCGGCGAGGCGGTGGCCGGCACCGTCGAGCTGGACCGGCTGCTCGCGCTGGCCCGCTCCGCGCCCGCGCTGCCGGTCGAGCCGTGGTCGCCGTCGCCGGCCGCCCCGGTCGAGGGCCGCCCGTTGGTCGCGCTGGCCGGTGGCCCGGGCGGCAGCTACAGCTACGCCGAGACGGCCGAGCTGCTGCGCGCGGCGGGCGCCGAGGTGGTCACCGTCGACCCGCTGCGCGACGAGGCGCTGCCCGCCGGCACCCGGGCGCTTGTGGTCGGCGCCGGCCTGCCCGAGTCGTCCGCCGCCGAACTCTCCGCCAACCGCCGGCTCTGCATCGCCGTGGCCGAGCTGGCCCGCACCGGCCGCCCGGTGCTCGCCGAGGGGGCGGGCCTGCTCTGGCTGGCCCGCGAGCTGGACGGCCGGCCGATGTGCGGGGTGCTGGACGCGATCGGCGCCAGCCGCGACGGCCTGGTCGTCGGCTACCGCGAGGCGACCGCCCGCACCGCCAGCGTGGTCGCCGAGGCCGGGGCGGCCGTGGTCGGCTACAAGCAGCACAGCGCGGTGCTCACCCCCCGGACCGGTGAGCGCCCGGCGTGGAGCTGGGAGGGCGGCGCTCCCGAGGGCTTCGTCTGGCGGGGCGTGCACGCCTCGCAGTTGGGCCTGCACTGGGCGGCCGATCCGGCCATCGCGACCCGACTGGTGTCGGCGGCCGGGATTGCCGAGGGCGTCGGAGCACCGGCGTGATCGGGCAGGTGGCCGTCCGCCGCTTCCCGGCGTTGACCGTCTCCACCCCGCGTACGGAGGTGCGCCAGCTGCGGGCGGCGGACGCCGACGCGGTCGACGAGGTCTTCGCCGACCGGCAGACCCAGCGCTGGCTGCCGCTGGCCGACGCCAACGGGCAGATCGACGGGCCGGCCTGGTGCACGGATCTGGCCCGGCAGCGGCGCGACAGCGGCGACGGCGACCACTACGCGGTGGTGCGCCGGGAGGACGCCCGGGTGGTCGGCTGCCTCTGGACCCGGCGCACCGACTGGGGCGCCCGGCTCACCGAGGTGTCGTACGCCCTCGCCCCGCACGCCCGTGGGTTCGGGCTGGCCGCCGAGGCGGTGGACGCGCTGGCCATCGCGCTGATCCTGGAGCACGGCTTCCATCGGGTCGAGCTGCGGGTGGCCCCGGGCAACGTGGCGTCGCGCCGGGTCGCGGAGAAGGCCGGCTTCAGCTACGAGGGCCTGCTGCGCAACGCCGGCTTCGTCCGGGGCGCCCGGGTCGACCTGGAACTCTGGTCCCTGGTCGCCGCCGACCTGCACTGAACGCCCCGCCCGCCACCGCAGCCGCCCCGCGACCCGCCGGCCCCTGAGCGGGGCCGGCGCCCATGACCGCGCCGGCCGTCGACCCTGGCCCAGCGGGGCGGACAGAAGCGCTGCGCCAGGAACCGCACCGTTCCTGACGCAGCGCTCCCGGTCATCCGGGCGGGCGGGCCGGTCTCACCCCACGATGCGGTCCGACGGTGGGGTGAACTGGCGGGGAGCCGTGCCCTTGAGGCCGTCGCGCAGCGTCTGGGCGACCGCGACGACGGGGACCTGGGACTGGCCGTCACCCACCGCGTTGAACGGGTTGTCCGGGTCGGCGATGAAGCTCGCCGCCGCCAGTTCGGGCGTGTAGGCGACGAACCAGGCCGACCGGGTGCTGTCCGTGGTACCGGTCTTGCCGGCCACCGGGCGGCCCACCGTGCCCCGGACGCTGTCCGCCGTCGACCAGCCCCCGCAACTCCCCTTCGCCGGGGTGTCCCCGGTCGGGCAGCGGGCGGCGTCGGTGGCGGCCCGGGCCGCGTCCGCGCTCACCACCTGCCGGCAGCGCGGCTTGGCCACCTCCCGCTGGATGCCGGACGCCGTCCGGTACGTCGCCGGCGTGCCGTCCCGGTTGGTGATCGACATGACCGGCATCGCCTCGCAGTACCGCCCGTCGGCGGCGATCGCGGCGTACGCGTTGGCCAGCTCCAGCGGGGTGGCGTCGGAGACACCCAGGGTGAACGCGCCCCACTTCTTGGCCTTGGCCGGGGAGGCGTGGTCCCGGTCCACGTCGGTACGCCAGCGCAGCCCGAGCTGCTCGGCGAGCCGAACCCCCTTGTCCGCGCCGATCTGCTCCTCCAGCTGGACGAAGTAGGTGTTCACCGACTTGCCGAAGCCGGACCACATGGTCTGCCGGCCGGTCATCGCCCCGCTGGCGTTGGACGGGGCCCAGCCGTCGTAGACCCTCGACTGGTACCGGTGCGGCGAGTTGTACTCGGTGGACAGCGGCATCCCGGCGTCCAGCGCGGCGAGCATCGGGAACATCTTGAACGTCGATCCGGCCTGGTAGCCGGGGAGGCTGCCGCCGCCGAGCAGGGGCGCCACCGTGTTCGGGTAGTTCGCCTTGACCTTGGGGCCGGCCTCCGGGTTGGAGCTGGACGGGTTCTCGCTGAGGTCCAGTGAGTACGTCCGGTTCACCGCCATCGCCTTCACCCGGCCGGTGCCCGGTTCGGCCACCACGATGCCGTTGGCGAAGGGGCTGCCGACGCCGTCCTTCGCGCCGACGTTCTTCTCCGCCGCCGACTGGATCTTCGGGTCGAGGCTGAGCACGATCCGGTAGCCGCCCCGGCGCAGCTTGTCCATCCGCTCCAGCCGGTTCTCGCCGAACGCGGGCTGCGCGCTCCACCAGTTCTTGACGTAGTCGCAGGCGAAGCCCCAGGTCTGGTACTTGCTTGGCAGTGAGGTGCAGTCGTTGGCCGGGGTCGTCACCCGGGTCCGGATGGGCTCGGACCGGGCTGCGGCCGCGGCGTCCGGGGAGAGGTAGCCGAGCTGGGCCATCCGGTCGAGCACGTAGTTGCGCCGGCCGGTGGCGTCCTTCTGGTCCGAGGTGATCGGGTCGTACTCGGAGGGGGACTTGACCAGCCCGGCGAGGGTGGCCGCCTCGACCGGGGTGAGGGTGGCTGGGGTCTTGGAGAAGAAGATCTGCGCGGCGGCGTAGATGCCGTACGCCCGGTGGCCGAAGTACGCCGAGTTGAGGTAGCGCTCCAGGATCTCCTCCTTGGTCAGCTCCTTCTCGATGTCCAGGGCCATCCGCATCTCCTTGACCTTGCGCAGGCTGGTCTGCTGGGTGGCCTCCTGGACCTCCTTCGGCGTCTTGGCGCTGTCCCGCAGCGCCATCCGGACGTACTGCATGGTCAGGGTCGAGGCGCCCTGGGAGACGCCGCTGGAGCGGGCGTTGGCCACGAAGGCGCGGGCGACGCCCTTCGGGTCGACGCCGTGGTGCTGGTAGAAGCGGTTGTCCTCGGCGGCGACGATCGCCTGCTGGATGTTCGGCGACATGTCCGACAGCTTCGTGTACTGCCGGTACTCCTCGTAGAACATGGTCAGGATCGTCTTGCCGTCGGGGGCGTAGAGGTACGACGTCTCGGCCGGCAGCGCGGTGCGCAGGATGCTCGTCTTCTGCTCCACCGCGTGGGCGGTGGCCTTGGCGCCGAGGCCGGTGAACGCGGCCAACGGGTAGGCCACGGCGGCGACGACGATGCCGGCGATGAGCCCGGCGCGGAGGAGCGGAACGGTACGACCAGCGGCAGCAAGGGGTCGGTTGCTCACAGGGTCAAGTTATGACATTTCCGATTCAGAAATGAGAAGAATTCATAAACGGGCGAGACTGTCGCCGGGCGGTGACGCGACCCACGTTGGGATCCGCTGTCCCGTACGGCGGCTTCCCGGCAGGATCACGGACATGCATGGTCAGCTGATCGAGGTGCCGCCGGGCACCGGGCAAGAACCGGACCTGGGGCACCACGGGGACGCCGAGGCGACCCCGGGCCTGGTCGACCTGGCCGTCAACGTCCGCCGGGACACCATGCCGGACTGGCTGGCCGACCCGCTCACCGCCTCGCTGGCCGAGTTGGCCGCGTACCCGGACCCGGGGCCGGCCCGGGCGGCCGTCGCCGCCCGGCACGGGCGTCCCCCGGCGGAGGTACTGCTCACCGCCGGTGCCGCCGAGGGCTTCGTGCTGCTGGCCCGCGCGCTGGCCGGGGTGCGCCGCCCGGTGGTGGTGCACCCGCAGTTCACCGAGCCGGAGGCCGCGCTGCGCGCCGCCGGGCACCAGGTGGAACGGGTGCTGCTCGACCCGGCCGACGGCTTCCGGCTCGACCCGGCGCGGGTGCCCGCCGACGCCGACCTGGTCATGATCGGCAACCCGACCAACCCCACCTCGGTGCTGCACCCCGCCGCCGCCCTGGCCGCCCTGGCCCGGCCGGGCCGGGTGCTGGTCGTCGACGAGGCGTTCGCCGACACCACCGGAGCCCCCGGCGTGGCCGGCGAGCCCGAGTCGCTGGCCGGCCGGCGCGACCTGCCCGGCCTGGTGGTGGTGCGCAGCCTGACCAAGACGTGGGGGCTGGCCGGCCTGCGGATCGGCTACCTGCTCGGCGAGGCCGCGCTGCTGGACCGGCTGGCCGCCGTCCAGCCGCTCTGGGCCGTCTCCACCCCGGCGCTGGCCGCCGCCACCGCCTGCGCGTCGCCCACCGCCGTCGCGGCCGAGCGCGAGATCGCCGCGCGGCTCGCCGCCGACCGCGACCACCTGGTCGCCCGCCTGTCGGCCCTGCCCGGGGTACGCGTCGCGGGCCGCCCGGCCAGCGCCTTCGTCCTGCTGCACCTGGCCGGCGCCGACCGGGTGCGGGAGACCCTGCGCGAGCGCGGCTGGGCCGTGCGACGCGGGGACACCTTCCCCGGCCTGGGCCCGGACTGGCTGCGGGTGGCGGTCCGCGACCCGGCGACCACCGACGCGTTCACCGAGGTACTCGCCGAGATCCTGGAGGCATGATGCTGGAGACCACCATCGCGGCGATCGGGCCGCTCGACGAGCCGGCGATGGCCGCCGCGCGCGACCTCCAGGCCCGGCTGACCAAGCCCGCCGGTTCCCTCGGCGCCCTGGAGGAACTCTCCGTACGCCTCGCCGGGCTGGCCGGCGCCTGCCCGCCGCCGCTGCCCGAGCCGGCGGCGGTGGCGATCTTCGCCGGTGACCATGGCGTGCACGCCCAGGGGGTGACCCCCTGGCCGCAGGAGGTCACCGCCCAGATGATCGCCAACTTCCTGGCCGGTGGGGCGGTGGTCAACGCCTTCGCCCGCCAGGCCGGCGCCTCGGTCACCGTGGTCGACGTCGGCGTGGCCACCCCGCTCCCGGTCGACCCGGACGCCACCGACCCGGCGGTCGGACCCCGCCTGGTCGCCGCGAACGTCCGCCGGGGCACCCGGGACATGACCGTCACCGCGGCGCTCACCCGCGACGAGGCACGCGCGGCGCTGGAGACCGGCATCCGGATCGCCGGCGACCTGGTCGACGCCGGAGCGGGGATCCTGCTCACCGGGGACATGGGCATCGGCAACACCACCCCGTCCGCGGCGCTGGTCGCCGCGCTCACCGGTACCGACCCGGCCGAGGCCACCGGGCGCGGCACCGGGGTGGACGACGAGACGTACCGGCGCAAGGTCGGCGTGGTGCGGACCGCGCTGGACCGGCACCGGCCCGACCCGGCCGACCCCCTCGGCGTGCTGGCCGCCGTCGGTGGCCTGGAGCACGCGGCGCTGGCCGGCCTGATCCTCGGCGCCGCCGCCCGCCGCGTCCCGGTGCTGCTGGACGGGGTGATCGCGGCCAGCGCCGCGCTGGTCGCCGCGGCCCTGGCCCCGGACGCGGTCGGTGCGATGGTCGCCGGGCACCGCTCCGCCGAGCCGGGGGCCACCGTGGCGCTGCGCCACCTCGGCCTGGACCCGCTGATCGACCTCGGCCTGCGCCTCGGCGAGGGCACCGGCGCGCTGCTGGCGCTGCCGGTGGTCACCGGCGCGGTCCGGGTGCTGCACGAGGTCGCCACCTTCGACTCGGCGGGGGTCTCCGAGAAGTGATCGGGAACCCCTACCCTCTCGGCCTGCGGCTCGCCGGCCGGCGGGTGGTCGTGGTGGGCGGGGGAGCGGTCGCCACCCGGCGGGTGCCGGCGCTGCTGGACGCCGGGGCGGACGTCTTCCTCGTCGCGCCGGAGCTGACCCCCGCGCTGCACGCCCACGTCGACGCCGGCCGGCTGCACTGGGCGCCGCGCCGGTTCGCCCCGGACGACCTGGACGGCGCCTGGCTGGTCCAGGTCGCCGTCGACGACCCGCTCGCCGCCGCGTCGGTCAGCGCCGCCGCCGCCGAGCGGCGGATCTTCTGCGTACGCGCCGACGACCGGTCCGCCGCCACCGCGTGGACGCCGGCGGTGACCCGGCACGGCCCGGTCACCGTGGCGGTGTTCGGCGGTGGTGACCCGCGTCGCGCGATGAGCGTCCGGGACGCCGTGCGCGACCTGCTGAACGTGCGCACCGGTCTGGCCGCCGCCGGGCGGGGCACGACACCGGGCGGGGCCGCACCCGGTCGGGTTGCGCTGGTGGGTGCCGGGCCGGGCGATCCGGAGCTGATCACCGTCAAGGGCTGGCGGCTGCTCACTGAGGCGGACGTGGTGGTCGCCGACCGGCTGGTGCCCGGGCTGCTCCTGGACGAGCTGCGCCCCGACGTCGAGCTGGTGGACGCCTCCAAGATCCCGTACGGCCCGTCCCGGGCCCAGGAGGAGATCAACCGGATCCTGGTGGACCGGGCCCTGGCCGGCAAGGTCGTCGTCCGGCTCAAGGGCGGCGACCCGTACGTCTTCGGCCGGGGCGGCGAGGAACTGCTGGCCTGCGCCGAGGCGGGCGTACCGGTGACCGTGGTGCCGGGCGTGACCAGCGCGATCGCCGTGCCGGCGGTGGCCGGCGTCCCGGTCACCCACCGGGCGGTGGCGCACGAGTTCACCGTCGTCTCCGGGCACGTCGCGCCGGACTCGCCGGACTCGCTGGTGCGCTGGCCGGCCCTGGCCGGCCTGCGCGGCACCCTGGTCGTCCTGATGGGGCTGAAGAACCTCGCCGCGATCACCGCGACGCTCACCGCGCACGGCAGAGACCCGGCCACCCCGGTCGCCGTGGTCCAGGAGGGCACCACCGGCGCCCAGCGGACGCTGCGCTCGACGCTCGGCGCGGTGGCGGCGGACGTGGTGGCGGCGGGCCTGCGCCCGCCCGCCATCGTGGTGATCGGCGACGTGGTGGGCACCCTCGACGTCTGACCGGCGCCCCGGCGCCGGCCCCTTGGCCAACCCCACTCGCGGTCCCGGCGCCGGGCATCCGACCCGGTTTGCGGCGTGTCGCGGTATCCGCGCGCCACGAGACCGCGACACGCCGCAAACGGCCCTGGCCCCTTGGCCAACCCCGCTCGCGGTCCCCGCGCCGGGCATCCGACCCGGTTTGCGGCGTGTCGCGGTATCCGCGCGCCACGACACCGCGACACGCCGCAAACGGGGGGTGGGTCTTCGGCCGGCCGGCGGCTCCGCACGACGGGGCGGAGCTGCGACGGCGGCCGGAGAGAGGTCTCTCCGGCCGCCGTCGTCGTCGCTGGTCAGGTCACTGCTTGAGCATGTTGTCCAGCAGCAGCGCGCAGCGGATCAGGCCGAGGTGGCTGTAGGCCTGCGGGTGGTTGCCCAGGCCGCGCTCGGCGAGCGGGTCGTACTGCTCGGGGAGCAGCCCGGTCGGGCCCGCCGTGTCGATCATCTGCAGGAACAGCTCCTCCGCGTCGGTGCGGCGGCCGGTGCGCAGGTACGCCTCGATCAGCCACGCCGTGCAGATGTGGAAGCCGCCCTCCCGGCCGGGCAGGCCGTCGTCCCAGTGGTACCGGTAGACGACCGGCCCGCTGCGCAGGTCCGCCTCGATCCGCAGCACGGTGGAGAGGAAGCGCGGGTCGTCGCCCGGCAGCAGCCCGGACAGGCCGATCCAGAGCGAGGAGGCATCCATCTCCTCGTCGCCGTACGCGACGCTGTACGCCTCGACGTGCTCGTGCCAGCCGTTCTCCAGCACGTTGGCGCCGATCCGGTCGCGCAGCTCCACCCACTCCGGCCGGTCCTCGCCGCCGTGCTGGCGCATGATGTGCAGCGCGCGGTCGACGGTCATCCAGCACATCACCTTGGAGAAGATGTGGTGCCGTGGGGGGAGGCGGGCCTCCCAGATGCCGTGGTCGGGCTCGTGCCAGCGGCGGCGGACCGCCTCGACCATGTTCTCCAGCACCCGCCACTCGTCCTCGCGGACCGAGCCCCGGGCGTCGGCCACGGCGGCGATCAGGTCCGCGATCGGGCCGAAGACGTCCAGCTGGAGCTGGTGGTTGGCGAGGTTGCCCACCCGGACCGGCCGGGAGCCGGCGTACCCGGGGAGGGTGTCGATGACCGCCTCGGCGCCCAGCTCGTAGCCGTCGATGGTGTAGAGCGGGTGCAGCCGCTCCGGGTGGCCGCCGGTGCGCTCGATGCAGCCGTCCACCCAGCGCAGCAGCGCCTCGGCCTCCTCGAGGGAACCCAGGTCGACCAGCGCGCGAGCGGTCAGTGCCGCGTCACGCAGCCAGCAGTAGCGGTAGTCCCAGTTGCGGACCCCGCCCAGCTCCTCCGGCAGCGAGGTGGTCGCCGCGGCCAGGATCGAGCCGGTCGCCTCGTGGCAGAGGCCGCGCAGCGTGAGCGCGCTGCGGGCGACCAGGTCGCGGGCGGTGGTGGGCAGCCGCAGCGAGGCCACCCAGTCCTTCCACGGCTGCTCGGCCCTGGCCTGCCGCTCGTGGATCGGGACGGCGTGGTGCTCCAGGCTGTGCGTGCCGAAGCGCAGCTCCAGCACGACCTGACCGCCGGCGGCGGAGAGGTCGACCATCGCCTCCGCGCTCTCGTTCACCCCGTCGCTTCTGACTTCCCAGGTCACGCCCGGGGCGTAGAGCGCGGCCGGCTCGTTGGAGCCGAGCACCAGCAGGCCGTCGTCGAGCGGTTGCAGCTGGACGGCGACCTGGCCGAACTCCGGGCGCGGGGCGAAGTCGATGCGGGCCTTGCCGGAGCCGGTCAGCACCCGGACCAGGGTCGAGTCGCCGGTGATGATCGCCGGGCCGTCCGGGGTGGTTTCCCGGGCCGGCAGGTCCAGCCAGTCGGTGACGGTGAGACCGGACCAGCGGGTCTCGACCGTCATGGTGCCGCTGCGGTAACGCTGCCCCAGCGGGATGCCGCCGCGCTCCGGGACGATACTGAAGTGACCGGCCGGGCTGCCGCCGACCAGGTCGGCGAAGATCGCCGCCGAGTCCGGCTTGGGGTGACAGAGCCAGCTGACCTTGGCCTCGGGCGTGAGCAGGGCGACCGTCCGGCCGTTGGAGAGCATCGAGTGCCGCTCGATCGGGACGGCCCGCTCGCCGAAGAGCCAGTGCCGGCGGGTCTCCAGCAGCAGGCCCAGGGCCCGGGCCGCCTCGATCGGCTCGGCCACCCGGTAGCCGGCCTGGGTGTCGCCGGGGCCGATCTTGATGCCGACGTCCGGGCCGTGCAGGTTGCCGAAGGCGTTCTCGTCGGTGACGTCGTCACCGATGAAGAGCACGGCGCTGGCCGAGAGCTGGGTGCGCAGCTGGTCGACGGCGGTGCCCTTGTGGGTGGCGACCACCGACAGCTCGATGACCTCCTTGCCCTGGGTGACCGTGACGCCGTCCCACTTGGCGGGGCCGTTGCGGACCGCCTCGATGGTGGCCGCCGCGACCTGCGGGTCGACCCCGCGGGTGTGCACGGCGACGCTGGCCGGCTTGCGCTCCAGCCGTACGCCGGGGTGGGCCGCGGCGATCTCGCGCAGCGCGTCGCGCAGCCGGGTGCGGACGGCGATCAGCTCGGGGGAGAGTCGCTCGACGAAGCCGATGTCGAACTCGGAGCCGTGGCTGCCGACCAGGTGGACCTCGCTGGGCAGCCGGGAGAGGGCGGCCAGGTCGCGCAGCGCCCGACCGGAGACCACCGCGACGGTGGTCTGCGGCAGCGCGGCGAGCGCCCGGATCGCGGCGACCGACTCCGGCAGCGGCACGGCCTTGCTCGGGTCCTCGACGATCGGCGCGAGCGTGCCGTCGTAGTCGCAGGCGACCAGGAGCTGGGGGACCCGGGCGATCCGCCCGATGGCCGCGCGCAGCTCGGGGTCCATCGTCCCCGCGGGCGGGGTCACGATGTCGGTGGGGACGTTCACGCGGCCTCCACCCCGGACGTGCCGAGCTCGGTGAGGAACGATTTCGCCCAGTGCCCCACGTCGTGGGTGCGCAGATGACGTTGCATGATCCGCATGCGTCGACGGGCCTCCGGCTTCTCCACGTGTACGGCCCGCAGCAGGGCGTCCTTGACCGCGTCCGGGTCGTGCGGGTTGCACAGGAATGCCTGGCGCAGCTCCGTGGCCGCGCCGGCGAACTCGCTGAGCACGAGCGCGCCGCCCTGGTCGGCGCGCGATGCCACGTACTCCTTGGCCACCAGATTCATTCCGTCTCGCAGGGGGGTCACCATCATCACGTCGGCCGCGACGTACATCGCGGCCAGTTCGGAGCGACTGTACGACTGATGCAGATAATGCACCGCGGGCACACCCACCCGTCCGAATTCGCCATTAATCCGACCAACCTCGCGCTCCACCTTGACGCGAAGTGCCTGGTAGTGCTCCACCCGCTCGCGGCTGGGCGTCGCGACCTGCACCATAACCGCGTCCGGCACTGTCAACTTTCCGTCAGCGAGGAGTTCCCGGAAGGCTTTCAGCCGAAGTTCGATGCCCTTGGTGTAGTCGAGCCGGTCGACGCCCAGGATGATCGTCTTCGGGTTGCCCAGCTCCTCGCGGATCTGCTTGGCCCGGGCCTGGATCGCCGGGTCGGCGGCCATCCGCTCCATCTCGTGGGTGTCGATCGAGATGGGGAAGGCACCGGCCTTCACCTGCCGGCCGTCCACCTGGATCATCTGGCCCTCGTAGCGCAGGCCGAGCAGGTGCCGGGCCAGCCGGACGAAGTTCTGCGCGGCCAGCCGCTGCTGGAACCCGACCAGGTCGGCGCCGAGCAGCCCGCGCAGGATCTCGGTGCGGAACGGCATCTGCATGAACAGCTCGATCGGTGGGAACGGGATGTGCAGGAAGAAGCCGATCTTCAGGTCCGGCCGCAGCTCGCGGAGCATCGCCGGGACCAGTTGGAGCTGGTAGTCCTGGATCCAGACCGTGGCGCCCTCGGCCGCCACGTCCGCCGCGGCCTCCGCGAACCGGGCGTTGACCAGGCGGTACGCCTCGCGCCACCGGCGCTTGTAGGCCGGGGTCTCGACCGCGTCGTGGTAGAGCGGCCAGATGGTGGCGTTGGACTGGCCCTCGTAGTAGCGCTCCAGCTCCTCGGCGCTCAGCGGCACCGGGTGCAGGCGGATGCCCTCCAGGTCGAACGGCTCCGGAGCGGCGCCGGTCCCGCCGGCCCAGCCGACCCAGGTGCCCTGGTGCTCGGCGAGGACGGGGTGCAGGGCGGTCACCAGCCCGCCCGGGCTACGTCGCCACTGCCGTCCCTCGGGTGTGCTCACCTCGTCGACCGGCAATCGGTTCGCCACTACGACAAAGGAGCTACGGACGGTCACGATCGGCCACCTCCGGGTACTGACGGGTCCACCGCGATGAGAGTCTGAGCCTAGCTGCGGCGTCTGGCGCCCCGTGCCGGAGTCACCTACCCGTCCCACGGTCGCTGAACCGTACCCGTGATCATGGTGACAGCCTCGGGCGGAGGTCGGCGATCCCGCGGTCCTCCGGCTCGCCGACAGCCGGGGGAGCGGGCCGCGGCGTGCTGCTCGGGCGGGGTGATGTGGGCGCGGCGAGCCGTACCTGTCAGGATTGACGACGGCGTGCGCGCGGCCGGCTCCCGGCCGGCGGCGGCGGGCGGCGGACGCAGCCCGTGCCGTGCCCGCCAATCGGCGACAGCAACCGACGGAGGTAGCCCGCACCGTGGCCCAGTTCATCTACGTCCTGGAAAAGGCGCGCAAGGCGCACGGCGACAAGGTCGTGCTCGACAACGTGACGCTGAACTTCCTGCCGGGGGCCAAGATCGGTGTGGTCGGCCCGAACGGCGCCGGTAAGTCCAGCCTCCTCAAGATCATGGCAGGCTGGGACCGGCCGAGCAACGGCGAGGCCCGGCTGATGCCCGGCTACACCGTCGGCATGCTCGCCCAGGAGCCCCCGCTCAACGACAGCAAGACCGTCCTCGGCAACGTCGAGGAGGCGGTGGCCGAGACCAAGGCCAAGCTGGAGCGGTTCAACTCCATCGCCGAGCAGATGGCCACGGACTACTCCGACGAGCTGATGGAGGAGATGGGCAAGCTCCAGGAGGAGCTGGACCACGCCGACGCCTGGGACATCGACTCCAAGCTCGAACTGGCCATGGACGCGCTGCGCTGCCCGCCGCCGGACGCCGACGTCACCCAGCTCTCCGGTGGTGAGCGCCGCCGGGTCGCGCTGTGCAAGCTGCTGCTGGAGGCCCCCGACCTGCTGCTGCTCGACGAGCCCACCAACCACCTGGACGCGGAGAGCGTGCAGTGGCTGGAGCAGCACCTGGCCAAGTACGCCGGCACCGTCATCGCCATCACCCACGACCGGTACTTCCTGGACAACGTGGCCAACTGGATCCTGGAGCTGGACCGCGGCCGGGCCTACCCGTACGAGGGCAACTACTCCACCTACCTGGAGAAGAAGGCCGCCCGGCTGGCCGTCGAGGGCCGCCGCGACGCCAAGATGAAGAAGCGCCTCTCCGATGAGCTGGAGTGGGTCCGCTCCAACGCCAAGGCGCGGCAGACCAAGTCCAAGGCCCGACTCGACCGGTACGACGAGATGGCCGCCGAGGCGGAGAAGACCCGGAAGCTGGACTTCGAGGAGATCCAGATCCCGCCGGGCCCGCGCCTGGGCAGCACGGTCATCGAGGCGAACGACCTGAGCAAGGGCTTCGGCGACCGGCTGCTGATCGACAACCTGTCGTTCTCGCTGCCGCGCAACGGCATTGTCGGCATCATCGGCCCGAACGGTGTCGGCAAGACCACCCTGTTCAAGACCATCGTCGGGCTGGAGCAGCCGACCGGTGGCGAGGTCAGGGTCGGCCCCACCGTCTCGCTGTCCTACGTCGACCAGGCCCGGCAGGGCCTCGACGGCGACAAGACCGTCTGGGAGGTCGTCTCCGACGGGCTGGACCACCTCATGGTGGGCAAGGTCGAGATGCCGTCGCGGGCGTACATCGCCGCGTTCGGCTTCAAGGGGCCGGACCAGCAGAAGCCGACCAAGGTGCTCTCCGGCGGCGAGCGGAACCGGCTCAACCTGGCGCTGACCCTGAAGATCGGCGGCAACGTCATCCTGCTCGACGAGCCGACCAACGACCTGGACGTGGAGACCCTCTCCAGCCTGGAGAACGCGCTGCTGGAATTCCCCGGCTGCGCCGTGGTCATCTCCCACGACCGGATGTTCCTGGACCGGGTCGCCACGCACATCCTGGCCTGGGAGGGCGACGACGAGAACCCGTCCAAGTGGTTCTGGTTCGAGGGCAACTTCGATGCCTACGAGAAGAACAAGGTCGACCGGCTCGGCGCCGAGGCGGCCCGCCCGCACCGGGTGACCTACCGCAAGCTCACCCGCGACTGAGCATGGCGGACCGCTTCGTCTACGACTGCACGCTGCGCTGGTCCGACCTGGACGCGTACGGGCACGTCAACAACTCGCGCTTCCTCACTCTCTACGAGGAGGCGCGAGTGGCGTTGATGTTCGCCGGCGGCCGGGCGTGGGGGGTGGGCTCGTTCGCCGACGGAGTGGTCATCCGCCGGCACGAGGTCGACTACCTGCGCCCGGTCGACTACGCGCTGGGCCGGGCCACCGCGGAGGCCGCCCCGACCGTCCGGATCGAACTCTGGGTGGAGGAGATCCGGGCCTCCCGGTTCACCGTCGCCTACGAGCTGTACGACGGCGACGTGCTGGCCAGCACCGCCCGGTCGGTGCTGGTGCCGTTCGACCTGGTGGCCAAGCGGCCCCGCCGGATCACCTCCGATGAGCGGGCCTTCCTGCTGGCGTACGCGCCCGCGGGCGGGGCGGCGTGAGTGGCGCGCGCGTCGTGACGCCGGGGCACGGGCTGGACGGGGTCGCCGACGCGGGGGCCTTCCTGGCCCGGCTGGTCCGCTTCGACCCGGCGACCGTGGTCCGGCTCCGCCCGGTCGACGGGGCCGGGCGTACGGCGCTCTGGGCCCGGCTGCCCTGGGACGTGCTGGTGGTCCGCACGGTGGCCGGCGTCGGCCCGGGTGACGTCACGGTCGCCGCCGCCGACCTGCTGGCCGAGCTGGAGTCCGCCGGCGGGGCGCTGCCGGGCCGGCGGGACGACCGGTGGCGCTGGCCGCTGCCGCCGGCGGCGAGCCGCCGGGTGGAGGCGTTGCCCGCCGGGGAGCTGCGGCGGATCGCCGAGGCGGCGGCGGGCACCCTGCGGACCGCCGCCACCGAGGGCGTGGGCGGCCGGGCGGTGGGTCAGCGGGTGCTGCGCGACGCGCTGCTCGACCACGTGGCGGTGGTGGTCACCCCGGACGACCCGCCGGGCGAGCCGGTCGAGGTGACCCAGCGCCTGGTCCAGGGCGTGGTCCGGATGGGGTTCCTCGGGCCCGCCGACGCCCCGGGCGAGGTCCAGGTACGCGTCGCGGGCCGCTGGATCGGCCTGGTGGGACCGTACGGAGCGGCATGGTCGCGCAAGGTTTCGGAGCTGGCGATCCGACCGGTGAAGGATCATCCGAACGGCTGACCCGTGGTCATTCTTCTGGGCTGGGGCTGTCGTTGGGGGGGTGCTTCAACCCGGCTGTCCGGGTACCGTCCATCCTCGGATCCAACGCACCGTAGGCGTCCGGATCCGCTGGGGAGTGAGGTGCGCGAGCGATGCCGTGGTGGTCATGGCGCCCTGGTCCCGCCGCTGGCGGCGGCGACCCGGAAACTCGAACCGGGATCACAGTGGACAGCACCGTCCGGGTCGGACCACCGTCCCCCCGGCAGCCGGGGGACGACTGCAAGGCCGCCGACCGGCCGGTGATCACGGACATGCCGGTCAGTGTGGAGCCGGTCACCCTGCGCCGGGTCTGTGCGGCCCTCGACCTGCTCGACGTGCGGTACCTGGCCGACGGCGACGGGAACCTGCTGGCCATGTGGGAGCGGCACGCGGTGCTGGTCACCCTGGAGGGCCCCGAGGACGAGATCCTGGTGATGCGGGCCCGTCCACACGCGACGGTCCCGCCGGACTGGGCGGACCGGGCCTACCGGGTAGTCAACGAGTGGAACCACACCCGCCGGTTCTGCAAGGCGTACATCGGCGACCCCACCGAGCGGGGTCAGCTGCCGATCTACGCCGAGCTGCAGGTGCCGCTGGGCGCGGGCACCCACGACGCGCTCCTGGTCGAGATGCTCGACTGCGGGGCGGCCGTGGCGACCACCTTCGTGGACTGGCTGCACGACGAGGGCGCCCTGCTCTGAGCCCGACGGGCGGGGCCGGCCCGGCCGGTCGCGACCGCCGGGCCGTCAGGCGTCCCCGGCCGGCTCCTCCATCACGTTGACCATGAAGTACGCGGCGCGCTCCAGGTAGTCCCAGAGCGCCTTGGCGACCTCCGGCGGCAGGTCCAGCCGGTCGACCGCCCGCCGCATGTGGTGCAGCCAGGCGTCCCGCTCGGCCGCGCCGATCCGGAACGGCGCGTGCCGCATCCGCAGCCGCGGGTGCCCCCGCTCGGCGGAGTAGGTGTTGGGGCCGCCCCAGTACTGCATGAGGAACAGCGTCAGCCGGTCGGCGGCCGGCCCGAGGTCCTCCTCCGGGTACATCGGGCGCAGCAGCGGGTCGGTGGCGACGCCGACGTAGAACTCGTCGACCAGCTTGCGGAAGGTGGGCTCGCCGCCGACCGCCTCGAAGAGGGTCGTCGGCGCACCGGGCCGGTCGGACTCAGCTGCGGAATTCACCGTTCCATCCTGCCAGGTGCCCCGGCACACCGGCCGCCGCGTACCGGCCGGGCGGGCTGCCGATCACGTCACAGCGTGGCTGCGCCGGCCCCCGGAGCGGCCGTCCGTCGCCCGGCCGGCGCGCGGCCGGCCGCCGGGCCCGGGCGCGCTGTCCCGGGCCGCGGCGTCGTCCCGGTTGGCCCGGTCGGCCGCCGCGACGGCCGCGTCGATGGTCTCGCCGTCCGGCCAGCGCAGGGCCGTCACCAGCATCAGCACCACACCGGCGGCGCTCCACAGGCCGACCACCACCGGGATGGAGAAGCGGTCGGCGAGCAGCCCGGTGACCAGCACCGAGGCGCCCTGGATCACCTGCATGCCGGTGGCCATCACGCCGAAGGCGCGGGCCCGGTAGCCGTTGGGCAGGGCGCGGACGAAGAGCCCGTTGGCGGTCGGCAGCAGGCCGGCGGCGGCGAAGCCGCAGGCGGCCGCGAGCAGGGCCACCACCACCGGTGGCGGGTCGAGGAGCGTGGGCACCAGGACCAGCGGGGCGATCACCGCCAGCGGCCGCATCAGGGCGAGCCGGCGGGCCGGCGCGACCGCCCGCCCCACCACCAGCCCGCCCAGGATGAACCCGACCGGGTTGGCGGCCATGATGACGGCCTGCGCGACGCCGCTGTCCAGCCCGTCGCCGGAGCGCTCGCCGGCCCAGGCGGCGGCCAGCCCCTCGGGGACGATCGAGAAGAGCATGGCGCTGAAGACCAGCACGGCGATGGCCCGCAGCACCGGGGTGCCGAAGACGATCTGGAAGCCCTGCCCCGTCTCGCGCAACAGGTGGCTGCGATGCGCGGCGGTCATCGCCGGTTCCCGGTCGCGGACGCCGAAGCGGGTCAGCGCGGCGGACCCGGCGAAGGTGGCCGCGTTGATCAGCAGCGCGGCGGTCGGGTTCACCGCGGCCAACGCGGCACCGAGGAGGTAGCCGACCACCTGCGCGGCCTGGGCCGAGCTGGCGTTCAGCGACAGGCCGAGGACCAGCCGGTCCCCGGTGAGGATGGCCGGCATGAGCGCGGACCGGGCGGCCTGGCTGGGCGGGTTGGCGAGCGTGGTGGCGAAGAGCAGGGCCAGGATCACCCACACCGGCACGCCCGGCAGGGCGATCAGCGCCATCAGCGCCATCCGGATCAGGTCGCAGACGACCATGACCTGCCGGTAGCGGTAGCGCTCGGCGAGTGCCGCGAGCAGCGGACCGCCGACCAGCCAGGGCAGGTAGCTGACCGCGAACGCGGCGGCGGAGAGGGCGATCGACTCGCTCTGCCGGTAGACCAGCACGGTGACCGCGGCCTTGGCCACGTAGTCGCCCACCCAGGAGAACACGGTGGCGATGAAGATCGCCCGGTACTCGGACTGGCCGAACACCTCCCGGAATGTGGCCGGCCCGTCCGGAGAGGGTCGCTCGTCGGACACCGTCGCCTCCATCGTGCCCCGCGAACGGCCACTCGTGACGGCCTGACGGGGACCCCGTCGTCAGATCTACGGATCAGCGAGGACATGATCACGCTCCGGCGGGAGCGCGTGCACCGGATTCTGCCCGATCGTCTGACAACTGGCTAGGGCGAACGGATTGGTCGTCGCATCTCCGACTGAACGAACGGACGATACCCGAGGGGCCGCGCGGTCCGCGACCCCCAGATTTCGGACTCCCCGATTCCGTCCTGCCCGGCAGGTCAGGTGGCCCCACCCTGACCGGTGCCCGGGGTGCCCACCGTCCCGGGCGCCCCGGCCGGGCCGATCCCGCCGGTCTGCGGCAGCCCCGGGTAGAGCCGGGCGGCCGCGATCTTCGCGGTGATGCCGGAGTTCTCCAGCGCCTCGGCCAGCCGGCGACGCAGCTCCCGGCCCACCGCGAACTGCCCGTCCGCGGTCGTCTTGACCACCGTCCGGATCACCGCGCCGTCCACGGTCATCTGCTCGACGCCCAGCACCTCGGGCGCCTCGACGATCTCCGAGGCCAGCTCCGGGTCCACCGCGATCGAGGCCGCCGCCGTACGCAGCACGGCGCTCGCCTCCTCGGTGCCGGCGAAGCCGATCGGCAGGTCCACCACCACCAGGGCCCAGCCCTGGCTCTTGTTGCCCACCCGGACGATCTCGCCGTTGCGGATGTACCAGAGCACCCCGCGACCGTCGCGGACGGTGGTCACCCGCAACCCCACCGACTCCACCACGCCGGTCGCCTCGCCCAGGTCCACCGTGTCACCCACGCCGTACTGGTCCTCGATGAGCATGAACAGACCCGCGATCAGGTCCTTCACCAGGCTCTGCGCGCCGAAGCCCAGCGCGACGCCGGCGATGCCCGCGCTGGCCAGCAGCGGAGCCAGGTCGAAGCTGAACTCCTTGAGCACCATCAGCAGCGCGATGCCGAACACGAACGCGGTGACCAGGCTGCGCAGCACCGAGCCGATCGCCTCGGCGCGCTGGCGGCGCCGCTCGGGGATGAACTCGGTGGGATCGAGCGAGGCCGACGGGATGCGCTCGCGCAGCGGCCGGAGCATGGTCGGCACCGCGCCCACGCTGGTGGTCCGGACCAGCCGGTTGATCGTCCGGTGCAACGCCCAGCGGGCGGCGAACGCCAACAGCAGGATCAGCGCGACCCGCAGCGGCTTGAGCAGGATCCAGTAGCTGCCCTCGGCGAACCAGACCGAGTCGGTCACCTCGAACACGCCCTTGCACCAGGTGTCCTGGAGGCATTCGGCCGAGGGTGAGGGGTCGGGGGTCGGGGCTGCGACGGGGAAGGTCAGGCTGCTGGCGCTCACCCTGTCTTCGTACCGCAACACCGTCGGCGGCCTCCCGCCGACCCACCGTCGGGCGACCCCCGCCCGCCGGACGGCGGTCCGCGAACCGGACATCTTCACACGCGCCGAAAAAGCTTCACGAGGGAGCCCGGATTAGTACGTGCAATCGCGGGTCTTATCAGGGACGATGGGCGCAACGGACGTCGGTGATCCCGCCGGCGTCGGTCGTGGTTCCCCGCTGCGCGGGGCGCGGCCGGCGTGGCCAGTGGTGGGCAGCTGGACCGGGAGGGTGAGCACGATGCCTGACATACGACCCACGGTGGGCTCCGGCGCGCTGGTTCTCAACGCCACCTACGAGCCGCTGTGTGTCGTGTCGGTGCGTCGCGCCGCCATCCTCGTGCTCTCCGCCAAGGCGATCTGCGTCGCCGACGGCGACGGCGTCCTGCACAGCGCCCGCGACGCCCTCCCGGTGCCCTCCGTGGTCCGGCTGACCCGCTTCGTCCGGGTGCCGTACCGCACCCACGTCGGGCTGTCCCGGCGGGCGATCTTCGCCCGCGACGGCGGGCGCTGCGCCTACTGCCGGGGGCCCGCGGAGACCATCGACCACGTCTTCCCGCGCAGCCGGGGTGGCCGGCACGCCTGGGAGAACGTGGTCGCCGCCTGTGCCCGGTGCAACCACACCAAGGGCGACAAGACCCCGGCTGAGCTGGGCTGGCGGCTGCACTCCCTGCCCGCCGCCCCCAAGGGCACCGCCTGGCGGGTGCTGGGTCACCGCGCGCCCGACCCGCGCTGGGCGGACTGGCTCGACCTGCGCGAGCCCGAGGCCGCCTGAGCGGGGCGCCGGCGCCGCCCGGTCACCGGTCGCGCGCCTTCACCAGCGAGGCGTACACCACCACGTTGTCGGCGTAGCCGGTGTCGCCACCCACCCACCGGCCGCCGCAGGTGATCAGTCGCAGGTTCGGGCGGCTGAAGTCGCCGAACACCTCGTCCACCGGCAGGTCCTCCTTGCCGTAGCGCTGCACCTGGTTCACCTCGAAGACCGCCACCTTCCGGTCCTCGCGGGTCACCTCGACCGTGTCGCCGTCGCGCAGGTCCCGCAGCCCGTGGAAGACCGCCGGGCCGGTGGTGGTGTCGACGTGCCCGACGATCACCGCCGGGCCGTACTGGCCGGGGGTGGGGCCCTGGTCGTACCAGCCGGCCTCCTGGGCGCGGGCGGCGTCGGGCACCCCGATGCTGCCGTCCGGGGCGATCCCGACGTGGTGCACCGGGGCCTGCACGTCGATCCGGGAGATCGAGATCAGGGTGGGTGGGCTGCCCGGCAGCACCGGGAACTTCTTCGGCGCCGGGCGCAGGCCGGCGATGAACCGGTCCGGCAGGACGCTGAGGCCGGTCACCTGCTCGACGCCGAGCATCGCGACGATCAGCGCCATCAGGGTGGCGATCACCATGAACGCGGCGCCCGGTCCCCGGCTCCGGTAGCCGCCGTACCGGGCCGGCCGCGCCGCCGGCCGTACCGGACGGGCGTGGGCGACCGGGTCGGTCGTGGTCACGCTGGCGGTGAATGCCTGGCCGGCCACCCGGCGGAAGCGGCCGGCCGCACGGGCCCCCAGCCGGGCCGCGGCGCGGACCCGGTCCCGACCCGACCGCGGGGTGCGTCTGCGTGTGCGGGTCATGGCGACGTGGGGTCAGGAGTTCGTCCCGGCCCGCCGGCGGCTCCCGCCGAACATCCCGAGCCCGGCCACCACGGTCACCACGGCCAGGCCGCCGACCAGGAGCAGCGAGCCCGCGCCCCGGCCGTCGGCGGTGCCGCCGGCCCCGGTCGCCGGGCCCTTGGTCGGCTGGGCCATGTTCAGCACGGTCAGGGTGGTCGACGCGGTGTTGCCGTTGGCGCACCGCAGGTCGACCGGGTAGTCACCCGGCTGCTTGTTGCCCGGGATGGTCACCGCCCCGGTCAGGAAGCCGTTGTCCGGCCGCAGCACCACCCGGCCGAAGGCGTCCGACTGCACGGTGGCCTGCTGGTTGTTGGCGTTGTCGCAACTGGCCCGGATGCTGACCCGGGTGCCGGCCTGCGCGGTGTTCGGCGTGACCTCGACGAAGGTGTTCTCCCCGGCCCGGGCCGGTGTGGCCGTTGCCAGGACGAACGCCGCGACCAGGGCGAACATCGCCAGGACGGCGGAAAAGGCACGATGGTACGCGCTGAGCCCCCGCATGATTCTCCCCTCCCGGCCAGGTGCGCCGGAATCCTGCGACGGGTGTCCGGGCCTGCATTCCCGCTCGCCGTGGGGCAAACCCGCCCGGTCAGCGGCGGCGGGTGCCCGGCGCCCCGGCCGGCGGGTTCGGCAGCGGGGTGACCGGGTGCCAGTCCAGCGGGGTGGAGAGCACCATCGTGCTGGACGGCTGGCCGTACGGGGCGAGCCGGTCGATGACCGCCTCGAACTCGGTGATCGAGCCGGCGGCGACCTTGAGCATGCTGCACGCGTCGCCGGTGATCCGGTGGATCTCCCGGATCTCCGGCCAGCCGGCGACGCCCGGGTCGTGCAGGATGCAGCGCGAGCCGTAGCAGGACATCCGGATCAGCGCGACCACGCCGCGACCGGCTCGGGTCAGGTCCACGTGGGCGTGGTAGCCGGTGATCACGCCGGACTCCTCCAGCCGGCGGACCCGCTCGGCCACCGCCGGCGGGGACAGGTGCACCCGCCGGGACAGCTCGCTGTACGACAGTCGCGCGTCGGTCTGCAGCTCACGCAGCAGGGCCCAGTCCATCTCGTCCACGCGTGGACCTTACCTTCTGCAGGTCGAACGGCAGAAGAGCCTTCCGCGCCAAAGGTGAAACTGCGGATCGCCGTCGAATCGGCATTCCGTACGCCGTTGTGACCAGGGCATCATGTCGTCACCCGGCTCACGGAGGAGACGACAAGGTGGATCAGACGGATCTGCGGGCGCCCACCCGGACCGCCGCGGTGCGCCCGGTCACGCCGCAGCAGCGCACCGCGCGGGCGGCCCGCAACGGCGGCGAACCCACGCTGGAGTTCGCCGACCGGGTGCCGTACGACGCGTACGTGCACGCCAGCACCCTGCACACCCTGCAGCGGCCGCTCAGCACGGACCCCGGCGAGATGTCCTTCCTGATGGTCAGCCAGATCATGGAGCTGTACTTCGGGTTGACCTGCCACGAGCTGCGCCAGGCCCAGCAAGACCTGCGCGCCGACCGGGTGTGGGAGGCGCTGGCGCCGCTGCGCCGGGCCGCGCTGCACCTGGAGGGCCTCAACGCCGCCTGGCACGGGCTGCGCTGGATGACCCCGGCCGACTTCAACCGGTTCCGCAACCTGCTCGGCGAGGGCTCCGGCTTCCAGTCCGCCATGTACCGGCACCTGGAGTTCCTGCTCGGCCTGCGCGACCCGGCGCTGATCCGGCCGTTCCGCCGCCAGGAAGACGTCTACGACGAGCTGCGCGCCGCTCTCGACGTGCCGAGCCTCTGGGACGACGTGATCGCCCTGCTCGCCCGGCACGGCCACGACCTCCCGGCCGACCTGCTGGAGCGGGACGTCACCGTCGAGCACCTGCCGCACCCGTCGGTCGAGGCGGCCTGGGTCGAGATCTACGACGACGGCGGGCCGCAGAACCACCTCCGCCTGCTCGGCGAGGCGCTGACCGAGGTGGCCGAGCAGTTCGGCGACTGGCGGTGGAACCACGTCAAGGCCGTGCAGCGCACCATGGGCGCGAAGGTCGGCAGCGGCGGCTCGGCCGGACTGGCCTGGCTGCAACGCAGCATGGCCCGGGTGGTCTTCCCGGAGCTGTGGTCGGCCCGGACGGCGATGTGAGCGGGGAGCGGGACATGACCACCTCGGAGCAGGAGGCGCACCGCCTCGACGCCGCCGACCCCGGGCACCGGCACCTCTTCCACGTGCCGCCCGCGGACGGCGGACGCTACCCGCAGACCGCCTACCTGGCCGGCAACTCCCTCGGGCTGCAACCGCGGGCCACCCGCGCGGAACTCCTCGCCGACCTGGACGCCTGGAGCCGGCTCGGTGTCGAGGGGCACCTGGAGGCGGAGCGGCCGTGGCTGCCGTACCACGAGCTGTTGACGGCGCCCGCCGCGCGACTGGTCGGCGCCCGGCCCGCGGAGACCGTGGTGATGAACTCCCTCACCGTCAACCTGCACCTGCTGATGGTGAGCTTCTACCGGCCCGCCGGGGAGCGGACCCGGATCGTCATCGAGGACAGCGCCTTCCCCTCGGACAGCTACGCGGTGCGCAGCCAGGCCCGCTTCCACGGCCTGGACCCGGACGACACCGTGGTCCGGCTGACGCCGCGCGCCGGCGAGGACACCCTGCGCACCGAGGACGTGACCGACTACCTGGCCGCCGAGGGCGACCGGGTGGCGCTGGTGCTGCTCGGTGGGGTCAACTACCTCACCGGCGAGCTGATGGACATCCCGACGATCACCGCCGCCGGCCGGGCGGCCGGCGCGATCGTCGGCTGGGACCTGGCCCACGCCGCCGGCAACGTGCCGCTGGCACTGCACGACTGGGACGTCGACTTCGCCGCCTGGTGCTCCTACAAGTACCTCAACTCCGGGCCCGGCGCGCTGGGCGGGGTCTTCGTCCACGAGCGGCACCTGGGCGACCCCCGGCTGCCCCGCTTCGAGGGCTGGTGGAGCACCGAGGCGACCACCCGGTTCGAGATGACCCCGGTCTCCCGGCCGCCGGCCACCGTGGAGGCCTGGCAGATCTCCAACCCGCCGATCTTCGCGATGGGCCCGGTGCGCACCTCGCTGGAGCTCTTCGACAGCGTCGGCATGCCGGCCCTGCGGGAGCGCAGCGTGCGGCTCACCGGCTACCTGGAACGGCTGCTCGACGAGGTGATCCCCGGCCGGCCGCTGACCGTGGTCACCCCGCGCGATCCCGCCCGGCGGGGCTGCCAGCTCTCGGTGCGCATCGGCGCCGGCAGCGCGGCCGAGCTGACCAAGCGGCTGCGGCACGAGCACGGCGTGGTCGCCGACGCCCGGGAGCCGGACATCGTCCGGTTCGCCCCGGTGCCGCTCTACTCCACGTACCACGACTGCTGGCGGGTCGCCGACGCGCTGGCGGCGACGGTTTCCGAGGTGCATCCATGAGTGCGGAACGCGACGAGATCGCGGTGGTCGGGGCCGGTCTGGCCGGCTGCCTGCTGGCCTGCTACCTGGCCCGACGCGGCTACCCGGTGGCCCTCTACGAGCGGCGGCCGGACCCGAGGACCGGGCGGGTCGAGCGCGGCCGGTCGATCAACCTGGCGCTCTCCGAGCGCGGCCTGGACGCGCTGCGCCGCATCGGCCTGGCCGAGCAGGTGATGGCGGACGCCCTGCCGATGCGCGGCCGGATGATCCACCCGGTCGCCGGTGAGCCGCAGTTCCAGTCGTACAGCGGCTCCGGGGACCGGGCGATCAACTCGATCAGCCGGGGCGCGCTGAACAACGCCCTGCTCAACGCCGCCGCCGCGCTGCCCGGGGTGCGGGTCGCCTTCGACCACCGGCTGGTCGGCCTCGACCCGACCAGCGGCGAGATGACCTTCGAGACCCCGCAGGGCAAGGTCGCCGCCACCGCGTCGGTCGTCCTCGGCGCCGACGGCGCCGGCTCCGCCGTGCGCGGGCAACTGCTCGGGTACGGAATGCTGACCGAGAGCCTGGACTTCCTCGACTACGGCTACAAGGAACTCACCATCCCGCCGCTCGGCGGGGACTTCGCCCTCGACCCGTCGGCGCTGCACATCTGGCCGCGCGGCACCTCCATGATGATCGCGCTGCCCAACCCGGACCGCTCGTTCACCTGCACGCTCTTCTGGCCCACCCACGGCACCGCCAGCTTCGCCTCGCTGGGCAGCCCGGCGGCGATCGAGCGGCACTTCGCCACCCACTACCCGGACCTGATCCCGCTCGCGCCCAACCTGGTCGACGACTACCAGCACAACCCGGTCGGGGTGCTGGGCACGGTCCGCTGCGCGCCCTGGCAGGTCGACGGGAAGGTGGCGCTGCTCGGCGACGCGGCGCACGCCATCGTGCCGTTCTACGGCCAGGGCGCCAACTGCGCCATGGAGGACGTCGTCGAACTGGACCGCTGCCTGGACGAGTGCGACGACGACTGGTCCGCAGCGCTGCCGCTCTACCAGCGGCGCCGGCAGGACAACGCCGAGGCGATCGCCCGGATGGCGCTGGCCAACTTCGTGGAGATGCGGGACAAGGTCGCCTCGCCGGTGTTCCAGACCCGCAAGCGGGTCGAGCACGCCCTGGAACGGGCGCTGCCCGGCCGGTACGTTTCGCAGTACGAACTGGTCTCCTTCTCCACCACCCCGTACGCGCAGGTGCGCCGCCGGGTGCGCCGCCAGTACGCGGTGGTGGGGGCGGTGGCCGCGGGCGGGCTGGCGTTGCTGGTCGGCGTGGTGGGTGCGGCGATCGGCCGGGGGAGGCGCGGATGACGCTCTGGGACGCGCGGCTGATGGCCGGGAGCGCGCCGGACGGGCCGGGGTTGCTGCGCCACTTCGTCGGCGGCGAGTTCGTCGACGCGGGGCCGCGCTTCACCAAGCGCAGCCCGGTGACCGGCGAGCCGGTCTTCGAGGTGGTCGAGGCGTCGAAGTCCACGGTGGACGACGCGGTGGCCGCCGCCCGGGCGGCGCTGCGCGGGCCGTGGGGCCGGATGGGGGAGCGGGAGCGCGCCGAGGTGCTGCGCCGGGTCGCCGACGAGCTGGAACGTCGCTTCGACGACCTGGTCACCGCCGAGGTCGCCGACACCGGCAAGGCCATCTCGCAGGCCCGCACCCTGGACATTCCGCGCGGCGCGGCGAACTTCCGGGCCTTCGCCGAGATCGTGGCGACCGCGCCGACCGAGTCGTTCACCACGGTCACCCCGGCCGGCGGGCGGGCGCTGAACTACGCCGTCCGCAAGCCGGTCGGCGTGGTCGCCGTGATCGTGCCGTGGAACCTGCCGCTGCTGCTGCTCACCTGGAAGGTGGCCCCGGCTCTGGCCTGCGGCAACGCCGTGGTGGTCAAGCCCAGCGAGGAGACGCCCGCCTCCGCGACGCTGCTGGCCGAGGTGATGGCCGCCGCCGGCGTGCCGGACGGGGTGTTCAACCTGGTGCACGGCTTCGGCCCGGACTCGGCCGGTGAGTTCCTCACCCGGCACCCGGGGGTGGACGCGATCACCTTCACCGGCGAGTCGGCCACCGGGGGCGCCATCATGCGGGCCGCCGCGGACGGGGTGAAGGCCGTCTCGTTCGAGCTGGGCGGCAAGAACGCCGGGCTGGTCTTCGCCGACGCCGACCTGGACGCGGCGGTGGCCGGCTCGGTGCGCTCCAGCTTCACCAACGGCGGGCAGGTCTGCCTCTGCACCGAGCGGATCTACGTGCAGCGCCCGGTCTTCGAGGAATTCACCGCCCGACTGGCCAAGCGGGCCGGGGAACTGGCGTACGGGTGGCCGGCCGACGAGGCCACCGCGAACATGCCGCTGATCTCGCACGGCCACCGGGACAAGGTGCTGAGCCACTACGCGCTGGCCCGGACCGAGGGCGCCGAGGTGCTCACCGGGGGTGGCGTGCCGCGCTTCGGCGACGGCCGCGACGGTGGGGCGTACGTGCAGCCGACCGTGCTGACCGGGCTCGGCCCGCGGGCGCGGACCAACACCGAGGAGATCTTCGGCCCGGTCGTGCACGTGGCCCCGTTCGACGACGAGGACGAGGCGTACGCGCTGGCCAACGGCACCGAGTACGGCCTGGCGGCGACGGTCTGGACCCGGGACGTCGGCCGGGCGCACCGGGCCGGCGCCCGGCTGGACGCCGGCATCGTCTGGGTGAACACCTGGTTCCTGCGCGACCTGCGCACCCCGTTCGGCGGCGTGAAGGCCTCCGGCATCGGCCGGGAGGGTGGCGTGCACTCGCTGGACTTCTACTCGGAACTGACCAACGTCTGCGTGGACCTGTCGTGAGCGGGCGAGGAGCCGGCGTGAGAGCTGACATCGAAGCGGCGAACCGGGAGCTGGCCGAGGCCCGTACCAGCGGGAAGCCCTGCCCACCGCTGCGCGGGCGGCTGCTGCCCGAGGGCGACGTCGAGTCGGCGTACCGGGTGCAGCAGTTGCAGGCGCGGGCGTGGCAGGGCCGGGGCGAGCGCCGAGTGGGCGCGAAGATCGGGCTGACCTCCCGGGCGGTGCAGGAGAGCTTCGGCGTATTCCAGCCGGACTTCGGGGTGCTGACCGACGCGATGGCGGTCGGCGACGGCGTCGAGGTGCCGATCGAGCGCCTGCTCCAGCCCCGGGTGGAGGCGGAGATCGCCTTCGTGCTCGGCGCGGACCTGACCGACGAGCGGGTCACCACCGTGGACCTGCTCCGGGCGGTCGACCACGTGCTCCCGGCCATCGAGATCGTCGACTCGCGGATCGCCGGTTGGGACATCTCCATCGTGGACACCGTCGCCGACAACGCCTCCAGCGGGATGTTCGTGCTCGGCACCACGCCGCGCCGGCTCGCCGACGTGGACCTGCGGTTGTGCGGGATGGTGCTGGAGCACGCCGGCGAGCCGGCCTCGGTCGGCGCCGGGGCGGCCTGCCTCGGCAATCCGTTGCACGCGCTGGAGTGGCTGGTCCGGACGATGGCCCGGGCCGGGGACCCGCTGCGCGCGGGCGACGTGGTGCTCTCCGGGGCGCTCGGCCCGATGGTGCCGGTCACCCCGGCCGCCGCGTACGAGGCCCGGATCTCCGGGCTCGGTTCGGTGCGGACCTGTTTTGCGAAGGAGGCCCGGGCATGACCACGGGTGTGGCGGTGATCGGGTCCGGCAACATCGGCACCGATCTGATGATCAAGGTGTTGCGGCTCAGCGACAGCCTCCGGATGGTGGCGATGGCCGGCATCGACCCGGAGTCCGACGGCCTGGCCCGGGCCCGGCGGCTCGGCGTGGCCACCACCGCCGGCGGCGTGGACGGGCTCGTCGCCATGCCCGAGTTCGCCGACGTGGAAGTGGTCTTCGACGCCACCTCCGCCGGCGCGCACCGGCACAACGACGCCGTGCTGCGGGCGCACGGCCGCACGGTGGTCGACCTGACCCCGGCGGCCATCGGCCCGTACGTGGTGCCCCCGGTCAACCTGGACGAGCACCTGCACGAGAGCAACGTCAACATGGTCACCTGCGGCGGGCAGGCCACCGTGCCGATCGTCGCCGCCGTCGGCCGGGTCACCCCGGTCGCGTACGCGGAGATCGTCGCCTCGATCGCCTCGAAGTCGGCCGGTCCGGGCACCCGGGCCAACATCGACGAGTTCACCGAGACCACCGCCCGGGCGATCGAGGTGGTCGGCGGCGCGGAGCGCGGCAAGGCCATCATCGTGCTCAACCCGGCCGACCCGCCGCTGCTGATGCGCGACACCGTCTACTGCCTCTGCCCGGACCCCGACGCCGACCGGGCCGCCATCGCCGCCTCGGTGGCCGACATGGTGGCCACCGTGCAGGAGTACGTCCCCGGCTACCGGCTCAAGCAGGACGTGCAGTTCGACCGGGTCGACACCTACGTGCCGTCGCTCGGGCGGCACCTGACCGGCTGGCAGGTCTCGGTCTTCCTGGAGGTCTCCGGGGCCGGGCACTACCTGCCGGCGTACGCCGGGAACCTGGACATCATGACCTCCGCCGCGCTGCGCACCGCCGAGCGACTGGTGGCCCTGGGCGCGAAGGGAGTGCCGGCGTGACCGACCTGTACATCCAGGACGTGACGCTCCGCGACGGCATGCACGCCATCGCCCACCGCTACACCGTCGACCAGGTGCGCACCATCGCCGCCGCGCTGGACGCCGCCGGGGTGGCCGCGATCGAGGTGGCGCACGGCGACGGGCTGGCCGGGTCCAGCGTCAACTACGGCCACGGCGCGGCGAGCGACGCCGACTGGATCTCCGCCGCCGCCGAGGTGCTGACCACCGCGAAGCTGACCACCCTGCTGCTGCCCGGGATCGGCACCATCGCCGACCTGAAGGCGGCGAAGGCGCTCGGGGTGACCAGCGTGCGGATCGCCACCCACTGCACCGAGGCGGACATCTCCGCCCAGCACATCTCCTGGGCCCGGGAGAACGGCATGGATGTCTCCGGGTTCCTGATGATGTCGCACATGAACGACCCGGCCGGGCTGGCCGCCCAGGCCAAGCTGATGGAGTCGTACGGGGCGCACTGCGTCTACGTCACCGACTCCGGCGGCCGGCTGCTGATGTCCGACGTGGCGCAGCGGGTCGACGCGTACCGGCAGGTGCTCCGGCCGGAGACGCAGATCGGCATCCACGCCCACCACAACCTGTCGCTCGGGGTGGCCAACAGCGTGCTCGCCGTCGAGCACGGCCGGATCGCCGGCGACGGGCCGGCCGGCCCGGACGCCCCGCACGGCCGTACCGTCCGGGTGGACGCGTCGCTGGCCGGGATGGGCGCCGGGGCCGGCAACGCCCCGCTGGAGGTCTTCGTCGCGGTCGCCGAGCTGCACGGCTGGAAGCACGGCTGCGACGTGTTCGCGCTGATGGACGCGGCCGACGACATCGTCCGGCCGCTGCAGGACCGCCCGGTCCAGGTCGACCGGGAGACGCTCTCCCTCGGGTACGCCGGGGTCTACTCCAGCTTCCTGCGGCACGCCGAGCGGGCCTCGGCGAAGTACGGCGTGGACGTCCGCTCGATCCTGGTCGAGCTGGGCCGGCGGCGGATGGTCGGCGGCCAGGAGGACATGATCGTGGACGTGGCGCTGGACCTGGCCGGCCGCGAGGAGCAGGGGGAGGCCGCATGATCGGGGTGGATGTCGCGGGGATCGCCGAGCGGCTGGGCGTGGCGGCGGACTCGGCCACCGCGATCCCGCAGTTGGCCGCCGAGACCGGCCTGGACGTCGACGCCGCGTACGCGGTGCAGACCGCGCTGCTGCAGCGCCGGCTCGACCGGGGCGAGCGGCTGGTCGGGCTCAAGATGGGGCTGACCAGCAAGGCGAAGATGGCCCAGGTCGGCGTGGACGAGGTGATCTGGGGCCGGCTCACCGACGTGATGCGGGTCCCCGACGGCGGCACTGTCGACGTGGCCGACTTCATCCACCCACGAGTCGAGCCGGAGGTCGCGTTCCTGCTGGACCGCCTCCCCGATCCGGGCGAGCCGGTCGGCGCCTTCGCCGACGCGGTCCGCGCGGTCGCCCCGGCGATCGAGCTGATCGACTCCCGCTACGCGAACTTCACCTTCTCCCTGCCGGACGTGGTCGCCGACAACACCTCGGCGGCGGCGTTCGTGGTCGGGCCGTGGTCGCCGGTGCCCGACGGGCTGGACAACCTGGGCGTGCTGCTGGAGATCGACGGGCGGGTGGCGCAGGTCGGCTCGACGGCGGCGATCCTCGGCGACCCGCGCCGGGCGCTGGACGAGGGCATCCGGCTGGCCGGCCGGCACGGGGTGCGGATGCGCTCCGGGTGGGTCTTCCTCGCCGGCGCCGCCACCGCGGCTGTGCCGCTGCGCCCCGGTGCCCACGTGCGTGCCGTCGTGGATAAGCTCGGGGCCGCCTCGCTGCGGGCCGCGTCGTGACCGCCCGGGTGGTCGCCGGCAAGGCGGTGCCGCGGGGGGCGTTTCCGCACGTCAAGGTGGCGGGCGGGTTCGTCTTCGTCTCGGGTACGTCGGCGCGGCGGCCGGACAACACCTTCGCGGGTGTGTCGGTGGACGAGTTCGGCACCACGGACCTCGACATCCGGGTGCAGACCCGGGCGGTCATCGAGAACATCCGTGATCTGCTGCGGTCGGTCGGTGCGGACCTCTCCGACCTCGTCCAGGTGACCTCGTACCTGGTCAACATGAACGACTTCGGTGGTTACAACGAAGTGTGGGCGGAGTTCTTCGACGCGTCCGGCCCGACCCGGACGACCGTTGCCGTGCACCAGTTGCCGCACCCGCACCTGCTGATCGAGATTCAGGCCGTCGCCCTGCTTCCCCAAGGAGGTCAGTCGTGAGTGAGATCGCCGAGCCGTTCAGCTTCCCGGGCTGGATCGCGGAGAACCAGCACCTGCTGAAGCCGCCGGTGGGCAACAAGGAGATGTTCCCGGGTGGGGACGACTTCATCGTGATGGTGGTGGGCGGGCCCAACCAGCGCACCGACTTCCACGTCGACCCCTACGAGGAGTTCTTCTACCAGGTCAAGGGCAACATGCACATCAACCTGATGACGCCCGAGGGGCCGCGTACGGTGCACGTGCGCGAGGGTCAGATGTGGATGCTGCCGCGCAACACCCCGCACTCGCCGCAGCGCCCCGAGCCCGGCTCGATCGGCGTGGTGGTGGAGCGGGTCCGCGAGGAGGGCACGCTGGAGAAGTTCCAGTGGTACTGCCCGGAGTGCGGGCACAAGGTGCACGAGGTGGAGCTGCAGGTGCGCGACATCGCCGCCGACCTGCCCCCGGTCTTCCAGGCGTTCTACGCCGACGAGTCCGCGCGCACCTGCGACAAGTGCGGCACGCTGCACCCGGGCAAGGGCTGATGCGCCCACCGGTCGTCGACGTGCACACGCACGTCGTACCCAGGGGGTGGCCGGACCTCGCCGCGGCGTGCGGCGGGTCCGGCTGGCCCTGGTTGCGGGTGGACTCCGAGCGCGCCGCCATGATCATGGTGGGCGAGACCGAGTTCCGTCCGGTCGGCGCGGAGTGCTGGGACGCGCCGACCCGGCTGGCCGACATGGCCGCCGATGGCGTCGACGTGCAGGTGGTCTCCCCGACGCCGGTCTTCTTCTCCTACGACCGCCCCGCCGACCAGGCGGTGAAGGTCGCCCGGATCTTCAACGACCTCACCCTGGAGGTCACGGCCGCCGGTGGGGACCGGCTGGTGCCGTTCTGCCAGGTGCCGTTGCAGGACCCGGACGCGGCCTGCGCCGAGCTGGACCGCTGTCTGGCGGCCGGGCACGTGGGCGTGGAGATCGGCAACCACGTCGGCGACCGCGACCTCGACGACGCCGGCATCGTGCAGTTCCTGACCCACTGCGCGGCGGTGGGCGCGCCGGTCTTCGTGCACCCGTGGGACATGGCGGGCGGGCCCCGGCTGGACCGGTGGATGGCCCGCTGGCTCACCGGCATGCCGGCCGAGACGCACCTGTCGGTGCTGGCGCTCATCCTCGGCGGGGTCTTCGACCGGGTGCCGGAGACGCTGCGGATCTGCTTCGCGCACGGCGGCGGCAGCTTCCCGTTCTGGCTGGGCCGCGCCGACAACGCCTGGCACCGCCGTGGCGACCTGGTACGCGGCGCCTCGACCGCGCCGCCCAGCTCCTACACCGACCGGTTCAGCGTCGACTCGGTGGTCTTCGCCCCGGCCGCGCTGCGGCTGCTGGTGGACACCATGGGCGCCGACCGGGTGCTGGTGGGCAGCGACTACCCGTACCCGCTGGGGGAGCGGCCGGTCGGGCGGGTGGTCCACGAGGCGGACTTCCTTACCGGCGAGCAACGCGCCAAGCTGCTCGGCGGCAACGCGCTGCGCTTCCTCGGCCGGCCGGGTATATAAACATCGCATGGCGTTATATAGTCTTCTCGTGAAGACTGTTATCGACCTCGATGATGACCTGCTCGAACGCGCGCGGCGTGAGCTGGGCACCAAGAGTAAGAAGGACACGATCCACGCGGCGCTGCGGCTGGTGGCGGAACGCAGCGAGCGGCTGGAGGCCGTACGCGAACTGCTGTCCGTCGACCGTGACTGGACCGGGATCCTGAACGACGACAAGACACCACGCGGCCAGCAGGATGCCGCGTGACTCCGAGCGGCCTTTATCTGATCGACACGTCGGCCTGGGCCCGGATGCGTCTGCCGGTGGTCCAGAAGCGACTCGCGGCGATCCTCGAGGAGGGCCTCGCGGCAACATGCCTTCCGCTGGATCTCGAGGACGGCCGCAGCGCGCGGGACTTCCGGGACGCCATGACCATCCGTGCCCGGCGCGCTCAACTCATGGTGGACCTGCCGGTCACCGCTGCGGTCTGCACGCGAGCCCGGGACCTGCAGTTGGCGCTGACCGCCCGAGGTCACCACCGCGCCGCGAGCCCGGTTGACGTGACCGTCGCCGCCACGGCCGCCGAATACTCCGCGACCGTTCTGCACTATGACCGTGACTTCGACCTCCTGAGCGAGGTCGGTGGCCCACGGTCCGAGTGGGTCGCTCCGGCGGGCACCCTCTCCTGACGCCACGTCGGCGCGGATCTGCGTCCCGGCCGTGTCGACGGGCCAACCGGCCGCCGAGCGGGCAGGATGGCGGCATGGCCGAGCCGCACGACCTGACCGCGCTGGAGCAGGCCGCCGCCGTGGCGCGGGGCGAGCTGTCCAGCGTGGAACTGGTCGAGCACCACCTGCACCGGGTGGACGCGCTCGGCGACACCGTCGGCGCGTTCGTCACCGTCACGCCCGAGCGCGCCCTCGCCGCCGCCCGGGCCGCCGACGCGGTACCGGTCGCGGGGCGCGGGCCGCTGCACGGCGTACCGACCGCGATCAAGGACCTGACCCTCACCGCCGGGGTGCGCACCACCTTCGGCTCGGCGGCGTTCGCCGACTTCGTCCCGCCGGTGGACGCCGACGTGGTCCGGCTGATGGCCGCCGCCGGGCTGGTCAGCCTCGGCAAGACCACCACCTCCGAGCTGGGCTGCTCGCTCTACTCCGAGGGGCTGGTCGCGCCGCCGGCCCGCAACCCGTGGGACCTGGCGTACACCGCCGGCGGCTCCAGCGGCGGCGCGGCGGCCGCGGTGGCCACCGGCCTGGTCCCGGTCGCCCAGGGCTCCGACGGCGGCGGGTCGCTGCGCATCCCGGCCGCCCTCTGCGGCCTGGTCGGCTACAAGCCGAGCCGGGGCCTGGTCTCCAGCGGCCCGCTCGGCTTCGGCGCGTTCGGCCTGCCCACCAACGGCCCGCTCGGGCGTACGGTCGCCGACGTCGCCGCGCTGCTCGACGCGATGGCGGTGCCGGTGCCCGGCGAGCCGTACCTGCCGCCGCCGCGACCCGACGGCGGCTACCTCGGCGTCGCCCGCCGGGCCGCCCCGGGCCGCCTGCGGATCGGCCGCTTCGACGCCCCGATGCTCGCCGAAGAGCCGGTCCACCCCGACTGCGTCGCCGCGGTGGACCGGGCCGCCGCGCTGCTCACCGCGGCCGGCCACGAGGTGGTCGAGGTCGACCGGCCGCTCGGCCCCGCGGTGTGGCCGCTCTTCGAGACCCTCTGGTACGTGCTGGCGCTGGCCCCGGTGCCGCCGGAGCGGGAGTCCGAACTGCTGCCGCTGACCCGGTTCCTCCGCGCCCGGGGCGCGGTCGTCGGCGCCGGCGCGCTGATGGCCACCCTCGGCGAGATCCAGGCCCAGGTACGCCTCGGCGCCCGTCGCACCGCCCACTGCGACCTGCTGCTCTGCCCCACCCTGGCCGCACCCCAGGCGCCGATCGGCTGGTTCACCGCCGACGCCGACCCGGCCGCCGATTTCGACCGGCAGCGCCGGTTCTCGCCGTACTGCGCGGTGTTCAACGTGACGGGAGATCCGTCCGTCTCGCTACCACTCGGGCGCACCGCGACCGACCTGCCCGTCGGGGTGCTGCTGACCGGTCGCTACGGCGACGACGCCCGACTGATCGCCACCGCAGCGCAACTGGAACACTGCAGTGACGGATGGGATCGGCACCCCGCAATCTGGCGGGGCGTCGACTCCGCTAACGTGAATGGCAGCGGAGTCGGGAGGTCGGCGCCATGATCGTCACCCGACCCGGATGCTCTGGTCGCTATCTTCCGCCTGGGGGCGTTGGGATTGTCTGTCACTGAGACGTTGCTGATCTTCGTCGGCATCCCGGCGGCGGTGATGCTGGTGATCGTCGGTCTGGTGTTCGCCAGCAACCGCCGAGGTGGCGGCGGGTCCAAGCGCTACCGGCCGGGCCGCCGCTTCGACTTCACCCCCGTCTGGTTCCTGGGCCGCCCGGAGCAGCTGGCCGACTCGGCCGGCACCGCCCTGTCCGCAGGCGCGCAGGCGCCGGCGCTGACCAGCCACAAGCTCGAGCAGGCCGGCATCGAGGCGCCGGCCGGTGGAACCGGAGGCGCAAGTGACCGTTGGTGAGATGCAGACCGGGACGGGTAACCCGCCCGACGTGCTGGACGGGCCGTTCTCGACCCGCCAGCTGCTGCGCATCGACGAGGCGCTCCGCCTGGCCGACCAGGGCACCGGCCTGGTCTTCTCGGTCTACGTGGGCGGCCTCGACGAGCCGGTCCGGGAGCACGCCGAGCGCCTGCACCGCCAGCTCGCCGACCCCGACCGGTCCGTCCTGATCGCGGTGTCGCCCAACCAGCGCCAGCTGGAGGTGGTCACCGGCCGGCACGCGCGCAAGCGCATCCCCGACACGTACGCTCGGCTCGCCGCGCTGTCGATGGTGGCGGCGTTCGGCGGCGGCGACCTGGCCGGTGGCATCATCAACGGCCTCGACCAGCTCGCCAGCCACGCCGGCAGGGCCTGAGCCCCCGCACGTACGACGAAGCCCGGCCCGCGTGACGCGGGCCGGGCTTCGTGCTTCCGATGACGGTCCGGGGCCGGCGCGGGCTCTCGCCCACGCCGGCCCCGGACCGGGTACTCCTGTCAGGCGCTCTGGGCGTCCTTGGCGCGGGCCCTGAGCGAGCGGACCACCCCGTCGCGGCCCTCGGCGACCAGCCGGCGCAGCGGCGCCGGGTGCCCGTCCTGCGCCAGCCAGGCGTCGGTGGCCGCCACCGTCTCCTCCTCGACCAGGTACGCCGGGTAGGCGAGCTGGACGAACTCCTGCGCCGGCTCGCTGTCCCGCTGCGCCCAGACCTGCGCCACGCTGGCGAAGTACTTCTCCCGGTACGGCGCGGTGAGCTCCACCTGCGCCGGGTGGGTGAAGCCCTGCAGCAGCGCCCGGTTGCGCCAGTTCGGCAGCGACTGCGGGCCGGTCAGCTCGGCCCAGACCGCCGCCTTGTTCTCGGCGGTCGGCACCAGCGCGTGCGCGTACGCGGCCTCCCGCTCGCCGCTGGCCGTCCGGTCGGCGGCCAGCTCGGCCTCGACCTCGGCGGCGCCGGCCGCCCCGTTGGCCACCAGCGACTGGAGGACCGTCCAGCGCAGCTCGGTGTCGATGGTCAGCCCAGCCGGCACGCCGTTGCCGTCCAGCCAGCCGCGCAGGGTCGCCAGGTCCTCGGCGGAGCGGGCCGCCGAGGCGTACGCGCGGGCCCAGGCGAGCTGGAAGCCGCTGCCCGGCTCGGCGGCGGACAGCGCCGTCTTCGCGGTACGGGCCAGCTCCGCCCAGCCGGTCGGCGCCCAGGCCGGGTCGGCGTAGACGGTGATCGTGGTGCTCGCCTGGCGCTGGGTGGCGGTGACCAGGTTGATGTCGGTCTCGGCGGGGAGCCCGGCCAGCACCAGCGCCACGTAGTCGCGGGCGGCGAGCTCCGCGTCGCGGGTCATGTCCCAGGCGGCCGTCCAGCACAGGGCCCGGGCCAGCGAGGACTCCAGCCCGGCGATGTGCTGCACTACGGTAGCCATCGACCGCTCGTCCAGCCGCAGCTTGGTGTACGTCAGGTCGTCGTCGTTGAGCAGCAGCACGTCGGCGGCCCGCTTGCCGTGCAGCGCGGAGAGCTCGGTCTGCTCGCCGGTCACGTCGACCTCGATCCGCTCCCGGCGGACCAGCCGGCCGTCGGTGCGGTCGTAGAGGCCCACGCCGATGCGGTGGGTACGCAGCGTCGGGTACCCCGCCGGTGCCTCCTGGCGGACCAGCACCCGCTGGTACGTCCCGTCGTCGCCGATGGTCACCTCGGGGCGCAGCGTGTTGACCTGGGCGGTCTCCAGCCACTGCGCGGCGAACTTGCGCAGCTCCCGACCGGAGGCGGTCTCCAGCTCGGAGAGCAGGTCGTCGAAGGTGGCGTTGCCCCAGGCGTGCTTGCCGAAGTACGCCCGCAGGCCGGCCAGGAACGGCTCCTCGCCGACGTACGCGACGAGCTGCTTGAGCACGCTGGCGCCCTTGGCGTAGGTGATGCCGTCGAAGTTGACCTCGACCGCCTCCAGGTCCGGCATCTCGCAGTACACCGGGTGGGTGGAGGAGAGCTGGTCCTGCCGGTATCCCCAGTTCTTCCGGATCGACAGGAAGGTCGTCCAGGCCTCGGAGAACCGGGTGGCGTGGGTGTTGCACCAGTGGCTGGCCCACTCGGCGAACGACTCGTTCAGCCACAGGTCGTTCCACCAGCGCATGGTGACCAGGTCACCGAACCACATGTGCGCCAGCTCGTGCAGGATCGTGTTGGCCCGCTGCTCGTACTCGAAGTCGGTGACCTGGGAGCGGAACAGGTAGTGCGACTCGGCGTGCGTGACGCAGCCGAAGTTCTCCATCGCGCCGGCGTTGAAGTCCGGCACCCAGAGCTGGTCGTACTTGGGCAGCGGGTAGCGCACCCCGAACTGCTCGTGGAAGAAGTCGAAGCCCTGCTTGGTGATCAGGAACAGGTCGTCGGAGTCCAGGTGCGGCGCCATCGAGGCCCGGCAGAAGACCCCCAGGTCGATGCCGTCGTGGCTGTCCCGCACCTCGTGGTACGGCCCGGCGCAGAGCGCGGTGATGTAGGTGCTCATCCGGGCCGACTCCACGAAGTGGACGGTCTTGAGCGCCTCGCCGGCCGGCTCCTCGCGCTCCACCGGCATGTTGGACACCACGCGCCAGTGGTCGGGGACGGTGGCGTGCCAGGTGTAGACGCTCTTCAGGTCGGGCTGGTCGAAGCAGGCGAAGACCCGCTGCGCGTCGGCCGTCTCGAACTGGCTGTAGAGGTAGGTCTCGCCGTCGACCGGGTCCACCGTGCGGTGCAGGCCCTGCCCGCTGTTGGAGTACGCGAAGTCGGCGTCCACGACGAGCGTGTTCTCCGCGGCCAGCCCGGACAGCGCCAGGCCCTTCTCGGCCGACCAGCCGGAGAGGTCGACCGGCGCGCCGTTGAGCGTCGCCGACCGCACCGACTCGGCGGCGGTCTCGATGAAGGTGCCGGCACCCGGCTCGGCGCAGCGGAACCGGACCTGGGTCACCGACCGGAACGTACGGCCCTCGGCCTGCACGGCGGTCGACAGGTCCAGGCTGATGTCGTACCCGGTCACCTCCAGCAGGCGGGCCCGCTCGGTGGCCTCCACCTGGGTCAGGTTGCGCACTCCCGGCACTGTTCGTCTCCATCCCACTCTCGCCGCCTCGCGGCTGCGCCAGCCCAGTCGGCCGCTCGTGACGGCCGGCCCGAGCCGAGTCTTCCATGCACCGACGCCCCGCGGTGGTCGAGGTCACGCTCTCATTCCGCTACCAGTCGCTGCCCTGCGGGGTGAGGATCGAGGCAGCGGCGCCGGGGCTGCCCGGCGCGTCACCCGTCGCGAAGGGACCTCACCGTGACCGATCGTGTCACCGTCGACATGTGGTTCGACCCCCTGTGCCCCTGGGCGTGGATCACCTCCCGCTGGCTGCTGGAGGTCGAGAAGGTCCGGGACGTGGACATCCGCTTCCACGTGATGAGCCTCTCGGTGCTCAACGAGGGTCGGGACCTGCCCGAGGATTACCAGGAGCTGATGAACAAGGGCTGGGGCCCGGTACGCGTCTGCGTGGCCGTCGAGCAGCAGCACGGACAGGAGGCGGTGGCGAAGCTGTACAACGCCATGGGCACCCGGATCCACCTGGGTAAGGAGCAGCTCGGCCCGGAGCTGTTCAAGGCCGCGCTCACCGACGTCGGCCTGGACCCGGCGCTGGCCGGCGTCGCCGACACCACCGAGTACGACGAGGCGCTGCGCACCAGCCACGAGGCCGGGATGCGCCCCGTCGGCACCGACGTCGGCACCCCGGTCGTCCACGCCCCGGGCCCGGACGGCCGCCAGGTGGCCTTCTTCGGCCCGGTGATCACGCCGGCTCCGAAGGGCGAGGCCGCCGGACGGCTCTGGGACGGCGTCCTGCTGGTCGCCGGCACCCCGGGCTTCTACGAGCTCAAGCGCTCCCGCGAGCTCGGCCCGATCTTCGACTGAACCGCGGCCGTCGCCCCGGGCCCGCTCGTCCGGTCCGAGGCGACGACCCGGCCGGGGGCGAGGACGGTGTGGCGCTCCTGTCGAGCTGATGACGTGAACGATTCACCGCGTCGCTGGTCGGTGATTCGTTCACGACATCAGCTCCACAGCGTCCGCGTACCGGGTTCGCCCCTCGAGGGACCCGCTGACCGCGCCGGGCCGCGTCCGACTCCGACGCCCGTCGCCGTGCCGGCCCGGGGCCGCCGCCGACGCCGCGTCACCCTCCCGGGCACGGTGTCGTTTTTCCGGTTGTCCAGCGCAGCGGCCGCAGCGGCCGCACCCGGCCGACCCGGAGGCTTTCCCGATGGCCAAGCACCGCCGTCCGTCCGCTGACGACCTGTCGACCGGGCAGGAGGTGGCCGACCCCACCACGTACTGGTCGGTCGACGACTGCCACTGGCCGACGGTCAGCCCGGAACTCCCCGTCGAGATGGTCGACCTGCTCGCCCCGCCGATCGTGGTCGGCGTCGCCCGGGTCCCGGTCACCTGCCGGGCCACCCCGCCCGGCGCCCGGCCGGGCTGCCCGGGTGGCTCCGCGCCCGCGGGCCGCGGCGCGCCCGTCCCCAACCAGACCGGACGGCACCGCCGCGTCAAGGAGCCGGCCGAGCGGGGATGACCGGTTCATCTGGTGGACCCGGCGCGGGGTCCGCGTCGTCCGGGCGGCCGACGCCGGTAGCGTCAACGGGCATGACGGTCGTGCATCCGATCGCCCGGGCCTGGATCACCACTGGCGGCACCGGCGCGCAGAACTACGACGAGTTCGCCGACGACGCGGAAATCACCGCGATCATCGAGGCGAACCCGCACAGTGCCCTCGGCATCGAGATGCCCCACCGGGCGCCGGAGAGCCTCGGCAAGTCCTTCCTCGACGCGCTCGGCGACGCGGTGGCCCGCCTCGCCGAGGCCAAGGCCGACGGCAGCTACACCCCGGCCGAGCAGGTCGTGGTGCTCTACCGGATCAGCGCGCCGGGCGAGGAGTCGGCGTACGGGCTCTTCGCCATGGTGGACACCGACCAGATCTCCACCAGCGCCGACGAGCCCGGCCTGGTCATCCGCAACGAGGACGTCTTCATCGCCAAGGTGCGCGAGCGGGTGGCCCTCGCCGAGGCGCTGGGGCACCTGCTCTCACCCGTACTCCTGCTCCAGACCGGGCGGGGCGACGAGCTGCACGCCGCGCTCGCGGCGGCGACCGAGTCCGCCGGCGCGCCCGCCGCGACCGACACCGACCAGGCCGGCCGGACGCACGCCATCTGGCTGCTCGGCCCCGGCCCGCAGCAGGACGAGCTGACCGCGCTGGCCGGCGGCGGCGAGCTGGTGGTCGCCGACGGCAACCACCGCAGCCTGGCCGCGCAGACCGGCGGCCTGCCCCGCTTCCTGTCGGTGGTCACCACCCCGGCGTCGGTCGCCATCCAGCCCTACAACCGGCTGGTCAGCGAGCTGACCACCACCGGAGACGAGCTGCTCGACCGGCTGCGCGCCGCCGGCGCGACGATCACCCCGATCGACGGCCCGGTCGAGGTCCCGCCGGCCGGCGGCACCGTCCACCTCCGGCTGTCCGGCCAGGGGTACGCGGTCACGCTGCCGCACGACGAGGGGGCCGCCCGGCTGGAGAACCTGGACCACGCGCTGGTCGAGCGGCTGCTGCTGCGCGATGCGCTCGGCCTCGACCCGGGCGACAAGCGGATCACCTACGTCGGCGGCGACTACCCGGCGAGCTGGCTGACCGGCGAGGTCGACGCCGGCCGGGCCGAGCTGGCGATCCTCATCGCCCCGGTGACCGTGGACGACTTCGTCGCGGTGAACCTGGCCCGGGAGAAGATGCCCCGCAAGAGCACCTGGTTCACCCCGAAGGCCCGCGGCGGCCTGGTCGTCGCCGAGCTGCCCCGGTGACGCTGTGACGAATCCGCCCCGGTTCGCCGCCCGCGCGACGTGCCGGGGCGGGGCCTGACAGACTGCGCGGTATGCGCGTCTACCTGGGATCCGACCACGCCGGTTTCGAGTTGAAGGTGCACCTGGCCAACCACCTGGCCAAGCAGGGCTACGAGCTGGTGGACGTCGGGCCGCACGCCTTCGACCCGGACGACGACTACCCGGCCTTCTGCCTGCACACCGGTGACCGGGTGGTCAACGACCCGGGCAGCCTCGGGGTGGTCATCGGCGGCTCCGGCAACGGCGAGCAGATCGCCGCCAACAAGATCGCCGGCGTCCGGGCGGCGCTGGCCTGGAACGTCGAGACCGCCCAGCTCGGCAGGGAGCACAACGACGCCAACGTGGTGGCCGTCGGCGCCCGCCAGCACACCCTGGACGAGGCGACCGCCATCGTCGAGGCGTTCCTCACCACGCCCTTCTCGGGCAACCCGCGGCACTCCCGCCGGATCGCCCAGATGGCCGAGTACGAGCGCACCCGCCAGCTCCCCGAGCTGCCCTGACCGTCGACTGACCCGGCCCCACCGGGCCGGTCCCCGTTCGAGGCCGGCCCGTGCGGGCCGGCCTCGGCCGTCACCGGCCGGAGCGGGGCAGGTCCTCGCGGGGCACCCAGTTGCGGCGCACGATCACCAGCCGGGCCTCCGCCTCGGCCAGGTCCTCGTCGGTCGGCCGGGCGGCGTCCCGGGCCCGCAGCGCCGCGCCGACCCCCACCTGCGAGGAACCGGAACCGACCAGCCCCCGCAGGCCCCGCTCGCTCTCCTCGGCCCCGCCGCCGCGCCGCGCCCGGGGCGCGGGCGTGCCGTCGTGCACCTCGCCCGTGGCCGCCGTCGGGCCGTCGCCGTCCCCGGCCACCCCGTCCGGCTGGTGCCGCAGCCGGCGTCGCCGTCGCTCCGCATCCGCCATCAGCCGACCGTACCGCCCGCACCGGCCCCGGTGGCCCCGCCGGCGCTCAGAAGACCTCCATCGCCCCCGGGGCGCGGTGCCAGCCGAAGGCCGGTCCGACGGCGGCGAGCGCGCCGGGACGCAGCTCGCGGAGCCGGCCCGTGGCGGCCAGCGCGGCCGGTGCCACGCCGCCGAGGTACAGCTCGCCGAGGCCGCGTACGTCGCAGGCCAGCTCCGCCGGGTCGTCGGTGCGGACGCACACCGCGCCGGTGGGGCCGCCGGTGAGCCGCCAGCGCCCGGTGTTCTCCGGTAGCAGCTCGTCGGTGACGTCGACCACCACGTCGACGGCGGTCGGGTACCGGCGGGCGGCCAGCGCGGCCGGGACGTCCACCACCCGCACCCAGAGCGCGTCGACCAACTGGGCGCCGAGCCGGCGGGGCTCGTCCACCAGGCGCAGCAGCGGCTCGTCCACGGCGACCCGGCCGCAGGAGAGCTGCCGGGTCAGGTCGATCGAGAAGAGCGTCCGCCACAGCGCCAGGTACGCCTCGGGGTCGGTGGCGACCACCTCGTCCACCCGTACCTGGCCGCGCGGCCCGCGCTGGTCCCACTCCTCCCGGGTCCGCCAGAGCGCGTACCCGTCCACGCCGTCCGGCCCCTCGTGCAGCAACGCCCGGCGCGGGGTCGCCCCGCCCCGCCAGGCGGTCGGGTCGGCCAGCACGTACCGCCACCAGCGCTCGTCCCGGTCCGACCAGCCGGGGCGGTCCGGGCGCACCCGGTCGTACACCCGGGCCAGCTCGGGTTGCGACGCGACCGGGTCGGCCAGGCGGAGAGTGCCCGCCGCGGACGCCGGCTCTGGCAGCCGCAGCTCGGCGGTGGCCGGGCACTCGACGGCGAGGCGCTGCGCGGCCAGGCCGTAGCCGAACCGGGGGTAGATCCGTCCCTCGCTGGCCCACAGCACCGCGACCGGCTCCCGGCCGGTGTCGTAGATCTCCCGAAGCTGGCGACCCATCAGCGTGCTGAGCAGCCCCCGGCGGCGGTGGGTGACGGCCACCGCGACCATGGTGACGTGCGCCGCCGCCACCGTCGCCCCGGGGACGGTGAGCGTCCGGGTGAAGGCGGAGGCGTGCGCCACCGGTCGACCCCCGTCGCGGACCAGCAGCGACCGGGCCGGCTCGAAGATGCCCCGCTCGGCCTCCCGGGCGTCGGTGTCGAACGCGTTGTGGAACGCGTCACCCATCAGGTCGGCGATCTCGTCGAAGTCGGACGCGGCCGGGACCTGCACGTCGGCGACGGGGTGGGTCATCGCCCCTGTCTAGCCCATCGTCGGCGGGGCGGCGACCGATTTGCCGGCTGGCTACCCTCGAAGACGGCGGGCCGGCCGGAGGCCGGCACCGGTCAGGGGAGGACACGAGATGGCAGACCAGACACAACCGTGGGCGGAGCGGACAGTCGAGGTGCCGCCGCAGCCCGGTGTCGGGGTGCCGCCGCAGCGGGACGCGTTCCGCCCCGGCGTCGCCTCCGTCGGGCGGCCGCGCACCCCACGCACCGAGCAGTTCCCCACCGTGGGTGCCGACGAGCACACCTGGAACGAGCCGGCGCCGCGCCGGCCGATGAGCTGGCACCTGGCGCAGCTGCGCCAGGGCCGCGAGTGGAGCATGGCGGGGGCGCTCTTCGCCTTCGTCTGCTGGGGGATCTGGGCCATCTCCGGGCGGGGCGACCTGGGCGCGCCGCTGCTCACCTTCGTGCTGAGCCTGCTCGTGGCGGTCGGCCTGTTCGCGCTCTCCCGCCTGATCGGGCGGGTGATCTGGGAGCGTCAGCTGGGCCGGATCCGGCGCGGCGCACGCGGCGCGCACCTGGTGACCGCGATCTTCCTGGTCGGCGTCGGGGTCGCCTACCTCCAGCAGACCGAGTGGGTCGTGTCGGTCTGGAACTTCGTCACCGGCAACTGACGTACGTCGCGGGCGGATCGGCCGGGGCCGACCCGCCCGCGACTCCGGTCGCGGGAGGCCGCGACAACGGGTCGTTCTCCACCAGGCCGGCGGTGCTTACCCCGCCGGCCGCGGTTCATCCGCGCCCCGGCCGCGCCGTCACGCCGTGCCGTGCCCTTCCGCGTCCGACTTGGGCGAGGCGACCCGGGCCGCCGGGTCCTCGACGCCGGGCTGCCCGCCGTCCGGCGCGACCATGCCGTCGTAGTTGTAGACCGTGCCGTCCTCGCCGTGCTGCTTCGTGGTGCGCACGTAGCGGTGGATCATGCCGTCCAGCTCGATCTCCAGCAGGGCGCTCTCCGCCTGCTGGGTGCTGCCGTCACGGGGGCCACCGACCAGGTACGCGTTCGTCTTCGTCTCCATGCCGACTGCCCTACCCAGGGCGAACCGGGGGAAAACGACTCGTCCGCCGACCGTCCGCCGCAGTCGGCCCCGGCCGTGGGGCTCAGTCGTCCCCGGCGAAGCGGTACAGCACGAAGTCCTTCTCCCGGCCGCAGGCGATCACCGAGGCGTTCCACGAGCAGGACTCGCTGCGGACGTCCTTGAGCTCACCCATCTCGAACGGCGACTTTCCGCCCACCGCCATGCCGGCGAGGCTGCGGTCGTCCTCGGCGGTGCTCGGCGGCTCCGCGAAGACCAGCACGTTGCCGGCGTCCAACCGGACCGCCACGCCGTCCCGGTCGGGCAGCACCGCCCTGCCGTCGGCGTCGAAGAGGGTGACGGCGTACTGCGGGGAGTCCCGCCGGGCCAACAGGTGCTCGCCGACCGGCACCAGCCCGTCGGCCTCCGGGGCCGGCCAGTGCCGGCTGCCCTTGCCCTCGGTCGCCGCCACCACCTCGGTATTCGCGGTCTCGCCGTCCGGCACCTCCAGCAGGCAGGCCCGGTGCTCGCCGCAGGCGACCAGCGACTGCGGCCGTCGCCCGTCGTCGGGGGCGGTGTGGAGCACGTCCGGCTCGCCGAGGCTGGCCAGGTCGTACCCGAGCAGCCGGTAACCGCGCTCGTCCTCGGTGACGTACAGCCGGTCGGCGTGCGCCACCACCAGGTCGTCGACGTCGGCCACGTTGGGCCGGCTGCGCAGCACGTCACCGCTGTCCATGTCGATCAACCGGACCGACCGGTCGGCGCCCACCTGCACCAGCCGGCCGCCGGTACCGAGCCAGGGCGCCGTGGGCGCGCCGGTGACGAACCCGGCACCGCCCAACGCCTCCGGGGTGCTGACCCGCACCACCCGGGTCCGCTTGCCGCCGTACTCGTCGCGCGGGCTGTCCTGGAGCCACTCCTCGTGGCCGTCGCGCATCCGCAGGCCGACCAGGCGGTCGCCGGTCCGGTCGACCCAGACCACCGTGTCCCGGGTGTAGTGCAGGTCGTCGTCGCCGTGCACGGAGAGCCGCCACCGTTGGTCGCCGGAGCCGGCGTCGAGGACCAGCAGGTCGCGCGGCGTGCTGTCGCCGGACGCGTCCGCGAGGACCGCGACCCCGCCGGGCAGCGCGCGGATCCCGGCCCACCGCTGCGCGCCGACCGGGGTGACCTTGCGCCACAGCTCGTCCCCGCTGCCCGCGTCGACCGCCACCACCTCCAGCCGGTCGTCGGCCAGCTGGTGGGCGAGATAGGCGCGGTCGTCCAGGACCGAGGTGAACACGGCGGTCGCGCGCTCCGCGCCGGCCTTCGGCGTGGCCACCACCTCCAGGGTCCGGAACTCCAGCGCCGGGTAGCGGTCCCGGGTCAGCCACAGCACGGTCGCGGCCAGCACCCCGACGACCGCGAGGCCCGCGCCGAGCGCGATCCACAGCCCCCGCCGGGACCGTCCCGGCCCGGTCGGACCACCGCCGGGTGCCGGCGACACCGGCGGAGCCGATTGGGGTACGCCCGGCCAGCCCGCCACCGTCCCGGCTGCCGGCGACACCGCCTGCCCGGGCAGGTACGGGTCGGGCCGGGTCGGTGCCGGCCGGGGGAGGGTCGCCGCCGTCGCCGTCTTCGCCGTCGCATCGGCCACTCCCGCCGCGTCGCCGGCCGACCCGTGTGCCGCCGGCGCGTGCCCCGGCGCCTGGTGCGGCGTCGCCGGTGCGTGCCCCGGCGTCTGATGGGGCGTCGCCGGTTGGCCCGGCGTTCCGTGCGCCGCCGCGTCGCCGGGTGACGCGTGCGTCCCTGGCGCCTGCCCCGGCGTCTGATGCGGCGTCGCCGCTCGGCCCGGCGTCCCATGCGGCGCCGCGTGCCCGGGTCCTCCGGGTGCCGCTGCCGCCGCCGGGGCGTGGCCGGGTGCTCCGGCGGCGACCGGTGCCGGCCGGGACTGTGGGCGGGGCATCGGCAGGTCGGTCAGCGCCCCCTCGGCGACCGGCAGCTCGGGTTGTTCCAGCACGGTCGGCGCGATGCCCAGCTCGGCGTGCAGCATCCGGGCCACCAGCGGTATCCGGGACGAGCCGCCGACCAGGAAGAGCCCGGCCAGCCGCTCCGGGGTGAGTCCCGCGGCGGCGATCACCTCGCGGGTCTCCGCCACCGCCCGGGCCAGCAGGGGAGTGGCGAGCCGTTCCAGGTCGGCCCGGTCCAGCCGCGCCGCCGTCTCCACCCCCGGTACGGCGACCGGGGCGACAATGGCCCGCGACAGCATCTCCTTCGCCCCGCGCACGTTGTCCCAGAGCTGCTGCCGGTCCCGCCACTGGGTGGCCGTCTCCGGCGTCGTCAGCCGGGCCCACCGTGCCGGATCGGCGTCGGCGACCAGCTCCCCGAGCCGGCCCACCAGGGCGGCGTCCAGGTCCAGCCCGCCCAGGTCGGCCACCCCGCCGGTGGAGATCACGGTGAAGCCGGAGTCCCCCCACGGGTCGGCGCCCTCGTTGCGAACCACGGCGACGTCCAACGTGCCGCCGCCGAAGTCGAAGACCGCGACCGCGCCGCCGACCGGCACCGGCCGGCGCAGCATGTCGGTGTAGTAGCGGGCGGCGGCCACCGGCTCCCGTAGCAGGCGGGTCCCGGGCGGGATCGGCCCGGACATGGTGTGCTCGGCGGCCGTGGGCCAGCCGGCGAGTGCCAGCGCCTCGTGCAGCACCTGCCGTCGGGGCGCCTCCCAGGCCGCCGGGTAGGTGACCACCGCCGGGGGCAGGAAGCCGGCCGCCGCGACCGCCGACTCCGCCACCGCGCGCAGGGTCGCCGCCAGCAGCTCCGCCGGGGGGTACGGCCGCCCGCCCAGCGACACGCTCGGCTCGTCCACCCGCCGCTTTGGATTCGGCTCGTACCCGGCCGGGTCGGCCTGCGCCAGCCGCTGCGCGTCCCGGCCGACGTGCAGCCGCCCGTCGGCGTCGGCGTACACGCCGGAGGGGAGGATCGGCTGGCCGTCGACGAGCAGTGGCCGGGTCCGGCCGTCCGGCCAGCGCAGCACAGCCACGGTGTTGGAGGTGCCGAGGTCGACGCCGAGGGCGAACCCGTCCTGCTGGCCTGCCATCGGTCGATACCTCCACGCCCATGAGTTGCCCGGCTCCGCATCGTACGCAGCCGATGCAGCAGACCTGATCGACCGCCCGGCTCCGTCCGCCGGCCGAAACGGAAGTGCGCGACGGACCGACGGCGACCACGATGGCCGGACGATCGTGTGTCGGCGCACAGGCTGGGGCTGGTCGAGGAGCCAGGTGTACAGAGTGGTCGACTGCGGCCTCAACCAGGCGGCGACGACGAGGACGGCGAGGACCGTGCTCGCCAGCAGGCTGCGCCACCGGGCGGATTCGGCACGCGGCCGGGGACTGTACCCGTGCCGCTACTTGCCCCGCCTCACTGGCGCCGTCAGGTCCCGCCGCAGGGCCTTCATCAGGGCGGCGTGTCGATTGGTGCCGCCACGTGGCATCAGCCGACGGGAGTACAGGGTTAGCAGCCCAACCCATACGGCGGCCGCCCCGACAAACACCGTCGCGAACGTGATGATGATCGGGACGAACGCCAGTGGTGGCTTCCGGGACCAGAGGGCTATCACGCCGATGGACACACCCATCATGAGCGGCCCGAGCAATAGGCAGCGGTATCCGACGACGAGCAGCCGATATGCCCCCGTCGCCCGGATGCGCTCGACTGCCTTGTCGACCTCTGCCACGTCGTCACCACCCCGGAATCGCCGTGACTGTACCGAGGCCCCGCTCCCGTGCCATCCCGTCCACCGTCGACCCACACACTGGTGGCGCTGGGCTGCTCGGCTCCGCTGGTTCGACGGTGGGCGGGATGGCTGCCCATCCCAGAAACCAGAGCGCCCCGTCGGAGGCAAGGCTTGGATCGGCCGGCGCGCCAAGCTGGCCGCGACAGCTGGCGGCCCAGGTGTGGCCGGCAAGATCAAGTGCAGTGGCCCGCCGGCGCAGGATCGGGGGGAAGTGCCTCCGAGCTGGGCCGGAGGTCTTTTGGAGCGGGCGACGGGAATCGAACCCGCACCGTCAGTTTGGAAGACTGAAGCTCTGCCATTGAGCTACGCCCGCAGTCGCCCCGCCACGACGGGACGCGCCGACAGCCTACCCGGTCGCCCCACCCACCGCGCACAGGCATATCCACGCGTCCCCTCCCGTGCTCCGCGCACTTCAAGAGAAGGGAGTGGCCTCGCATCGCCCGGAGGCCACTCTTTCTCCGAAAGTGCGGCCAGGGCGGCCGCCGCCAGGCGGCCCGGGGCCGTCCGGTTGGTGGGGGTTCGGCGGGTTGGGGGCCTCCCCGGCACCTCCGGCCGGTGCCGACGGCATACACTTCTCGTCGCCACGGGGTGTGGCGCAGCTTGGTAGCGCACTCGCTTTGGGAGCGAGGGGCCGTGGGTTCAAATCCCGCCACCCCGACTGTCGTCCGCCGGCCGGGTCGCCCGGGCCGTCGCCGATTTTTGTCGCGCGGTACCCGGGCGCTGCCGGAGCAGCAGCCCGGCTCGCCTACACTCGATGCGCGCAAACACGCCCAGACTCAAACTGAGATCCGTCAAGGAGTACGCCTGTGAAGAGCACCGTCGAGACTCTGAGCCCGACGCGCGTGCGGCTCGCCATCGAGGTGCCGTTCGTCGAGCTCGAGCCGAGCCTCAGGAAGGCGTACCGGGAGATCGGTTCGCAGGTGCAGGTTCCCGGCTTCCGCCGGGGCAAGGTGCCGGCCGCCGTCATCGACCAGCGGGTGGGCCGGGGCACCGTCCTCAACGAGGCGGTGCAGGAGGCCATCCCGCAGAACATCCTCGCGGCGGTCCGTGAGCACGACCTGAAGACCCTCGGCCGCCCGGAGGTCGAGATCACCGAGTTCAACGACGGTGACTCGCTCAACTTCACCGCCGAGGTCGACGTCCGCCCGGAGATCACCCTGCCGGACCCGGCCACCGTCGAGGTGACCGTGGACGAGCTGCAGATCGACGACAGCGAGATCGACGAGCAGGTCAAGAGCCTGCGCGAGCGGTTCGCCACCCTGAAGACGGTCGAGCGGGCCGCCCAGGAGGGTGACTACGTCCAGATCGACCTGAACGCCACCGTCGACGGCGAGGAGGTGCCGGGCGGCTCGGCCAGCAACATCTCGCACGAGGTCGGCAGCAAGCAGCTCCTGCCGGGGCTGGACGAGGCCGTGGTCGGCCTCGCCGCCGGCGAGAGCACCACCTTCACCACCCAGCTCGTGGGCGGCGACTTCGCCGGCCGGGACGCCGAGGTGGCGGTGACCGTCCGCACGGTCAAGGAGAAGGAGCTGCCGGAGCTGGACGACGACTTCGCCCAGATGGCCAGCGAGTTCGACACCATCGCCGAGCTCCGCGACGACCTGCGCGAGCGGGTCACCCGGGGCAAGCGGGTCGAGCAGATCTACGCCGCCCGGGACAAGGCCCTGGAGCAGCTCGTCGGGGCCGCCGAGGTGCCGGCGCCGGAGGGTGTCGTCCGCGAGGAGGTCGAGAGCCGCAAGGCGGCGATGATCGACCAGCTGGAGCGGATCGGCGCCTCGCTGGAGGAGTACCTCGCCGCCGAGGAGAAGACCGAGGAGCAGATCGACGCCGAGCTGAACGAGGCGGCGACCGAGGGCGTCAAGATCCAGCTCCTGCTGGACACGCTGGCCGACGCCGAGGACGTCCAGGTCTCCGACGACGAGTTCGGCCACGAGATCGTCCACCGCGCGCAGCGCGCCGGCATGGCGCCGCAGCAGTACTACGACCAGCTGGTGCGCTCCGGCGCGGCCGCCGCCGTCTTCGGTGACGTCCGTCGTGGCAAGGCCCTCGCCGCCGTCATGGAGAAGATCAAGATCAAGGACACCGCCGGCAACGAGGTCACCCTCGAGGCGCTGCGGGCCGAGAGCGAGCAGGCTCACGAGCACGACCACGAGCACTGATCTTCCCCGGTAGGCCGCCGTCCGCCCGTTGCGGTGGACGGCGGCCGAAACCGTTTTCCGGGTAGGTCGGAGGCACAACTGCGCTGAGAGCGAACAGTGCCCCGACCGGGAGTCGATCACCCGGCTGAGCGGTTAGTGTCGGTGAGGACGGTACGGAGAGCGAAGGGCTGCCATGACCGACATGCACATCCCCAAGAAGTCGCTCCGGGCGATCGAGGCCCGCGGTGGCGACTCCATTGGCAACCTCGACGACTCGGTCTACAACCGGTTGCTCAAGGAGCGGATCATCTTCCTGGGCAGCGAGGTGACCGACCAGGTCGCCAACCGCATCTGCGCGCAGCTGCTGCTGCTCGCGGCGGAGGACCCGGACCGCGACATCAACCTCTGGATCAACTCGCCGGGTGGCTCGGTCTACTCCGGCATGGCGATCTACGACACCATGCAGTTCATCGACAACGACGTGTCGACCGTGGCGATGGGCATGGCGGCCTCGATGGGCCAGCTGCTGCTCTGCGCCGGCACGAAGGGCAAGCGGTACGCCCTCCCGCACGCGCGGATCATGATGCATCAGCCGTCCGGTGGTCTCGGCGGCACGGCCTCCGACATCGCGATCCAGGCCGAGCAGATGCTCTACACCAAGCGGATGTTCCAGGAGCGGGTCGCGCACCACACCGGCCAGAGCCAGGCGCAGATCGAGGCGGACTCGGACCGGGACCGTTGGTTCACCGCCCAGGAGGCCATGGACTACGGCTTCATCGACAAGGTGATCATCGGGGCCGCTCAGGTTCCGGATGGCGCCGGGACCCTGAGCTGAGGAGCTGACGATGACCGATCTGAGCCTGCCGCCCCAGTTCGCGGCCGTGCACAACCGCTACGTCCTGCCGTCGTTCGTCGAGCGCACGTCGTACGGGGTCAAGGAGTCCAACCCGTACAACAAGCTCTTCGAGGACCGGATCATCTTCCTCGGCGTCCAGGTGGACGACGCGTCCGCCAACGACGTGATGGCGCAGCTGCTGACGCTCGAGGGCACCGACCCGGACCGCGACATCATCATGTACATCAACTCGCCGGGTGGCTCGTTCACCGCGATGACGGCGATCTACGACACCATGCAGTACGTCCGTCCGGACATCTCCACCGTCTGCCTGGGTCAGGCGGCCAGCGCGGCGGCGGTCCTGCTGTCGGCCGGCACCCCGGGCAAGCGGATGGCGCTGCCGAACTCGCGGATCATCATCCACCAGCCGGCCACCGAGGGCGGCTACGGGCAGGGCTCGGACATCGAGATCCAGGCCCGGGAGATCCTGCGGATGCGGACCCAGCTGGAGGACATGCTCTCCCGGCACTGCAACCGCCCGATCGAGCAGGTCCGCAAGGACATCGACCGGGACAAGATCATGACGGCCGAGGAGGCCAAGGAGTACGGGCTGGTCGACACGATCCTGACCAGCCGCAAGAAGGGTCTCCTGGCGGCCCAGGCCGCTACCTGAGCAGTACCGGGTCGGAGGTCGGTCGGAGCGTCGTTTCCGGCCGACCTCTGACACACCCGTTTTGGGGGTCGGAGAAACCTCCGTCAGCGGGTAACGTCGGTTCCGTACCGCTGGCCGGGTCGGGCCGGCGGCAGGGATCGAGACGGACGGGCGCGCGGCGCCCGCAGGTCAGGGCCGGCGTTCCGGCCGACGAGTGCAGGGAGAACGTAGGTGGCACGGATCGGTGACGGCGGCGACCTACTGAAGTGCTCCTTCTGTGGCAAGTCGCAGAAGCAGGTCAAGAAACTCATCGCGGGCCCCGGGGTCTACATCTGCGACGAGTGCATCGATCTCTGCAACGAGATCATCGAGGAGGAGTTGGCCGAGTCCGGCGAGGTGAAGTGGGAAGAGCTTCCCAAGCCGATGGAGATCTGCCAGTTCCTCGACAACTACGTCGTCGGTCAGGACCAGGCCAAGAAGGCGCTCGCCGTCGCGGTCTACAACCACTACAAGCGGATCCAGGCCGAGGCGGCCGGCGCGCCGGGTTCCGGCAGCGACGCCGTCGAGCTGGCCAAGTCCAACATCCTGCTGCTCGGCCCGACGGGTTGCGGCAAGACCCACCTGGCGCAGACGCTGGCCCGGATGCTGAACGTCCCGTTCGCCATCGCCGACGCCACCGCGCTGACCGAGGCCGGGTACGTCGGCGAGGACGTGGAGAACATCCTCCTCAAGCTGATCCAGGCCGCGGACTACGACATCAAGCGCGCCGAGACCGGCATCATCTACATCGACGAGGTCGACAAGATCGCCCGTAAGTCGGAGAACCCGTCGATCACCCGGGACGTCTCCGGCGAGGGCGTCCAGCAGGCGCTGCTGAAGATGCTGGAAGGCACGGTGGCCAACGTGCCGCCGCAGGGCGGACGCAAGCACCCGCACCAGGAGTTCATCCAGATCGACACCACCAACGTGCTGTTCATCTGCGGTGGCGCCTTCGCCGGTCTCGACCAGATCATCGAGGCCCGCACCGGCCACGGCGGCACCGGCTTCGGCGCCCGGCTCCGGTCGGTCTCCGAGCGGTCGACCGACGACATCTTCAGCCAGGTGATGCCGGAGGACATGCTCAAGTTCGGGCTGATCCCCGAGTTCGTCGGCCGGCTGCCGGTGATCACCAACGTGCGCAGCCTGGACCGCAGCGCCCTGGTCCGGATCCTCACCGAGCCGCGCAACGCGCTGGTCAAGCAGTACCAGCGGCTCTTCGAGCTGGACGGGGTCGAGCTGGAGTTCGACGAGCCGGCGCTGGAGGCGATCGCCGACCAGGCGATGCTGCGCGGCACCGGTGCCCGTGGCCTGCGCGCCATCATCGAGGAGGTCCTGCTCTCCGCGATGTACGAGGTGCCGAGCAACCCGGACGCCGCCCGCGTGCTGATCACCCGCGAGGTGGTCCTGGAGAACGTCAACCCGACCATCGTCCCGCGGGAGTTCACCGGCCGCCGGGCCCGCCGGGAGCGCGAGGAGAAGTCCGCCTGACCGGCGCACCACACTGACGACGACGGCACGGCCACCACTGGTGGCCGTGCCGTCGTTCGGTACGGGATCACACTGGCCGGGTCCGCCCGTCGTCTGGTAGGACCGTCCGATGTTCCCCATCATGCTGGCGGCGGTGTCCGCGGTCGCCTTCGGCACGGCCGACTTCTCGGGCGGCAAGGCGTCCCGCCGCGCCGACCCGGTCGCCGTCACCGTGGTCTCCCAGGTGTTGAGCGTGCCGCTGCTGCTCCTGCTGGTGCTGGTGGTACCCGGCACCCCCACCGCCGTCGACCTGGCGTGGGGGCTCGGTGCGGGCGTCGCCGGCGCCGCCGGGGTGATGCTGCTCTACCGGGCCCTCGCCGCCGGGATGATGGCCGTGGTGGCGCCGGTCACGGCGATCACCGCCGCGGTGGTGCCGATCATCGCCGGGCTGCTGACCGCCCGCTGGCCCGGCACCCTCGCGCTCTGCGGGGCGGGGCTGGCCGTGCTCGCCATCGCCCTGGTCAGCCTCGGCGAGGGTGGCGCGCGCGGCGCGGTGTCCACCCGGGTGATCGGGCTGGCCCTCACCGCCGGGGCGCTCTTCGGCGTCTTCTTCGCCCTGCTCGGCCAGGCCGGTCCGGCCGCCGGCATGTGGCCGGTGCTGGCGCTGCGGCTCAGCTCCATCGTCTTCGGTGTCGCGCTCGCGGTCGGCACCGGCGTACGCCTGCGGATCGGTCCGCGAGTACTCGGCTGGGCGGCCGCCGCCGGCCTGCTCGACAGCGCCGCCAACGCGCTATACCTGGCCGCCGCGGCCCGTGGCCACCTGAGCGTGGTCGCCGCGATCGCGGCGCTCTACCCGGCCAGCACCGTGCTGCTCGCGCTCGCGGTGGACCGGGAACGGCTCCGGCCGGTGCAGCTGGCCGGTCTCGGGTTCGCCGCCGGCGCCCTGGTGCTCGCCAGCGTCTGACGCTGTCCCCGGCCGTCGTCCGCCCGTACCCTCATCTCCATGCGCGTCGCCGTCTGCCAGCTCAACGCCCGCGACGACCGGGCGGCCAACCTGGCCGCCGCCGAGGCCCTGCTGGTCAGGGCCGCCGCGGCCGGCGCGGATCTCGCGGTCCTCCCGGAGTACGTCGACTACCTCGGCCCCGCCAAGGCGATGCCGGAGCCGGAGCCGGTGGACGGCACGGTGGGCACCTTCTTCGCCGGCGTCGCCGAGCGGCTCGGCATCTGGGTGGTGGCGGGCTCGTTCCACGAGGCCGGCCCGGATCCGGCGCACACCTGGAACACCTCCCTGGTGTTCGACCGCTCCGGCTCGCTCGCCGCCAGCTACCGCAAGATCCACCTGTACGACGTGGAGATCCCGGGGCGGGTGTCGTACCTCGAATCGGCGACGGTCGCCCCGGGCGACCAGCCGGTGGTCGTCGACGTCGAGGGTCTGCGGGTCGGTCTGTCGATCTGCTACGACCTGCGCTTCCCCGAGCTCTACCGGCTGCTGGCCGTCGACGGGGGAGCGCAGCTCCTGGTCGTGCCGGCCGCGTTCATGATGCACACCGGCCGGGACCACTGGGAGGTGCTGCTGCGGGCGCGGGCCATCGAGAACCAGTGCTTCGTGGCCGCTGCCGGTCAGATCGGTGACCACGAGCCGGAGCGCACCTGCTTCGGGCGCAGCATGGTGGTCGACCCGTGGGGGACGGTGCTCGGCCAGGTGCCCGACGGCCCTGGGCTGAGCGTGGTCGAGCTGGACCTCGACCGCCTGCACACCATCCGTACCGAGCTGCCCAGCCTCGCCAACCGGCGGCTCTGAGCGCCGGTCATCCCTGGACGAGTACGCCGATCACGGTCAGGCCGACGATCGCGGCGGCGGTGACGAGCAACGCGGTGGTCATCCGGGACCGGCCGCGCCGGGCCAGCCGGGCGATCGAGAGCACGACGACGGCGAGCACGACCGCGGCGATCACCAGCTGCCAGAAGGGCGCCAGGAGTCCGAGCAGCGCCTCGTCGGCGAGGGTGACCGCCGGGGATCGGGACACGGGATCCATGGCAGCCACTCTGGCACGCCGCCGGGCCGGCCGGCGCGCCGATCCGATCGGGTACGCCGGCGGGGCGCCGGACCGCACGCCGGATCCGCCAATGACGATCATTGATTTGCCTTCTCCGGGCCAGTCCGCGTAACTTTCTCTCTGCACGCGGGAGGCCGGACAAACCGGCCGAGAGCGGGTACCAGGCTCGTGGCGGAGACGCCGAGCGAGGCTGAGGAGCGGGCGGTGCGAGACACCCCGGAAGACGGGGTTGCGATCGCGAGACCGACCGGGTAGAGTTCGAAAGCCGGCAGGGAGCCGGGCGGGTGGCCGCGAAGCGGCGATCGGCCGGTCTGCCGACTTCCCACGACAGAAACGACCACCGGACACGGTGAGCGTCAGCGTGGATCGGGCCGTACCAAGTTGATCACCTCGAACGCGAGGTTGACAGCGAAAGTCGGACCGGGTAAGTTAGAGAGGTTGCCCCAGACGGGGGTTCCACGGTGTGGAGCTTTCGGATGGTGTGTGGTTGTTCTTTGAGAACTCAACAGGGTGCTTGAAAAGCCAGTGCCAATTATGATTTATACCCCGGACTGG